>DATKRB010000010.1:0-97014 GCA_035532415.1 Acidimicrobiales bacterium | reverse complement strand
CGGATCGTCGTCGGGGTCTCCGAGCGGGCCCGGCCGGAGGTGCCGACCGGGATCTTCGACGCCCTGCTCTGCCGCGGTCCGGCGGCACCGGGCTGGACCGGCGTCGCGGACCTCGACGCCGCGCTGGCCTCCATCGCCCTGACGTGCCGCCGGGCGCCGATGGCCGCCTGCGTGATGGCCCAGTTGCTCCGGCTCAACGAGCACCTCTCGACCGCCGAGGCGACCATGGGCGAGTCACTGGCCTACTCGATGCTCCTGGCCGGCCCGGAATTCTCGTCGTGGCTGGCCCAACGGCCCCCGATGACGTACCGGCCCGTGGACGAGCCGGTGGAGGTCGGCAACGACGGGGAGGTCGTGACGATCGCCCTCAACCGACCCCACGTCCGGAACGCGTACGACTCGGCGACCCGTGACCGGCTGGTGGACATCCTGCGATCCCTGGCCGCGCTGCCCTCGTGCCCGCCGGTCCGGCTCCTCGGCCGTGGGCCGTCGTTCTGCAGCGGCGGCGACCTCAGCCAGTTCGGCACGGCGGCGGACCCGGTCACCGCCCACCGCGTGAGGACCAGCCGGCTCCCCGGGCTGCTGTTGCAGGCCGTCGGGGCCACCGCATGGGTGCACGGCAGCTGCGTGGGCGCCGGGATCGAGCTCCCGGCGTTCTGCCCCCTCGTCGTCGCCGCGCCCGGCACGACCTTCCGGCTGCCGGAGGTGCCGATGGGCCTCGTACCCGGCGCGGGCGGCACCGCCAGCATCCTCGCCCGGATCGGCCGTCACCGCACCGCCTACATGGCGCTGTCGGCCTCGGAGATCACCGCCCGGGACGCCCTCCAATGGGGGCTGGTGGACGCCGTCCGACCATTGCCGGGCCAAACTGCGTGAGCACGCTCGGGGTGGTGCTCGACCCGGCCTCGGTCGCCGTCATCGGGGCATCCGACGATCCCGACCGCATCGGGGGCCGGCCGCTCTTCCTGCTGAGCCGGCACCGCTTCGCCGGCCGGGTGTACCCGATCAACCCGAACCGCACCGAGGTACAGGGTCTCCGCAGTTACCCGGACGTGTCGTCGCTGCCCGAGGTCCCCGAGGTGGCCGTCGTCGCCGTGGGCGGGAGCGCCGCCGAGGACGCCGTCCGGTCCTGTGCCGCGGCCGGGGTGAAGGTGGCCATCGTCATCGCCTCGGGGTTCGCAGAGGTCTCCGAGGAGGGGCGGGCGGCGCAGGAGCGCATGGTCGCCGCGGCCCGGGTCGCGGGCATGCGGATGCTGGGGCCCAACTGCTACGGCGCGGCCAACATCGCCACCGGCGCCATGCTGACCTTCTCGACGGTCCTGCGCGAGCAGCCGCCTCTCGCCGGACCGGTGGCCGTGGTCAGCCAGTCGGGTTCGATGAGCATCGTCCCCTACGTGCTCCTGCGCGAGCGCGGCATCGGTGTCCGCGGCGTGTACGGGACGGGGAACGACGCCGACGTGACGGTCGGCGAGCTCGCCGTGGAGGTGGCGAGGGACCCCGGCGTGGCGCTGCTGCTGCTCTACCTCGAGACGATCAGCGACACAGGGTCGCTGGCGGAGCTCGCCGGGGTGGCCCGCGACCGCGGCCTTCCGGTGGTGGCGCTCAAGGCGGGGCGCACGTCGGCGGGCCAGACGGCCGCCCGGTCCCATACCGGTGCCCTGGCCAACGAGGACCGGCTGGTGGACGCCTTCTTGCAGAAGCACGGGATCTGGCGAGCCCGCGATTGCGAGGACCTGGTCCGGGCGGCCGCGCTCCACCTCGGCCCGAGCAGGACCCGCGGCAGGCGCACCGTGGTCATCAGCAACTCGGGCGCGTCCTGCGTGCAGGCCGCCGATGCCGCCTCGGACCACGGGCTGCCCATGAGCGAGCTCGCAGCGGCCACCAGGTCGGCGCTCGACCGCGCCCTCCCGGGCTTCGCCACGACCACCAATCCCATCGACCTGACCGCCGCCCTCATCGGGAACGGCGGCATCTTCTCCGAAATCCTGCCCCTGGCCGGCGCCGACCCCTCCGTCGATGCCGTGCTGATCGCCCTGCAGGCGGTGGGAAAGGGCTACTCGGTGGAGCAGATGGCTCTCGATTCGGGGGAGCTCGCCCGGCGGAGCGGCAAGCCGGTCGTCGCCGCCACCTGCCAACCCGAGGTCGCCGCGATCTTCGACGGCGCCGGCGTGCCGGCGTTCGCCACCGAGGCGTCGGCGGTCGACGCCCTCGCCCAGTACGTCGGCTCCGGCGAGCTGGTCGCCGCCGCTCGCCGCCGGCGCCCTGTGGCCGTGCCCCCGGTCGAGGGCATTCACGGCGAGCTGCTCGACGAGGCCGCCGGGCTCGGCCTGGTCGCCTCCGCCGGGGTGCCCGTGGTCGCCCACCGGCTCTGCCGCGACGCCGACGGGGCGGTCGCGGCGCTGGCCGAGCTGGGAGCCCCGGTCGCGCTGAAGGGCTGCACCGCCCTTGCGCCCCACAAGACCGAACGCGGGCTCGTCCGGTTGGACCTCACGACCGAGGACGGTCTCAGGGCGGCGGCGGCCGAGATCCTGCCCGTGCTCCACGACATCGATCCCGAGGCGCCCGGCCTGCTGGTCGCCCGCATGGCTCGGGGCGTCGAGCTGCTCATCGGCGCCAAGATGGACCCGGTGTTCGGGCCCGTCGTGCTGGTCGGGGCCGGGGGGATCGAGGTGGAGATCGCCGCCGACGTGCAGGCGCTCCTCCCCCCGTTCGACGGGGACGAGGTGCACGAAGCCCTGTCCCGCCTGCGCGCCGCACCCCGCCTCTCCGGCGTCCGAGGTGCGCCACCCGCCGACGTGCCCTCGTTCGTGGCGGCGGTGATCGCCGTCGGACGGCTCCTGCTCGATCCCCGGACCCCTGTGGCCAGTCTCGACCTGAACCCGGTGTTCGTCGGACCGCTCGGGAGCGGGTGCCTCGCCGCCGACGCGGTCGTGGAGCTGTTCGCCTGAGCGCCTCGGCGAGCGCGGGGCGCAAGTACACGACCCGGGTCGACCCGGTCAGGCGACGGGCAGGATCCTGAGCGACGTCACCGCGTGCACCGTCACCTCGCCGTCGTCGTCGAGGAACCGGGTGTCGACGACGCTGGTGCGACCCCGCGTCGTGACGATCCGGCTGTCGATGACGAAGGTCGGGCCGACGACCGGAGCCAGGTACTCGAGTCGCATGCCGGTCGTCGCCAGCCACACCCGCGCGTCGCCGGCGAGGCTGAGGCGGAGGGTGGCAGTGGCGACCAGGTCGACGTACGTGGCGGTGAAGCCGCCGAAGAGCTGGTCCCGGCGGTTCTTCGCCCGGTCGGACAGCGAAGCCCGCACCCGCAGGTGCCCGGGGGTCTGCTCCAACACCGGCCAGTCCCACGAACGGAGGAAGTCGGCGGCGGGATGGCCACGCTGGAACATCCCCGGCTCGTCGTCGGCGATCTCTTCGATCTTGGTGACCTTGCCCCCATCGTGCACTCCACCGTGCTTAGCAGAAGGCGGCTCGACGGACCCCCGTCCGGGCGATCGGTAACATCGTCCGGGCAGGGGCTCGATCCCACGATCGTCGCAAGCCCGTTGGAAGCCGGTCGGTGCCGAGTGCCGGTCGGATGGAGGAACCCGATGATCGAATTCGCCGTGCACGGGCGCACCGCCCTGCTGACCATCAACCGCCCGGAGGCCCGCAACGCGGTCGATCGCGAGGTGGCCGAGGGGCTCGAGTCGGCCATCGACCGGCTCGAAGCCGACGACGAGCTCTGGTCCGGTGTCCTGACCGGTGCCGGTTCGAGCTTCTCGGCCGGCGCCGACCTGAAGCTCTTCGCCTCCGGCGACGACAAGTACATGTTCACCGAGCGCGGCAACTTCGCCGGCATCGTCACGCGGGAGCGGACGAAACCCCTCATCGCCGCGGTGGACGGACCGGCGCTGGCCGGGGGTTGCGAGATCGCACTGGCCTGCGACCTGATCGTCGCCTCGCCGGCGGCGCGCTTCGGCCTGCCAGAGGTCAAGCGCTCGTTGGTCGCCGCCGCCGGGGGCCTGGCCCGGCTTCCCCGCGTCCTCCCTCCCCAGGTGGCGGCCAGGTTGATGCTCACGGGGGATTCGATGGACGGGGAGCAGGCCCACGCGCTGGGGATGGTCGCCGAGCTCTGCCCCACCGGCCGGGCGGTCGAAGCCGCCCTGGCCCTGGCCGACCGGATCAACGCCAACGCCCCGCTCGCCGTCCGCGCGACGCTTCGGATCCTGCGGGCGCGCGCCGACCAGACCTTCGACGAGACCTTCGCCGAAGGTCGCCGGGCGATGCGGGAGCTGTCGGCCACCGAGGACTATCGGGAAGGCCCGCGGGCCTTCGTCGAGAAGCGGCCGCCGCGGTGGCAGGGTCGCTGAACGGGGTCGATCCGCGGACCCCGGTGCTGATCGGGGCCGGCCAGGTGCACCATCGGGACGGGGACGCCCCCGAGCCGGTCGATCTCCTGGCGGAGGCGGCTCGCCGGGCGGTGGACGACTGCGGGGCACCGCGGGTTTTGCAGGCGATCGCTTCGGTGCGGGTCGTGAACATGCTGTCCCGCCGGTATCCGGATCCCGGGGCCCTGGTAGCGGAGCGGCTGGGCGTTCCGGTCGGGCACACGGTCCTGACGACCGAGGGCGGCCAGATGCCCCAGGCGCTCGTCGACCGGGCGGCCCGAGACATCGTCTCGGGGCTGGCCGGCGTCGTCCTCGTCGGTGGCGCGGAGTCGTGGCGGACCCGCAACGCCTACCGGAGGCGCGGTGAACGCCCCCCGTGGTCGGTGCAGCCGGACGGCACCGGGCCGTCGGAGACCTTCGGCGAGCCGCTGCGGATGACCAGCCCCGGTGAGTCGGCCCTCGGCCTGACCGACCCCGTGCAGGCCTACCCCATGTTCGAACAGGCGTTGCGGTCCCACACCGGGCGCTCGCTCGCCGGCCAGGTCGCCACCGCGTCCGACCTGTGGTCGCGCTTCAGTCGGGTGGCGGTGTCCAACCCCTACGCGGCGGTGCCCAGGTACTGCTCACCCGAGGAGATCCGGACGCCGGGGCCGGCCAATCGGATGATCGGCTTCCCGTACCCGAAGCTCATGAACTCCAACAGCAGCGTCGACCAGGGGGCCGCCCTGCTCCTGTGTGCCGCAGGCACCGCCCGCGATCTCGGCGTGCCCCGCGACCGGTGGGTCTTCCTGCACGGCGCCGCGGAGGGCGAGGACACCACGTACCTCTCCGAACGCCAGGACCTGGGCGGATCGCCGGCGATCACCCTGGCCGGGGCCACCGCGCTCGAGCTGGCGGGTATCGGCGTCGGCGAGGTCGCCCACGTCGACCTGTACTCGTGCTTCCCCTCGGCGGTGCAGGTCGCGGCGGCCGCCCTCGGGCTGCCGCTCGAACGCCGGCTCACGGTGACCGGCGGGCTGACCTTCGCCGGCGGCCCGTGGAACAACTACGTGAGCCATTCGATCGCCACGATGCTCGGCCTGCTGAGGGAAGACCCTGACGCGTTCGGGCTGTGCACGGCGAACGGGGGCCTGCTCACCAAGCATGCCGTGGCCGTCTACTCGTGCCGCCCGGTCACCGGTCCGGTCGACCCGGCGGCGAGGGTGCGATCGGTCAGGGAGGACCTTGCGGCGACCGTCACCACCCGAACCGCCGCCCCCCGCTACGACGGGACGGCACGGGTGGAGACGTGGACCGTGATGCACGACCGCGACGGCCGCCCGGAGCGGGCCTACGTGTTCGCGGCACCCGACGATGCCCGCCGCACCCTGGCGACGACGGACGAACCAGAACTTCTCGACGTCCTCACGACCACCGACATCCTCGGCCGCGTGGCGACGGTACAGTCCGGAGCCCTGAAGGAGGTGCGATGACGTCGACCGGCGGGTGGAACATGGCCGATCTGTGGGAGGTGGTCGCCGAGACGCTCCCCGGTGCTCCTGCCTTCGTGCAGGGTGAGCGGTCGGTGTCGTGGGCCGAGACCGACGCCCGGGCGGACGGCGTCGCCCGGTGGCTCGTCGGGGCCGGACTGGGCCACCAGGACAAGGTGGCCCAGTACCTCTACAACTGCCCGGAGTACCTCGAGTCGGTGTTCGCCTCGTGGAAGGCGGCCTTCGTCCCCGTCAACACGAATTACCGCTACCGGGACTCCGAGCTGGTGTACCTGTGGGACAACGCCGACGTGTCCGCCGTCGTCTTCCACGGCACGTTCTCCGGGACGATCGAAGACCTCCGCGATCGGGTCCCCGGGGTGCGCGCCTGGTTGTGGGTCGACGACGGCAGCGGTGGGTGCCCGGCCTGGGCCACCCCCTACGAGCGCGCGGCGGCCACCGGCGGCGGGCGGCTCGCCCTGCCGTGGGAGAGGAGCGGCGACGACCTCTACCTCCTCTACACCGGTGGCACGACCGGCTCCCCCAAGGGGGTGATGTGGCGCAGCGAGGATCTCTTCCTGATCGGCAACCGGACGGCGAAGGTCCGCTTCCCGCCGGATGCCGACCGGGCGACCGTCGCATCGATGCTCGGGGGCCCCGGTCCGCGCCATCTGGTCGCGTGCCCGCTCATGCACGGCCTGGGATCGCTCACCGCCTTTCAGGCGCTGGCCTCGGGGGGAAGCGTGACGGTCCTCGCCGGCCGGAGCTTCGACGTGGTGGAGCTGCTCGACACCTGCCAACGCGGCCGCATCAATTCGGTGGCGATCGTGGGCGACGCGATCGCGAAGCCGATGTTGGAGTTGATGGACGCCGAGCCCGGACGTTGGGACCTCTCGAGCCTGAAGGTGCTCTCGTCCTCGGGAGCCATGTGGTCGGCCTCGGTGAAGGAGGGTCTGGTCCGGCATCTGCCGGGCGCCCTCCTCGTCGACTCGCTGGGTTCCTCCGAGGCCATCGGGATCGCGTCGTCGATCGCGAGCTCGGGCCGGACGACGACCACGGCCCGGTTCTCGTTGGGGGAGGGCACGAGGGTGCTGAGCACGGACGGCCGGTGGGTGCTTCCGGGGTCCGGCGAACAGGGCCTCATCGCCCGGAGAGGGCCGACGTCCATCGGCTACTACAAGGACGAGGCGAAGACGGCCGGCACGTTCCGGGTGATCGACGGCGAGCGGTGGTCGATCCCGGGCGACTTCGCCCTGGTGGAGGCGGACGGGACGATCACCCTCCTCGGCCGCGGGTCCAACTGCATCAACACCGGCGGGGAGAAGGTCTACCCCGAAGAGGTCGAAGAGGTCCTGAAGGAGCACGCCGCGGTGCGCGACGCGGTGGTGGCGGGCGTGCCCCACGACCGGCTCGGCGAAACGGTCGGCGCCGCGGTCGAGCTCGAGCCCGGGGCGGAGTTCGACGAGGAGGCGCTGGTGGCCCACGTCCGCGAGAGGCTGGCCTCCTACAAGGCTCCCCGCAACATCCTCCTGGTGAGCTCGGTCGGGCGGAGCGCAACGGGCAAGCTCGACTACGTGGCCTGGCACCGGACCCTCTCGGCCCGGGCAGCCGGCCGGGCGTCCGGGAGCGTTCCCTGATCATCCCGGCCGCCCGGGGGCAATCCCTTCGACCGGTACGATCGGTCCCATGACAACCCTCCACGAAGCTCAGAGGGTGGTCCTCGCTGCGTGCCCTCGGGTGCCCGGGCGACCGGTCGAGATCAGGGACGCTCTCGGCCTGGTGCTGGCCACTCCCATCGTGGCCTCCCATGCGGTACCCCCCTTCGCCACCTCGTCAATGGACGGGTACGCGCTCATCGCCGAGGACAGCACGCCCGCGCCGGCCCGCTTGGAGGTGATCGGACACCTGCTCGCCGGGGTCGCCCCCACCATGCGGGTCGGCCGCGGGCAGGCCGTCCGGATCATGACCGGCGCGCCGCTGCCTCCCGGTGCCGACGCCGTGTGCATGGTGGAACGGACCACCGACGAGGACGATGGGAAGACCGTGCTCATCGAAGGCCCGGTGACCGCGGGGACGGCCGTGCGACGTGCCGGCGAGGACATCGCCCAGGGCGACCTGGTCTTCCCGGTGGGCGAGGCCCTCACTCCCGGTCACCTCGGGGTCCTGGCCAGCCTCGGGCTCTACCGGGTCGTCGTCCACCCGAGATCCCGGGTCGGCGTGCTGTCCACGGGCGACGAGCTGAGGGAGGGACCGGAGCCGCTCACCCCCGGCAAGATCCGCGACTCCAACCGCCACGCCCTGCTGGCGAGGCTGTCCCGCGACGGCTACGAGACCCAAGACCTCGGGATCGTCGGGGACGATCCCGAGGTGATCACCGCGGCCATCCTCGACGGCGCCGCCAGGTGCGACGCCCTGGTGACCAGCGGGGGGGTCAGCGTGGGCGACGTCGACTACGTGAAAGTGGTGCTCGACCAGCTGGGCGGCGGGACGATGCGATGGATGCAGGTCGCCATCCGACCGGCCAGGCCGCTCGCTTTCGGCACCCTGGCCGCGGACGGGACACCGGTGTTCGGCCTGCCCGGCAACCCCGTGTCGGCGCTGGTCAGCTACGAGATGTTCGTGCGCCCGGCGCTGCGCCAGATGGGGGGGCACCGCCAGCTCGAACGGCCGAGGGTCCCGGCCCTGGTGGACGAGCCCATCTCCCGCTCGCCCGACGGCAAGGTGCACCTCGTCCGGGTGGTGGCCCGCTACGGTCCCGACGGGCTGGTGCACGTCCGCCCGTCGGGGCTTCAGGAGTCCCACCTCCTGCGGGCGATGGCCAACGCGAACGGCCTGGCGATCGTCCCCGACGGCGACGGGGTAGGGGTGGGTGCCCGGGTGGACGTGTTGCTGACCGACGCCGCCGAGATGGCACCGGCCGGCTGAAGCCGGCGCGCCTGCCGGCGTCAGTGCGGATGCCCCCCCGCCATGAGATCGAGGGCGTGCGGCACCACGTCGAGCACCGCCTGCAGGCACTGCACAGCCCCCCCGGGGGACCCCGGCACGTTGAGCACGAGGGCGTCGCCCAGCGTGCCCGCCGTGCCCCGCGAGAGACGACCCTTGGGGTCGATCAGCTGCATGGCCGTGGCCAGCGCCGGCGCCCGGCGGTCGAGCACCAGCTCCGTCGCCTCCGGGGTCAGGTCGTTCGGGGCGAACCCGGTGCCACCGGTGGAGACGACGACCCCGGCGAACCCCACGCAGAGCCGCCGGAGTGCAGCGGCCACCGGCTCCACGCCGTCGGGGACGACGGATCGCTCCACCACCTCGAACCCGGCGTCCCGCAGGCAATCGGCCAGTGCGGCACCCGAGCGGTCCTCGCGCGTGCCGGCGTGCACCGACTCCGAGACGGTGAGGACCTTGGCCATCGGTGACATGACGTCGCCCCGCCCGCCGACGGTCAGTTGGCGCCCGCCGCCGGGACGGCGGCCAGCGCGTCCACCTCGGAGACCTCTTCGGGGCTGAGGCGCCAGCCCGCGGCCGCGACGTTCGCCACGACCTGCTCCGGCTTGGTGGCGCCGGCGATCACCGAGGCCACGAACGGCTTGGCAGCCAGCCACGCCACCGCGAGGTCGAGGATGCCGTGCCCGCGCGCCTCGGCCCAGGCGCTCAGGGCGTCGACCACGTCGAAGTTGGCGTCGGTGAGCACGCCTCCCGCCCGGGGGCCCCATCGGTCGAGCCGCGTGCCCTCGGGCGGCGCCTCGCCGCGGGTGTACTTCCCGGTGAGCAACCCGCTGGCCAGAGGGAAGTAGGGCAGGTAGGCGACCCCCGACCGCTCGCACTCGGCGATAGCGTCGGTCTCGTCATCCCGGTTCAACAGGTTGTAGTGGTTCTGCACGCTCACGAAGCGGACCGCGCCGTCGGCGACCGCTGCCTCGGCCTCGCGCAACTGCGCGGCGGAGAAGTTCGAGCAGCCGATCTCGAGCACCTTGCCGGCGCGCACCAGCTCGTCGAGCGCGGCGAGCGTGTCGGCGATCGGCGTCGACGGGTCGGGCTTGTGCAACTGGTAGAGGTCGATCCGGTCCGTTCCGAGCTCGCGCAGGCTGCGCTCTGCCGCCTCGCGCACGTAGTCGGGCGCCGCGCCCGCAGGACGGTCCTTGCCCACCGGGCTCCCGAACTTGGTCGCCACCACCACGTCCTCGCGGCGCCGGCCGAGGGCCCGGCCCAGGCGCTCCTCGCTCTTGCCGTACGAATCGGCCGTGTCGAAGAAGTTCACGCCCGCCTCCATGGCGGCGTCCACCACCGGCCCGACCGCGTCCTCGTCCATCCCGAGACCGAAATTGTTGGTGCCGAGGCCCACCACGGAGACCTCGAGCGATCCGATCTTCCGATTGTCCATGTTGCCTGGTCTACCACAAGCCCTGAAACGAATTGCGGGGGAGAAACCGCAGGGCCCGGGGCCTCGCGGCGGGTGGCCCGGGGCCTCGCGGCGGGTGGCCCGGGGCCTCGGGGGTGCAGGTGACGGCGTCCGGAGCCCGTCGGGGGACGGTCCGGAGCCGGTCGGGGATAGGGTCCCAGGGTGGCCTCGGACGTGCGGGTCGTGGAGCTGTCGGGACGGGAGGTGACGATCTCCCATCCCGACAAGATCTACTTCCCCGCCCTGGGGGCGACCAAGTCCGACCTGATCGACTACTACGAGCGGGTCGGTGATGCCCTGCTGCGCACGGACCAGGGGCGGCCGGCGATGCTCGAGCGGTACCCCGACGGCGCCACCGGCAAGTCGTTCTTCCAGAAGCGCGTGCCCAAGGGCGCACCGGAATGGCTGCAGACCACCACGGTGGCCACGCCCAACGGGACGACCTCCAACGCGCTCGTGGTCGTCGATCTCGCCCACATCGCCTGGGCGGTCAACCTCGGCTGCCTCGGCCTGCACCTGTGGCCCTACCCTGCGTCCGACCCGGCCCATGCCGACGAGCTCCGGATCGATCTCGATCCCCAGCCCGGCATCGGGTTCGACGCGATCCGCAAGGCGGCCGTGCACGCCCGCGCCCTGTTGGACGAGCTCGGGATCGCGTCCTACCCGAAGACCACGGGGAACCGGGGTCTTCACGTGTACGTGCGCCTCCGTCCGCTCTGGGACAGCTTCGACGTGCGGGCGGCCGCCGTCGCGCTGGCCCGCGAGCTCGAGCGCCGGCATCCCGACCTGATCACCGCCAACTGGTGGAAGGAGGAACGGGGCCAAAGGGTGTTCGTCGACTTCAACCAGAACGCCCCGCACCGGACGGTTTTCGGCGCCTGGTTCGCCCGGCCGCGCCCGGGCGGTCAGGTCTCCACCCCGATCTCGTGGGAGGAGGTCGGCACGGTCGATCCCGACGCGCTGACCATCCGGACCGTGCCCGAACGGCTGCAGCGCGGCGGCGATCCGTGGGCGTCGATGGCGGGCGACCCCCAATCGCTGAACCCGCTCCTCGAGCTGGCGGCGCGTGACCGCGAGGCCGGGTTGCACGACGCGCCGTGGCCGCCCGAGTACCCCAGACAACCCGACGAGCCCCCGCGGGTGGCCCCGAGCAGGGCCCGGCGGGCATAGCGTCGTGGACCCGGTGGCCGCGCTGCGCCGCATCGCCTACCTCCTCGAGCGCGACGGCGCCGACACCTACAAGGTCCGGGCCTTCCGGCGGGCGGCGGCAGCCGTGGCCGGGCTGCCCCCCGACGAGGTGGCCCGGCTCGCGAAGAGCGGGCGCCTCCAGCGGGTGGACGGCATCGGCGACTCGACGGCCAAGGTGGTCCGCGAGGCAGTGGAGGGCGGAACCCCCGAGTACCTCCGACGGCTCGAGGGAGAGGCGCCGCCGCCACTGACCGGCAAGGCCCGGGAGCTGCGGGACCTGGTCATCGGCGACTGCCACTCGCACTCGGACTGGTCCGACGGCGGGAGCACGGTCCGCGAGATGGCCGAGGCGGCGATCGGGATCGGTCACCGGTACCTCGTCCTGACCGATCACAGCCCGAGGCTCACCGTGGCCCACGGCCTCGACCCCGAACGGCTCCGCCGGCAGCTTCACGAGGTGCACCTGCTGAACCGGGAGCTGGCGCCCTTCCGGATCCTCACCGGGATCGAAGTGGACATCCTCGAGAACGGCTCGCTCGACCAGCGCGAGGACCTGCTCGCCGAGCTCGACCTGGTCGTCGCCAGTGTGCACTCCAAGCTCCGAATGGAACCGGCGGCGATGACGGCCCGGATGCTGGCCGCGGTGGAGAGCCCGCACACCGACATCCTCGGACACTGCACCGGGCGGATCCTGGTGGGCCGGGGCCGGCCACCGTCGACCTTCGACGCCGAGGCGGTCTTCGCGGCGTGCGCCAGGACCGGCACGGCGGTGGAGATCAATTCCCGTCCGGAGCGCCAGGACCCTCCACAGGAGCTGCTCCGGCTGGCGATCGACCACGGATGCCTCCTGGCGGTGGACACCGACGCCCACGCGCCCGGGCAGCTCGAGTGGCTTCCCCGGGGCTGCACGAAGGCGGCCGAGGCCGGTGCGACCCCCGAACGGGTCGTCAACACCTGGCCCGTCGAGGACCTGCTGGCCTGGGCCGGTCGCTCCACCCCTTGACCCGCCGATTCGGCGGTCATGGGCACGACACCGGAGAGCCGAGTGCTAATCGGCGGTCATGAGCACGACACCGGAGAAGGGCCCGACGGCGTTGGCCCATACTCCGACCTCGGCGTTCGGGACCTGGCGGTCGCCACACTCGCCGCGCAGTTGGCGTACCGTCTCGATGCAGAAGTTGGCCCCGTGGCGGCGGCCCACGTTGCAGGCCCCACCGTCGGTGTTGGTCGGGATCTTCCCCCCGAGACGGGTATTGCCCGCCTCGATGAACGGTCCGGCCTCACCCAGCTTGCAGAAACCGAGCGCTTCGAGCCACTGAAACACGATGATGGTGAACCCGTCGTACAGCTGGGCGAAGTCGACGTCGTCCACCTTCAGATCCGTCCGGCTCCACAGCTCCTTGGCCGCATGGAACGGCGAGTTCTGGTTCAGGTCGATATTGTCGAAATCGAAGTACTTCGTCGACGAGTACGCCGCCGCCTCCACCCACACCGGTTCCTTCCGCCAATCGTGGGCGCGGTCCCCTGCGGTGTAGATGACGGCCGAAGCCGAGTCGACGGGGTAGTCGCAGTCGAGGAGCCGCACCGGCTTCGAGATGTAGCGAGCCGCCAGGTAGTCGTCGACGGTGATCGGCTCCCGGAACAAGGCGTCCTCGTTCAGTGACGCGTGATAGCGCTGGGTGACCACGTGGGCACCGAACTGCTCCTCGGTCGTCCCGAAGACGTCCATATGGCGCTGTGCCGGGAGTGCCGCGATCGACGGGATCAGACCTCCGACGTCAAACCCGTACGGCGCGGTGTAGCCATGGTCCCCCGTGACCACCTCGGGACCCCGCTCGCCTGCTTCACGGATGACCTCGGTGGAGCTGGTCCGCTGGTTGATGATGCGGACGGTCAGCACCGTATGAGCGAAACCCGACCGGATGGCGGCGATCGCCTGCACCGCCGTCCCCACGTAGGCGGGGGACGGGCTCGCCGCCACGTACCAGTTCAATGGTGTGATCCCCAGCGTGTACCCGAGGTCCATGGGATCGATGACGTCCAATCCGCCCGGGGCCGGCCCGGCCACCCCCCACAGCAACGCGACGCCGTCGATGTCGGCCGGCGTCATGCCTGCGTCCTCCATGGCCGCCGTACAAGCCTGAATGGCGAGCTGCCAGGACCCGAGACCCGTCCGGCGCCCCGTCTTCGAGTACCCCACCCCCACCGCGGCAACGCGCTCGTTCGCCTTCACCGTGCGCTCCCTGCGAGCGGGCGGAAGAAGGGAAGGACCAGGGAATCGGTCACGTCCCTGAACACCACCTCGACAGGAGCGCCACAGTGCAGGTCCTCCTCGGCGCCCTCGATCCCCGCGGGTAGACGGACACCCGCCTCCTCGTCTATCTCGACGACCCCGATCACGTAGGGGATCTTGTCGACGAAGTACGGGTGGCCCGCCTGCATCACCACCGTGTAGGAGTAGAGCGTCCCCCGCCCCGAGATGGCTTCGGGTGCGAGGTCCAGCGAGCGGCACCGGGGGCAGATCGGTCGCGGGTAGTGGACGAAGTGCCCACATCCCTGGCAGCGCAGAAGGCGTAGCTGGTGCTCCTTTACCGCATCCCAGTAGAACTGGTGCATCGGATGCATCCCCGGGATCGGGGGGGAGAGCGCTCCCGCACCGGGAACACCGGACTCGATCACCACTGCCGACCTCCTGTGTCACTGCCTCGGGCCACTGCCCCTCGGTGCCACTGCCTCGGGCCACTGCCCCTCGGTGTCACTGCCTCGGGCCACTGCCCCTCGGTGCCTTCAGCGCCCCACCGGGACAACCAAGCCGTTCGTTGTCGTCATCGTCACCTTCGCACAACGTCTCGCTCCGTGCACTCGTCGGCTCGATCGATGGGTCCGACGAGTGCACGAAGGGTACCGGGGTAGACGATGTCATGGTCAGACCCACGTGCTTCGCCCGACGTGCCTCAGGGAGCCGCCTCACGGGGCAGGCCGAGGACCCTCTCGGCGAGGATGTTCTTGAGCACTTCGGTGGTGCCGGCCGCGATCGTGGCCGAACGGGCTCCCAGGTACGCCTCGCTCGTCGTCGTATCGAGACCGACCGCTGCCGGCAGCCCCACCACGTCAAACCGCGTCTCGCTGAATCGCTGCCGGAGGAGGCTCCAGGCCAATTTGATCACCTGCTGTTCCGGCCCCGGCTGGCGGCCGGCGACCACCGATGCCAGGGTCTTCCGCCCCATGATCCCCACCACCCGCCCCTCGACGTACCGGCGGGCCACCTCGTCGCGGGCAACCCCCGAGAGCCCGGCCGCCAGGCCGCTGCGGGCGAGGTGGTGCACGTACCCGACGATCTCCTGCTCGAGGCGCGTGGCGAACATCGCCACTCCGGACCGCTCGTGGGCCAGGGTCGTCGTGGTCACCCGCCAACCTTCGTTCAGCGGTCCCAGGAGATCGGCGATCGGGATCCGAACGTCGTGAAACGACATCGCCGCGAACTGCGAGCCGCCCGTCATCTGACGGATGGGCCGCCGCTCGATCCCGGGCCGGTCGAGACGGGTCAGGAGCGCAGAGATCCCCTTGTGCTTGGGTGCCTCGGGGTCGGTACGGACGAGGAGCTCGCAATGCGTCGCCCGCATCCCGTTGGTGGTCCACACCTTCTCCCCGTTGACCACGAGCTCGTCGCCGTCGATGACCGCCCGGGTACGGAGGCCGGCGAGATCGGAGCCGGCGTCGGGCTCGCTGAAACCCTGGCACCAGATCTCCTCCCCCGAGAGGATCCGCGGGAGATGCCGACGTTGGGACTCGGTGCCCCACCCGATGATCGTCGGGCCGACGTTCTTCGTGCCGAGCGTGCCCGCGATCGTGGGCGCGCCGATGGCTGCCACCTCCTGCTCGCACAAGACGTTCTCCGCCGGGGTCAGACCCCGGCCCCCGTGCTCGACCGGCCAGGCAGGCGCGACCCAACGCCCCTCGTTCAAGATGGCCTGCCATGCCAGCTGCGCCTCGAAGCTGTGCTCGTCGGGCCACTCCTTCCGGAACGCCGGAACCGCGTCGCGGAGGAACTCCCCGAGCTCCTCTGCCGCGGCCGAGGTCCTCACCGTCCCATCGGTCATGCGTGGTCTCCTCCGTCTCTTCCCAAGCCTCGTCACCCGGCAGGCGGCAACCTCCGGGGCGGTCGAACGGCCGACTCCCGGCTCATCGGCAGAGTGGACGAGCCCGCTCCCCAGGCGAAGCGCCCAGCTCATTCAACTCCCACCGGTAGGTCCCCGCAAGGAACGGCGACGGTGGCCGGGTGGCCGGGTGGCCGGGTGGCCGGGTGGGTACGATCGCCCGGTGAGGTTGCCCGTGGTCCCCCCGGTCTCGCCCATGCTCGCCAAGGCGGCCCGGGAGCTCCCCGAAGGGGACGGTCTCTCTTACGAGCCGAAATGGGACGGCTTCCGCTGCATCGTCTTCCGTTCGGGCGACGAGGTCGAGCTCGGCAGCCGCAACGAACGACCGCTGACCCGTTAC
This sequence comes from Acidimicrobiales bacterium, assembly GCA_035532415.1. GTDB lineage: Bacteria > Actinomycetota > Acidimicrobiia > Acidimicrobiales > RAAP-2 > DATKRB01. The sequence continues at coordinate 81,091 of DATKRB010000010.1, read as the reverse complement.
TTTCCCGAGCTGGTCGCCGCGCTCCGGGACAATCTCCCCGAACGTTGCGTGGTCGACGGCGAGATCGTCATCGCCGGGCCCGCCGGGCTCGACTTCGACGCGCTCTCGCAGCGGATCCACCCGGCGGCGACGCGCATCGCTCAGCTGGCCGAGGAGACACCGGCGTCGTTCGTGGCCTTCGACCTCCTGGCCATCGACGACGACGACCTCCGCGACGACCCGTACTCGGTCCGTCGGCACCGCCTCCGCACTGCGCTCGCCCGCACCCGCCCACCCGTGCACCTGACGCCGATGACGGGCGATCCCGAGGTGGCCCGCGACTGGTTCGCTCGTTTTGAGGGCGCCGGGCTCGACGGGGTCGTGGTGAAGCCGGCCGGGCTCCGGTACCAGCCCGGGAAGCGGGTCATGACGAAGGTGAAGCACGAGCGCACGGCCGACTGCGTGGTCGCCGGGTTCCGATGGCACAAGGAGGGTCCCGTGGTCGGCTCGCTGCTCCTCGGCCTGTACGACGCCGATGCCGTCCTGCACCACGTCGGGGTGGCCTCCTCGTTCGGCGCCGCCCGTCGGAGGGAGCTGGTGGCAGAGCTCGAGCCTTACCGGGCCGGAGCGGGGGCCGCCCATCCGTGGATGCCGGGGCCGAACGTCGGGTCGACGGCCAGGGTCCCCGGGGCTCCGAGCCGGTGGAGTGGTGGCAAGGACCTCAGCTGGGAGCCTCTCCGGCCGGAGCTGGTATGCGAGGTCGCCTACGACCATCTGCAGGGCGACCGGTTCCGGCATGCCACGACCTTCCGCCGGTGGCGGCCCGACCGCGACCCGGCGTCGTGCACCTACGACCAGCTCGACACCCCGGTCCCGTCCGAGCTCGCCGAGGTCTTCGGCGCCGGGCGCTGAACCCTGCCGCCAGGATCCCCCGGGAGGTCTCAGCGACCCCCGAGGACCGCCACCCGATCGGCCAGCCCGGGATCGCGCAGGTGCCGGCAGACGGACTCGAACCCGGCGGTGGGGCCCTCCCATCGGAGGGCACCGACCCCGGTGACCAGCGTCCGGTCCACCCTGAGCGTGGCGAGGTCCCGGAACAGCTCGGCCAGCGGACGCTCGGTCGAGAGCCGGTCTGCCAGCCGTTGCGCTCCTCGGACCGCCTGACGCACGGAGGGATCCCATCGGCCGGCGGAGTCGGGGATCGCGTCGAGCGTCACGTAGTGCGCGAGGACCACCGCGGCCGAGCGCCGGCCCCAGCCGCTCAATCCGGGGAACCCGTCGGCGGAATCGCCGACCAGGGCGAGCCAGTCCGGGATCGAGCGCGGCGCCACACCGAACTTCTCCTTTACGCCGTCCTCGTCCGTGATCCGGCCGGTGCGACGGTCGAGCTGCACCACCCGGCGGCCGACCACGCACTGGGCGAGGTCCTTGTCGGGCGTGCACAACACCACCTGGTCGACGGAAGGGTCGTCGGCCGCCACCGCCGCCACCGTGGCCAACGCGTCGTCCGCCTCGAGCTCCACCATCGGCCACACCACCACCCCCATGGCCACGAGCGCGTGCTCGAGGAGCTCGAACTGGTCCCGGAGCTCGGCCGGGACGCCCTCTCCCGTCTTGTAGCCGGGCCACAGCTCGTTGCGGAACGACTCCACCACGTGGTCGGTCGCGACACCCAGATGGGTGACCCCTTCGGACAGAAGTGAGGCCACCGAGGTGACGACGCCGCGGACCGCGGCGATCTCGGTGCCGTCCGCTGCCTCTCGGGCGGGCTGCCCGAAGAATTGCCGGAACAGCTCGTAGGTGCCGTCGATCGCGTGGACCCGGGTCACGTCCCGTCCGCGGTGGCGCCCGCGGCCTGCCGTTGGCCCGCGTGGAGCAGGTGCCCCGGTCGGTGGACCGGCTCCACGTACACGTACCTGCCTCCCCGGAGCCACGAGATCCCCGCGGTGACCAGCGAGACGACGGCCGAGAACAGCAGGGCCTTGTCGAGGCCGTTCCGGAACGGGCTCGAGATGAGATCGGGAAAGAAGCTCCGACCGGTCAACAGGCCCTGCCGGGCGGCCGGCAGCTGGGACAGCACGTGTGCCCCCAGCAGGTGCTGCATCGGGTTGTAGCCGAGGAAGGCCGAAAAGAGGACGGAGACAGGCGGGAGGTCGGCGACGCGCTGTGCGGCCGCCGCCGGCACACCCTGGGCGGTCAGCCCCTGGGTCAGCGCGTGCGGCAGGGTGCTGGCGAGCCCGAGGATCATCAACGAGAAGAAGATCCCGATCGAGAGCACCTGCGACGAGTTCTGGAACGTCGAGTTCATGCCGCCGCCCGCGCCCCGGTGCTCGGCCGGGAGGCTGTTCATGACCCCGGCCCGGTTCGGCGAGGCGAAGAGACCGAAGCAGATACCGGTGAAGAAGAGCACCCCGGCGAACGCCGCGTAGGAGAAGTCGATGGGCAGCGCCGCGAACAGCATGAACGCCAGCGCGACGCCGAGCATCCCCCCGGTGGCGAACGGCCGTGAGCCGTAGCGATCCGACAGGTAGCCCGATATCGGTCCGGCGACGAGGAACCCGACGGTGAGCGGGAGCATGTACACGCCGGCCCATAGGGGGGTCCGCTCGAAGGTATAGCCGTGCAACGGCAACCAGATGCCCTGCAACCAGATGATCAACATGAACATCAGACCGCCGCGGGCGATGCCGCTGAGAAGGGTGGAGAGGCTGCCGGCGGTGAAGGCTCTGATCCGGAACAGCCGGAGGCGGAACATCGGGTCCTCCACGCGGCTCTCCACGACGACGAAGGCCGCCAACAGGGCCAGCCCGGCGGCGAAGGAGCCGAGGACGATGGGGCTCTGCCAGCCGGTGGCATGCCCGCCGTAGGGCTCGATCCCGTAGGTGAGCCCGACCATGATGCCGATGAGGCCCAGCGCGAACAGCACGTTGCCCGGCCAGTCCACCTTCCCCCGTACCCGCACTCCCCTCTCCTCGAGCTTCAGGTAGCCCCAGACGGTGCCGTACAGCCCGATCGGGACCGAGACGAGGAAGATGAGGCGCCAGTCGATCGGTGCCAGCAACCCGCCGAGGACGAGGCCGATGAAGGTGCCGGCGATGCCGGCGACGTTGTTGATCCCGAGTGCCATGCCGCGCTGGTGCTCGGGGAACGCGTCGGTCAGGATCGCACCGGAATTGGCCAGCAGCAGGGCCGCGCCGACCCCCTGGAACACCCGCATGACGATCAGCCACATCGCCGCCGGGCGGCCGGACATCCAGGTGATCGTCAACAGGAGGGAGAACAGGGTGAAGATGACGAAACCCAGGTTGTAGAGGCGGACGCGCCCGTACAGGTCGCCCAGCCGGCCGAAGTTCACGACGAGCACGCTGGTGACCACCAGGAAGCCCAGGATCATCCACAGCAGGTAGAAGCTGTTGCCCGGCAGCAGCGGATCCAAACCGATGCCGCGGAAGATGTCCGGCATGGCGATCAGGGTGATCGACCCGTCGATGGTCGCCATCAGGACGCCCAGGGTGACGAGGAACAGCGCGGTCCACTTGTACCGGTCGTTGCTGTCGTTGCGGAGGTCGACGTGCATCGTTGCCGCGCTCAGCTCCCGATGACCTCCCACACGGACGGCTCACCGGAGATCTCCTTCACCTGCCCCCTGACCTCGAGCGCTCGCAGGTGGGCCAGCGCTTCGCCGACGGCGGCCCGGCGCATGAACCCTTCGATCCGTTCCCATGGCCGCGACCAGAGCATGTGCCCGGCGATCTCCCAGGCGGTGCCGGACCCGTTGCGGATGGCTGCGAGCACCTCCTCGAACCGCTGGTCGTGATGGGCGAACAGCTCGCCGAGCCGCCCGTGCAGATCGACGAACCGGTGCTCGTGGGCGGGCAGGACCTCGTCGGGGGCGTAGGGCTCGAGCTTGTGGAGCGAGTCGATGTAGTCCCCGAGGGGATTGTCCCCGGCCTGGGGGTGCATCGACACGTTGGGCGTGATGCGAGGCAGCACGTGGTCACCCGAGAGCATCAGGCGATTGGCGGGCTCCCAGAAACAGAGGTGACCGGGGGAATGGCCCGGGGTCCAGATGGCGGACAGGTCCCAACCGGGGACCTCGGGTCGGTCCCCGTCCTCCAACAGCACGTCGGGGCGCACCTCGTCGACGAGCCCCCGAACCGGCATGGACGCGTTCTGGAGCCCCGGGATCTCGTCGGCCGGGGCCCCCATCCGCCTCAACATCGCCCCCATCCGCTCGAGCAGGGCGGTGGGCTCCTCGTAGCGGTCCGTGATCAGCGCCGCGTCCGCCGGGTGGAGCGCCACCCAGGCGCCCGAGGCCTCGCGCACCCGGCCGGCCAGCCCGTAATGGTCGGGGTGGATATGGGTGACGAGGACGCCCTGCACGTCGGCCACCGAGGATCCGAGGTGCGAGAGCCCGTCGCAGAGCGCCCCGAACGCCTCGTCGGTGTTCCAACCGGTGTCGATGATGTAGGGGCCCGCATCGGTCTCGAGCGCGTACACGAAGACGTAGCGCAGCGAGCTCGCCGGCAGGGGAACCGGGATGCTCCACAAGCCCGGGCGGACCCGTTCGACCGGCGGAAGCGGGCCGGAGCTGCGAGCGGGGTCCGCCACCGTTCAGGCCCTGCCGGCGGTCGCGGCGGGGTTCTGGAGGATCTCGCGGAACGGGATGCCCCGATCCGCCTGAGGCTCCTTGGGCAGCCCGAGCACCCGCTCCCCGATGGTGTTGCGCTGGATCTCGCTCGTTCCTCCGGCGATCGCCGTCATGGGCGACGAGAGCGAGTCCGTGGCCAGCGCCGCACCGGCGGGGTCGTCGACGGCCCACGCCTGGGACCCCACCCCACCGAGCACCATCCCCAGGTTGGAGGCCTGCCGGGCGAGCAGCGCGGTGGCCAGCTTGGCCACCGAGCCCTTGGACCCGACGGGGATCCCCGCGGCGATCTCGTCCCGCATCTTCTGGCCCATGTACGCGAGGACCCGTTCGGCCACGAAGACCTTCACGATCTCCTGGCGGACGATCGGTTCGGTGTGGAGCCCGCGCCGGCGGGCCAGGCGGATGAACCGGCTCGACGACGCCCGGGCCCAGCTCTGCCCCCCTCCCCCGGCGCCCGTCCCGGCGCCGAGGGCCAGGCGCTCGTGGGTCAGCATCGCGGTCAGCGAACGCCAGCCGTCGTTCTCCGCTCCCACGAGTGCCGTGACCGGGACCCGGACCGAGTCGAGAAAGACCTCGTTGAAGTGGGAATCGCCGTTCATCTGCCGGAGGGGACGGATCGTCACGCCGGTGGAGCGGAGGTCGACGATGAACATCGAGAGGCCCGCGTGCTTGGGGACGTCGGGGTCCGTCCGGGCCATGCACAGTGCGAAGTCACTGCTCAGGGCGCCCGAGGTCCACACCTTCTGGCCGTCGAGCACGAATTCGTCCCCGTCGCGAACCGCCTTCGTCTGCAGGCCGGCGAGGTCCGAGCCCGCACCCGGCTCGGAGAGGAGCTGGGTCCACGTCTCCTCACCCCTGATCATCCGGGCGACGTGGCGCTTCTTCTGCTCCTCGTTGCCGTAGTCGAGCAGCGTCGGCGCGCAGATCCCGGTGGTGACGACCTCCGACATCGGTGCCAGCGGGTACTTGGCCGCCTCCCTGCCGAAGACCTTCTGGTGCTCGTCGGTCAGACCCTGCCCGCCGTAGGCCGGGTCGAGGGTGATCCCGAGGAACCCGGCATCCCAGAGGGCCACCCTGAGCTCTCGGCTCAAGGTGGGGGGCAGCGGTCCCTCCCCGGCGCTGTACCTGCCGGCGTTCTCCTGAAGCCAGCTCCGAGCCTTCTCGCCGAACGTCTCGAGATCGATCACCCCCGTTGCCCTCCAGTCGCCTCACGAAAACCGGATCCTACCCGTTCGATCTGATCGGCTCCCTGCCCGCGGCGGTCGCCCCGGCGGCACCGGCGGCGGCACCGGCGGCGGCACCGGCGGCGGCCCCGACGCCCAGAGCGGCGACTAGTGTCCTGCCACGGAGCCCGGTCCGGACGGGTTCCGGCCGGCAGATCGAGCCCGTCACCAGCGGTCCGGGTCATCCGGCAGACCCGGAGAGAGGTCGGAGGGAGCCCGATGCGAGTGTCCGTGACCGTCAACGACATCGCCCAGGAGCACGACGTCGAACCTCGCCTGCTGCTGGTGCAGTACCTCCGGGAGGTCCTGGGGCTCACCGGCACGGTCGTCGGCTGTGACACGACCTCGTGCGGTGCCTGCACGGTCCTGCTCGACGGCGAGTCGGTGAAGTCCTGCACCGTCCTGGCCGTGCAGGCGGACGGTGGGCGGGTCACCACCATCGAGGGTCTTGGCAGCGAGGGGCACCTCCACCCGGTTCAGGAGGCGTTCCGCGAGCACCACGCCCTGCAGTGCGGGTACTGCACCGCCGGGATGGTGATGGCCGTGGTCTCGCTGCTGGCGGAGAACCCCGACCTCGACGAGCGGGCGGTCCGCGAGGGGCTCGAGGGCAATCTCTGCCGCTGCACGGGCTACCACAACATCGTGCGGGCGGCCCTGTCGCTGTCCGGGACCGGGGACCGGGGATGATCCCCGCATCGTTCGACTACCTCCGGGCCGGTTCGGTGGAGGAGGCGGTCACGGCGCTCGCCGGGCACGGTGAGGACGCCAAGGTCCTCGCCGGAGGGCACTCCCTCCTCCCCCTGATGAAGCTGAGGCTGGCGACCCCCTCGCTGCTGGTGGACGTCGCGCGCCTCCACGAGCTCTCCTACATCCGTACCGGCGGTGGGCAACTGGCCATCGGTGCGCTGACCCGGCACGGGGAGCTCCAGCGGTCGGGCGTCGTCCGGCAGCACGCGCCGATCCTGTCCCAGGCCGCCTCCCTGGTCGGAGATCCGCAGGTCCGCCATCGCGGCACGATCGGCGGCTCGGTCTCCCACGGCGATCCGGCGTCGGACCTGCCCGCCGCCCTGTTGGCGCTCGGCGCGACCTTCGTGGTGCAGGGATCGGCCGGCACCCGCGAGATCTCGGCGGACGACTTCTTCCTCGGCTTTCTCGAGACGGACCTGCACCCCGACGAGATGCTCACGGAGATCCGGGTCCCGGCGCAGGGGTCGGCCGGGTGGTCGTTTCAGAAGTTCACCCGCCGGGCCCAGGACTGGGCGATCGTCGGTTGCGCCGTGGTCCGCGGGGACACCGACCGCGTCGCCCTCGTCAACATGGGCCCCACCGTGCTGCGGGCCCGTGCGGTGGAGGACGCGCTGGCCGCCGGCGCGTCCTCGGGCGACGCCGCCCGCCTGGCGCCCGAGGGGACATCCCCGCCGAGCGACCTCGGCGCGGCCGCCGACTACCGGGCCCACCTCGCCCGGGTGCTCGTCGGCAGGGCGCTCGACGAGGCATCGGCCGCTCGCTCCACCCGATGATCGGCGTTGCGCGGGCCCCCCGGATGTGGCAGCACCCGCCGGGGATCGTTAGCGTGCGGTGATGGACCTCCACGGCGGTGTCGCACTGGTGACCGGGGGAGCTTCGGGCCTGGGCGAGGCGGTGGCTCACCGGCTGGCGGCCTCGGGCGCCCGGGTCGTCGTCGTCGACCTCAACGAGGAGATGGGCGAGCAGGTGGCGTCGGCCGTCGGTGGGCGCTTCGTCCGCGCCGACGTGGCGAGCGAGGTCGACGTCATCGCCGCCGTGGAGGTGGCTCGGTCCGAAGGTCCGTTGCGGGCTCTGGTCACCGCCGCCGGGATCAGCGTTCCCATGCGGACCATCGGGCGCGACGGCACGTTCGCCACCGCGCACGCGCTGAGCCTTTACGAGCGGATCCTCCACGTCAACCTCGTCGGCACGTTCAACTGCATCCGGCTCGCGGCGACGGCCATGTCCACCAACGACCCGGTCGACGAGGACGGGCAGCGTGGGGCCATCGTGACCGTCGCGTCCGTCGCCGCGCTCGACGGCCAGATAGGGCAGGCCGCCTACTCGGCGTCCAAGGGGGGGATCGTCGGGATGACCCTCCCGGTGGCCCGGGACCTGGCCGTGGTCGGGATCCGCCTCAATTGCGTGGCTCCCGGGCTGTTCGACACGCCGATATACGGGCAGGGTCCGGAGGCGGAGGAGTTCAAGGGACGGCTCAAGCGAGACGTGCTGTTCCCCAAGCGGCTCGGGAGGTCCCCGGAACTGGCGTCGGTCATCCACGAGCTCCTCACCAACGACTATCTCAATGCCGAGGTCGTCCGAGCCGATGCCGGCGCCCGGCTCCAGCCGAAATAGGCGGCACCTGATCCGGATCGACCAGAACGCCGAGCAGAGCAAGGAGGGAATGTGAGCCGTCCCGTCGCCCCCAACCCCTACGACATCCTGCCGCCCGTGGCCGCCATGTCGCTGAAGAGCCACGACATCGCCGACGGCACCACGCTGCCGATGCAGCAGGCCTTCGACGGCATGGGCGTCGGGGGGGCGAACCTCTCTCCCCATCTGCAGTGGAGCGGGCACCCGGCAGGAACGCAAGGTTTCTCGATCACCTGCTTCGACCCCGACGCCCCCACCGGGAGCGGCTTCTGGCACTGGGTGCTGGTGGACGTGCCGGCCTCGGTCACCGAGCTGGCGACGGGCGCGGGATCCGGTCCCGACGGCACCGGCCTCCCCGGAGGGGCGTTCCACGTTCGCAACGACTACGGGCAGCATTCCTACGGGGGCGCCGCCCCTCCCCCCGGGGACGGACCCCACCGGTACATCTTCGCGGTCCACGCGGTCGACGTCCCCACCCTCGGTGTCGACGGGGATGCCTCGCCGGCATACGTGGGCTTCAACCTTCGGTTCCACACCCTGGCCCGGGGCGTGATCATCGCCCGGTTCGGGCGCGAGTAGGGCACCCGTCCGCAACCGGCGCCGACCCGGAGGACGGGAGGCCGCGGAAGCGAGGAGACGCTCGAGGGACGGCGGCGGTACGTGGCCGTGCGCACACTTGAACTGCGCCACCACGAGCCGACCGGGAAACAGGAATGGACCGCCCTCACATGCACAGCTCGACGTGACCGGCGACGAGTCGCCGGAAGCGTCGGGGACCACGCTGGCCGGCCCGAGCTCCGACAAGCCGATCACCACCGCCGTTGCCGGGGTTCTCGGACAGGAGGGCCTGATCGGCGCCGCCACCACGGACGTCGGCGCCACCCGCGAGCGGGTCCGCCAGGGCCGCCTGCTTCGCCTCGCCGTCGTGTTGAGCCCGATCGCCGCGTGGTTGGTGGTCCGCGCCGTGCTCTGGCACGCCGGCCCGCTCACGCTTCCGCACCTGTCCGCGTCGTTCGGGTCGTTCCGCCCCTACCTTCCGGCCACCGCCCTGATCGTGGTGCTGCTCCTCGTGATGGTGGTCCCCCTGATCGGGGCCGGCCGATCGCCCCACGTGCTCTACCAACCGGGCGAGACCGACGTGCGCTTCTCCGACGTCCGGGGGGCCACGGTGGTGGTGGAGGAGGTGACCAAGACGCTGAACCTCTTCCTGGCCCATCGAACCTTCGGCCAGGCCATGGGCGGCTCCCCGCGGCGGGCCATCCTCTTCGAAGGGCCGCCGGGCACGGGGAAGACCTTTCTGGCCAGGGCCATGGCGGCCGAGGCCGGCGTCCCGTTCCTCTTCGTCTCGTCGTCGGCCTTTCAGTCGATGTTTTACGGTCAGACCAACCGTAAGATCCGGTCCTACTTCCGGGCCCTCCGAAGGTACGCGCGCATCGAAGGCGGCGCCATCGGCTTCATCGAGGAGATCGACGCCATCGGAGCGGCCCGGGGGGGCATGGGGGGCGGGCATCGCGAGGGCATCGCCGGCGTGGTGAACGAGTTGCTCATTCAGCTCCAGTCGTTCGACGCCCCTCCGCCCCGCACCCGCCTGGTCGGGGCGGCCGTCAACCTGGTGAACCTGTGGTTGCCGGCCACCCGGAGGCTGCGCAAGCCGACGGCTCCCCCTGCCAACATCCTCGTCATCGGGGCGACCAATCGGGCAGCAGACCTCGATCCGGCGCTCCTGCGGCCCGGGCGTTTCGACCGGTCCATCTACTTCGACCTGCCGACCCGCGCCGGCCGGCGGGACATCATCGACTACTACCTGGCCAAGAAATCCCACGACCCCGATCTCGACGACCCGGCGAGCCGTGACGCCCTCGCCGCCGTCACGGCGGGCTACTCCCCGGTCATGATCGAGCACCTGCTCGACGAATCCCTGGTCTGGGCGCTGCGGCGCGGCGCAGACCGCCTGTCATGGGCCGATCTGACCAACGCGAAGATGACCGAGGAGATCGGCCTGGCCCAGGAGTCCGTCTACACCGACGCCGAACGCAGGATGATCGCCACCCACGAAGCGGGTCACGCCACCATGGCGTGGTCGGTCGGAAAGGGGCGCAAGCTCGACGTGCTGTCGATCATCAAGCGCAAGGGGGCTCTCGGTCTCCTCGCCCATTCCGAGACGGAAGAGCGGTTCACCAAGACGAAGAGCGAGATCGAGGCCCTGATCGAGATCGCCCTGGGCGGGATGGTCGCCGAGGAGCTCTTCTTCGGCGAGACCTCCTCCGGTGTCGCCGGGGACCTGAAGGCCGCGACCGACTCGGCGTGCCAGATGGTCGGCTCGCTCGGGATGGGGTCGACCCTGATCTCGGCGGACTCGCTCGAGATCCCGGGCGCCGGCAACCTCCCGGCCAGGGTGCTGTCGACCGATGCCGGGCGCGACGAGGTGGAGGAGCTGTTGGGGCAGGCCAAGGCGAGGGTGCGGACGACATTGGAGGCCAACCGCCGGGTGGTGGAAGCGCTGCGCGACGAGTTGCTCCGACACGACGAGCTCGTGGGCGACGAGATCCTCCACGTCATCTCGCGCTCGCAGCACGGAGGAAGGGTCCCGCAGCGCTGAGCCCGGTTATGCGAGGTGATCGGTGAAGAACGAGAGCGTTCGGTCCCATGCATCGGCGGCCGACGCCTCGTGATAGCTGTCCGAGCCGTCCCGCATGAAGCCGTGACCGGCGTCGGGGTACACAACCGAGTCGGGGTGGCGGGCCACCACGCTCTCGATCTCGGCCGGGGAGATGTACTCGTCCCGGCCTCCGAAGAACAGGAGCGTCGGGCAGCGCGGCTCCCCCGGTACCCGGGAGATACCCGCGCCGTAGAAGCCCACCGCCGCAGAGAACCCGCCTCCTTCCACTGCGGCCCGCCACGCCTGCAACCCACCCATGCAGAACCCCGTCACCCCGACCCGCCCGGCGCCGAGCCCGCGGAGGATCCCCGCGGCCGCCTGTAGGTCGGCGATCACCTGATCGGGCGAGAGCTCCCCCATCAGCTCCGCGAACCCCTTGGCCTCCGAGCCGCCCGAACGGAAGAAGAGATCCGGCGCCACGGCGGCGAAACCCTGTCCGGCCAATCGCTCGCAGAACCGCAGCAGCTGCGGGCTGATGCCGTTGGCCTCGTGAATGACGACGACCCCCGGCCACGGTCCGGGCCTCGACGGCAGGGCGACGAAGTAGGGGAGCGCGACGGCGGTCAACCCGGCGACCTCTCGGGAGACATCCGCTCCCTACCCCTTGGCACGTCTCGCCTGAATGGCCGGCAGGGCCAGCGGCGCAACGGCCACCAGAGCCGCTATCAGACCGACGAAGGACCCGAACCTCCAACCAACCCCCGAACCCCCCGGCTTGAAGAGAAAGGCCAGGAGGACGAGAAACAAGTTGATCGCGGTCACGACCAGCGTCATGAGCTCATGGCCCACCGGGACCTTCGAGGCGACGTCGGCCATGCCCGCACGGACGACCAGGTACCCCACGAGGGCTATGCAGAGGATGAGCACGATGTAGAGGTACCCGTGCGCCGAGAGCCCGCTTGCGGTGAAGGTCAGTCGGAGGCCCGGCACGCCCACGTTCACCCCGAACCACGGCAGGAACAGGGAGATGAACAGCACGACCGTGGCCAACCCCGTTATCTGGTCGTTCTTGGTCAATCGCGCCCTGTCGAACTTGAACGGCGGAACCGGTTGATCACTCATGAAGCGCTCCCTCCAGCAGCCGCGGGCTCCCCCCGTGGAAAGCGCAGCCTAGAAACAAACCCCAGCTCACGCAAGGGGTCTTCCCTTCGTGACGTGGCGCCGGGCCCTCGACGGACCGCATCCCCGCTGCCGGATCCCCGCCGGCTGGCCGGGCCCTCGGGTTCGGGCTAAACAGGAAGCGAGCTCGGGGTCGTCGCTCGATCGACGGCGAGTAAAGGGGGAGATCATGCCGAAGGACATCCGGGAGGTCCCGGCCGAGGAGTACTGGTCGGATTTTGAGAACAAGTGGACGGCCCTCTTGACCTACCGCTACCTGGGCAGGGTGAGCGGCGTCCTCGACAACGCGCCCGAGGGCACGACGATGCCGTTGCGCCACGACATGCGGAACGCCGCGGGCGGCATCATGGCGGCCCCGTTGTGCATCGCCTCGCCCGAGTCCGGGGGCATGGCCGACGATCTCTTCGTCCCGAACCCGGTCATCGCCTCGATGCAGATCCTCGACGACGCCCGAGACGTCACCAGGGTCGCCGTCCTCTCCGAGACCATTCACCTGGGCCGGATGATGGGCTTCAGCCGCTCCCGGATCGTCGAAGCCGACAACCACGATCGGGTGATCGCTCTTTCGACCGGCATGGGCGTGAGCCTGGGCTCGACGCCACCCGGGTTCGAGAAGGTCGACAATCCACCCATCGACGTTGCGGACTCGCCGTCGATGCCGTCGCTCCACCAGGTGTTCGGAGCGCGCAAGCGGGAGGACGGCTCGTGGACCCTGCCCGAGCTGAAGCTCGAGCTCGCCTCCCCCGACGCGGCTCTCCATCTCGGGCCCATCCACATCGTCTTGGAGACCGCGGCCAACGAGCTGGCGGCCAAGCACGCCGGCACCGACCAGGTACAGATCGAGAGCTGGCAGGTGATGTTCGTCGCCCGAGGCAAGGTGGGCCCGTTCCGGGTGAGCGGCGAGCAGTTCGAAGGGGGTCAGGGCCGGATAGGCGTCCGCCTCGCCCTTCACGACGAGGGCAACGGTGACCGCGTGACCAGCACCGGCTCTGCCGTCTACCGTCGCCTCGCCTGACCGGGACGCCCTACCGGGACGCCCTGATCCCGATACCACAGCCCGAAGGCGGTGACGTCGGTCAGCCAGACGGGGGCCAGACGACCTGCAGGGGATGCCGGCCGATCAGCCTGGGTCGCCCCACCGTCGCCGGCCGGTCCGTCGTCCAAGGTGCGGGGGTGGACCCGGTCAGGCCGGCGAGGCCCTGCAAGGCCTCGTCGTAGCCCGATCGGATCCACCCGAAGCGGTGCCAGGCCTCCTCGCGATCGAAGGGCTCCACGACGCCCGAGGAGACGAGGTCGTCGAACGCCGCCTCGCACTCCTCCCTTCGCAAGGCCAACCGCGGCGGCTCCCCCCCGGCGGCCGACAAGAGCTCGGCCAGCCGATCGACTCGACCGATCGGGAGACCGGCCGCCTGACCCACCCGCACCACCGCGGGCATCCCGTGGGCCAGGGCGAGCATGGGTCCCTTCAGCCGGGGGTCGAGCTCCGGGTCCGAGGCCGACGTCAGCAGAGCGGCACCGTCGAGCACGGCACCGACCGACGCCACCCATGACTCATCGGGCAATTGATCGCCGAAGTAGCAGAGGGCGGGAAACGAGGCGTGGCTCTGTTCGAGATCGACCAACCAGTCCGAGAGCCTGTTCCACAGCTCGAGGTTGTCCATCGCGCCGAAACGGTGGACGTTCTTCAGCAGCACCAGGCCCGACGGCGGCGTTCCGGCGAGAGGGCGCAACACACGGATCCCCTTCTCCCGAGAGTTGTATGCCCCGTAAATGGTGGGCAGGTAGCTGATCAGGAGAGCCACCAGGCCGAGCCCGAACGTCGCCTCCACAAAGGTCATCCAGATCCTCCCCGAACCGCTCGGCTCGGCGAAGCCGAGGGTGAACAGCGACGATCCGCTGATCTCAACGGCCTTCTGCACGCTTCCCACATCCGAGCCCCAGAAGACACAGGCGAACCCAAGGGTCACCAGCAGCATCCAGACCAAGGGGAGGGACACGAGCGACACCGGTGCGAACAGGGAATTGCGACGGCCGCGATATCCCCCGGGCCCCATGTCGCGCACGATGGCCCGGTGCGCCACCGCGAAGACGAAGCGGGTTATCCGAGTGAAACCGAGTCCGGGCACCACGACGGTCCGAAGGGCCGATAACAGCACACCAGCGACGACCACCGCCCCCACGATGACCGACACGATTCGAAGAATGAGCATGACGTCCTCCTACGGCCGGGTCGTCCGGTCCAACGAACGCACCGGGATCCGGTGGGCTCGCCCTCGCGTCAACTGGTGCTGCGGGGCTGACTTCGCTCCTGGGGGTCGGACGCCCCCGCCGCAGATCCTCCCGAGGACGTCGCTGCCCACATGAGCAACAGCTGGACGATGCCCAGGTACACGGCCAGGACGACGAGCGTCGCCAGGAGGGCGCCGGCCGAGAGGTTCCCACCGAAGACGACCACCAGGCCCGCGACGACCACCCCGGCAAGGCGCAGGCCCGTTCGGTGGTCGAGCATCCAGGGAAGGGTCACGGAGGTGCCGGCCGAGACCTGGCTCCGCCGCGCGGGGCTCATGAGTGCGGCCGACCGTCGCCCCACCCAACGGGCAGCGGCGACGACATGCGACCGCGTCGAGATCGCATACCGGGCCGGGCCGAGCACCCACAGCAGGGCGGCCACGACGACCAGGAGCAACAACATCCATCTCAGGTCGGCCCGCAGCATCCGCAGCATCGTGTCCCACACGATGCCGGCGACCTGGCCGTTCGCGTCGGCGCCGACCGCCTTTTGGATGAAGATCCCGCGCCCGAGGGCAAGCCCTCCCAAGAACACCGCTGTGGCGATCGCCGCACCGATTGCCGATCGGAGCATCGCCCGCCTCCGGTCGGTGGCGATCCCCAACACTGCACCGATCAGTGCCAGAACGACGAGCGGGATGACCCATCGGAGAGTCTTCACGAAGTTGAAGAGCCCGCTGACCTTGGCGACCTGCTCCGAGGAAACGAGGCTGACGCTCAGACGGCCGTTCGGGGTGGAGAGGACGGGCTTCAGCCCGTCGAACACGGTGATCCCCTTGCTGTCGGCTGCGTTCACGGCACGGAGAAGCACGGGGGACAGGTTCACGACGACCTGGTCGCCGTTCCTCAACACCTTCACGCCCGGACCTCCTTCTCCGGAAAGGATGCTCACCAACTTCTGGTGGACGCGGCGGTTCGCCGAGTCCCAGAGCTTGGAGAACCAAGGTTGGCGCAGCAGTTTCGCGATGTTCTGCTGGACGAAGCCTTCGAGGCCATTGCTGAGCTGGGGTGCGAGGAAGGATGCCTTGGCGGGGAGGGTCTGGGCGATCCTCCCTTGGACGTTCACGCTCGAGAAGAGCTCGGTGGTCGCCCGTCGCGCGACCTGATCCGTGACGATCTCGTTCCGTGCCAGAGGCGCCATGGTCGTGACGTACTGGTCCGTGTTGGTGACCGTCGTGATGACCCAGACGGCCATCACCGACAGTGGCATCATGACCGCAAGGAGCACCACGAACACCCAGGTGATCACGCGACGGGATCTGACGAGTCGTTGCCGACCCCCGGTCGGTGCTGCCTCATCGACGTCCGGAACCGCGTCGTCAGTCATTCGCACCACCATTGGTCGACCATTGGAGTGCCGCGTTCCCCTTGCACGTTACCGGTAGTCGAGGTCCTCGGCAGGGGCTCCGTGCACGATCGCGGGAGGATCGCCATCCTCGGGGCAGGATCGGGCGGTGGGCGGTGGGCGGTGGTCGGTGGGCGGTGGGCGGTGGTATTTCATCCATTTCGGACGATGACGGCATCGCAATACCTCCTTAACCTCGGTCAGGCCAACGGTCTTCAGGTACGGCACGCGCCGGGAGAGGCCTGGTGGGTGGTGCGACTTTCGGAGAGGCTGTCGGGATGGACGCCGGCGGGGAAGGGATCGACAGACCGGCGCCCTGCACCGAGGAGAGCGGCGCCGGCGGCGCCGGCGTGACCGAGGGCGATTCGGCTCCCTCGCACCCGCCGGGACCGTTGGCCCAGCTTCGCCGGCTGGTCCGAGGGATCCGGGACAATGACGATTCCCTGGTGGAGGGGGCGGTGCTCGGGCTCAGCGGATCCCACCGGGTGCTTGCTCCCCTCACGCTCCTGCTCGGTGCCATCGGGATGCTCGTCGAAGGAATCCGGCTGCTCTTCTCGAACTGGCGGCTCACCCTGCTTCAGGCTCTCCCGGCGATGTGGATCTGGCTCGCGACGCTCGATCTGAAGCTCCACGTACTCCACGGGAAGACCCTGTACGTGCTGCGGGGTCCCGTCCTCGTCCCGATCGTGCTGGCCATCATCGCGATCACCGCAGCCAGCTACTTCCTCAACGCGGTCTTCGCCTTCGCCGTGTCGAGGCCGGGCCCCCCGGAGATCAGGCCGGCCGTCGCCGAGGCCCGGTCGCACCTCTTCCCCGTCCTCGCCTCCGGAGCGATCGTGGGCTTCCTCCTCGGGCTCGCGACCACGGTCGTGACGCGCTGGGGCCACTGGTGGTTCGTCATCTCGTTGAGCGTCGTGCTGGCCATCATGATGATCACCTACGTCGCAGTGCCGTCGCGCCTCATCGGGATTCGCGCGGTCCATTCGACACGGGACAAGGTGAAGGCCACGGCCCTCGCCGGGGCCTTGGGAACCATCGTGTGCACGCCCCCGTACCTCGTCGGTCGCATCGGCATCCTGATGCTCGGCTCCCACATCCTCTTCGTCCCGGGGCTCTTCGTCCTGACCCTTGGCGTCGCGCTGCAGGCCGGGGCGACCAGCACGGTCAAGGCGATAAAGATGAGCTCCAAGCTGATCGCCGGGCGGCGCCCGACCTGACGGGCCAGCACCGGCCTCACGAGGCAGCAAGGGCACCGGCCTCACGAGGCAGCAAGGGCACCGGCCGATTCCGGCTCGGTGTTCAGCCGAGGATCTTCGCCTTCTGGGCGGCAAACTCCTCTTCCGTCAGAATTCCCTGGTCCCTCAGCGCAGCCAACTCCTTGAGCTGCGCGATCGGATCGGGTGCCGGCGCCTGTGCCGGCGCTGCCTCCGCCGGCGCCTCCTGTTGCTGGGCGGCACCAGCGCTGGCCTGTTGACGGCGAGCGACCCGCCCGCTCACCGCTGTCGCGGTGCCGGCCACGACGGCCGTCGTGGCCGCTGCACGGACGAGTGGTCTTCTTCTCAGCATGTCGTCATCTCCCTTTGGGCTCGGCAAACAGTCATCCGGCGGACGATGATCATGTGGGGGAGAACGACGAGACGGCTGCCTCGATCAGCTGCTTGGGGATCCGCGCACTCTCGATCATCACACCACCGGCCTTCTCGACCGCATCGGCAAAGGGGGTCGCCCACAGGTCCTCCCACACCAGAAGTGCAGCGGACGAGCCCGGCTCGAGCATCGACGCAGCGTGTTGGATGTCCTCGTCGCTGATCACGCCGCCGACATCGCCCTCCATCACCGCGAAGGGCTCCAACTCGTCGAGCTGATCGAACTCAAAGCTGACCACCGCCCCGTCCTCGTCCTTCCCGATGAATGTCAGGTCGAGAATGCGAATGGTGCCGCTGTCGATCAGCCTCGCCAATTCGGGAGCGATGTCCCCGGTGAACCTGTTGCCGGGAAACCCCACGACCAGATACTCAACCGGGCCAACCATCATGCTCTCTCCCCCTCAGCCTCCGGCAGCCCTGCAGGACAGGGCCGGCCTTCCTCGGGTGACGACACCCCGTCAGCTTGAGCCCTCGATCTCCTCCGGTCATCACCCACTACGGATGATTGCCGGCGGCCTCCCATCCCCTTACAGGAGGCCGACGATCCCGTCGATGACCTCCCACATCCCGAGCACCGCCAGGACGCCCACCAAGACGGTCCGGGCGTTCCGGTTCAGCCACCGGTCGAGGGTGGCGAGCTTCGGGGTCGTCCAACCCGGGGCAGCCAGGTAGACGGCGATCGGCACCTCTATCGTGATCAGGACGAGGGCGGCCACGATCACCACCCATACGGAGGTCCAAGCCGTGCTCAAGTGGGAGGTGCCGACGACCTGTATCGCCGAAAGATACGTCGGAGATGGAGAGTACAGCGCCAGGCCCAGCAGGAAGACCGCGAGCAACCGGGACCCGGCGACGACGTTCGTGACCCGGGATGGCTTGTCCTTCTCCTTCGGTTTCGGAGCGCGGTGGGCAACCGCCCACGCTCCGGCCAGCAGCACCAGGCCGATGGCCAGGCGAAGGCCGTAACGGGCCGATTGATTGCTCCCCTGGTTCAGCCCCGCGCCTCTCAGGACGAAGACGACGGCAAGGCCGACAGCCAGCGTCGACACGGCGGCACCGACAAGGAAGACCACCGAGCGCGCCTTGGATCGTGGCGCCTGAAACAGGAGCACCAGGACGGCCAGGCCGAAAGGGTAGAGGCTGGCCACGAGGGCGAGTGGAATGGCCTGAACCGGCATCAGATCGGAACCCTCACCTTCGCTGTGATCGGCTCCTCATGCCGGGCGGGTCGCACCGTTCGGCAGGCGGGTGATCTTCGCGCCCTGAGTCGAGTCCCCCGTCAGGACCAGCAGCTCGGGCCTGGCGCTCTGATCGAGATGCCCCAGCTCTCGGGCCACGTCGACCGCCTGGCTCCGGCCCGTCACTCCGAGCTTCCGGTAGATGGCGATCACGTGCGACTTGATGGTGTTCCGGGAGACGAAGAGCGCGTCTCCGATATCGCCGAGGGAATAGTGGGTGGGCAGGAATTGCAGGACCCGGACCTCGGCCCCGGTCAGCACCTGGTGGTCCGTCCCCTCCGCGTTCGGCAACGCGTCGAGCTGCACTTGCAGGCGATCCAAGCGCCCTCGCAAGTGCATCGCCGCGGTCTCCGTCTGCAGGAGCTTCGAGACCTCGCCCGCATACTGCCGCGCGGAGGACCAGTTCCCGAGCTTGACCTCGGTTTCGGCGATCACGAGGAGAACTTGGATCCGGGTGCGAGGAGGCAGCCCATGTCCGTCCCCGAACACCTGGCTCGAGCGCCGAGCCAGCTCAGCCGCCTTCACGATCCTCCCAGCTTGAGCCGCGACGAGAGCCGACACGGCGAAGGCCAGTGCGAGAAGGGGGTCGTCTCCCAGGTTGCTCTCCTGAATCTCGTAGAGCGCTCTTCGAACGACGGTGGCGGCAACCGCCCAGCGGTTCCCTTCCTCGGCCAGCAACGCCAGGAACGCCAGGACGTTCACGTGGATGACGCTCGAACCGCGGCTCGCCTGCTCCACCTCCTCGAAGAGGCGCTGCGCATACTCGGTGTTGCCCATCTGGAACGTGGCGTCGGCCAAGAGGAAGTAGGCGAGGGGGTACCAGTGGTTCCCGTCCATTCCCAACGCCCTGACCAGGTCGGCTTCCTTCGCGGTCCGGTCCACACCACCAACGCCTACATAGGCCCTGATGATGCTCACGGCCGCCGCCAGGGTAGGAGAGCCCTCTGACGGGCGCCCCTGATGCCGAACGGACTCCGCGACATCAGTCCACAGGACCGCCGCGTCGAGGTCACCCCGGCTCAGCTCCGCCCAAGCCTTGGCCAGCGCCAGGGGGGCGCACGAGCGAAGGTCGACGTCGCCGAACTGATCGAGCCACTCCCCGATGGGGGCGCTCCCGCCGATGCCCGACCGGTCCAGAACAAGTCCACCCGCACGTTGGAGGTCGCCCGCACGTGCTGCGTACCGGACAGCTTCACCGATATGCCCGTGCTCCTCGGTCCATCGGCTTGCGCGCCGCAGTAGCCGTTCTGCTCGCTCGGGCTCGCGTTTCTGTAGCTCGTCACGCAACATCTCCGCCATGAGCCGGTGGTACCGGTACCAGTCCCGCTCCCCGTCGAGCGGGATCACGAACAAGTTCGCGGCCTCGAGATCCGAGAGCAGCTTCCCGCTGCCCGTCGTCTCGAGCACCGCATCGCAAGCCGGTCCCGACAGCTCGTCGAGCACCGCACTTCGACCGAGGAAATCGGACTGGGCCCGGGGCAGCTGGTCGATCACCTCGTCATGCAGGTACTCCGCAACGAGCCGGTTCCTCCCGCTGAACGCCGATGCGTGCCGTTCGGTAGGTCTGCAGGCGTGTATCGCCATGGCAGCCAACCGAAGACCGGTCGGCCAGCCCTCCGTGCGTTCCACCAGCGAGACCGTCTCATCATCGGAGAGAGACAGACCCACATTGCGGAACAACTGACCAGCCTCGGACTTCGACATGGCAAGTTCCCTCACGCCGATGCAGACGGCCTGGCCGTCGAGACGCCGCCGCGTGAGCCGCATGGACCGGTTCGACCGGCCGGCGAGCACGACTTGCGACCCCGCCGGGATGCTCGCCAGGAGCGCTTGGAGGCACGCCTCCACCGCCGGCGAATCGATGACGTGGACGTCGTCGATGACCAGGACGAAGGCCCGGCACTCCCTGGCCCTCTGGCAGAGAAGGGGTAGAGCGCTCTCCGCCGGCGGGAGACACTTGTCCCACGGCTCCGCGAGGACCCCCGGGGGACGTGGGTCGATCTCGTTCAGCGAGAGCCCCGCGTAGCGCAAGAACCGAGCCGGGTCGTTGTCGGACTTGTCAAGGGTCAGCCAGGCGGTCGGCCGGGGGTCGTGGCTCGCCCACTCGAGCACGGCGGTCGTCTTCCCGTAGCCCGCTGAAGCCTCCACAGAGACGACCGGGACGTCCCGGAAGCCCGCCAGCAGGCGGTGCACGGCCGGCCGCGGCACGAGGGGAAGGCGCGACACCGGAGCGGAGTACTTGGACCGGAGCGGAACGAACGCCGCTGGGCGGTCGTGGGATGGTAGCCGGCGACCCCCCCCTTTGACGGCACTCCGATTCCCGGAACCGCTCACACCACGATCGTAACCACTCTCGTTCCGGGCCGCTCCGGCGAACGGGCACCATGACGCCGGCCGAGACGATCTCACCCGTTCGGGGTGATGACGGGAACCCTCTACCGGGCGGAGACTGTGAGCTGCCAGGGACCCTCGCAGCTGGGTGGGTCCTCAGAATTGGAAGGCCCTGCCGGACGTGGGAGGGCCGCGAGGAAGAGGACGGTACATCCGTGTTGGGAACTTCATATCCCCTGCTCAACATCTTCTGGACGATGCTGGAGGTCTTCGCCTTCATCATCTGGATCTTCATCCTGTTCAACATCATCTTCGACATATTCCGCAGCCATGACCTCGGTGGAGTCGGCAAGGCGCTCTGGTTCCTGTTCGTCCTCTTTCTCCCGTTGATCGGCGTTCTGGCCTATCTGATCGTCCGCGGAAGCAGCATGCACGTCCGGCGTGCCGAGGAGGCGAGGGAGCAGCAGGATGCCTTCGCGCAGTACGTCCGGGAGACTGCCGGCGGAGCTGGCGGGGGCAACACGGCGGACGAGCTGTCGAAACTGGCAGACCTGAAGGCGAAGGGCGTCCTGTCCGAGTCCGAGTTCGAGTCGCAGAAAGCCAAGCTCCTGGGGTAGCGCTCTTCTCCTCTCGAGAGGTCTGGGCCCGATTCGCTGCACTGAACTGCCGTTTCCCGGAGTCGTGCGTTCCCTCGGAGGCGTGCGGAGAAAGGGGCAAGGGTCATGGCACAGACCGGAGAAGGGCCTCCTTCGAAAGTGGCCGCCGGCACGGCACCGACAGGCCACATGCAGGTCGGCCCGGACCAGGTGGTCCACCTCAGGCCGGACGAGCGCCGGGACCTCGGCAAGGGAATTCGCCCGCGGGTTCCGCGCGAGAGCCACGCCGAGCTCGAGACCCTCACCACCCGGCCCGACCCCGTCTCGCTGCTCGAGGACCAGGCCAGGACGAGGGTCCCCGAGCTGGTCCCGATCCGGTACGGCAGGATGCTCGATTCGCCGTTCGCCTACTACCGGGGAGCAGCCCTGGTCATGGCCTCGGATCTCGCCGGGACGCCCCGGACGGACCTGACCGTGCAGGCGTGCGGCGATGCGCACCTGTCGAACTTCGGGGTCTTCGGGTCGGCCGAACGGAACCTCGTCTTCGATCTGAACGACTTCGACGAGACGTTGCCGGGTCCGTGGGAGTGGGACGTGAAGCGCCTGGCGGCCAGCCTGGCCGTGGCGGCGCGCCATCGGGAATTCTCCGAGCGGGAAGGTCGGTCCGTCCTCTTGGGGTGCGTTCAGGCCTACCGGACGGCGATGTCGCAGTTCGCCACGATGGGAGAGCTCGACGTGTGGTACGCCCACCTGGACATCGACAAGGTCATGGCCGAGATGGGTTCCAACCTCGAGCCGACCACCCGGAAACGCACCAGGAAGGCGCTCGCCAAGGCCCGCACCCGCGACAGCATGCAAGCTCTGGATAGCCTCACCCACCTCGTGAACGGCCAGCGGCGGATCATCAGCGACCCGCCGCTGGTGGTACCCGTCGAGCAGCTTTTTCCGGAAATGGAGAGCAAGGAGCTGACCGAGCGGATGCACCAATTGGTCCGGGCCTACCGGCGCACCCTGCAGCCCGACAGGAGGAAGCTGCTCGAGCAGTTCCGCTTCGTGCAGCTCGCTCGCAAGGTGGTCGGGGTCGGGAGCGTCGGTACGCGCGTCTGGATCGCGCTTTTCGCCGGCCGCGACGATCGGGACCCCCTCTTTCTGCAGGCGAAGGAAGCAGAGACCTCGGTCCTCGAGCGGTTCACGGCGAAGAGCCAGTACGACAACCAGGGGAGGCGGGTGGTCGCCGGGCAGCATCTGATGCAAGCCAGCAGCGACATCTTCCTGGGGTGGGAGCGGCTCGAAGGACTCGACGGCGTGGTCCGTGACTTCTACTTTCGTCAGCTCCGCGACTGGAAAGGCTCCGTCGACGTCGACCGGATGATCCCGGGCGGCATGACCGCCTACGGGAGGCTCTGTGGCTGGACCCTTGCGAGAGCGCACGCCCGTTCGGGCGATCGGATCGCGATCGCCGGGTACTTGGGTTCCGGCGCAACCTTCGACCGTGCGATCGCCGACTTCGCCGAGCGGTACGCTGACCGGAACGAGCGCGATTTCGAGGCGTTGCAACGAGCCGTCGCCAGCGGGCGCGTCCAAGCCCAACAGGGGCTGTGAGTGTGAGAAGGCTCGCATTGTACGGAGCCCTCGGCGTCCTTGCCCCACTGGTGCTCCTGGCCATCCTGATGGAGCGGGACTTCAGGAGAAGGGCGGGTCGGTTCTTCGCCCGGCTGGCTTCCTCGCTCGAGCCGGTGAACGACAGGCTGAAGGACGAGCTGCACGAGTGGCGGGCCGACACGAAGTGGGACGAGGTCCTGAGCTGGATGATGGATGATCGAACCCGGCGGTAGGCGGCACACTCCCGGGTCCCCGCCGAACCCGACGGCGTCGGAGTGACATCGAAGAGCTGCGTCGGTCACGCCCGGGCGAGGCCGGAGAGGAAGGTCCTCGTCAGCTCGGACCATGACTCGAGGTCCGAACCGGTCGACGCGACGTGCAACTCGGACTGCGGGAGGAGATCTGCCAGCTCTCGGGCAACCGATACGGGGTGGACCGGGTCACCCGTCCAGGCGAGGACAAGGGTGGGTATCGCGATGGTGGCCACGTCGGACCGGTCCGGCAGGTCCGCGGTGGCCGCCCCGCGCATGACCAGGGCCAGACGCCACGGCGCCCATGCTCTCGTCGCCGCTGCCTGCCTTTCGCGACGAGCATCGTCGCCACGGTAGGGATCGGGAGGATCCAGCTCGGCCCGGGCGGCGATGACCGCTTCGACACCGTCGTTCTCGATGATGTCCGCGGAAGACGCCCATTGCTCGGCCTGTGCGGCGCGGGCCTCCCAGGCGGTGGGCGGAATGACGAGGACCAGCGCCCGGACGCGGCCCGGGGCGATCACGGCTGCGTGCAACGCCGTACCGCAGCCCATGGACGCGCCCGCCGCGACGTAGGCTTCGATACCGAGCGCGTCGGCGAGACCCAGCTGGTCGCGGGCCAGCTCCGACCAGCTGTAACCCGAGAGCGTCGGCGTGGACTGGGACTCGCCGTGGCCCCGGGCGTCGTAACGGACGACCGTGGCAGGGATGCGATCCCAGTCGAGCAGCGCCATCTCCGCGTCGCTGACCCGGTTCATCGAGAGCCCGTGGCCCCAGATGAGGTCGGGACCGGCTCCCCGGCGCTCGTACGCGAGGTCCGCCCCCCTGACGGCCGACCGCCCGCTCTCCACCGGCCCCCCGCTCAGCTCGGGGCCCGTCCGAGCGAGGCAGGATTGATGGGCGTGTCCATCGCCTGCACGGCGGGCAGGACCTTCTCGGCGAACAGCCGGAGGCTCCTCTCGGCCTTCTCCCGGGGCATGCCGCCGTAAAAGTCGTGGATCACCAGTGTCTCGAGGCTGATGGCCCCCTGCAGCGTCTTGATCTTGTCGATGATCTCGTCGGGCGTCCCGATGGGCTGGGTCGCCCGGCGGCTCGCGAGGGCGGCATCGGCCACGCCGACGTCGGCAGCCTGGCGCAGGAGGTACTCCTCGTACCCGTTGATCCCCTCGAACCCGGGGTTGTTCCACTCGAAGTAGTGGTGCTGGGCGGCGGTCAGCTGGTTGTGGAAGTACTCCCATCCCTCCTCGGCCTCGGCGGACGTCTCCGCGCAGTACATCCAGAGCAGGGTGGTGGGCTGGTCCGGGGGGAGGCCGAGCTCCGCACGGATCTGGTTGAACCGGGTCACCCCGGCCGTCATCGAATCGAGGTCGTCGCCGGACACGAACATCTGGCCGAGCCCGTTCTCTGCAGCGAGCCTCGCCGACTTCTCGGTGGAGAACGCCGCCTTGATGTTGGTGGTGAGATCGCCCTTGTGGCGCGCCTGGGGCCGGATGCTCGTCGGGGGGATCTTGTACACCGCACCGTCGAAAGTGAAGCGCTCCTTGCCGTCGGCCGCCCGGATGGCGTTGACCACGTCGTAAAAATAGGTGTGCGACTCCTCTATCGGGATGCCCAGCGATGCGTACTCGTGAGGCGCCACGCCCCGCCCGATCCCGAGGTGCAGGCGGCGGCCCTTCAGCAGGATGTCGAGCATCGAGATCTCGTGCGCCAGCCGCACCGGGTTCCACCAGGGAGCGACGATCACCGCGGTCCCGACGTCCACGCGTGTCGTGCGCCCTGCCCAGTAGGCGAGCCATTGCAGCGGGTTCGGCTGCATGGAGTAGGCCGAGCCGTAGTGCTCGGTCGCCCAGATGGAGTCGAACCCCAGTGGCTCGACCAGCTCACCCAAGTACAACGTGTCGTCCATGTTGACGTGATCCGGCACGGTCGGCGGCCGGTCGTAATCCTCGGTCATGAGGCGATCCCAGTCGCCCTGGTTGTAGCCGGTGACCATTACCCCGCAGTGCATGATGCCCCCCCTGTGACGACACGCTGGTGGCCCAGATGCTAGCGGCCCCGTAGCCCGGTCACCCAGGCGGTGGACGCCTCACGGCACCCCGCCCTTCCTCCCGAGGGGTCCCCCGTCATGCTGCGCACCGGTTCGGGCCGAGCTCGAGGCGGAGGCTCTCCTCTGCGGAGAGGCTGTGCCTGCCCATGTTCACGCTGATGATCTCGGCGTAGTTGGGCGGGCGGGGAGTCGCCCGCGAGGCCGCCCAGGCCACGAAGGTCGGCTCGTCCCAGTCGAGCTGCTCCAGAGACCGGCGCAGGGTGGCCAGCGAGGCCGCCACCGGCGCCCCCGGGGGGACGTCCACCTTGTCCCCGTAGTGGGCGGGGAGGACGAGCACGTCCTCGGGCAGGGCCAGGAGCTTCGCGTGGAGCGACCGGTAGAGGTCGTGCGCGAACTCCTCCACCCGCTCGGCCAGGTCCGGACGCCCCACCCCGTCGACGAACAACGTGTCGCCGGTCAGGATGGCGCGACCGCCCACCTCAAGAACGGTCGATCCCTTCGTGTGACCCGGCGTGCCGAAGATGGTGACGCCGAAATGGACGTTGGGTCCCAACTCGAACCACTGCCCGTCGACCATGGGCTCGAAAGGGAACTCGAAGCTGTCGGCAGGGTTGAGGTGGAGCGATGCCCCGGCCTCGGCGGCCAGCGCCCTCGCGCCACTCACGTGGTCGGCGTGCAGGTGGGTGTCGAAGACCCGGGTGACGTGCCACCCCCGTCGCGCGGCCACGTCGAGGTAGCGCCCGGTGTCGAGCGAGGGATCGACGACGAAGGCCTCCTCCCCGGCACCCACGACGTAGGAGAGGCATCCCTTGCCGCGCCGCCGGACCTGCACGATCTCGGCGAGCTCGAGGTCGACGAGGGCCGTGTCGTACACCGACGCCCACGCCTCCATCCCCCCGAGGAGTCCCGAGGCGGCCACCCCCGCCGCGCCGAGCGCGTCGACCACCGCCCTCGACCTCGCGCCCTTGGCGCACACCACGACGACCTCCCGATCGTGATCGAGCTCGGCGATCCGCTCGCCCAGCTCGGACATCGGGATGTTCCGGGCACCCGCGATCGACCACTCGACGAACTCCGCGGGCTCGCGGACGTCCACCACCATCGGGGCGCGATCCGTGCCGAGGCGGCCCACCAGCTCGTCGGCCGTGATCTCGCCACCGCCGCGCCGGGGGTCCGGGCCCGGTCCCCTGCCTTCGCTGTCGCTGCTCACCATCGGTATCCCTCCCAGGGACGAGAACCCTGCCAATATACCCTATGGGGTATCCTGGCAGCCACTTGCGGCCACAGCACCACCACCGGGTCGTCACCCCCACTGCGAGCCGGCTGCCCGTGTACGCGATACTGACACCGCCCGATCGGGCACGGGGACGAAAGAGGAGAGGCCGCATGAGCGGGGTGCTGAACGGCGTGAAGGTGGTTGAGGTCTCGATGTGGGCGTACGTGCCCTCCGCCGGAGCCGCTCTGGCCGAGTGGGGCGCTGACGTGATCAAGATCGAGGGGCCCGAAGGCGACCCCATCCGCTCCCTGGTCGTCGGCGGGGTGCAATCGGACGGCCCCGCGTACACATGGGAGGTGTGGAACCGCAACAAGAAGGGCATCGCTCTCGATCTCACGCAACCCGAAGCTCAGGCGGTCGTTCACGAGCTCGTCGCCGACGCGGACGTCTTCCTCACCAGTATCCTCCCCGGGTCCCGGTCCAAGCTGGGCATCGACGCCGAGACCATCAGGTCCAAGAACCCGAGCATCATTTACGCCGCCGGCACCGGCGCCGGACCCCAGGGGCCCGAGGCGGGCAAGGGCGGGTACGACTCCATCTCGTTCTGGTCCCGCGGTGGCGTCTCGTCGGGGGTCACGCCGGACGGTCACGACCCGATCGGCATGCCGTCGGGAGCGTTCGGGGACTCGTTGTCGGGGATCGCGCTCGCCGGCGGCATCGCGGCCGCCCTGGTGCGCAAGAGCCGGACCGGCGAGGGCTGCCTGGTGGAGGGTGCTCTCCTCGGCACCGCCATGTGGGCGATGCAGATGGCCATCGTCGGTGCGCACCAGGCCGGGCTGGCCGAGATGCCCAAGAGCGGCAGTCGCCAGAACGCCTTCAACCCGCTCGTCAACAACTACCCGACGGCCGACGGTCGATGGATCGCACTGTGCATGCTCCAACCCGACGCCTACTGGGAGGGATTCTGCAAGGCCATCGGCCGTGAGGACCTCCTCGGCGATCCGAGGTTCGCGGACTCGGCGTCTCGCGCCTCCAACGTGAAGGAGGTCGTGGCGGAGCTCGACAAGACGTTCCTGTCCCGGCCGCTCGACCATTGGAGGAAGGCGCTCTCGACCCAACGGGGGCAGTGGGACGTGATCCAGCGCGCCGGCGACCTCGCCGTGGATCCGCAGGCCCTGGCCAACGGCTACGTGCAGACGGTCCACTACGGGGGCGGGCACACCTTGCCGCTCGTCTCGACGCCCATTCAGTTCGACCGGAGCCTGCCGACCCTCGCTCCCGCTCCGGCGTTCTCGGGGGACGCCGACGAGGTCCTGGCGTCCATCGGGTGGGACGAGGAGCGGATCATTCAGGCCAAGATCAGCGGCGCGGTCGTCTGATCGAGCTCGAGGGGCCCTCCGGAGAACGACCACGCTCCTGAGGCCCCGTCTGGACCTCAGGAGCGTGGTCGGGTGCCCGCGGCCTGCCCGCAGGGCACCTCGGAGACGTGGGCGCTGACGATCCGCCACCCTTCGGGCATCCGGACCCAGGTCTGGGACTGGCGCCCCACCGTCGGCCGGCCCGGATAGCGGAAGGTGGTCGTCACGACGGCGACGTCCTCGCCCAGGCCGACCACCCGGGTGTCGGCCAAGGTCCGGCCCGACGGGAGTGGCGGCTGGGCCGCCCGCCAGCGGGCCAGCGCCTCATGGCCGGTTTGGGCGTCGCCCACCCCGAAGCGCACCGTGAGCGGGCTCTCCCAGAACAGCTCGTTCAGCACGGCGGTGTCGCCGGCCACCAGGGCCGCCTCGTAGGCGTCGAAGGCGGCGGTCACCTGGGCCACGACGCCGGGCAGGTCGACGGTCGGCGTCATCGGGCCGCCAGTGCCTGCTCGAGCATGGTGCCGATACGGGCGAGCAGCCGCTCGGCGCCGGGCGCCGCCGTCAACTGCACCCCGATGGGCAACCTTCCCGCGGCGCCGCAGGGCAGCGAGAGCGCCGGGCTCCCGACCAGGCTCCAGATGATGGCGTTGCGGGAGAGCACGAGCAGGTAGTCCTCGTAGTCGTCGCGGGAGGGCGCCGGCACCGGGGTGGTCGGCGTGACCAGCACGTCCACCCCGGCCAGGGCGGCCAGGGTGCGGTCGGCCAGAGCACTGCGCTGGCGCTGGGCCTCCAGATAGTCCACGGCCGTGATCTCCTGCGCCGCCCGGAGCTGGTCGCGCACCTCGGGGATGCACCGGTCGAGGTCGGTACCCTGCGAACGGTGGAAGGCGGCCGCCTCGCTGCGGCTGATGAGCAGCCCGAGGGCGTTGGCAACGTCAAGGTCCTCGGAGCCCGGGCCGGGTACCACCGACACCGGGCACCCGAGCCCCGACAGCACCCCCAGGGCGCCGTCGACCGCATCGGCCACCGCGCCGTCGGCCTCCTCGAGGATGGCGGGCACCACCCCCACCACGGGCCTCGACCGGGTGCGCCCGGGGCCGCTGCCCAGGCCCCCGGGTCCGGCCAGGACCTCCAGCACCGCGGATGCGTCGGCCACGGTGCGGGCGATCGGTCCCAGGTGGTCCATCGTCCACGACAGCGGCACGATGCCGTCGATCGGCACCCGGCCCAGCGTCGGCTTGAACCCGACCACCCCGCAGAGTGCGGCGGGCACCCGAAGCGACGCCCGGGTGTCGGTCCCGAGGGAGGCCAGGCCGACCCCGGTGGCCACGGCGATGGCCGAGCCGCCGCTGGATCCCCCCGAGATGGCCTCGGGGTCGTGCGGGTTACGGCACTGGGGCGTGGTGACGCCCAACGCGAACTCGTGGGTCGCGACCTTGCCCATGATCAGTGCCCCCGCGGCTCGCAACCGGGCCACCCCGGTCCCCTCGGCGGGCGACAACGACTCGTAGGCTGCCGAACCCGCCCGGGTCGGCATCCCCGTCACGTGGATCACGTCCTTCACGGTCACCGGTACCCCGTGCAACGGCCCTCGTACCTGACCCGCTGCCGCCTCGGTGTCGAGCACGTCCGCCTCACGGCGCAGGGAGGCGGCGTCGAGATGCACCATCGCACCGAGATGCCCGGTCCCGGCCAAGGCGTCGAGGGACTGCTCCAAGAGCTGCCGTGCCGAGATCGACCCCCGGGCGACGGCAGCCGCCACCTCCGTGATCGCCGCGCCGCCGTTCGGGGGGGGAAGCCTGCTGCCTCCACCCCGGCCGACGTAGGCCGGAAGGGGCGGCGGGGGCATCATCGCCGGGTACGGCCCCAGATGGGAGCCGGTGAGGGAAAGGGGGGGCGGGGCGGCGGGGGCGGGCACCTCGAGCCCGTGGAGCAGCTCGCGGGCGTCGTCGAACGAGCGGGAGGCGACGGCGTTCCCCGGGATGCTCACGCCACCATCCCGTCCCGCTCGACCGCCGCGAAGAGGGCCTCGGAGCCGGCGACGGCCCCGAAGACCCCGCCCTGCATGGTCACCATCTTGAGCGCGGCCTCGTAGTTCCCGACGTCGGTCGCCCCGGAACAGTCGGCGAGCAGCAGGCACTCGTACCCCCGGTCGTTGGCGTCGCGCATGGTGGTGTGCACGCACACGTCGGTGGTGATGCCCGTGAAGACCAGGTGGGTGATGCCCCTGATCTCGAGCAGCAGCCCGAGATCGGTGGCGTAAAAGGCTCCCTTGCCGGGCTTGTCCACCACCAGCTCGCCGGGCGCGGGCGCCACCTCGGGCACGATCTCCCAACCCGGCTCACCCCGCACGAGGATGCGGCCGCAGGGGCCGTCGTCGCCGATCCCGGCCCCGATCCGCTTGGAACGCCAGAGCTTGTTGGGAGGACAGTCGGCCAGGTCCGGACGATGACCCTCACGGGTGTGCACGATCGTCCAGCCCCACCGCCTGGCCCGCTCGAGGACCCGCGCCGTGGGCTGGAGGCCGGCCCGGGTGAGCGACAGGTCGTAGCCCATCCGGTCGACGTAGCCGCCCGGCCCGCAGAAGTCGACCTGCCAGTCGATCAGGATCAGGGCGGTGCGGGCGGGGTCGAGCTCCCCGTCGAACGGCCACGGATAGGGATCGGCTTGGACGAGCACGTGCCCGGCGGTCCGATGATCGGTCACTTGCGTCTCCTGTTCGACCAGTGATCGGGTGAGGGTTTGCGGGGGGAGCATCGCCGGCCCGGCCGCCGGCCCGGCCGGCGGGCCCAGGGCGGCGCAGACGTCGGCGGCAGGGGCGTGGGCGCCGAAGATGCCGCCCGAGAACGCCACCATGGAGGCGGCCGCGGCAACCGATCCCGCGTCCACGGGCGTGGAGGCGTCGGGTACCAGCAGGCATTCATATCCCTGGTCGTTCGCCGCCCGGAGCGTCGAGTGCACGGGGCCCTCGAGCCCCCAGCCTGCCACCAGCAGATCGGTGACCCCTCCACGGCGCAGGACGCCGTGGAGGTCCGAGCCGAAGAACCCACTGGTGGCCGGCGCCCGGACGACCGTGGTGCCGGGGACCGCTCCGGGGCCCGCGTCGTCGGCGCGGGCCCCGGAGCCGGCAACACCCGGTACGACCAGCACCACCCGTCCCCCGGCCGCAGAGACGGCACCCGCCAAGGCGGCGAGGGCGGCGTCGGCGGCGTCGGAGTCCGGACCCGGCACCCTCCACCGCGGATCACGGCAGGCGACGAGTGCGCAGCGCTTCGGGTCGAGCCCGCCGTGGTAGGGCCACGGGTAGGGCACCGCTCGGGTCAACTGGGCCGTCACGGCTGGGACCGTCGTCGCTGGGCCGGTCACGACGAGGGAAGGCTGCCCACGACGCCCTTCACCAGGCACGAGATGCTGTTGACCTGCGCATAGGTGGGGACGGTGCCGGCCGCATAGAGCACCTTGCCGTCCTGGCAGGTCACGGGCCCGGTGAAGACCGAGGCACCCGGTTGCTTGAGCTTGGCCTCGGCGGCGAGGATCTTGGCCCGGACCGAGGGCTTCACCGACGAGCCGAACGGCGCCAGGATGAGCGGGTTGTCGTGGTCGGCGAACGACCCGACCCAGTTGGCGTTGTACTTGCTCGCGGTGAACTTCCCGCTCAGCACGGTCGAGATGATCGCCTCGTACACGGGTGCCCAGTTCCACGCAGAGCCCGTCAGCCACCCGCTCGGGTCGAGCGACTCGGCGTTGTAGTGGTAGCCGACCACATAGGCGTGCGCCGCCTTGGCCGCTCCGATGACGGTGGCCTGGCAGTCCTGGTGCTGGGTGAGGACGTCGACCCCCTGGGACAGCAGCGCGGTCGCCGCCTCCTTCTGCTTCAACGGGTCACACCAGTTGGAGGTGTTGACCAGATAGGTCTTGGCATTCGGATCCGTGATCTGCGCCCCCAGCTCAAAGGCGTCGATGTTGGCGATGGTCTGGCTGATCGGGAACGCGTACACGTAGCCGAGCTTGCCGGACTTGGTCACCGCGCCGGCGGCCATGCCGGCCAGGCTCACCGGCTCGAACGCCTGGCCCCAGTACGTCCCGAAGTTCGGGGGGAACGCACCCTGCTGGAACCCGCCCTGATGGAGCACCACGACCTTCGGGTGCGACTGGGCGAAGGCCAGGGCGTAGGGGAAGTAGCCGTAGCTGGTGGCGAAGATGACCTTGGCCCCCTCGCTCACCATGGCCTGCATGGTCTGGGTGACGGACTCGTTCTCGGGAATGTTGTCGGCCGTGATGACCTTCACGTTCTTCATCTTCGACGCCACCGCCTGGCTGCCGACGTACACGGCCTGGTTGTAGCCGTAGTCCGCCCGCGAACCCACCATGATGAACCCGACGGTGGTCTGCTTGGCCGCCGCACCGGCGGTGGCCACGCCGGCCACCGTGGCGGTGAAACCGCCCAGGGACATGGCGGTCGCCGCCCCGACGACCATCAGCCGGAGGAACCTCGATCGCTTGCGCATGCTTTCTTCTCCAGTCCTCGCCGGGGCGAGATCGTTGTTTCGCTGCTGTCGGGATGTCTGCTGTGGGGACGTCTGCAGGCGGGACCACGCCGTCCCCCCGAGGGACGCAGCACGCGCGAGGAGTGACGAACGGCTCAGCCGGTGTCGGCAAGCGCCCGGCGGAGCCCTTCGGGTGCCTCCGAGCTGCCCTTGCGGGCCAGGGTGATGAGGGCGAGCAGGGTGATCAGGTACGGCATGGCGTCGAGCAGGTACTGGTTGACGGCCACCCCGTGGGCCTGGAGCACCGACGCCGCGGCGAGCGCCACGCCGAAGAGCAGGGCGCCGGCGAGCACCCGGAACGGCCGCCAGGCGGCGAACAGCACGACGGCCACCGCCACGAACCCGTAGCCGCTGGTCATGTCGTTGAACCAGTTGCCCACGTACCCGACCGAGAGCTGGGCCCCACCCAGGCCGCCCAGTGCCGCGCCGAAGGTCACCGCCACCACCTGCACCAGCGCCGGATGGCCACCGGTGGCCGCCACCACTTCGGGCCGCTCACCGGTGGCCCGCAGCGCCAGCCCGAGGCGTGTGCGGTGGAGGACGAACCAGATCGCCGGCACGAGCACGAAGCCGGCGTAAACGAGGATGTCGTGCTGAAACAGCACCGGGCCGAGGAAGGGCATCCTCCCGAGCAGCGGGATCGACAGGGTCGGCAGGGGGGTGACGGTGTCGTTCACGTACCCGGTGCCGAACACCGAGGTGACGCCGAGCGCGAGGAACCACACCACCAGGCCGCTGGCGAGCTGGTCGGCCCGTTGGCGCACCACCAGCCACGAGTGCAGCAGCCCGCAGACGGCGCCGGCGGCCAGCCCGCCGATCAGGCCCACCCACGTGTTGCCGGTGGCCACCGCCATGGCGTAGGCACCCAGTGCCCCGGCGAGCATGCTGCCCTCCACGCCCAGGTTGACCACGCCGGCCCGCTGCCCCACCAGCTCGCCCAGGGCCGGGATCAGGATGGCCGCTCCCCCTTCGACGCCCCCGATGAGGGTCTGCTCGATACCGTTCACCGCCAGGCACTCCTTGCGCTTCGGGTGAGGGCCAGGGGAGCCACCACGATGAGCGCGAGCAGCACGTCGACGATGGCGCCGTCGAGGCCGTAGGTCAGCTGCACGGCGTTGCCGCTCACCGCTATGGCGCTGAACAGGACGGCGGCCCCGACCACCTTCGGTGGGTTGTTGCGCCCGAGGAAGCTGGCGAGGAACGCCACGTAACCGAAGGTGGCGGTGATGTCCGGGCGCAGCTGGAGCTCGAGCCCGGCGAAGTTGAGCATCCCGCCGAGCCCCGCCAACATCCCGCCGGCCACCATGGCCGACACCATGAGCTGCTTCACCGGGAGACCGGCCCGGCGGGCCGCTTCGCGGTTGCCCCCGACGATCCGCAACCCGAAGCCCCACCCGCTCCGGCGCAGCAACAGCCACACCCCGAGGGCGGCGGCGGCGGCAACGATCACCCCGAGGTTCAGCTGGCTCCCGAGCAGCCGGGGCAGGTGGGCGACGGCCGGAAGGGGGGCGCTCTCGGGTTGGCCCGACCCACCCTTGTACTTCCACGGCTGGTAGATCAGGTAGAGCATCACGTCGTTGGCGATGAAGTTCATGAGGAGGGTGGTCACCGCCTCGTTGGCGTCGAGAGCGGTACGGAGCAGCCCGGCGATGCCTGCCCAGATGCCGCCGGCCGCCATCCCGGCCAGGGCCATGGCCAACCAGCTCAACGGGCCGGGCCAGGTGGCCCCGACCAGCAATCCCATGCCGGTGGCGGCCACCGCGCCCATGATGAGCTGCCCCTCCCCTCCGACGTTGACCATCCCGGCCCGGGCCGGGATGGTGACGGCCAACGCGGCCAAGGCGACGGGGACGGCACGGAGGATCGTCTGCTGCACCGCCCCCCAGTTGAGGAGGGTCGAGTGCAGCATGGTGTCCAGGACACTGATGGGGTTCGTCCCTTTCAGGAGCAGGACGACACCGAAGGCCGCCAGCACCGCCGCATAGGTGCCGACCACGATCCCGACCCGGCGGTAGTCGGGCAGGGACCACCACTGCCGGCGCCCGCCCGGATCGTCGGCGGGATCCCCCGACAGCTCGGGCAGGAGCGCCTCGGAAACCGGGGCCATCGCCATCACGCCGCTCCCGTCATCAGCTGGCCGAGACCGCGCCGGTCGGCCGAGCGGCCGAGCATGGTCCCGCTGATCCTCCCGTGGGCCAGGACGGCGATGCGGTCCGACAGGGCCATCAGCTCGTCGAGGTCCTCGGAGATCAACACCACCGCCGAGCCGGACTCCCGGGCAGCCAGCAGCAGCGACCGGGTCATCTCGGTGGTGCGGACGTCGAGCCCCCTCGTCGGGTAGGACACGACCAGCACCGTCGCCGGGTCGCCCAGGGCCAGGGTCAGGAGGACCCGCTGGATGTTGCCGCCCGAGAGCTGGTCCAGACGGCGACCCGACGGGGCCAGCGGCAGCCGTAGCCGTCGACCCTTGGCTTCCAACCGACTGGTGGCACCCTTGTGGTCGAAGTGCAGCCGGCGGGACGAGCCGGCGGCCTCCCACAGCGCGGCGTGCTCGGCCAGGGTGAGGCCGGGAACGACGAATTCCCGCAGCGGATCCGCGGCCACCGTCACCACACCTGCCTCGCGAAAGGCCCGGGGACCACCGTTGGGAAGCCGGTTGCCGGCCACGACGACGTGTCCCTCGTCCGCGCGGGCCGCCCCGGTGAGCAGGTCGGACAGCTCGCGCTGGCCGTTGCCGGCCACGCCGGCCACCCCCAGGATCTCGCCGGCGCCAACGGCCAGGTCCACCCCCCGGAGCCCCGACCCCTCCCCCACGCCGGTCAGCCGGAGCCCCTCGGCGACCAGCACCGGGGCCTCGCCCGACACCTGCTCGTCGCCTGCGTTGTGGACCGGTCGAACCGATTCCCCGACCATGGCGGTCACCAGCTCGTCGTCGCCCACCTCGGAGGCGACGGCGTCGGAGAGGACCACCTTGCCGGATCGCAACACGGTGAGCCGGTCGGCGATGGCGCGCACCTCGCGCATCTTGTGGGTGATGATCACCACTCCCGTGCCGCCGGCGCGCAACCGCCGGACGACCTCGAACAGCGCGTCGACCTCCTGAGGGGTGAGCACGCTGGTCGGCTCGTCGAGGATCAGCACCTCGGCCCCGGCCATCAGGACCTTCAACAGCTCCACCCGCTGCCACTCCCCGATGGAGAGATCGGCCACCCTGGCCGAAGGGTCGACGGCCAGGCCGTACCGCTCGGCCGCCTCGGCGATCCGCTCTTGGAGCTTGCGGGGTCTGAGCACCCGGCCACGGGGCCGGACGTGGAGCGAGACGTTCTCCCAGACGGTGAGGGCCGGGACCAGCCTCAGGTCCTGAAAGACCATGCCGAGGCCGAGGTCTCGGGCGGCCGACGGGGAGCTGATCCGCACCGGACGTCCTTTGCACACGATCTCCCCGGCGTCAGGGTGGTAGACGCCGTACAGCATCTTGACGAGGGTGCTCTTGCCGGCGCCGTTCTCGCCCAGCAGGGCATGCACCTCGCCGGAGCGCACGGTGAAGTGCACGGCGTCATTGGCCGTGACCGCCCCGAACCGCTTGGTGATGCCGCGAACGGCCAGGAGCTCGGCTCCCTGCATCCCCCCGGTGGCGCCGGCCCCCGTTCCGTCGGTGGCCGGCGGGTGCGCGAGGAGAGGGTTCACCAGTACGTGGCCCCTTCTCCGGCGCCGGCGGAGAGCATCCGCTCGAGGGCCTGCAGCGAGGCCTTCTCGACGACCTCCTGCGACTCCCGGATATGCCGGTCCAAGAGGAGGGCGGCCTTTCCCTCGAGCCGGTCGGCGACCGCGGCCAGAATCGCCAGGTGCTCTTGGATGGTCGTCGAGATCCGCCCCGGGGTCACGAAGTCGTGACTGCGAACCGGCCGGATCCGCTCGTTGACCCGTCGCAGCTCGCCGGCGAGCTCGTGGTTGCCGGCCGCCTCGGCCAGGTCTCCGTGGAATTCCTCGTCGAGCAGGACGAACTCGGGGTCCGGCAGGTCGACGTCGGTGTCGATGCTCGACCAGTCGGCATGCAGGCGACCGAGGATGGCCTGGTCGTACGCGGCGCCGCTGTCCTCGCACCGGCGGAGGGCGAAGAGCTCCAGCGCCCGACGGACCTCGTACAGCTCGCTGATCATCCTCGAGCTGGGAGTGGCCACCCGGAAGCCGCCCTCGACGTGGCGCTCGAGGAACCGCTCGGCGCTCAGGCGGAGCATGGCCTCGCGTACCGGGGTGCGTGAGACGCCGATGCGCTCGGCGATGCGCTCCTCCCGGAGCCGGATCCCCACCGGCACCTCGCCCATGAGGATCCAGGACTTCAGCTCTTGGTAGGCGAGGGTGCTCGCCGTGTGTGGCCGTGTATACGCCTCTGCATGCGACTCCGTACTCATTGCGGAGAGATTAAGGAATGATGATTGCGCCGTCGTTTCCCCGTTGTGAACGCACCGTGAAGCGGAGCCCCGGCTAAAGCCCGGTCGGGTAGGTCTCGGGCGGCTCGCCCCTGTCCCACTGCCCGCTCCGGTCGAGGGGCTCGACGGCCGACGTGCGGTCGATGTGGACGACAGCGTCGAACTGGGCGGAGAGCCGCGCCGAGAACCAGTGGCTCTGGCGTTCGGTCTCGGGTCGGTAGACGACCCCGATGGCCCGCTCGAGGCGGGGGTGCCTCAGTGGTTCGGGAGATCCCGCGCCGAGAGGAACCAGGAACCGCTCGGGTTCGGCGAGGTGGAACAGCTCTTCGTAGCTCCCCGGGAGTCCCGGGCGCACGTGCTTGCGCTCAGCCGCTCCACCCCAGTCCGATGCCGCCGTGACCCTGCCATGGTCGGTGGTGAACCCGACGATGAAGCACTCGTCGCCCCAGGTGGTCCGCACGAGTTGCCCGACGTTCAGCTCGCCCGAGGCCCCGAGCCCGGTGGCCCGGGCGTCCCCGACGTGCGAGTTGTGCTCCCACACCACGATCTTGGTCCGGCCGACGAGGCGGTCGAGGTGAGCCGCGAGATCGGCGAGGGTCGCCGCCATGTGCTCGTCCCGGAGGTTCCACGACGAGACGCGACCCTCGTACATGGTTCGGTAGTACCGCTCGGCGTTGTGAACGAGGCGGGCGTTCTGCTCGGCGTAGAAGTACTCGTCCTCGGCGACCCAGCCGTCGCGAGCCACCAGATCCGCGGTTCGGCGCCGGAGGTCGACGAGCTGGGCGACCACCTCACGCTCGCAGGGGACCATGAGGTCCAGCGTCACCGCACGGCCGTACTCGGGTCCTTCACCCGCTACGTGGTCGAAGCAGCCGTAGCGGATCCTGGCCTCGTCGGCGGCCGGCGGGTCGACGGTGTCGAGGTACTCGACGACCGCCTGCATCGAGGCTCGCAGACTGTAGAGGTCGAGCCCGTAAAAGCGGACCTTCGTCCGCTCATCGGACCTCGCATCGTTCAAGGAGCGAAGCCCGGTGACGAAGTCGACGACGTCGGTGTTCCGCCACATCCAGTTCGGGAACCGTTTGAAGCCGGCGAGGGCGCTTGCCGCATCAGGGTCGGCCGACTGCCCGAGCACGTAGCGGTTCACCCGGTACGCGTCCGGCCAGTCGGCCTCCACCGCGACCGCCGTGAACCCCTTCTCCTCAATCAGCCGCTGGGTGATCCGCGCCCGCTCCTCGTAAAACTCGTGGCTCCCATGGGTCGCCTCCCCCAGGAGCACGAAGCGGCGGTTCCCGATCAGGTCGAGGAGATGGTCGTAATCGCTCCGGGCCCCGACCAGGGGGAGAAGGCTCTCCGAGCCCAGGAGACCGGCGGGCGTGGCGATCGACGACATCCGGCACGACCTCCTCGGGTCCCAGGGTCCCCCGCCGGCTAAAGGACGACCGCGAACTCGTCGGGGAGGACGGCGATGACGTGGTCCATCGTGCCCGGTGCGAACTCGTCCCACAGGACCTTCATCACGGCCCGGATGGCGCGCTCCGCCTCCGCGGTGCCCTTCAGGAGGGCTTCACGCTCGACCCGGGCCTCGAGCTCCTCGAGCGTCAGCCGCTGCGGGGTCCGGCTGGGATCCCAGCCCTCGTAAAAGATCCCGCGCACGAGCAGCGGGAGCTGGGCTGCGAGGTGCACCGATACCTCGGGACCGATCCGATCGCGCATTGCGTGGAGCACCGCTCGCAGGATCACGTAGGCGTGCTGACGGTCCTCGGTGTCGAGCTCCCGGCACAGCCGCTCGAGCCACTCATAGGTCTTCGCGACCGTCCTGTCGATGACGCTCACCCTGTGTGCCATACCTGCATCCTCCGCCTCTTGCGCTTCCGACGACAGGGCCGAAGGTCACAGCGGGCGGGTGGTGGGCGGGTGGTGGGCGGGTCACTTCCCGGTCGGTGGGCCCGATCCGACGGCGGGACCCGTCCCCGCTCCGATCTCGGCCTTCAGCGCTGCCAGCTCCGCGTCGATCTCCCCGGCGGCCCCCACCTGGTCGAGCTCCTTCTGAATGTCGTCGGTCCCCCCGCCGACGTCCTCGAGGACCCCGGACTCGAGCAGCTCGTCGAGGGCCCCGGCGTGGGCCTGCATGGTGGCGATCTTGTCCTGGGCCCGTTGCAGCGCGGCCCCGGAGTCACCGATCGACTTCGATATTCCCGACACGCTCTCGCCCACCGACGACACCGCCTTGGCCGCGGTGTACTGCGCCTTCAGGGTCTCCTTCTGGGTACGGAAGGCGTTGACCCGCTCCTGCAGGGCGCTGAGCGTGTGGGTCAGCTTCTCCTCCTGCTCGGCCAGCTGCTCGTGCTGGGGCTCGAGGGCGGCGATCTGGGACTGGGCGACCGACTTGCGGGAGAGCGCCTCCTTGGCGAGGTCCTCCCGGCCCTGGCCCATTGCCGCCCTCGCCTGATCCTGCAGGTGGTCGACGGAGTGCTGCAGCTGGGTCTCCTGCAGCTCGATACGCTTGCGTGACGCGGCGATGTCGACCAACGCCCGGCGGACCTGGGTGAGCTGTTCGAGCATCTTCTCGTAGGACAGGTCGAGCATCTCGTCGGGCTTCTCGGCCGCGTCGATCGCCCGATTGGCCTTGGCCTCGATGACGTCGTGCGCTCTCTGGAACAGTCCCATCGTGATGTCTCCGTCTCGGACGCGTTCGGCTCGGACCTCCTCAGACTAGACGCGGCCTACCGACCACCACGACCCTGACGAGCCTCGAACGATCTCGCTGTCACCGGTGCCGACACCTCCGGGGTGCGCAGGGTCGAACGGACGGCGAAACCCACCGGCACCGGGTGCAAGAGCGCGTCGAGCTGATCCGGCCGCAGCAACCTCGCCTGCGGGCCGATCCCGTGAACGACGCTCATGGAGTTCACCGGCGCCCGGAGGAGCCCCTCTTCGAGCGACATCCCCTGCGCGAGGAAGGCGACCAGCGTCGCGGCAAAGGCGTCCCCCGCCCCGGTGCGATCGACGATCGGCTCGGCGTCGGGGTAGATGGGCACCTCGTAGCGTGTCGCGCCGTCGGTCGCGTAGGCCCCGGAGACCGAGTTGGTGATCACGATCCGGCGCGGTCCGAGGTCGAGCAGGCCCGAGAGGAGCGTGTCCGCGTCGCTCGCGGGATCCAACCCGCAGATGGTCGCCGCCTCTTCGAAGTTGCAGACCAGAAGGGAGGCGCGCCGGTAGAGACGCTCCAGACCGAGCACGCCCCTCTCGATCTGGTGGGTGCCCGGCTCGAACGCGAAGTCGACCGACGGGTACTCGTCGAGCCAGTCCGCGATCTCGTCTTGGTAGGCATCGGC
The DNA here is from genome assembly GCA_035532415.1 of Acidimicrobiales bacterium. GTDB lineage: Bacteria > Actinomycetota > Acidimicrobiia > Acidimicrobiales > RAAP-2 > DATKRB01. Next base: position 40,847 of record DATKRB010000010.1, on the reverse strand, counting down.
GTTCCGGCCCACCGACGTCAGGTAGAGCCACGCCGGCAGCTCGCTCGGCCCGAGACGGGCCCACCGGTAGTCGTAGTCCTCATGCCGGACGAGAATGGTCCGCTCGTGACCGACCCAGAGGACGAAGTGGCGGTTGGTCGGCGCGTGCATGTCGAGGCGGACGAGGGAAGTGTCGATCCCCTCGGCATGCATCGCGGCGAGGATCTCGAGCCCGAGGTGGTCGGCTCCGAGAAAGCTGGCAAGGGCGGTGCGCAATCCGAGGCGTGCGCACGCGACCGCCGCATTGGCCGCGTTGCCGCCCGCTTCGACGATCGTCGGGCGGTCGAAGGGCACCTTGCCCCCGAAGGGCAGCTCGAGCCACTGCCCTTCTCCGTCGGAGCGGATCCTCACCCGGTCCTCGGGAAGCGGGACGTACAGGTCGCTCGCCACGTCGCCCACGCACAGGACGTCAAAGCGCCACCGGTCGCCATGGTGCGTCATCGGTCCTCCTTCTCCGGTCGGTCCCGTCGTCGCCGGCGCAAGCCGCCGGCAGGGGCGACCGTCACGTGGCGCCCGGTTCCGTCGTTCCACCGGCGGAGTGCGGAGCACGGCGACGATGGGCGTCGCGCAATGCAGCGATCCCCGGAAGATCGCCGCTCTCGATGAGCTCGAGCATGGCTCCTCCGCCGCTCGAGACGTGGTCGAACCGCTCTGTCAGGTCGAGGGCCCGCACGGCGGCCACGGTGTCGCCGCCGCCCACCACTGTGAACCCCGGGGCCGCGGCGATGGCAGACGCGACCTCTCGGGTGCCCGAGGCGAACCTGGGGTCCTCGGCCACACCCATCGGGCCGTTCCACAGGACCGTGGCCGAGCGCCCGATCCGCTCGCGGAACCGCTGCCGGGTCTTCGGGCCGATGTCGAACGCCCGCCACCCGGATGGCAGATCGCCCTCGAAGCACCGGATCTCGCCCTGCCCGGGCCCCTCTACCCCCGTCGTCGCCCCGGAGCTGGCGATCAGATCGATCGGCAGCTCGATCTCCAAGTCCGATCGGAGCAGGTCGCGGCACACCTCCACCTCCGACACATCCACGACGGACTCGGCGACGGCCCGGCCCTGCGCTGCCAGGAAGGTGAAGGCCATCGCCCCACCCACGAGCAGCACGTCGGTCTTTTCGGCCAGGGCCCGGATCGTTCCGAGCTTGTCCTTCACCTTGGCCCCGCCGACGACCAGGGTGAAGGGTCGGGCGGGCGCCTCGACGACTTCGCCGAGGGAGTCGAGCTCGTGGCCGAGAAGGTACCCGGCGGCGCTCGGCAGGACCGTAGGCGGGAACACGATGGAGGCGTGCGCCCGGTGGCACGCGCCGAAGGCGTCGTTGACGTACAGGTCCTGACCCTGTACGAGCTCGGCGCCGAAAGCGGGGTCGTTCGCCTCCTCCCCGGGATCGAACCGCAGGTTCTCCAGAACCTCCACCCCCGGAACGAGCTCTTGGAGCTTGGCCCGCACGGGGCCCATGGCGAGGCTCGGATCCCGGCCCCGGGGGCGCCCGAGGTGGCCGGCGACGGTCACGCGCGCGCCGTGATCGGTCAACCATCTGATCGTCCTCAGTGCAGCCCGGATGCGGAAGTCGTCGGCGATCACCATGGGACCCTGCACGGACCGGAGAAGGGGGACGTTGAGGTCTGCCCGGAGCAGGACCGACCTCCCGCCCACCGGCCCGAGATCCCCGAGACGGGGCACGTCATCGAACATGGCGACCATCCTCGACACATCGACCGGTCAACGAAACCGCCCACGTCGGGCGGCTCGCCGGGCCGGGAGCCCGACGTGCTCGCCGGCCCGGCCGGGGACGGTGGACTCGAGGAGCAAGCGCCATTCGGCCTCCGCCACCGACTTCCTGACCGCGTCGACGGCGTCGGGGTTCACCGAGAGCGACGTGATGCCCAGCCGCACCAGGTGTTCGGCGAATGCGGGCCGGTTCGACGGAGCCTGTCCGCACAGCGACGACGTGATCCCCGACGTCCGGCAGCTCTCGATGATCCGACCGATGGCATCGAGGACGGCCGGATCGGCCTCGTCGAAGAGATCGGCACAGATCTGCGAGTCCCGGTCCACGCCGAGCATGAGCTGCGTGAGGTCGTTGCTACCGATGGAGACCCCGGTGATGCCCATTGAGGCGTACTCGGGGATGAAGAAGGCGACAGAGGGCACTTCGGCCATGACCCACACGGGCAGCGCGCCGGCCACGGGACTCGAGTCGATCACCTGCAGGCAGGCCTCGAGCTCCCAGGCCGTTCGCACGAACGGGATCATGAGGACGACGTTGGACGTCTCCTCGAGGGTCCTCGCGAGCACGTCGAGCTCGAGGCGGAAGAGATCCGGCTCACGCACGTACCGGTAGCAGCCTCGGTAACCGATCATCGGGTTCTCCTCCGCCGGTTCGAACCGCTCACCACCCTCGAGGTTACGGAACTCGTTGGTCCGGAAGTCGATGCTGCGGTACACGACGGGTCGCGGCTCAAACGCCTTGGTGATCCGCAGCAGTGACGATGCCATGCGATCGACGAAGGTGCTCTCGTCCTTGCGCTCGAGCAACAGCCGGGGGTGGACACCACCCAGAGCGTCGGTGACCATGAACTCGGCGCGCAGCAGACCGACGCCGTCCACCGGCAGCGCGGCAACCTCCTCGGCGTGGTCGGCGAACGCCAGGTTCACGTACAGCCGAGTGGCCAGCGTCCGGGGTCCACCCCCAGCCGGGGGCGCCTTGCCGATGGCGTCAGCCGCAACCACGGGAGCTCCGATGGCACCCTCGGTGACGGTGCCCGTGGCACCGTTCACGGTGACGATCTCGCCCTCTCGCAGGACGGTGGTGGCGTTGCGGGCCCCGACCACGCAGGGGAGCCCCAGCTCTCGCGCCACGATGGCCGCGTGGCAGGTCATGCCCCCACCATCGGTGACCAGCGCCGCCGCTCGGCGCATCGTGGGCACCCAGTCAGGGCTGGTCATCGGCGCGACCAGGACTTCGCCCGCCGACAGCCGGTCGCCCTCCTCGGGGGAGCGGAGCACGCGCACCGTGCCCGAGGCGCGGCCCGACGACGCGGCCAGGCCCTGTACGAGGACGCTGCCCGCGCCCGGGCCCGGGGCCTGTTCGCGGCCGAGCGCGGTGATGGGCCGGGACTGCACGAGCACGGTGCGCCCCCCGGCCATCGCCCACTCGGTGTCCTGGGGGGTTCCGTACAGCGCCTCCACGGCCAACCCGACCCGCGCCAGCTCGAGGATCTCGTCGTCGGCCAGGACACGACGGCTTCCGTCACCGGGACCGAGATCGACGCGCAGGTCCGCGCCGTCGGGCCCGCGAACGATCTTGTAGGGCTGGGATCCGACTCGGACATGAAGGACCCAGGGGCCTTCCTTGTCGACCACGTAGGTGTCGGGCTCGACCTGACCACTCACCACGACCTCGCCCTGGCCGAAGGCGGCCTCGATGACGAGGTGGTCCAAGTCCCCGGTGGAGGGATCGGCCGTGAACATCACGCCGGATCGTTCCGAGGGGATCATCTCCTGCACGATGACGGCGATACTGGGCTCGTCGGCGAGCCCCTTGCCGGCGCGGTACGAGATGGAGCGCGCTCCGTAAAGGGATGCCCAGCAGTCGACGATGCGGGCCAGCAGATCGTGGTCCCCGGCGACGTTCGTGAAGGTGGCGTTCATCCCGGCGAACGAGGTGCCCTCCGTATCCTCCCCGATTCCCGAGGAACGAACGGCCACGCGTCCCCCTTCGTGGAGGCGGTGGTACGCGGCCAGCACGGCCGATGCCAGGTCGTCGGGAATCGGGACGGACCGCACCAGGTCCTGGGCCTGGTCGGCCAGGCGGCCCAGCGCGGCGGGACTCGCCTGCCGGGCCTCGGTGAGGATCGTCCCGAGGCGATCCCGGACACCGGCGCGCTCGATGGCTCCGAGGTAGGCCTCGCCGGTGATGACGAACCCCGGAGGGACCGGGATCCCGCCCGCCGTCAGCTCGCCGAGGTTGGCACCCTTCCCGCCGACCGAGGGCGCGTCGGCCAGCCGTAGGTCCTCGAACCAGACGATTGGTTGCACGTCCATCTCCTCCCGCGCCGCTGGCGCCGCACCTATCGATGGTTCCCCATCAGAGGCCCCGTAGGTAGGGTCCAAGGTCACCTGCGGAGCGAAGGCGGGTCCTTCAGGGAGAAGCGGGAAGTACGGCCGGGCGTCAGAGCGGGGCGTCGAGATCCCAACCCTCTTCGTCCTCGCCTCGCGAGAGCGTGCGACCGGTCGGCCCTCCGAGCCCGTCGGGGTCGTCGATCCCTCCCTGCAGGGTGACCAGAGCCTCGGGGTCGTTGAGCTCCGCCCCGGCCTCCTCGAGCTCACGAAGGTCCACCAGCAGAGTGGGATCGAGCACGGGATCCTGCTCGACTGCCTCGAGAAAGCCCGGATCGAGGCGGGATTCCTCGTCGAGGGCGTCGTCGCCCTGCTCGAACGTCTCCGTGCCCAGGGCCTCGTCGGGGGTCCAGTCGGTGCTCTGGCTCATCGTGCAATCACCTCCACCGCGACCGCCAGAACGACGAGGATCAGTATCATCGTCTCCTCCTCGGGCTCCTCGGGCTCCTCGGTCCGCAGGCTCGATGGAATCGACCCGGCAACCCCGACGACTCGGTGCCCACGTATACGATCCTGTCGGCGCCGGAGCGACGGGGATAGGGCCGAACGCCCCTAACCCGCGGGCTGCGCCGCAGGGGCCAGATGGCGGAGGAACCAGTCCCGGGCGAGGCCCGCCACCGCCTCCAGCGCTCCCGGCTCCTCGAAGAGATGAGTGGCGCCAGGCACCACGGCGAGGTGGCTCTCGCAGGCCAGGCGCGCCTGCGCGTCGCGGTTGAGCCCCAGAACGACCTCGTCGTGGCCGCCAACGATGAGCAGCGTCGGGGCTCGCACCCCGGTCAGCGCCCGACCGGCCAGGTCCGGCCTCCCTCCCCGCGACACGATTGCGGCGACGGCGGACTCCGGCTGACCCGCGGCCCACAGCGCTGCCCCGGCTCCCGTGCTCGCCCCGAAGTAGCCGATGCGCATGTCCTTCGCCTCGGGCTGCGCCTGCAGCCAACGGGTGACCTCCTGCAACCGGCCGGCCAGCAGCGGGATGTCGAAGACCTGGGCGCGGTCGAACTCCTCGTCGGGGGTGAGGAGGTCGAAGAGCAGGGTCCCGAGCCCGGCGTCGTTGAGGGCGGCGGCGACGAGCCGGTTCCGGGGGCTGTGGCGGCCGCTGCCGGTGCCGTGGGCGAACACCACCAGCCCCTGCAGCACCTCCGGCACGGTGAGGTGCCCGGCGAGGCGGACCGACCCCACCTGCACCTCGACCTCCTCGTCGCGAACCGGCGGGTCAACGGCCGAATTCACCGCCAGCGGCGGGGCGACGGTCCCCCCGGCCGCCCGTTGCAGGAGGTCCACGACCTCCTGGTCGGATGTCTGGGAGAAATTGCGGTACCACTGGCCCACGGCGAAGAACGGCTCGGGCGAATCGAGGCAGACCACCTCGTCCGCGACGCCGGCCAGCTCGACGACCGAGGACCGAGGCGCGACCGGTACCGCCAGCACGACGCGGGCGGCACCGTGAGCCCGTGCAACCTGGCAGGCGGCCCGGGCGGTCGACCCGGTGGCGATGCCGTCGTCGACGATGACCGCTGTCCGCCCCTGAAGCGGCACTCGGGGGCGGACGCTGCGAAACCGTCCGGCCCGGCGTTCGAGCTCGCGCCGCTCGCGTCGCTCCACTGCGGCGAGCTCGGCCTCATCGACTCCGGCCATGCGCACCACCTCGGGGTTGACGATGCGAACGCCATCCTCGCCGATCGCACCCATGCCGAACTCAGGCTGAAACGGCACGCCCAGCTTGCGCACGACGATGACGTCGAGCGGAGCCCCGAGAGCTGCCGCCACCTCGAAGGCGACGGGCACCCCACCCCTCGGCAGCCCGAGAACGACCACATCCTGGTCTCCGAGGTACAGCAGCCTGTCGGCCAGACGCCTGCCGGCCTCGACGCGGTCGCGAAACTCCATGGCCAACCTCCTCGCCCTCGGTTCGAGTGTCCGCCTCACCGGCTGCCCGCACCAGAGGCGATAGTCCCGATCCCGATCTTGCGGCACCCGGGGCCGGGAAGAGGTCGGGAGCCCGCGAACGGGCGGCGGTAGCGGAGCAGGGAACGTCGGTGACGCGGCGGGAGTGCCGGGGCTAGCGGGAATGCGACAGCTGCGTCACGATCAGCCGGCCGATGAGCTCGTACCCCGCGGTGTCGGCGTGAATGTTCCCCTGGGAGCAGAAGTACGTGAGCTTGCAGACCTGATCCACTGCGTAGGGGATGGTCCCGTAGGGGCTCGCCGAGACGGTTCGGGTGAGCGGGACGTAGGCACCGGTCGCGGCCGTGACGTCCACCAGGCTGGCCTGCGCCGACGCGTAGGTACGCTGGAGGGCAGGGTTGAGCAGGTTCCTGAACGCAACGACGGAGAGCTCGGCCAGGCTCTGGCTCACCGGGGGGTACACCCATTTCCCGAGGATCACGTCGGGGTACGTCAACCCGATGATCGGAACGTCCGGACCTGCGGCCGAGCGCAGACCGCTCGCCACCCGGGCGACGTTCGTCTCGATGGTGCTCACCGCCGCGCCGATGCACGTCAGGGGGCTCGACGCAACCGCGCAGGCAGTGACGTCGTTGCCGCCGATCGACACGGTGATCAGGCCGATCCGGCCGTGATGGTCGGCGATGAACTGCTCGGCGGCGCCCAGCTGGGTCCTCCCGGCGTACGGTGCGCCGCCGATCGCGGGCACGATACATCCGACCTGGTTCAGGATCGACGCGGTGGTGGCCCCCGCGCACCCGAAGTTCTCGAGCGTGAAATCGTGTCCGAGCGCCCGCGCGTCCCTCGCGACGAAGTTCGCGTAGCCATGGAGCGTCGGTCCGGGACCGGGCTGATAACCGACCGCATACGAATCGCCGAGGGACACGTAATACGTCCGCTCGGACGTGGCCCCCGCGTTCTGAACCTGTGACGGTGAACCCGCCAGACCCAGCCCGAGCCCCAACCCGGCGCCCAACGCCACCAGCAGGAGGAGGCACCACGGTACGAAACGCCGCAGGCTCCCCATCAGACGGCGGCCCGGTGTTCCTGGCACCGCGCGCCGGTGCGAGCCGGCGGCTCGACCGTTGCAGGGCGAACGCACGACGTGCGATGGGCCCGCGTCTGTCCTCGCATCACGCCTCCGATCCGGCCTGTGGCTCGCAGGAGGTGGGCCACGAGTCGCCGTGTCCGGTCCTGCTCTTCCGAGACCGTATCAGTGGGCTCGTCACGGTGGAAACCTCTGCGGGCCGCACCGGGTCACCCCCCGTCGTACGGCCGACGGTGACGGGAGCGGCGGCGCCACGTTCAGCTACCGACCCCGGCTTTCATGGGGCCGACGACCTGTTCGGCGAAGCGCAGGACGGGCTCGACGTGAAGGGGATGGCCGAAGTCCATCACGAAATACGACACGCCGAGCTCGCGAAGGTGGGTCAACCTTTCGATCCACTGCTCGGAGTCGGCGTCGGACTCCGGAAGGTCACCGGCAGAGGTGACGGTGATCTCGATGTCGGACGGGTCCCTGCCGGCCTCGACCGCGGCGGCGTGGACGATATCTCGCTTTCGCAGCCAACTGTCGTCATCGCCCATGTACGCGCCATTCCACAGGTCGGCCTGTCGCCCCACGATCGGGAGGCCGATCTTCTCGCCGGAGCTACCGATGCAGACGGGCGGGGCGACCTGCGGGCGGGGTGTGGCCGCGGCGTCCTCGATCTTGAAGTACCTGCCGCTGAACGTGGGATGGTCGTCGGTCCACATCAGGCGACAGATCTGAACGACCTCTTCGAGTTGGTGGAGGCGGACCGAGGCCTTCGGGAAGTCGAAACCGTAGGCGCTGTACTCCTCCCCGCGCCACCCGGCGCCGATGCCCAGCATGAACCGCCCGCCCGAGAGCACCTGCAGCGTCGAGGCCATCTTGGCGAGAAGGGCAGGATTGCGGTAACCGCTGCCCAACACGTGATGGCACAACATGACGCCGGGGAACTTCGCCGCCAGCCACGTCAACGTGGTCCAGCCCTCGAGGAAGCCCTCCCTCTTGTCGGCATCGAAGCCGTAAAAGTGGTCGGCGATCCATACCGAGTCGAAGTGAGGCAACGCCTCGGGGAGGATGCGCTCCTCCTGGTACATCACGATGGGCTGAAAGTTGCTCCCTGCGTGACCGGCCACAGGGGAGAGCCACCCGAACTTCACCTCTGCCACGACGAACTCCTCTCGTTCAGCCCTCGACGCCCGCTGGCGCGGCGTGACGGATGCTCGGACCATAACGCCCCACCCGGTCATCGGCGCAGGGGGGCTCACGGCCCACCGCCCTGGCGTAGCTACCATGCTCGCTGTGACCAAGCCGACCATTCACGTGGGGACGACCTACGATCGGTACGAGGGACGGGTCGACGAGGACGCCGCGATTGCGTACGCCCTGGCTACCAACGAGCCCAACGACGCCTACCTGCGCGGCGAAGCGGTGCCGCCCCTGTACACGGTGGCGCTCGTCATCCCGGCGTGCTGGGAGGCGCAGCGCCGGGGAACGGATCCCGGCGCGATCAGAGGTGCCCTCGGAGGCGTTCACGGCGAGCACAGCGTGTTGCTCTCCAATCCCGTTCGACCCGGGATGGAGCTGCAGTGGCGAGCGACCACCCATAGCGCGAGGCAGACGCCCGGTGGTGCCCTGGTCACCCAGCGGATCCTGGTGAGCGACCTGCAGGGCGCCCCCCTGGTGGAGCATCTCTGGTCGTCGTTCCACATCCGTGGGAACATCGACAAGGGCCTCGGCCCCGATCTGGCGGACCACACCTTTCCGGCAGAGGCACGAGACCGTGCGATCGGAGCCCACACCTTCGACGTGGCGGGAGACCAGACCTTCCGGTACGCAGGTGTGTCGACGGACCATGTCCCACATTCGATCGACGACGAGGCCGCCCGCCTCGAAGGGTACCCGGGCAAGATCCTGCAGGGTCTGTGCACCTTCGCGATGTGCAGCGGGGCTGTGGTGAGGATCGGCGCCGACGGGGATCCCGACCGGTTGCGCAGCCTTGCGGGGCGGTTCTCGTCCCCCGCCTTCCCTCGCCAACAGCTCGTCGTCGACGTTTACGACGCCGGCCGCACCGAGGACGGGGGCCGCGTCCTCGCCTTTGAGGCGACCCAGAACGGGGTGACCGTCATGAAGCACGGGCGAGCCGAGTTGAGCCCCGGCTGAGCCCCGGCTGAGCCCAACGAGCAAGGCACCCGCACCATCACGGCCCTCGGGTCCACCTCGAAGTGGCGGCCGCGGCCCGCCGAGCGGACCTACGACTACATCGGACAGCCTCCACTGCCGATGGCGTGTGGTCCGAGGCCAGAAGTTGGTATCGGGAGCTCCGGGATTGTCTCGGGGGGAGGGACCTTTGACTCTGGCACCACGGTCGGGACTGGGGCAGGCTCTGATGGATGCTTTCCGCCGATACGACAAAGCGGGTACTGGCCGCGATCTTGCACTCGCTCCCGGACGAAGGACCAGGACTTCTCGCAAAGCTCGAGATCCGACATGGTTGGGGAGATGTGGTTCACGTCCGCCTGTCGCTGGGGCCCACGACCCGAGAGCTTCCGGCACACCTCCGCCTGGCCGTCGAGAGCGCTCTTGGCGATCTGAGACATCGGGTCGAGGTCGAGTGGGAGCCGGCCGACGCGTGAGCTCGGCTGCTCGAGCAGGCCCCGGATTCGAGATGCATGGGCTCAGGCCATGCCGTCCGGACCAGGCTGCCGAAGCTCCCGCTACCAGGCCACCTGCATCTGCTCGAGCATGTCGAGGATCGATCGCTCACTCTCGGAGAGACCGAGAAATTCAAGGCCGAGTCGCACCCCGCCATCGGGCACGACACCGGCGTTCTTGATCTCGCCGGTGAACCGAACGCTGACTGACGCGCCGGTCGGTGCTTGGACCTCGACAGTGAGGCGCCGGCCGACGAGATCGCTGTATACGAAGCCGAAGACCTCGAGACCGGCGCCGATGATCGAAATGTCGATCACCCGACACTCCGACCAGCTCGCCCCCGGGTCGTCTTCAACGATGCACTTGCCGAACCAACCGGCTACCTGGCGTGGGACTCTGCGTCTGCGCAGCTCCATCCGAGCCACCTTCTTCCCCTCCCCCAAGGCTCAGTAATATATTTTCCGCGATACGAACGCGGTTGCGGGGAAGTTGCTATCTGGTGGGAACTTGCGCCGAAGCAGCGACCTCCCTAGCCTTTGCCGCAGCCGGGGCGGCCCAGACGTGACTGTGTTCCCGCTGCACCGTGCTTGGAATGGGGGGGTGAGCCTGTGAGGGTGGTCGTGCTCGTACTGCTCGGGTTTGGGCTATGGCTCGGACTCGACGTGGTACTCATCGGAATGGGTCTGTTGGTGATCCATGTGGGCCGGCGAATGACCCAGCTTTTGGCGCCCGGCCACTGGTCCCGATGATGGAGGTCCCCGCGTAACTCACCAACGGCGTCAAGCTCTGCACCGCCGGATTGCCACTCGGCCAAGGTGCCGTCTACACCAACCCGCCCGGCGCATTGGCCGTGTTGCATCTGCCACACCATTGAACCATCGCGCTCCGGACCGACGGTTGGGACTAGGAGGGCTCCGGCTCCTCGAGCTCGGCAAGAAGGGCGCGGGTGTTGTCGAGCGACGAGGTGAGGATCTGGCGAGCCACGTCGAGCAGCTCGAATATCATGGGGTCCCCCACCGAGTACAGGACGCTGGTCCCCTCCCTGCGAGTCTGGACGAGGTTCGCCCGGCGGAGGACGGCGAGCTGTTGGGACAAGTGGGACGCCTCGATGCCGACAGCCGGAACCAGCTCGCCGACGGAGCGCTCGCCGTCACGCAGCACTTCGAGCACTCGGATGCGTGCCGGATGACCGAGCGTCTTGAAGAACTCGGCCTTCACTTGGTAGATCGGAGTGGTGCTCACCGCGTTGTCTCGATTCTCGGGCCACCACGCCCAGGGGGGGCGTCGTTCCGGCGACGGATCGTCGTTCGGGAGCCTAACGGAATGGCGAGGTCGTCACCGCTCATGGTCGCGCACCCCTCTCCTCTCACAGGTCGTTGCCCGCGTACGACAGGTTGAAGCTCTTGTTGACGAGCGGGAAGTCCGGGACGATCGTGTCGGCGAGTGCGACCGATAGTGCGGGCCAGTTGAAGAACGAGGGATCGACGACCTTCACCCGGGTGAACCGGCCGGAGCGGTCCACCTCCACCCGATGCACGATCGTACCGCGCCAGCCTTCGACGATTCCCGAGCCGGTCCCCGCCTTCGTCACGGGTCGGCCCGAGCCGAGGGCCTGCAGCGGCCCGGATCGCTCGCAGTAGTCGGCGAGCAGGGCCACGGACGCATCGAACTCCCTGATGCGCACTTGGAAGCGGGCGAGCACGTCGCCAGTGGTTGCTCCGACCGGGTGGAATCCGGGGAGCGGCTCGCCGAGGGGATGAGCCACCCGAGCATCGAACCGAGAACCCGAGGCGCGGGCGACAACACCAAGGACACCAAGAGCGTCGACGTCGACAAGATCGAGCGCGGCCGTCCCGGTGAATCGGTCCATGACAGTGCTCTGGCCGAGGGCGAGATCCACGAGCTCGTGGAACTGCGCGCCGATCTCGGTCAACTCCGCCTCGCCCGGCAACGAGTATACGCACGCGCCTGACGGCCGCACGCCACCACGGAGCAGTCGGTGGCCGGTCACTGATCTGTTGAGCCGCAACAGCCGCTCCCGCAGCGTGAGCGCCTTGGCTTGGACGAGTCCGAATCCGACGTCGTTGCACAGCGCGCCGACGTCGGCCACGTGATTGTAGAGCCGCTCCAACTCGAGCAGCACGACCCTCAGCTCGGAGGCCCTCGCCGGTACCTGAATGCCGCAGGCCTCCTCTACCGCCAGACAGTAGGCCAGCCCGTGGCCGACAGCGGTGTCGCCGGAGACCCGCTCGGCGAGCTCGAGGCCGCCTTGGACGTCCCGGCCCTCGAACAGCCGCTCGATGCCTTTGTGGACGAACCACATGCGCGCCTTCATCTTCAAGATGGTCTCGCCGACCACCGAGAAGCGGAAGTGACCGGGCTCGATGAGCCCGGCGTGAACGGGGCCGACCGGGATCTCGTAGACGCCCGCACCTTGGACCTCGACGAATGGGTACGGGCCCACGTCGTCCACCAAGGCTGGCGCGGGGCCGGCATCACGCCGCATCGGGTGCCAACCCTCGGGCCAGTGCTGGTGGAGGACGAGGCGCCGGAGGAACGGGTGGCCCACCGGCACGATGCCGAAGAGATCGTGGAACTCGCGCTCGAAGCGACTGGCGGGGAACGAGAGATCGGCTAGCGAGGGGATCTCCGGACACCCGCGGTCGACGGCCACCACCAACTCAACGCGGCGGTCCGGGGGTCCCGAGGTAAACAGATAGACCACGCGAAGCGGCCCGGGCTGGTCGACTGCCGCCACGAGCGCCAACCGATACCCCTGACGCAGCAACACCTCAGCCACCGCCGCGAGCTCGTCGGCCGGCACCTGGACGGAGCGCCGCGCTTCACCGGCGCTGTCGCTGTCACTGTCGAGGCCTGACAACACCTGGATCGGCTCGGTCATGGCGCCACGATCCTGGCAGCGGCGTGGAGCAGCGACTGAAGGGGCCACGCGGAGATGCCGATGAACGCACAACCCACCAGCCCGCCGATGAGGGGTACGGCCACCACCGCCGGCGTCATCGCCGGTGTGGCCGTGCCCTTCGGGCCGAGCAACATGTGGCGACCATGAGACATCACGGCACCGAAGATCACCGCCATGCAGACCAAGGAAACGGCAGCCGCCCAGCCGAGGCCGACCTCGAACTCGGCGCGCAACATGTTGAGCTCGCTGACGAACAGGCTGAACGGCGGGAAGCCGAGGAGAGCGACGAGGCCGAATGCGAAGATGCCTCCGAGCACGGGTCGGCGGCTGAGCAGCGCGGGGACGTGCTCGATCTCGCTCGTGCCCTCGGTCAAGAGGATCTCCCCCGAGGCAAGGAACAAGACGCCCTTGGCGAGGCCGTGGCCCAGGACGTGGAGCAACACGGCGCCTATGGCCAGTGGCGAGCCTGCCGCCGCCCCGAGCGCGATCAGGCCCATGTGCTCGACACTGTGATACGCCAGCATCCGCTTGTAATCGCGCTGGGTGAGCAGAAGCGACGCCGCCACCGCCAGCGACAGCAGGCTGACGATGACGAGAAGGCTTCGAGGAAACGCGGCTCCGAGCGCACCGTCGGCAATCACCTTGAACCGCAAGATGGCATAAAAGGCGACGGTCAGGAGCACCCCGGACATGAGGGCGGATACCGGGGCGGGAGCCTGGCTGTGGGCGTCGGGCAACCAGCTGTGCATCGGCACGAGACCGACTTTGGTGCCGTATCCGAGCACCAAGAGCGCGAAAGCGAGGCGCATCACCCCGGGGTCGAGCCGGTGCGACTGGGTCACGAGCGACGTCCAGTCGAGTGGGTGCGGGCCGTGCCCGACGACGTGCAGCGCGGCAAGATAGACGAGCACCGTGCCCAGGAATGCCATGGCGATCCCGACAGAGCAGATCACGATGTACTTCCACGAGGCCTCGAGCGACGAGCGGGTCCGGCGATGTCCGACCAGGAAGGTCGTGACGACCGTCGTTGCCTCCACCGCTACCCACAACACCCCGAGATTGGCGGCCAGCACCGCCAGGAGCATCGTGGCCAGGAATCCCTGGACCAGGACGCAGTAGAGCGAGGCGTGGCGTGGCGTGCAGCGGCCGGCGGCGATCTCAGCCTCCAGATAGCGCACGCCCTGCCACGTGGCCAGCACGGCGATCACGCCGATCACGATCACCATGAACGCGCTCAGCGCGTCGGCCCGCAGGATCCCGCCCAGGCCGGTCACCGGGCGGCCTTCGACGATCCCGACGGCGAGCACCACGCCCGACACGAACACGCCCGATGCGCTGGCGGTTCCCAGCCACCCAATCCCCCGGCGCCACGGCACGAGGCCTGAGAAGAGCGCGCCGGCCAGCGGGATCCCGAGGATGACGATCAGCATCAGTCGTGGAGCTCGGTGAGCCGGTCGAGGTCGAAGGACCCGAGGAGCGAGCGGAGCCGGGCGGCCAGCACCTGCAGAACCACCACAGCCAACAAGACATCAAGTGAGGCACCGAGCTCGACGATGAGCGGCACCCCGGCCGTGGCCAGGAAGGCGACCAGGGCGACGCCGTTGTCGACCAGGAGGATGCCCACGATCTGGGACACCGCTTTGCGGCGGGTCACCAGCGCGAAGAACCCCACCAGCATGGCGGCCAGCCCGAGAGGGATGAGTCGTCCGGCAGGGGTGGGCACGAGCGCGGTCACCGAACGCGTGACCGCGAAGGCGAGGATCGTGAGCGCACCGGCGGCCACCAACGACGCGGGCACGTTCACGAGGGGTTGGGTCTCGCGGCTGGCCGGATCGTGGCGTACGACGCGGGTGATCAGCATGGGAACGACGATCGCCTTGGCGGCGAGCACCAGCACGGCCACCACGATGAGGCCGGTGTCGTGCCGGCGGAGCCCGACGACCATGGCGACGCACGCCAGGGCCAAGCCTTGCACGGCGAGGACCCTGATGATTGCTCGGAGCGTCCGGCGCCAGAGGGTCACCACGGCGCAGAGCAGCACCACCGCGGCGGTCAACCCGAGGACGCTGGCGTAGGTGGAGGCACTCACTTGACCACCAACCCGCTCACCACCCCGAGCAGAGCAAGGACGAACGCGCCTGCGAGGAGCTCGGGGAGTCGGAACAGCCGGAGCTTGGCCGTGAACACCTCAAAGACGGCCAGCGCGAGACCGACCACAGCCACCTTGGCCACCAGTGTGACCAACCCGACTGCGACGGCAGCGACATTGGTCGTCGTGGCGATACCCCAAGGGGCGACCAGGTTCACGAAGACGCCGAGCAACAGGGTCAGGCGCATGGCCTCACCGACGGTGACGAACGCCAGGTCGGGGCCGGCGTACTCGAGGATCATGGCTTCGTGGACCATGGTGAGCTCGAGGTGGGTTGCCGGGTTGTCCACCGGCAGTCGACCGCTCTCGGCCACGATGACGACGAGAAGGGCCCCCAAGGCGAAGAGTCGCTGCGGTGTGGCGACCGAGCCGGGATCCGCCAAGGTGGCACGGACGATGGCCGGAAGGTTGGACGAGTGGGCTGTGGCCGACAATGCCAGGATGGTGACGAGGAGGGCGGGTTCGGCCAGGGCACCGATGGTGACGGCCCGGCTCGAGCCCATGCCCCCGAAGGCCGTGCCCGCGTCCATGCCGGCCAGGGCCAGCAACGTCGAGCCCACCAACAGGAGGTAGACGAGGGCAAAGAAGTCCGAGCCTGTGCTGAGTGCGGGACCCGTCGTGACGAGCGGCGTGATGGCGGCGGCGACAGCCACCGTGGCCACGAGGACCACGGGTGCGAGCGGGAAGATCCACGTCGCCTGGTCGGGACGGAGCCGCTCCTTTCGGAACAGTTTGCGGACGTCGAACATTGGCTGGAGGATCGGTGCCCCGACGCGACCCTCGAGATGCGCTCGCACCTTGCGCATGAGCCCGATGAGCACCAGTCCACCGACGGCGACGGCGACCACCTGCGAGCAAGAAGCGATGACGGCCACGACCGTGTGCGAGCCGGCGTTCATCGGATCACCGTCAGGGCGGTGAGCACGATGACCAGGGCCCCGAGCCCGTAGGCGAGGTAGCGGTGGACGCTGCCGGGCTGCAGCTGGCGCGCCACCTGCCCCCAGCGCCGAACGGCTCCGATGACCGGCCGGTAGAGCCCGCGCTCGATGCCGTCGTCCACTGCGTTGTGGAACGTCACCGCCTCGATGAAGTAGCGCGACTCGGCCACGTGGCTGACGTCGAGGTCCTGGACCGGGCGCAACACGTCGTCGAAGACGCGCTGGACCGGCTCGGCGAACGACGTGGCCGTGTACTGCATGCGGGCCGTCTGGAGCTGGCGGCCACATCCCCACGCCTCCGCCACACGCGGTGCGGGCCGACGGGCCAGCGCACGGCGAAGGGCCCCGAGACCAAAAAGTGCTCCCGCCATGGCAGCGGCCAGAGCGGCCGGCTCGAGCACGCCTCGCAGCCCGACCAGCTGCAGGTCGACGCCATGGGCCAGGGACAGCGGCGCGACCCTGGGGAGTACGGCCCTGACGGCGCGCTCGACAGCGGGAAGGACCAGGGTCGGGACGACGCCGAGAACGACGCATACCCCGACGAGCAGACCGACGGCGAGGCGCATCGTGCCCGGCACCTCCACCGCCGCGTCGGCACCCTCCGAACGAGGTCGACCAAGGAACCCGATGCCGGCCGCCTTCACGAAGGCGACCACCGTCAACCCGGCCGTCAACGCCATCGCGGCCACGGCCAGCGGGATGGCGATCTCGCCGGCCGTGTTCCCGATGTCCGCCCCGTGCAACAAGCTCTGGAACAGCAGCCATTCGCCGATGAAACCGTTGAGCGGTGGCAGCGCGCAGATGGCCGCCGCCGCCCCAAGGAAGAGCGCGCCGGTCTGGGGCATGCGCCGCAAGAGGCCCCCGAGTTGGTCGAGGTCACGGGTCCCTGTTGCGCTCTGGACGGACCCGGCCGACAAGAAGAGCGCGCCCTTGAACGCCGCATGGTTGAGCAGGAGCACGAGGGCCGCCACCAATCCCAGTGCGGCCAACTGGGGGTGCCGGGTCGCATCGAAGAGCCCCGAGGCGCCCAGGCCGATCAGAGCCAGGCCGACGTTGTCGGTAGTGGAGTAGGCGAGCAGGCGCTTCATATCGGTGCTGCTCGCCGCGTGGAGAGAGCCGAACAGCGCCGAGACAGCGCCCAAGGCCAGCACCACCAGCCACCACCACAGCGATCCACCGCCGAGGATGACGTCACCGACGAGGATGATCCCGTAGACGCCGAGGGCGACCATCGCCCCCGACATCAGTGCGGAGACCGGGCTTGGCGCTTCCGGGTGCGCCTTGGGCAGCCAAACATGAAAGGGCACGACACCGGCCTTCGACCCGAAGCCCACGAGAGCCAGCACGAAAACCAGCGCGCGCACGACCGGTGCCAGGTGCCGGGCGTGGAGCCGGAGGGCAGCGAACGACTGGCCACCGGAGTGGGCGGCGAGGATCAAGAAGGCAGTCAGGATCGCCGCCGCTCCGATATGAGTGATAACGGCGTACCACGTGCCTGCACTCCGGGTCGCCTCACGGCGGCCGTGGTCCACGAGCACGAGGGAGAGGGACGTCAGCGCCATGAGCTCCCACAGCACCATGAACGTGGCTACGCTCCCGGCCGCGGGCACGAGGAGCAGGACCGTGACAAAGATAGGGACGGCGAATGCCGCCATGCGGCTGTCCAGTCCATGATGGGCATATCCGATCCCGTGCAGCGTGGCCGGCACGGCCACCATGGCCACGAGCAGCACGAAGAACGCGCCCAACGGGGTGAGCACCAGGTTGACACCGGTGAAAGGGAGCAGCTCGGCGGAGTGCAGCACGACCCGGTGGCCGCTGACCAGCACGTGAATGGCAGCGACCGCCTCGAGCGCGCATGCGCCCCAGACGAGCACGGCCCCGACCGCCACTCGCGACCGCCTCGGCAGGGTGGCACCGCCAACACCAGCGGTGAGACCGAGCACGGCGCCGGAGACCACGAGCGAGGCGGCGGTCATCGGCGGGTGATCCCGCGCAGCGCATCGATGATGGCAGTCGGGTCGGGGGGGCACCCGGGGATAGAGGCGTCGACCGGGACGACGTCACCGACGGAGCCGACCACCCCGTACCCACCGCGAAACACCCCGCAATCGCATGCACAATCGCCCACGGCAATGACGATCCGAGGGTGTGGCGTCGCCTCGAGCGTCTTCACGAGGGGAACGGCCATGTTCCTGGTGACCGGACCGGTTACGAGCAACCCGTCGGCATGTCTGGGGGACGCGACCAACCGAGCCCCGAAGCGCTCTGCGTCATACACCGGGCCGAATGCCGATGCGATCTCGAGCTCGCAGCCGTTGCACGACCCGGCATCGACGTGGCGGAGCTGGAGCGATCCGATGAGCTCCTCCGGCCCGGCCGTTGCGTCCGCATCGGGAGCGAGCGCTTCGGTGACGCGCCGGACGCGCCAAAGCGACCGCCACAAGTTCTGAGCCGACACCGGGCGGTCAGCCCGGGTGAAGGCCGGCGGCGGACAGGGAGGCCCCGATCATCAACCGAGCGCCACACCGGGAGTAACCGGGCCCCTCGCCGGCGCCAGGGTTTGGCGCTCGGGCGGCGTGCCAACAGCAGCGGGACACCGCGGGTTCCGGCGGCGGAACGAGCGGATCAGCGTGTCGGTCGTTCGGTCGTTCGGTCGTTCGGTCGGCAGCTCGGTGACGGCCGTCCTGCCTGCCGAGGGCTTACCAGCAAATCTCATTATGTTATTAGTTTGACATATTCTCAGATAGTTGCCAACCGGGTGGTGACCGCCGCCCCGATGTACCGCTGCCCCGCCGCCCCGTATGAGGCGGCTCTTCTCACCGACGCCATGCTTCGCCGCCAGGGGGCGCGGCGGAGCCCGCGCCCATGGGGGTCGCCGGAGTGAACGTGTCGGAGGCGGTCACCGCTCTCTTGGCCGATCGCGGCATCGACTACCACCCGGCGCGCCAGATCGGCATCGCGGCGTGCGCACGACGCCAGCCCGAGTCGCGGTTATGGGACCCGTCTGACCGCCGGCTCGTTCTCGGTTGCCCGACCAGAGTCGGTGTGCTCACAACCTCGCGTCGGAGCGACGATCTTGGCCGTCACGTCGGGTGAGACGTCGACGGTTCCCACCTCAAGAGGTTTCTGTAACTTTCCGAGAACATGTGGACATGAATGGATTGGGTGCCTACTTTGACGATGCTGTGACAACAGCTCTGTCGACCGTGAGGAGGAGAGGATGGTCGCCTGGCGTAGCAATGACCCTGACGGCGCTGTGACCTCCTCGGATTCTGACTCGGTCGAGCGATTTCGGCGGATCTACCAGGAGCACTATCGGACCCTGGTCGGCTTCGCCCGACGGAGGACCTCGACTTCCGAGGATGCGGCAGACGTCGTGGCCGAGACCTTCCTGGTTGCCTGGCGCCGGCTCGATTCCGTGCCGGCAGGTCATGAGGCTCGCCTCTGGCTGTTCGGCACCGCCCGGCTCGTCCTTTCGAACCACCGACGTGCCGACCATCGACGTGAGCGCCTCGCAGAACGACTCAGCTTTGAGCTCGTCCGCTTCCCCGCGGAACCGGACGACGTCCTCGATACCCTCACGGACCGAAAGGCATTCTCGCTTCTCAGCGAGTCTGACCAGGAGATATTGCGCCTCTCGGCGTGGGAGGGCCTCGAGTCGTCAGATCTGGCCACCGTTCTCGGCTGCTCCCGGGGAGCTGCCAAGGTGCGGCTTTCGAGGGCTCGCCACCGGCTGTCCGATCACCTGCGTCAGTTCGACGAGGAGCCGGTCCCCCTACAGCCCCGGCACCACTTGCCGGACCCCGCATGCGCGTTGGGCGGTCCTCATGCCAATGGGTAGAAGGAGACGCGTTCGAGCGATGAACCAGCGCCTCGCGGCTCTGGCTCCGCTCGACGATGCCCGCATGCCCGACTCGCCCCATGACGAGGCGGCGACCGCACTGTTCCTCGCCATCACGTCTGAATCGCACCGATTCAACGGGAAACTCGGGACTCCCATCTTCGACGTCCCGTCACGGTCACCGAGGCGGGTCGTCTCCCTGGTCGCCGCGGCCGTGATCGTGGCGGCTGTCCTCGCGGGAACGCTGCTCGTCACCTTGGGGACGTCACCAAGCGCCAGCGCATCGGTCACGCTGCAGTCGCTCCGAGGCGTCCCCCTTCAAGCCGACGTCCCCAAGGACACGATCTCCTCCCACGGATCCATCATCTGGTCGAAAGTCCCCGCGCTCGTGATCGCTGTTTCGCGCGGAGCAGTCGTCGGATACGTCAAGAAATCCGATCTCCGGCCATCCCAGGGCCTGACCGGCCCGCTCCAGGAACCCGTCCCGGGCTGTGGCACCGACGGGCTCAACGTCTACAACGCCGATCGCTTGCTCATCGGTCACATCTACCCCGGTACGGGCTACATACCGCTCCGCGTCGAACCGAAATGCCCGCCGGAGGGGACGGCGACCCCGGGTGGGCCCGCGAGCGATTCCCACTCGTCAGCCGTCGTGGTCCCCGACATACGCGGGCAGACCCTGAGCCAGGCCGAGCAGACCCTTCTCGGCGCAGGGCTCCTCACGAAGGTCGTCAACGTGACGACCCCGGGCGCCGCGGCCGGCACCGTGCTGTCCGAAGCCCCCGTCCCGGGAGCGACGATGGCCCGAGGTTCGGAGGTGACCATCTCGGTCGGCTCCTGATCCCCCTCATCTACGCCACTCGGG
The DNA here is from genome assembly GCA_035532415.1 of Acidimicrobiales bacterium. Classification (GTDB taxonomy): domain Bacteria; phylum Actinomycetota; class Acidimicrobiia; order Acidimicrobiales; family RAAP-2; genus DATKRB01. Next base: position 20,346 of record DATKRB010000010.1, on the reverse strand, counting down.
TCGTCACCCATGAGCGTCTGCTACCCGAATGGCTTCATCGATATGAGCAGCGTCTCTGCTTGCTCCGCCTCTACCGCTAGGAGGACCGCGTGGTTTCCCGTCGTTCCGTAATAGTTACCGCCCTCGTCTCGGCGAGCCTGAGCGCAGCAGTCTTGTTCCCGATGGCGTGGGCGTATGCCGACGCCTACAACCAGCAATTCACGGCGACCAGTGGTCCCTACTACCCATCGTGGTACGCCGACAGCTGCCTCACCGCCTACATCGCGAGCGGGAGCCACAACAACTACGGCTCCATCTACAGCTCGGTCGATCCGGGTCAGTGCGGTGGAACGCCTGCGGACATGGGTGCCGGAGAGCAGGGGATTTATGTCGCCGGGTTCGAGGATGGGGCGTTCTGTGGAATGAGCACCTGGGCCTTTGACGGGAGCGCGGGGTCGGGATATTGGACCGGACCATACGACCTCTGTGGCCAACCCTCGGGAACGCACAACTACATGACCGAAACGGTCGGAGAGGTCTGGTCCTACGCCAACGGAAGCTGGCAGTACGTCTCCGCCGGATCGGTCTTTTCCCCCACCCAGAACTGACAAGGAGAAGAGTCACATGAACATCGTGAATCGAGTCCGCCGGGCTGCAGTGCTCGGCGCGGTGGCAGCCGCTACCACAGGCGCGGTGGCAACCTTCGCATTCCTCGGCCCAGCCTTCGGGAGCGCCCCGGCTCCGCCGACCAAGGGCGCCATTCCTGCCAGTGCGGCGGCCCACGGGGCCATCGACTGGAGCCAGGCGCCCGACTACGTGTCGGTCACGAGCAACGGCAGGATCGTCGGATACGTGAACAAAACGGCCCTGATCCCGACACCTCTCGGGCAGCCGGTTCGCGGCCAGGCTCCGTCGTCGCCCGAGGTTCCTCCTCCCCTCGCGAGCAGGCCTCAGCTGCCGATCGTGACGGTCTACGGCCCAGACCTGGTGACCGTGGTCGGCCACGAATATCCGGGCAAGGGCTTCGTTCCACTTGGAACGGACGCGGGCGCTATTCCCCCGGCGGCCCAGGCGGTGTCACAGTCACCGCCCCCGGGTTCATAGCGACGAAGGACGAACATGGAACTACGAAGACGTATCCCCCGTCAGGCGGCCGGCTGGTCCGGCAAGTACAAGATCGAAAGTGATCGGCGTGCCGAATGGCACGATTGTCTGGTGATCGACATGTCGATCCTGGGCGTCGGTCTCGCTCTTTACGGCGCGGTACCGACAGATCTTGTGGGCGAACAGCTCGTCGTCGAGGTGGACACACCGATCGGCACCTCCGTGAGCATCCGCTTGGTCGGCGAGGTCAAGTACGTCACGAGCGTTCCCCAGGGCGGCGTGCGAGTAGGTCTCGAGTTCGTCGGCCTCTCCCCGACCGAGCGCTCGATCCTCAACGCCCTGGAGCTCATGCAGGTCGCGTGGTGACGCTCACCCACCAGCGAAAGGCAAGGTCGCCCACACCCAACATTCGGCGTCTCGGAGGCCCAGATCCCGAACGGCGTGGTGGTCCGACTCCGGCCGAGGACCTCGATCTGGTACTGAGGGTCCAGCAACCGCGCCACGAGGAGGAGACATGGCCAAGACGCTCATCGACATCGACGAGAGCCTGCTCCAGCGTGCACGGGAGACCATCGACTGGATCATCGCAACCGACCCGATCGCCGATCTCCGTGACCCCGAGGTCCGTGCCGCCGCCCGTCGGTGAGCCTCAGCCGGCACCGACCAGATCATCATCGACATCCGGACGGCGCTCTGGCACGCCGGCAAGGGTCGAGCGGCAAGGGTCATCGACGTCGCCATCGCCGCCACCGCTGTCCACTCCATCGCCACCATCCTGCACTACGACAGTGACTTCGACCACATCGCCGACGCCTACCCCCCGTTGAGGGCGCAATGGGTGGTGCCACGCGGATCCATCGACTGAGTCGCCACGGCAGCGAAATCGGACAACGGGATTCGGCGCCCGGGTTGTCGACGTCGCCACCAGGGGGCCGGTCGGGGCCGACATGTAGTCGGCGTCCACCTGCCGTCCGGGCGCTGCCGCACGCTGCCGGGAATTTGGATGAGATCGGAGAGCAGCATCATGCGGTGACCACCTCCGCGATCTTGGTCGTACGGGCGAGGGCTCGGTCGGTGGTGAGCATCCGGACGCCCAGGCGGTCAGCCAGCTCCACGTACAGCGCGTCGGCGAGCCGGATCCGGTCGCGGCGCTGCCACGCCCCTCGGAGTAAATCGGGAACTGCGTGTCGCAGGATCGGAGCAGCGGACATGGCAGTGAGCTGCTCGTCAACCACCGGTGCAGTGAGCTTCCCAGACCGATACAGGCGTCCGAGCCCCGAGAGGATCTCGGCGTCGACATGGGCAGGGGCGTGCAGGACGGCACCGTCGATGCGCGCCTGTACCGCAGCGCTCAGGGCCTCACCGAGCAGCAGGTCGACGAGCGCCGATGCATCGACGACGAGGTGTTCCTCGGTCACGCCGACCGGCCCTTCGGCTTGGCCGCTCGCGCCGGCCACTCGTCTCCCGCCTCGGCCCGAACCTCACCCAGCGCCGCAATGACCTCATCGTGGGTCACGCCCGTACGAGGCAGCTTGCGCACCGTGTCGAGCCACGCCGTCGTGCGGCGGCCGGCCAGCTCGCGTCGCAGGGCGTCCTGGGCGATGCTCGAGACGTTCAGCCCCGCTTCTCTCGCCTCTTCGGCAAGATCGTCCGGGAGATACACGTTCACTCGGGCCATACACACACTCTACACACCACTGTGATCAGGTGCGCCGCCAGAGTGGGACCAGTTCGTCCACTGCGTTCTTGACGCACCCATCGGACGCTGCCGATATCGGTGGCGTTGACACCCGACAACATGGCGTTGTACAGTGTCAACATCGTGCGCCGAGAAATCCCGCGAACCATGGGCGCCAGATCCGCCGGGCCGTGTACGGATGCGAACGAAAGGAGGTCGACGATGACTGAGTACGAATTCACCCTCCTGATCGACGGTGACCTCACCGATGAGGATGTCGCGCGCCGGCTTTTCGAGGCCGGCTGCGACGACGCGACGTTCGGCGTGATCAACGGCGCTGGGTATGGCGAGTTCATCCGAGAGGCGCCTTCTCTCGCCGATGCCGTGATGAGCGCAACCCGTCAGGTTGAGTCAGCGGGCAGACTCCGTGTCCGACGGATCGAGCCTGACGACATCGTCACCATGGCGGAGATCGCCGATCGGCTCGATCGGACGCGCGAGAGCGTCCGGCTGTTGATCGCTGGCAAGCGAGGCCGGGGGGAGTTCCCCGCTCCCATCTCGCATGCCCGAGATCGTGGGCGCCTGTGGCGATGGTCAGACGTAGCGGAGTGGCTGGACATGCCGGAACCAGAGGAACGCGAATCCGCGCACTTCGTTGCTGCAGCCAACGCAGCGTTCGAGTTGCGGTATGGCGTTCAACGGCTGAACGACGACACCGCCGCCAAGGAACTCCTCCAACTCGTGGGCGAAACGGCCTCAACGATCTGGTAGTGCCCCGCGCCCGGCCACCCAAGGGCTGGCGTCCGGGTCCGATCCCCTCTTCATTGCTGGGCACGGCCCCTGGGTGACGACCTCCAACTCGTGCAACGTGGAAGATCAACCAAGTGCAGCCTGGGTATCGCTGATTTCGGCCTCGAGCCACCGAACCTCGCTGAAGTTCTCTCGGCCGCTGCGTTCCGGATGGAGCTGGTGGGCGCCCAGCTTCACCTGAAGGGCAGAGCGGTCGGCCGGATCCTGGGCACCAAGACCATATCAACGAATCACAGCGCCTCGAGTGGCTGTCCCGCATCCAGATGTGCCTGAGCGCGTTGGACCAGCGGAGCGGTCCCGCCGGCCAGCTCGACCAGCTCAGGCCAGATCGCCAGTGGGGGAACGATGTAGAGCTCGGTGGTCGATTCGAACCGGAACCAGCCGGCGTGCTCTTCCCGGATCGCCCGCACGATCCAGGGTGGCATCGTCGGTCGGGGGTGACGTTGGTAGACCCGAGGGTGACGGTGGAACACCAGGTAACAGGGCTCATGGTCTTGACCATGAGGGGATCATGGTGACCATCGGCGGCCAGGGTGAGGTCGGTTCGCGGCCAGGGTGACAGGCGTGAGGTAAGAAACGGGCGGAGTCAGGCGACGACGTGGACGGCGATGCCGAGATCGTCGGCTGCTCGGGCAAGCAGGTGCCCGACGTTGCGCTCGGTGCCGAACCACAGGGTCCGCCCGTAGGTGAGACCGGCGGCCAGGCTCTCGGCGATGAGCCACCCGGTGCCTCCGTAGCGGGCGGCGATCTGGGCGGCCTCGTCGAGCAACGGTCGGGGGTCAGCGACCTGGAGCACCTCGGGATAGGGGTAGCGGATGGTGTCCCGATCGGTCGGGCTGAACGTGGCGAGCAGCTGGGAGAGCTGTCCTCCGCCCGGTGCGTGGATGCGCTGGAGGAGCCGCCAGTGTCGGCTGGCCGGGAGCACCAGGTCCTCGTCGTCGGGCAGGCCCTCTGGCCACCGGCCGCCCACCACCCGGACGGCCAGGTACTCGTCGACCACGATCACCCCCGGTTGTTCCTCCGGTCAGGCAGCGTCGTGATGGCCACCGAGAATCGGGTCGGCCTCCACATCGGCGTCGAGGGCGGCCTGGAACTCGTCAGCCAGGTCCCCGGTCGTGATCCGGGCCAGGATCTCCCTGCCCTCCGCAGACAGACGGGGGTCACCCGCACGCCTGCGCCTCCGGCGCTCTTCTGACACATCGACGACAGCCATCTCTTCCATTGTGCCCCCTTGTCGACATTGAGGACAGCAGCTGAGGAAGGAACGGTCCGGGACGCTTCAGTCCGGTCCGTCAGCACCCCCTCTTGCGGTCTCCGCCAGGGTCTCGGCGATGTGGCATTCACGAACCCCTGGGGTGCGAACCCATCATCGCTGCCGACGAGCCGGCGCCGCTGAGGGTGGTCCGGGCCACGCGTGCTGATCATTCCCAGCCTCGAGGTGTCCCCCGAGCAGATCGTGGTGGCGCTAGCAGCGGTGGACCGGCGGTCACTCCTGTTCCTCCTCGTCTCGGTGCGCGCGGTGCTCTCGGTTGGCCGGCCCGCGTCGGTCGCTCGGGCCGCGACACCGGGTTCGCAGGTGCTCGGGCCCGGCCGGGTGGCCTCGATATCCCCCTTCTCCGGCGGCCTCACCGCGCCGACCCGGTCCCGGCACAGCGCCCAGACCGGGGGGTTGGTGTCATAGCCGGTCACTCTGGAGGGGAGCGGTACGGGGGTTTCAGATCCGCTCGATGCGGACGGCGTTGGCGTGGGAGGCGAGTGCCCCGAGGTCCTCGATGTCGCCGCTGAGCACGACGCCACCCGGTTCGGCACTGGCCACCACGATGGCGTCCACGGCGGAGCCGCGCCGGGCCAGGTGGCGGAGCTCGCCTGCGCGACGGGCGAGAGCCGTAGGCAGATCCTCCCTGACATCGCAGGTCTTGAGGAGCCGGTTGACGGCCGCGTCAACGCGATGGCGTCCCGTGACCGACTCGGCGAGGACGACAGAAGGAACCAGCGGCGGCCACTCTCCGTCGCGGACGAGCGCACGGATGGCGGCGACTGCATCCTGGTCGTTCTCAAGACGCCAAGTAGCGTCGTAGTGCGTCGCGGGCGACAGCGCTGAGGCTGCGATGCTCCTCCTCGGCGCGCTGATGAAGAGCCTCTGCGAGCTCTGACTCGACCCGAAGGTCGAGTCGGGGTGAGACGCCACGACCCAGCGACGGTCGACCGACCCTCCTCTGGGCGTCCACCTCGAGGTCGTATCCGGCCTCTGCTTCGTCCGCAAGGTCTTCCTCGATCTCCGGGCTGAGCACCGTTCCGGTCTTCGTTACCCGTGGCTCAGCCTCCGGTGTCGAAGGCCATGGCCACGTAGGCAGCGTGGCGGCCACTCCTTGGCTGTGACCAGGAACGATGTTCCGGCGGAGCCCCCAAAATGCCAACCAACTGCGGAACCCCGGGCTGACGGTCACGACGTTTGCCCGCAATCCACTCCCATTTGCCCCTGAGCTGGGCTTTCGACGAATCTGGCTGGCAGTCCCAGATTTACCGTGTTCGAACCGCGACGTCGTGATCGACGGCCCGATGATCAGCCTCGGGCGCCGGGGCGGCTCAGACCGCCGAGATCGTCCAGGAGGAGGTCGATGACGAGCTCCTCTTCGACTTCGACGCCCTCCGCTCGGACGGCCGGTGCCAGGCGCGGGTCCCAGCACGCTTCGGGGACGGCTCCTCGCAGGGGTGGCAACTCGGTTCCTGCTGCCAAGGCACGATCCAGAGCGAGACGATGATCCTCGACACCGAACCTCCACGGCGTGGCACCCAGCCCGCCGATGATCTCATTGGCGATCGAGATCCCACCGTGGCCGAAGTCGCCGTGGTAGCTCGCCCGGGCACCTCCGTCGATGAGATTACGTAGCAGGAGGAGCGCGGCCAGTGACGGCCGGCCCTCAAGGCAGATCACCGTTGCGCCGGTTCCGGCAGCGGCCGCCAGAATCGAGGGGTTCTCGCATACCCAGATCGAGGTCCCGGACATGACCTTCCACGACTCGGCCTGCACGGCGGCCAGCGGTATCGGAAGGGGTGTCGCCCCGTCGGCCCACCTCGCGGCCGCCTCGGTAAGGGGCCCGACTGCCCGTGGGCACAGGCCGAGGGTGAGCACGGTCGAGGACGTCTCGTCCGAGAGGACTCCCTGATCGGCCCATAGCCTCCGTCGGTCCGCGGCCCGCAGTGGGCCGGCGGCCGCAGCCAGATTGGCCAGCGCGGCAGTGGCCAGCCGACCTGTCGGTGCATCGTCGTCCAGCCCGTGGGCATCGCCGAGAACCCGGGCCGCCAACCGGGAACGGCCGCACGGGGTGGCCTGCGGCAGCTGGTCAAGCACGTCGAGGGTCTCCGCCAGCCGGTGCTCCGGGTCGTCGAGCCGGCGCCACGCCCCGCTGCCCGAGAGCCGACCGAGCCAACCCTCGAGCGCCGGATGGCTACGAAGCGCCGGGTGGGCGAACAGCCGCTCCCACATCGCTGCCTCGGCCTCGGCCACTGCCGCCCGGTCGCCGGGACGGTCTCGCACCGGCCCGTGCACCATCGTCACGACGGCGGGCAGCGAGGTGCCGAGCCGCTGTCGCAACAGTTGGTCGAGCCGATCGAGCGGTATGCGTAGATCGACGCCCCGGCTGCGGACTCCGAGCAGCCGGTCGACCGCCGCCCGTTGATCGTCGGTGGGCCGGCGAAGGTGGGCGGTGACACCGGACAGCTGGCCCCCGCTCGCCTCCAACCGCCGGTGGACCACTCGCCAGAGCGGCGCCAGCCGCTCGTCGCCGAGCACCGCCGGGAGACCGGCGTCGGCCACGTCCTCCGTCACCACCGGACCATTCTCAGCCACTGAAAAGACCGTCCCCATCGGCATCGCTGCCGGCGATCTTGGCGTCGAGCCAGGGGTCGTCCTCCCTGCGGGTCTGGCCGTCCCAGACGAAGCGGAGCGCGGTCACCCCGGGATGGCCCGGAGTGCGTTCGAGGTGGTAGACGGCGAGGGAAGGAACCTCGGCATAAAAGCCCCACTCAGCGTAGTTGGTCAACACCATGTCGAGATCCAGGTCGACGAGCATCCCCATGCAGTCGCCGCGCTGGCTGTCGTCGATCCCGGCGAACGCCTCGTCCAGCATCAGCAGGTGCGGCGCATCGGGCCGTGCCGAGGCGTAGTACGCCGAGGTGGCGGCGAAGAGTGGCAGGTGCGCCAGCTTGGCCTGCTCGCCGCCGGAGCCGACCGCCTGGGTGCGGGCGGTCATCCGTTCCTCCCGCCCCTCAGCCCGCCGGTGGATGGAGAACCGGTGCCAGCGACGGTAGTCCAGCGCGGCGGCCAACCGCTCGACCGCGTCGGCTCCTTCACCGTCCTCTCTGGCAGCACGGACCCGTTCGGCCAGGAAGGCAGCCAGTGCGACCCGCTCCGATTGGTCGAGGAGGGCCACCTCCCGGCGCAGGAGCTTGACGGCCTGCTCGGCACCGGCCCCGGCGTCGGGCGCCACGTCCCAGGACAGCCGGAGGGTGACGCCGCTGCGGGTGGGATGGGCATGGAGCTGTTCGTTCATGCGGTTCTGCAACGACCACGCCGCATGTACCCGCTCACCCAGGTGGGTGCCGACCTCGGTGAGCAGGTGGCGCTCGATGAGCTCGCGCTCCTCGTCCGAGAGGGTCTCTCGCCGCCGCCGGATCTGCTCGTCGAGGGCCGACGACAGCTCGGTCGCGCCCACCGGGGCGCCGTTGAGCGTGGCGAAGCAGACCTCGATGCCGTCGCTGGTGTCGAGGTAGGGGTCGAAATCGCTGCCGAGCTGCGAACGCAACGTGGTCATCCCGTTGTGGAAGCGGTTGCTCACCGAGTCCTGCGCGGCCTGGTCGACGGCCACCTCTCGGAGCCGGTCGTGAACCGACCGGGCAAAGCCCAGCCCGGCCGTCACCTGCGTGAGATCGCGGTCGGGGTCGACGGGGCCGAAGGCGAGGGCGGCCAGCTCGGTCGCGGCCAGGCGGGCGAGAGCCTTCAGCGCCTGGGCCCGGTCGTCGTCGCGCTGGCGCCGCTCCTCCTCGGTGGTCTCCAACCGCACGGTCGCGGCCTTCAGCCGGTCTCGGGCGCCGTCGCGGTCCTCGTCCAGCTGGTCCCGTTCGCCGCTGGCGAGCTCGAGCGCCGCCGTCAGCTCCCGGTGACGGGCCAGCACGGCGTCGGCGTCGGCCCCCGAGGTCCGCCGCAACTCGTCGGCCTCGCCGCGGGCGGTGGTCGCCACGGCAGTGGCCTCGCGACCCTCGGCCTCGGAGCGCGCCGCGACCTCCTCGGCCGCCCGGGCCCGCTCTCCGGCGCTGGCGGCGCTGGTCCGGGCGGTCGCCGCCTCGCGTACCGCAGCTGCCAGGCCGACCAGGTGGTTGCGGTACCGGGACAGCGCCTCGAAGGCGGCGTCGAGCAAGGCGGCCTGGCACCCGGCTCGGACCTCGGCATCGGCCAACGCGTCGATGGCGCCCTGGCCCTCCGAGCGCGATCGATCGAGGCGCTGGCCGGCCTCGGCCAGTTGAGTACGCGCCCGGCCGGTCGTCGATACGGCCCGGGCCAGGTCTCGCCCCGCGTCACGAAGGGCGTCGGTGGAAGGCCACGCCGACTCCGCCTGGTCCAAACGGCGCAGCTCGGTCGCGAGCACGGCCTCCTGCTCGGCCAGGTCGGCCAGTCGTCCGTCCAATGCCTCGATCTCGGCCGTCAGCGCGGCGATGCGCCGGGCTCGGGCCTCGGCCCGGGCGGCTGCCCCGATGTACTCCGGGGCCGGCTTGGACCACCGCCCACGGAGCGGGCCGATCGACCAGCTGCCGTCGGTGGCCACCAGGGCGCCGCCAGCCACGGCGGCCGCCAGTGCCCGGGCCACCGCCGCCGCCTCGAGAGGACCGGACGGGACCGGCACCAAGCCGGCCAGGCCGTCCGAACCGGCCGCTGCGCCCGAGGCCGCCGAACCGGCCGCTGTCGTGTCGCCCCGACCGGCCGTGCCGGGGTCGCGGGCGGAGGCATCGTCCGTCGCTTCCGACCCCGGCGGCACCGCCACCCACGTGTCTAGGGTGTCGGGGTCGAGGAGCCGCCCTTCGGGGCTGACCAGCGCGTCCAGGAGACCTGAGGCTTCCAACGCCGCCTCCAGCCCGGCTCGGTGGTCGCCCTCGAGACCGGCGGCGAAGTCGACGCTCGCCCAGAGGGGTGCGCACCCGTCGGGGCGAGCCTCGGGCCGGCCGGGGCGGGGCGGCGGGGCGTCGTCGGTCTCCGCCTCGACCAGGCGACGCTCGCGATCGGCCTCGTCCCGCCGCCGCTGGCCCTGTTGGCGCTCGGTGCCGAGCACCACGCGCTGCTCGGTGAGCGATGCCCGCGCCGGGGCCAGCAGGGGGCCGGCCGCCGGCCGGCCGCCGCGTTGCACCTCGTCCACCACCGCGTCGGCGTGGCCATCGGGCAATGGCACCTGCCAGTCGACCGCCCAGGCCTCGACAGCCTCGGCGAGCGCGGTCGCCGCAGCGTCGAGGGTCGTGTGCTGGGCCGCCTCGGCCGCCTCGGCCTCGGCCAGCGCTCCCTCGGCGGCGCGGTGGGAGCGCTCGTCGGCGTGGATGCGAGCGAGGGCCGCCGCTGCCTGGTCCGCCGCCTCCCGCACCGCACGGAGCAACGCCTGGCGACGGTCGGCCACACCCCCGAGTGCGACCACGGCCCGGTCGGGCGCGGCCAGCAGCTGCTCGGCGTGCATCCGGTGTTCGGGACCGAGCTGGGCCTCCTCCGCCGCGTCGAGGGTCGCCGCTGCCTCATCGTCGCGCCGGCGGGCCGCACCATCGGCCACCTGCTCGGCCTCGGCCGCTGCCGTGCCCGCGGTCGTCGCACTGTCGCGGTCCCTCCCGGCTCGCCCGACGAGGAGGGAGGCGTACTCTTCCGCCTTGTCTGTGCTCTTCTCCACCTCGTGGAGCGCGTGGACCTTCGACAGGTCCAACCCACCGAGCTGTCCGGTCATCCGCTCGATGGCACTCGCCAGCTCGGCGCGGCGGCCCTCGATGGCGCCGAGCGACTCGGTGGCCTGATCGCGCTCGGCCCGCTGCTGCCGCTCCGTCTCGGTGACGTTGTCGAAGCGGGTGTTGGCGGCACGCACGGCGTCCGCACGCAGGCGGGCCTGCACCTGGGCATGAGCCCTGTAGGAGCCGAGGAAGGCGTGCAGCTGCGTGGACGACGCCTCCAACCGCTCGATCTCGGCCGTGTCCTCGTCCAGGCGGGCAAAGGCCGAGGCGAGCTGCTCCATCCGATGGCGCTCGAGGGGCGGCAGGGCATCGCTCAGGTACTCACCGAGGCGGGCCATGTCGAGCTTCTCGGACAGCTTGGGGCGCCGCAGCTGGAGCAACAGGTGTATCAGCGCGCCGTAGCGGTCCGGCCCCAGCCCGAACAGCGCATGGTCGACGGCGGCCCGATGGTCGCGCGCCGAGGTGGAGTAGACGCTGCGCTCTTCCAGCGCCGCCCGGAACCGCTCCTCGGTCAGTGGCACGCCCCCGGGGGCCAGATCGAGGTCGGCCCCGACGCGCTGCGGAGTCACCGCGAACCACGTGTCGACCTTCCTCCCGGCGGAGCGGACGGCTCGCAAGCCCACGACGCACGTCACGTACCGTTCGACGCCGGCGGGGTCGAGGTGACCGAACTCCACCCAGCAGTACCCGATGGCGGAGGCGCGCTCGGCGAAGTCGATGAGGTTCCAGTACATGGTCTTCGCACGGGAACCGAAGGGGTCGAGCCGCTCCGAGCGGATGTCGCCGTCGAGCACGAACGGCAGGAGCAGCTCGAGCGCCTTGGACTTCCCTGCCGTGTTCTGGCCCCGCAGGATCAGTCGGCCATCGGCGAACCAGAACTGCTGGTCGTCGTACTCCCAGACGTTGCGGATGCCGGCCCGAAGGGGCCGCATGCGGCCCTGGGCCGGGCGGGGCAGCACGCTCGCCGGTGACAGATATTGGATGGTGGCGGTCATGAACCCTCCAGTGTGGGGAAGAGCGAGGTCGGCGGTGGCGGGCGAAGGGCGGCGAGAGCGGCGTAGCGGGCGGCGCCAGGTCGAGCCTCGACCCCCTCGGGACGACGACGGGCCAGGCGGGCGGCGACCAGGATGGCGGTGGCCTGTTCGGCCAGGTTCTCCGCACCGGTGGCGGTGTCGGTGCCCTGCTTCCAGTAGCCGGCGTACTCCACGGCGAGGTGCTGCACGAAGGCGGTGACTTCCGCGGTCGGCCACACCGGCGGATCGCCCCGGCCGGCCCGGGCCCGCAGCTCGTCGCACAGGCGGAGGGCGGTCGTCTCGGCCGTACCGTAGTCCGGCCAGCGCAGGTCGGTGAGGTCTCCGGCTTCGTCGACGGCCACCCAGCCCTCGGCGCGAACCTCCAGCGTGAGGCCCACCCGGTCCGCCAGGATGCGCTCGAGGCGGGCCCGCTGCGAGCGGAGGTAGTCGACCTCGTCCGGCGCTAGGTCCTCCTGGTAGACGACCGGCTCCTCCACCAGGGCGCGGGTCACCCGGTGCCGGCGCCGCCGGGCCCGACCGTCCTCGGTGTCGGGGTACGCCTCGTGGGCGACGTCGGCAGGAGAGGGGGCAAGGGACGGGGGCTGTGGCGCGGTCGGCAGCATGGCGAGGCGGTCGGCATCGACACGGTACAGGGCGTCCCCGCCCGCCTCACCTCGGGCGAACCGCTCCTCGTCGCCCTCCGCCCTGTCCAGCACCCCCAGGTCGACCGCGGCCTGCACCGCCTGGATGAACACACGCCGGTCCGCTCCGAGCCCGCTCTCCCAGTCCAGCCCGTCGACGACCGAGGCCCGTACGGCGACGTCGTCGAACAGCCGGGCCAGGGTGGTGCGTTCCCCGGCGCTCTCCGCTGAGGCGAGCACCAGGCAGGTCAGGGCGTACCGGCGCCCGTCGAACGGCCGCCCGGCACGGTTGGCCAGTCCTCTCGGCTCATGGCCGGCACCCGGCAGCTTGGCCAGCCGGGCCACGCCGGGGCGGGTGGCGTCGAGGCGGTAGCCGAGCTCGTCGGCGAACCACCGGGTGAGCTCGACGCGGTGGCGACGGACCAGGCCCAGCGTCGCGCCGCCCCGTTCGGAGAGGGGCTCGGCCAGGAGGCCGCGCACCGCCTGGCGCAGCTCGTCGTCCGCCAGGTTCATCCCACTGCCTCCGATCCCGACCGACCGGCCAGGGCGATCTCGATCAACTGGTCGTCACAGTGCAGCCGACCGGCCGGCGTGGTGATGACCGCCTCGGGGGCGCCCGGGAAGGGCCGCAGCGTGACGCTCACCAGCGGGGTGACCGCAGTTCGGGTCCCGTCGCTCCCCGGCCGAGCCGAGAGGGCGGCGTCCACGATCGTCAAGAACTGCGCGAACTCGTCGGCGTCGAGCATGCCGAGGTGGGAGAGCCTGGTCGGCGTCCGCCCGGCCAGACGGGCGACGGCCCTCTCCGCCTGCCGGTGCTGGGCCCGGAGCCGGGCCAGTCCCGCCGCCTTGGCGGCGGAGTAGTCGGCTGCCCGACCCGGGCGGCCAGGCGCGGCTCGGGTGCCGGTGGCCCGCAGGCGCGGGGCGATCTGCGCCGGCTCGGCGTCCCAGAAACTGCGACCCCGCTCGACATCCTCCTCGCCGGCGAGGTCGGTGAAGTGCCGGGCCGGGTAGAGGCCGAACGCCCGGTCCCACAGCAGCCGGGCGTCGTCGGGCGTCGCCGTGGCGAACCAGCGGGCCAGCTGGGTGAAGTCGGCCTCCCGGGTCACGCGCCGCAGGTACCGCTCGTGCAGGCGCTCGACCGCCGCCAGGATACGGTTGAGCGCGTCGAGCATGGCCAGGCGCAGCGAGTCGGCGATCGGCGGCTCGTCACCCCGACGCACGAACCAGGCCTGCACCCCCAACCACCGGACCTGGAACGACCGGCGGACCCCGTCGTCCTCGCCGTCCGGCACCGGTGCGGCGTCCGCGTCTGCGGCGAGCGCGATCAAGTCCTCCATGACGGGCTCCAGCTCGACGATCAGCGAGGCGATACGGGGAACGGTGTCGGCCAGGCGGGCGACGAACTCGTCCAGGTAGGCGAAGACCGCCCGCTTGTAGGCCATAAACGATTCGTCGTCGCTGGTGATCGTGGTCGTCTCGACGGCCAGGTCGTTCATGTAGCGAGCCGCGTTGTCGGCCAGCTCGGTGAACGCCCCGAACAGGTCGACCAGCAGCCGGTACAGCCGGGCCCCGTCGGGGGCGGCCCCGGAGGCCTCCGCATCGCCTCCGGCGGCCTCGACCCGAATGGCCGTCAGCCGCTCGATGATGCCCGGCAGCAGGACGGACGACAGTCGCCCGCCGTCGAGCCCGGCGTGGCGAACCGCTTGGACACCCCGATGGGCGGCGACCCCGGCTTCGGTCAGCTGGTAGAGGAACCGCTTGGCGTAGAACTCGTCCAGCGTCTCGGGCGCTGCGGTGTCGTAGAACTTGGTGACGTTGCCCCAGCCCTCCAGGACCTCGAGTGCCTCGGCGATGTCCCCCACGGAGACGTCCGGCAACTGCCGGGCCACCTCAGCCGGGCGGAGTTGCAGGGTGAACCGCTCCTTGGCCTCGACGAGCACGTCCACCACGGACACGTAGAGCTCCGCCTTCTCCACCACGGCGTAGGTGAAGACCCGCAGGTTCTCATCGGCGAAAGCAGCTCTGTCGGTCATCCCCTCCTGTTGTAGCGGACGGGTGTGACCCACATGGTCCCGAACGCCCTTGCCCCGGTGCCGGTGCCGGTGCCGGTGCCGGTGAGATTCCGTAGCTACGTCCAGCGATCGCTCTTGACTTCCCACTCCTCGGCTCCGCACCTTCAGCAGCCAAACGGTAGCCTCTAGTTAGGACAAATGGTATCTCACAAGATGGATAAATGGTATGGTGTGTATCTCGTCACAGGAGGAGCCCTATGGCATACCTGCCAAGGATCGTCGACACCGAGCTCGACCAGTTGCTGCCCGGGCTCCCGGCGCTGGCCATCGAAGGCGCCAAAGGTGTCGGCAAGACCGCCACCGCGGCACGCCGCGCCGAGACCGTCTTCGCCCTTGACGATCCAGCGGTGCTCGAGGTGGTCACCGCCGACCCCGGCATCATCGACACCGGTCCATACCCCGTGCTGCTCGACGAGTGGCAGCGGCAACCACCCATCTGGGACCACGTGCGCCGTCGGGTCGACGGTGGTGCCGCGCCGGGCAGCTACCTGCTCACCGGGAGCGCCATCCCGGTCGAGGCACCGGTCCACTCCGGCGCGGGACGGATCGTCTCGATCCGGATGCGGCCCCTGTCGCTCGCCGAGCGCGAGCTGGCCGAACCGACGGTGAGCCTCGCACAGATGCTCTCAGGCACCCGACCGGCGATCGGTGGTACCAGCGACGTCGACCTGGCTCGCTACGTGGACGAGATCTTCGCCTCCGGCTTTCCCGGCATTCGGCCGCTGCCGGCCCGAGCCCGTCGCGCTCAGCTCGACGGCTACCTCACCCGCATAGTGGAACGGGACTTCCCGGAGCAGGGGCAGGCAGTCCGCCGTCCAGAGACCCTGCGGTCCTGGCTGATCGCCTACGCGGCTGCAACCGCCGGGACCGCCAGCTACAACACCTTGGGACAAGCAGCGGCCGGCGAGAGCGGGCCGCCAGCGAAGACGACGACGATCGCCTACCGGGAGGTGCTGAGCCAGTTGTACCTGTTGGACCCGGTGCCGGGCTGGGTACCCGGCCGAAACCATTTCGGCAAAGCCGGCCAGGCACCCAAGCATCACCTCGTCGACCCAGCACTCGCCGCACGCCTACTGGGCGTGGACCCCGGTGCTCTCTTGCGCGGGGAAAGCCCCGGACCGAGAATCCCTCGTGACGGCACGCTGCTCGGTGCTCTGTTCGAGTCCCTGGTGACCCTCGGCGTCCGCACGTACGCCCAGGCCGCCGAAGCGAGAACCCGGCATCTGCGCACTCGCGATGGCGCGCACGAGGCGGACCTCATCATCGAGCGCGCCGACCAGAAGGTCGTCGCGATCGAGGTGAAGCTGGCGGCGGCGCCCGGCGGCGACAGCATCAAGCACCTCACCTGGCTGAAGGATCGGATCGGGGACGACCTCCTCGATGCGGCGGTCATCACCACCGGCCAGCATGCCTACCGGCGAGAAGACGGCATCGCCGTGATCCCCGCGGTGCTCCTCGGCCCCTAATGATACGTACCGAGATCACCGGTTCGGATTGTGGAAATTCGCGAGGTGTTCACGTTTGGCGTTGACCTGCGCTGTCGGCAGGTGATTGAGAGCTCACCCACGGGATAAGCGCTCGGCGCGCACACCGACGGCGCCGGCACTTCGTACTCAGCGCTCCCAACGGGGGTCGGCCTCGGCGATCTCGAGTCCGAGGGACTCGAGCGTCGAGAGAAGAGTCCGCAGGCGCTTGGCGGTCTCGAACCAGTCCTTTCGCCGCCTCGCGTTTGGCGTCTTTCGGCGAGGAGACGGGCCTCGAGCTCGTCCCTGCATCGCTGCTCCACCCGTCGGTGATCGAGCGCTTCGTCCTCGTCGGCTGCGTAGGGCGCTCGGCTGCGACCCGGCGCACCCCGCGCACCGGGATGGTGCGCGCACGGCGTCCCGAGCGGACCATCCCGGTCCGCACCCCCTACCACGAGCGCCTCCTGGCCGCCGCCGCCTTCGCCGCAGAGCGTCTCGTGATCGGGGGGACATCGCCCGCCCGACGCAATGTGACGAGCCCGCTCACCGCCTCGCTTTCGGGCGGGAGGGAGATTCCCCGGATCGACATCGCCCGGCTGCGCGCCACGTGGCTGTGCGAGGTGGCAGAGACGATCGGGCTTCGGGCCTTCATGGACGCGGCGGGCATCACCTGCTCCCAGCGCCTGGGCGACCTCGTGAGCCATCTGGAGCCGGGGGCCGAGGAGGACGCCGTCGCGCTGCTCGCAGGACGGTGCTGACCAACGGCGGTGGCCTCGGGCGCCTCGAGGCGCTGGTGGACACTCCCAGCGTCGCCGAGCGCCTCGCCGGGATCGAGACCACCCTCCCGATCGGGGTGCGCCCCCGCCAGCTCGGTGTGCGCATGCTGCTCTTGGGCATGCTTCTCGCCCTCTTCGACGGCCGGCCGGCGCATCTCGTCCGGGTCCACCAGGCTCTGGTGGGCCTGGCCGACGTCGACCGACGGCGCTTGGGCGTGGTCGTCACCTGGAGGACCGGCCCGCACACGCTCACCTACCGCCAAGTGGAGAGGACGTTTTCCCTCGTTATGGGCGTGCTCGCCAAGGACGAACCCGACGGCAGCCCCACCGAGGTGCTCCAGGGCGTGCTCGACGCGCTCATCGAAGCCAGCGTGCCCGGTGAGTGGAAGGGCGCGTCGTCCTCACTGGCGGTCGACTGGACCGACGTCGAGTCCTTCTCCACCAGGCGGACCAAGCCCGACGGCACCTACCCCGACGAAGAGGCCGCCTGGGGGCCAGGCCCGAGGTCCCAGAGCTCGTGCGACGCATGCAGCTCTCTTCGTGCGACCACGACCCGGTGCCAAAGATGACCGACGTGCTCGTGTCCATGGCCGCCTCGGGTGACCCCATGGGCGACGTGGTGGCCGACTCGGGCTACGCCCGCCGGGTGCCAGAGCACTTCGCCCTCCCCCTGCGCCGAGCGGGCGCCACCTTGGTGATGGAGCTGCACCCTTCTGACCGGGGCACCCAGGGCACGCACCAGGGAGCGATCGCCTGCAACGGGAACCTCTACTGCCCGAAGACGCCCCCGGCGCTGTTCGGGTTGGCTCCCCTGGCGAGAGGGGCGAGCGCCCGGCCCTCACCGGCAAGCTCCGCTGCCCGCTTCGGCCCACCTCCATGGCGCTCGACCTGTCGCGCCCCGAGATCCTGGAGCCTCCCGAGCACCCCCCGGCCTCGTGCACCCAGGTCACGATCACCGTCCCACCGTCGGTCAACGCCAAGACGGCCACCGGCCCCCAGCCACCCATGGCCTCTTCGACGCTGAATCGCTCGAACTCAACGGTTGCCAGGCACCTTCCCGGGCGGGTCAGGGCGGCCGGGACGCTGCCGACGCCGGCGTTCGTCGTGAGGAGCACGATGAGCCGGCAACCCTGGCCGAGAATGCCGTCCGCGACGTTGAGCAGCCGATCAAGAGCGGGATTGTCAGCCCAGCGCCCCCCGCACAGGTATCGATCGGCGTCCTCGGCCACCAGGAGCCGCCACCCTGGGCTCACCGCTCCCCGCGGAGGAGGTGCGAAACGAGCCATCACCTCAAAGAGGTAGTGGGGATCGGCGAAGACTTCTTCCGGGTCGACGAGGAGCTCGGTGCGGCACCACGACGACCACTCGCCCATGAGGGCGCGGATCGCGCTCGTCTTACCGGTCCCGGGCGCCCCGTGCCACAAGACGATCCGCCCGGATAGGCGGTCGGTGGCATTCGAGCGCAGGCTCATGAACGAATCCAGCGCGGAGCGGGTGCGTCGCGAGTAGTTCTCACGGGTCTCCGACCAGGTCGGCACGGTGACCACTTTCTCGGAGGTGCTGATCTCACTGTGGCGGTTACTTCGCCACACCAGGACGCTGACCTGGGAAGGATCGTCGGGTGGCTCTGGGAAGCGCGCCGCGATGGCCTCCCCGATCGCCCGAGCGGTCCGCTGGTCCCTGGCAGCCACGATGATGTGGGGTCCGCTGTCGGGGAGCGTCAGCTCTACGGCGACGCCCCTTCCTTCCGCGTAGACCCCGCTGATGAACCTGGTCTCGCTACCACGGGTCACCCGGAGGCCGTCGGGAAAGTAACGGGACAGATCACCGAAGGGGCGGGGGAAGTCGGCGGGGAGGTCGGGCCAGCGATCCCAGACGAACGGAAGGTTGCCATTCGTCACCTGGTCGAGGAGGGCGAGGGTCGGGACGATCAACGGGCTCACGCGCTCGAAGGACAGGCGGCTCGAAAGGGCGTGTGCTCCTTCGGCCGTGCTGTCGAGTGGCTCCGTGGCGGTTTCGGCGTTGGCCATCGGTGCAGTGTGGGGCCTATCCCTGCCAGATGCTGTCAGGGTCACGGAATTGCGACCTGCGTCGTATCCGGAGATCGGCTCCCCGGTCCGAGGGTCGGCTCAAACCATCCTGGTCACGAGTCGCGGCACACCGCTGAGGCATGATGAGTGCGTGGCACCGACCCTTCTCGACCGCGAGCTGTACGACGAGGCCCTCGCTGCCGAGGTGCTCGGCGTACCGCGCCCCACCCTGCACTACTGGCTCGAGGGTGGCGAGCGGCGTGGCCGAACCTACGCACCGATCCTGCGGCCGGCCGCCACCGGCTCACACGCCGTGACCTGGGGCGAGTTCGTCGAGGCCCGCTACCTGCGCGAATACCGGCGTTCGCTCGGCACGTCGATGCAGCGACTCCGATCCTTCATCGAGCACCTGAGGGACGAGCTTGGCGTGCCCTACCCACTGGCCCATGCGCGACCGTGGGTCGGGCCCGGCCGGCACCTGTTCATCTCGGCCCAGGAACAGGCCGGCCTCCCTCCCGAGCTCTGGGCCTGCGTCGAACCCCGGACGGGAGTGATGTTGCTCCTCCCGCCAGCCGAAAGCTTCCTCCAGCGGGTCGAATTCGACGGCGAGGAGAACGGCGTTGTGGTCCGACTCCGGCCGAGCGGGCCCGACTCCCAGGTGGTGATCGACCCCGAGGTCCGGTTCGGATCCCCGGCCGTACGGGGGATCCCCACGGAGACGATCGCCGAGCAGGTCGCGGCCGGGGACTCGATCGAGAGCGTCGCCCGAGATTTCGACCTCGACCTGGCGACCGTCATCGAAGCCCTGCGTTTCGAGGGGGTTGACCGGGCGCACGCCGCATAGGCCCGTACGTGACGATCCGCTTCTACCTCGACGCGGATCTACTGGGAGTCGCGAAGATCCTGGCCGACGTGCGCTCCGACGTGACCTATCCCGGCGACGCTGGCGGACGCGGCTCGGACGGATTCGAACGGCCACCCTGTCCGGTGCAGCCGGGCGGCAAGGACGTCGACTGGATACCCCGCGTCGCCCAAGCAGGCTGGGTGATCATCAGTAGAGACCGCCACATCCAACACCGCCCAGCCGAACGTGAGGCTCTCGTTGCTGCCGGGGCAAGGATGTTCCGCCTCGATGCGCGCCACGGCCTCAATAAGTGGCAACAGCTCGAGATCATCGTGACCCAATGGCGTCGTTTCGAGGAGGCGGCCGATCTTCCCGGTCCGTGGCTCTACATGGCGACCCGTACGACCCTTCGCAAGGAGATCTGAACGCTGTCGTCGTTGTCGACCACGTCCTCTGTCCCCGTCCCTACCCTCAGGCTTCGGCCTCGTCACCGGTCTCCGGCATTGCTCCCCGCAGACGAGGGGCGTCCGCTCCCGAGCTGCCAGTGTACGTGAAGGGTGTTCAATTCAATCGTTGTCGGCCGCTGCTCCCGACTTGGTGCGGGCGCGCCGCCGAGACGGCACCTGTGCCGCTGTGAGCGAAGGGGTGCAGGTAGGCCGGCCCCGAGCGGGCCGCCATGCCGCTCACGGTACCCGGTGGCTGTGTTTGGCGTGACCTTGGCGTGACCTAGCGTGACCTACGTAGCGGTAATCCCTGGTCAACAGCGGTCACTGCCGGAGACTCAGATCTGTGCTCTGAGCTGGGATTTCGAGGAATCTGGCTGGCAGCCCCAACGGGATTCGAACCCGTGTCTCCACCTTGAGAGGGTGATGTCCTTGGCCACTAGACGATGGGGCCTTGCAGGTCGCGTCCGCTCTCCGGACCCGGTTCCTGAAGCTCGGGGGGAAGGACTCGAACCCTC
>DATKRB010000009.1:0-145570 GCA_035532415.1 Acidimicrobiales bacterium | reverse complement strand
TGGCCGTGATGGCAGCGATTTTGTCGTTCGAGCGCGCAGCGGGTCCGGGCATCGGGACTTGAGGGCCCACCCACCTTGGGGAATGAGGCCAGGGCGTAACCAATACGTAGGTGCCCTAGGAAAATATAGGAACCTATAGGTTGTCATATCAGGAGAAACTGCTAACCTATACGTATGCGACCATCCGAACGAGCGGCCCAAGCCCGGCGAGAGCTCGACCGAAAGTTTGCCGCGTCAACCCTCGAACCCATCCAAGCGCGTCCGCGGTCGGGCTGGATACGCGCAATCCGAGGGGCGCTCGGGATGAGCCAGGCCGTGCTCGCTGAACGCCTCGGGGTCTCGGCTCCGGCGGTCAACAAGCTGGAACACGCCGAAGTCCAGGGTGGGATCACGACGGCGAAGCTGGCCGAAGTCGCCGCCGCCCTCGACTGCACACTCGTCTACGCGCTCGTCCCGCGCACCACGCTGGAGCAGACCGTACTGGGAGAGGCCCGCAGGATTGCCGCCAACGTGCTCGGCTACACCGGCCGGACGATGGCCCTCGAAGCCCAGGCCGTCGAGGACGACAGGAAACAAGAGGCGATCGACCGCTATGCCCAGGAGCTGGTGGCGAAGGGCAGCCTCTGGCGTATGAGACCGGGGCCAGGTCGCGGGTGACCGACAACCCATCCGGAGGCGAACGCCTGCCGGTTTTCAACCTTCGCA
The DNA here is from genome assembly GCA_035532415.1 of Acidimicrobiales bacterium. Lineage (GTDB taxonomy): Bacteria > Actinomycetota > Acidimicrobiia > Acidimicrobiales > RAAP-2 > DATKRB01. Next base: position 144,865 of record DATKRB010000009.1, on the reverse strand, counting down.
CCATCGGACCAGAGCCCGCCGGTGCGACGCCCCTCGAAGAAGAGGACCTGGAAGGCCTCATCCCGGACTTCGTCGCGACGCGTGCCGATCTCAACCAAGTCGAGTTTGAGAACATTGCCAAGGCAGTCCCTTGGGCCGAACGGCGTGTTCGATCGCTCGACCCGCATGGCATCCTGACCGCAGGGTTTCTGACGACGCTTCACAAGAGAATGTTCGGCGACGTCTGGAGATGGGCGGGTACTCCGCGACGACGCGAGACCAACATCGGCGTTGATCCATCCCTCATCGCAACCCAGTGTCGGCTGTTCTTCGATGACGCGATTTACTGGCACGACCACGGCGTATTCGGGCCGGACGAACGGGCTGCCCGGATTCACTCCCGTCTGGTAAGTATCCACCCTTTCCCGAACGGCAATGGCCGCTGCACTCGCATGATGGCCGATCTCTACATGGTCGCGATCGGTGCGGTGCCCTTCGCTTGGGGAAGCTCCGACCTCGATGTCGATGTCGATGGCTCCGTTCGAGCCGCCTATCTAGCGGCGGTGATCAAAGCTGCCGACACCGACGACTACGCCGACCTCATTCGGTTTGCCCGAGGTGCGTGAGGGGACTCGGGCATGATCGGTCCTCAGTGGAGTGAGAGCTGCGCCATCGCCGCGGAGTGGGCCGTGTCGTCGCCGGACTCCTGCGCCGAGACCGTGACGTACTCGACGGCGTTGATGGCGGCGCGGCTTAAGCCGTTCCCGAGGCTCTCGCTCGCGTCCCTTGAAGGGCGTAGACGGCGGTTGCCGTCATCGGCCGCCGAAGGGCCGCAATCTGTTGTCACGTGGGTGTGCCATTATTCCTGATAAGGCCTTCGCCAAGCTCGGTTGAAGCTCGGCAGACCGGATGGCAGGGTGTGAAGTTGCCCGTGAAGCTGCGACCGCAGCCTCGGGACTAGGAAGTTTGGTTGCTCCGGGAGGATGGCGATGCCAGTTCGTTCCGTGCAGTGCCCACTCGCTTCCCTGACCCTGAGCAGCAAGGATGCCGAACGTCGTTCACGCCATACGAACCGAAGGGCGCCATGTGGGAGTTTGCGTTCGGTGTCAGGCGTCGTGTCGGTCGGTTGACATCTCCCTGAGTATGTCGTCCGGCAGATCGAGGTCGGCTTTGGCAAGGGCGTCGCGTACGGTCCAAGCGAGGTCGTCGGTCACGTCAGGACCTGCGTAGGCGAGCACGGTGCCCTCTGCGACACCTTCTCCACAGTTGGCCAGACCGCGGAGGAGTCCGATTGCGATCTGCCGTGCCGCGTCGTGAAGGCCCAGCGCGGCTCTCCGGGCGAGGTTGTCGAGCTCCGGTTGGAGTAGCTCTTCGAGCATCTCGCTGGCGGCTTCGTTCTCGTGCACGTACCCCCGCCCGCTGACCCGTCCGGCGCGGTATGCGAGTTGGTCGGCGTCGGCCTCCCGAAGTTCCCATTCGATAGTTTCGGCGACCTCGTCGGCGTCAACTGCAGCCAGTCGGGCGAGGGCAAGACGTTCGGTCTCACCCGTCAATTCGGGGTGGGCTGTGAGCAGCGCGCCGAGCAGCTCCCCCCGCTCGGCTGTCGTGAGCTGGTCGAGGGAGGGAGTGGGTCGGCGGCGAGCTCTGCTCATTGTTCGGGCCAGGCCCACCCCGCCGGCCGGCGGGCGGGGAATGGGGGCAGACAGAGCCAGGTCCGGTAGGCGGCGTGGAGCCATCCGGCGACGGAGTCCCGCTCGAAGTGAACGTCGGCGAGCGCGATTGTGCCCGAGGCCCCTTGATGGCGGCAGCGGGCGACCAGGCCACGCCGCTCGTCCCCCTCCAGGTCGAAGCCGATGACCTCTACGGCCATGCCGAGCACGGTCGTAGCGGTAGGGGTGACGATCTCATCTTGGAAGACCTGCAGGAACCCTGACAGCTGCTCGTCGGTGTCATGCGCGTCGACGGTGATCTCATCGATGAGCTGGGCGAGGGACTGCGCCATGGCAGGCACGGTACTGCGTGAGTGGCCCGACATTCGGATAACAGGTGAGGTGGCCGCCTACGCTGGGATGGAGTCGCTCCTTCGAGAGAGGCGACGACCAGGGCTTCGCAGACGTCGATGGGCTCATCGGCACGGTGCCGGCGGGTGTCGTCACCCGGCTTAGCGTTGTCGACGCGGGACGTGGCTCTGACGCGCTGTATGCCGACCAGCTCCCGGGTCTACTGAAAGAACTGGCCGACGCCGCGAGGGTCGAATCGGTGATCGCCTCGTCAGCGATCGAGGGGATCGTTGTCGAGCAGGCCCGGGCTGAACGCATCGTCCGCGGTGCCGACCAACGGCTCCGCGTCCGCAGTGAGAAGGAGTTGGCTGGGTACCGCGATGCCCTCGACTACCTGTTCCAGGACGACCCTGGCCACATCTCCGTGGGCCTCATCCTTCACCTCCATCGTCTTCTATTTCGTCGTACAGGTGGCGGAGGGGGGCAGTTCAAGACCGTCGACAACCTCGTTGTGGACTGACACACGGACGGGATGTCGAGTATCCGGTTCGTCCCTACCTCGCACCAGGACCACGGACCACCACATCGTCGTATTCGAACTGGTGGGGCTCGGTGCCACGGCGCAGGTTGCCGTCTCGGGCAGGGTGATCTTCCAGGTTGGACCCGCCGTCGCCGTTGTCGCCGCCATCCTCGCGGCGTGGGCGTTCCTCCCTCGTCGCTACCCGGTGCTGGAGGTAGAGCGACTCCGGCAGGCCAACCTCACCGCGTCCGAGGCGGAGACGCGCCTGGAGTTGCTGGACACCCAGATCGAGATGGTGAAGGAGGCCGCGACGCTGGTGAGGCAGAAGGGATGGCGAGTTCGGGCGGCCGTCGGCTGTCTGGCCACCGCTGCCGCCCTGGTCGTCGCCGGTATACTGATGGCGATGGGAGGTCGGTTGCATGCCTGACGAGAAGGCGCCCCAGAGCGCGCCAGCCCCGCAGCCAGCGAAGAGCCGGCCCGAGCCGCCTCCTTTCCGGCCGAACAGGGATCTCATCGGCTACATCGAGAAGGGCCAGAAGCCGCCTCTTCGGCCGGCCTCGCCGTCCGAGAAGCGATAGTGGATCGCCCGTCGCGGCTCAGAGGCCGATGACGGGGAGGAGGTCCTCGAGGCCCACGAAGTCGTCGGGATTTCGGGTGTAGAGAGCGAGTCCGTTGGCGTGGGCGGTGGCGGCGATCAGCAGGTCTGCGATGCGACGCCGGTGCGAGCGATCGGACTCCGCAACCGCAGCGATTATCTGTCCGTAGCTGCGGGCTGCGGCGGCGTCGAAGGCAAGGGGCTCGAAGGTGGCCTCGACTTGTTGTAAGCGGGCCTGACGACGAGCACCCTCGGCCGCGGTCGAGGCCAGATGGGGGCCGGCCGCGAGCTCGGCAAGGGTGATCGCGCAAACCGAGGACTCCTCGGGCAGAGCGGCGGCCACGCTCGGTTTGTCCCAGTCGATCACCACGGAGGTGTCGAGCAGTCCTGCTGACATCTACAGGCCTTGGTCGACGAGGCGATCGAGGTCGGCCCGAAACTGGCGGAGATCCACACGCGGACCGGAAGAGGCAAGGGCCATAAGTTCCGCCTTGGGGACGGTTGGGCGGCGGATTGTTCGGATTGGCCGTAGCTCGGCGACGGGGATGCCGTTGCGAGTAATGACGAAGGTCTCGCCTGCCGCGACCGCCATTATCACTCTGGCGTTGTCGTTGCGGAGCTCTCGTTGTGCGATCGTCTTTGGCATGGTTACAGTGTAGCATTACGTGCTACACAAAGCTACACAAAGCTACACAAGGATCGCTTCGGTGCGAATGAAGACGTGATGGCGAGCGATCGGAGCGGTTGATCCATGACCGGCAGGTCGCGACGGACCACAGTGCCGCTCGGCAGGTTCCTCGCCGCCATCGTGTCGTTCGCTGCCGTGGAGGGCGCCAGGGTGGCGGCGCCAGCAGGGCGCGGGATGCTGCTCGAGGACTGGGTCTCGGCGCTCGCTCCACTGGTCGAGAACGATGATCACTACTACGGCGGCGGCGGGCCGCGAGCCGGAAGGAACTTTCTCGCCTGGTTCGACGCCGCTCGGCGCCAGGACGACGAGTAGAAGCGAACGGAGGAGGCCGTAGCATCCGCACCGGTACGCTGATGGCGTGGAGCGTGGGATCATCGCCTACCACCGCGACGAGGATGGGGATTGGGTAGCTGAGCTGGCGTGCGGGCATGACCAGCACGTCCGTCACCGGCCCCCGTTTCAATTGCGGGATTGGATCCTGACGTCCGAGGGTCGCGAGTCGCGGCTGCGGACGACGCTGGACTGTCCGCTGTGCGATCGGGCTGAGCTGCCTGGGACGGCGCGCTGGGTGCGCACCACCGCGGTCTGGGACGAGCGAACTGTACCGGCCGCTCTGCGCCGTACTCACCGCCTGGCCGAGGGCAACTGGGGACGGATCGTCGTGCACGACGGGCGGCTGCGTTTTGTCGCTGTCACCGTACCGGCGATCGACGTCGGGTTGGAGGCCGGCTCGACGCAGGCCATCCCACCCGAGATCGATCACCGGGTAGAGCCGATAGGTGCCGTTCGCGTCTCGATCGATTTCTTCGTTGTCGACCGCACCGGAGGAGTCACGGAGACACGTGCTGAGTCAGCGCAGGAGGGTGGGGATCCGGCGTGCTGGGCCGGGCTGCTCTGCCCCGAATGTGGGGCCGTCGTCGACGGCACTGAGCATCACCGCCCTGGTTGCCCGGTCGGGGGTCCGGCGTCGTGAACGTTCGTGGCCGAGCCATTGTCCGAAGCCGTGCTCGTAAGGCCTCGGGCGCAGTTACGCGGGGTGACGGCGACCGCAAGGGAGGGGCCGCCGGCGACAATCCGACCTCAGCGTCCGGCAGGGCGGCCGACAGAGACACCCGGGGGAACCGGCGCGCCCATCGGCTGGACAGGGAGCCGCAGCTCGCACAGGACATGGCCCGATGCCATGTACGTGCGGCCGGCTTCGGCGGTCAGCTGACGATCGCCCCAGAGCAGGACCTCGCCGTCGCCCAGGTCGGGGTAGGGGTGCCGCACTACCTCGACCGGACCGAGCGGGCGGAAAGCATTGGTGCAGGCCGCCGTGCAGCAGAACTCGTAGAGCTTGTCGGTGTCGGCCAACTGGGGCTCGCTTGCCAGCTCCCAGAAGACCAGGTGGGTCGGGGTCACCTCGCAACCGTCCGGCAGGGCCATGTCCGAGCCTCCTCGAGTGCTTCGGCCGGCGTCGATGTCGCGTCGGCACGCCAAGTCTGCCCGAGGTCGCAACTGCGGCCAAACCGCCCACCCGGGCACGGAGGGCTGGTGCTGCCGTGGACGATGGCCGACCGATCGACGGGCGTGGTCGGGGAACCACCCCGGGTGTCGGCTGCTCAGCGGAACGGCAGTGCTCAGTGGAACGGCAGCTGCCCGTAGGTGCTGCACAGTCCGGCACCTTCGATGACCAGGAACGCTCCGACGATGGCCAGGATGACGACCCGCCGGCTCCGCCTTGCCCGCCGGCCCCGCCTGGCCGTCACCGGGGACATGTACCACTCCGGCAGAAGATTCACCGTCTGTCCGAGGTAGAGGTCGAACGGCACGGCGTCCGCGTCGATGGGTCGATCAGGATCGGCGGCGAGCGCCAGCGCGGCGAGCTCGGCGTCGCCGATCGGGGCGAGCGGTCCGCTGCCCCCCGGCTCGGTGCCCGTCGGTCTCCCGTCTTCCCTCATCGCTCCTCGTCTTCCCCGCAACCTGGGCGCTCTGGGCGGTGCTCGCATCGTACCGGCCGGAACGCCCGGGCCGTCGGCGAGAGGTGCGCCGGAGCGCAGACGGCCGGTCGCGGTGCCCGTCCGGGGAGGGTTCAGGTGGTCCCGGCGGCCGGTTCCGTGAGCGGCAAGACACACGGCCGGGCTCCGGATGCCGGTCGGAGGCGATGCCGCGCGGCGGTCGCGAGGAAGGCGACGAGGTAGCAGCCGGTGGCGACCGCGAGGATGCCGAAGCTCGGCGGCACCGAGGGAGCGGCGTAGGCGATCGACAGCCCGACCCACACCGAGGCGACAGCGATCCCGGCCGACAACCACATGGCGCGGAACGGCCTGGCGGTGAGCCGTTGCGCGGTGCCGGCGGGAGCGGCCAGCAGGCCGAGCAGCAGCAGTGCCCCGACCGCTTGGGTGGCAGCCGCCGCGGTCGTTCCCACCAGTGCGAGGAACACGAACCCGAGGCCGCGGACGGGTATGCCGCGGGCGCCCGCCACTGCCTGGTCGATGCTGGCGAAGAGGAGGGGGCGTCCGATGCCGGCGAGGGTGACCGCGACGCCGAGCGAGATCACGGCGTCGGTGATCGCCTGCGAGCTCGACAACCCGAAGATCGAACCGAAGAGCACGTTCACCCCAGAGGTGGCGTTCGTGCCGCCCGACGAGGTGGTGTAGACGGTGAGGAACAGGGCGCCCAGGCCGAGGACCCAGGCGAACACGCTGCCGATCACCGTGTCGTCTGCCCGGCCACGGGATCCGAGAGCCGCCATGGCGAGGGCGACGGCGACGCACGACCCGTAAAGGCCGAGGAGCAGGTTGGCGCCGGCGGCCAGTGCGGCCAGGGCGCCGGTGAAGGCCACGTGGCTCAGGGCGTCGCCGGTGAAGACCTGTCCTCTCAGCACGACGAAGTAGCCGACCAGCCCCGAGGCGAGGGCGATCGCGGTGCCGGCGAGGAACGCGTAGCGCAGGAAAGGGTGCTCGGCCATGTGGGCGAGGCCGACGAGCGGGTTGGCCGCCAGCAGCGTCATCCGGCCATCACCCGGCGAAGCCGGGAACCGCGCGCCAGCCGTGTGACCGAGGCCCGGGCCGCCGCGGCGAGCAGGTAGACGCCGAAGCCGAAGGTGGTGACGAAGAAGCCGACCGGGTAGACGGAGAAGTAGGCGACGCCGAGCCCGAGCCAGACGATGGCCAGGCCGAAGATGATGGTGAGCCCGAAGCTGAGCGCCGGGCGTGCTGTGAGGTGCTGGGCCGATGCGGCCGGCATCACCAACAGCGCGAACACCAGGAGCGCCCCGGTCATCTGGCTGACCTCGGCGGCGGCGCATCCGAGGAGGACCAGGAACACCGTCGACACCATGCGCACCGAGACTCCACGAGCGCGGGCCACGTCGGGATCGACGGTGGCGAAGAAGAGCGGTCGGCCGATGACCGCCAGGACGCCCAGCGCGGCGAGCGCCACCAGGAGCAGGGTGGTGACCTGGGCGTCGGAGATGCCGAGGAACGTGCCGAAGAGGAGCGCGGTCAGGCTGTTCAGGAATCCTCCGTAAAGGCTGACGAAGAGGGCACCGCACGCCAGGGCGAAGGCCTGGACGGTGCCGATGACCGCCGACTCGTGGCTGTAGGCCTGCCCACCCGGCGAACGAGGGACGAGGGCGATGACGAGCGCGGTGGCGATGGCAGCGGCGAAGTAGCCCGCGGTGGCGCTGACCCCGAGCAGGATCGCCCCTGCCGCCCCGGGAAACGAGACGACGGCCAGGGTGTGCCCGGCGAAGCTCTGGCGGCGCAACACCATGAACCAGCCGATGGCCCCGGCCGTCACCGCCACGATCGTTCCCGCCCGGAAGGCGTTGACCATGAAGTGCTCGGCGAAGAGCCGGCGGAGGTCGTCCCCGAGGTTCCAGGTCAACCCGCTCGCCGCGGCTGGAGCCATCCCGATCGCGGTCACCACGGTTGGTCGGCGTGCCGGTCGGCGTGCCGGTCGGCGTGATGGGCCGGCGCCTCCGGCTGGCCGACCACCACGAGCCGGCCGTCGGAAGTCTGCAAGACCTCGATCGGGGTGCCGTAAAGGGAGCTCAGCTTCTCGGAGGTGATCACCTCCGAAGGCGTGCCCGACACCGCACCGCCTCGGGCGATGTAGACAACCCGATCGAGGTACGGGAGGATCGGGTTCACGTCGTGCGCCACCAGCAGGACGGTGACGGCGTGGTCCCGGCAGATGCGCGAGACGAGCGCCGCTACCGCCGCCTGGTTGGGGAGGTCGAGGCTGTCCAGCGGTTCGTCGAGCACGAGCAGCTGGGGTCGGCGGACCAGGGCCTGGGCGATGAGGAGGCGTTGCTGTTCGCCCCCCGAGACGTGCCCGATCGGACGCCTGGCGAAGTCGGTCGCGCCGACCAGCTCGATCACCTCGTCCACCCGCTCGTCGGCGCGCCGGCGTGAGGCGGAGAAACGAGCGGCCCCGGGGACCGGAACGCCCCACCGCTCGCCGTCGCTACCGAGCCTGACCACGTCGATGCCCCGAACCCGGAGCCCGGCGTCGAAGCTCCGCCGCTGAGGCAGATAGCCGATGTCGCGTCCGGCCCTGCCCGGGGGGCGCCCGAGCACGGTGGCCGAGCCCGAGGCAAGGGGCAGGAGGCCGAGCGCCGCCTTGACGAGGGTGGACTTCCCGACGCCGTTGGGCCCGAGGATGGACACGAACTCGCCCGGGGCCACGTCGAGGGTGACGTTCGACCAGATCACCCGGCCCCCCAAACGCACCGATGCCTCGTCGAACCGAACCGCGGGCCGGCCCGAGCTCTGGCTATCGCCGTTCGGCCCGAAGGGGGCCCCGGGCGCGGACGGGGTCTCGGACGGTGCCGGCGGCTCTTGGTCGCCGGCCGTGCTCGAGGGCGATGTCACGCAGCCGGTCCTGTCACTGACCCTGTCCGGTGGCCTTGGCCAAGGCGGCCTGAATCCCGAGCAGCTGCTTGGTCTGCCACGCCTGGTAGGTCGAGCCGGCGGGATCGAGCGTCTCGGTGATCGTGGCAAGAGGTATGTGCTCGGCCCTCACCTCCCTGAGTTGGGCCTGCACGTCGGGAGTCACGTTCTGGCGGTTGTAGACGTAGATCTTTATCCGGTGGTTCCTGATCTGGTTGTCGATGGTCTCCTTGTCGGCGGCGGCCACGTCGGTTCCCTCGCTGATCGCCTCGAGGAACCGGTACGGCGTGACGAGATTCAGCCCGAGGGCGGGGGCCAGCATGGCGAAGATGGACTCGGAGGCGCCGACCGGGGTGCCTGCATATTTCGCCTTGATGGCGGCGATCGTGGCGCTGTACCGGCTCAGGGCGACCGTGTCGAAGGAGGTCTGCTGCCGGGCGAAGTAGGAGCTGTTGGCCGGGTCGAGTCTCTCGAGGTCGGCCACCATCTGTCGGATGACCCTCCGCACATCTGCCGGGTTGTACCAGCGGTGCGGGTTTCCACCGTCGGCAACGCCGAGAAGGTGGCCGACGTCGAGCACGGTCGGTTGGCTCTGGTCGGCGGCGAGCAACTTGGGAACCCAGGGGTCGTAGCCGATGCCGTTCTCGATCACGAGCTGGGCCCCGGCAAGGGTCTTGGCATCCCCTGTGGTCGGTTCGTAGCTGTGTGGATCGATATTGGGATTGGTGATGATGCTCGTCACCCGCGCGTGCGCCCCGCCGATCTGGCTGACGATGCTGCCCCAGAAGTTCTCGGCCGCCACGACGGCGACGACCCTGCCGCTCGTCCCTGCTGCCCGGTTCGCATCGGCCGAAGGGGACGAGCTGCAGGCAGCGAGGACCAGGGAACCGACGGTGAGCAGGACGGCCGCCGGTGGCAGGCGCCGCCGTGCTGCCGTTCGCTCGGTGAAACCGCGTGGGGGTTGCCTCATCTGCCCGTACGCTATAACGAGAACGGTTCCCAATACAAATTGGAGAGGGCGGGCTGTATGCTGGGGGAGTGGCTGAGGACCTTCAGACCCTTGTGGCTACCCGCCTGCGACACGTGGGCCAGCGCTACACGGCGGGGCGCCGGATCCTGATCGAGGCCCTGTCACGGGCCGGCCGTCCCGTGACGACCTCTGAGCTGGTCGCTGCCGAACCGCGGTTGCCGCAGAGCACCACCTATCGCAACCTGGCTCTCCTCGAGCAGGTCGGCGTCGTGCACCGAGTGATGGGCAGCGACGAGTTCGCCCGGTACGAGCTCGCCGAGGAGCTGACCGGCCGTCACCACCACCACCTCGTCTGCGTCAGCTGCGGCGCGGTTGAGGATTTTGAGGCACCTCGGCGAGTCGAGAAGGGGCTCGCCGAGGCCGTCAGCCGGCTCACGACCGGCACGGGGTTCCGGGCGGAGGCCCATCGACTCGATCTTCTCGGCACCTGCGCGAGGTGCGTGGGCTGAGCTGCGGGAACCTCTGGGCCGAGGGGATGATCCGCTCCGGCGTTCGGGTTGTAGGGTCGGCGACAGGTCGGGGACCCGGACAGAGGAAGCGCGGATCGTGGTCGAGAGCCAGCCGGCTACCGGCGACTTCGAGCAACGGCATCGAGGGAGGCGAACGTGGCATTGCAGGACAAGGTGGCCATCGTCACGGGGGGGAACACCGGCATCGGCAAGGCGGTCGTGCTCGCCCTGGCCGGCCAAGGGGCGAAGGTCGTCATCGACTGGGTCGTCGACGAGCAGGCGACCGAGGACCTCGAGAGGCAGCTCTGGGCGCTGGGCGACCAGGTCACGGCGGTGAAGGCCGACGTCAGCAAGGTCGCGGATCTGGAGGTCCTGATCGACACGGCCGTTGAGGTCTTCGGCCGGCTCGACATCATGGTCAACAACGCGGGCATCGAGACGCGCACATCGGTGCTCGACACCACGGAGGAGCAGTACGAGAGGGTCCTCGAGGTCAATCTCAAGAGTGCCTTCTTCGGCACGCAGCTTGCGGCCAAGCAGATGATCGCCCAGGGCGACGGCGGCAGGATCATCAACATGACCTCGGTTCACGAGGACTGGCCGATGCCGGGAAACACGGCCTACTGCCTGTCCAAGGGGGGTATGCGGATGTTGACGCGAACGGCAGGCGTAGAGCTGGCTCCGCACAACGTCCTGGTCGTCGGGGTCGGGCCCGGTGCGGTCGCAACCCCGATCAACACCGCCACGATGAACGATCCGGTGGCACTGCAGAAGCTCGACTCGGCCATTCCGATCGGTCGGGTGGCCCGACCGGAGGAGATCGCCGCCATCGTCGCCTTTCTCGCCGGCGATGGCGCGAGCTATATGACCGCCAGCACCGTCTTCGCCGACGGGGGCATCATGCAGAGCAGTCCCGGCCTGTAGCGAGAGCCGAGTGGGACCGTGGGAACGGCGGACCGTGGGAACGGCGGTGGCGGTCCCCCGGTCCGTGACACTATCCTCGGGACGTGCACGATTCCGTGAGCGTTCACATGGTTGCACCACCTGAGCGGGTATGGGCGCTCGTCAGCGACATCACCAACACCGGGGAATTCAGCCCGGAGACGTTTGAGGCCGAGTGGCTGAACGGGGCAGTGGGTCCGGCAGTTGGAGCTCGGTTCCGGGGCCACGTGCGCCGCAACGGCAGAGGGCCCGTCTATTGGACGAAGTGCACCGTCACTGCCTGCGAACCGGGTCGGGAGTTCGCCTTCGGCGTGGATGGTCCCGGTGGCAAGCCCGTCAACACGTGGCGCTACCAGTTCGAGCCCAGCGGGGACGGCACCGACGTCACCGAGTCGTTCCAACTGGCCGACACGCCGATCCTTCGCCTGTACTGGAGGCTTGCCGGGCGTGCCCGCGGGCGGACCAACGTGAAGGGCATGCAGACCACCCTCCAACGGATCAAGGCGGTCGCCGAGTCACCCGAGCAGGCCTGATAGAGGGGTTTGCCGCCCGCCTGACCAGGCCGGGTCCATCGCTCCGGGTCGTCAGCCGGCGTCGGCAGGTGACGGCCCATCCCCGAGGGGATCGCCCGTCGAGAGGGGCTCGGCAGGTGACGGCCGGTCGCCGTCTGCTGGGACGTCGACCAACGAGCCCGTCCAGCCGTCCCCGTCGACCGCCATCGGGACGAAGGCCCCGTTGCGCCAGGGCCGGACATATGCCAGCCAGACGATCGCGGCAGCCAGGAGGAGTGAGGCGAGGACCCAACCGAGAGCGGTGGTGCCGACGCCGACGTACTTGAGCCCGGAGGCGAAGATCACGAAGGTGATGACCGGGCGAACGTAGCGGTCCGGAGCTCGCGACGAGAGGAAGGCGCCGACGAGGACGGCGGGGACGCTGCCGATGATCAGGGACGTGGTGACCGCCAGCTCTACGTGGCCGAATGTCAGCGCCCCGAGGGCGGCGGCGATGGTCAGGGGCACCGCCTGGGTCAGGTCGGTCCCGACGAGCTGGTTCGCGCCGAGCATCGGATAGACGAAGAGCAGCAGGACGATCATGAGCGAGCCGGAGCCCACCGACGTGATCCCCACGATGATCCCGCCGAACATGCCGATGGCGACCGAGGGGAGCGGCCGCACCACGAGCTCGTGGACCTTTGCCTGGCGGGAATGACCCGCACGGCGATCGAGGAAGTAGCGCAGCACCATCGCAGCGGCTCCCACGAGCAGGGCCGCGCCGAGGATGACCTGAATATTGTCCTCGGCTGTGCTGCCGTCGCCCATGAGGTGGAGGATGTAGGACCCGAGGAGGGCCATCGGCACGGATCCCAGGACCATCCATCCCACGAGGCGGAGGTTGACAGTGCCCTTGCGCAGGTGCACCGCCGCCCCGAGAGGGCGCATGACGACGGCAGCCACCAGGTCGCTCGAGATGGCGGTGGACGGCCTCACTCCGAAGAGAAGGATCAGCATCGGGGTCATCAGGGCACCGCCACCGGCGCCGGTCATACCGACCAGGAACCCCACGACGGCGCTGCCGAGGATGATGTAGGGATCGACGTGCATTGATCCTGGGTCTCTGCCCTTCCTCGGCGATCCGGCTCGGCGAACGACGCGATGCCGACCAGGAAACCCTACGCAGGTCGGCGGTCACGGTGGCAACCTGGCCGGACGGGCGCGCGGCTGCATCCGAGACCGGAACCGGAACCTCGTCCGAGTTCATCCGGGACGCCTCACCCTGTCGTGGCGGGTTCCCCGGGGATGGTGAACAGGGGCTGCCACGGCGACGAGGAGGGGTCGAAGGCCTCGGTGGCCGGTGAGGCGCCCAGAGAGGACCACTTGGCCTGGTAGGGAAGACCGCCGAGGAGAACCCGGTCACCGGAGGTGTAGTTCTGGGCGGCGGACCACCCCGGATACGTGCCGGCCGGCAGGGTCGGCAGCTTGGGGGGGTGGTCGCCCGCGACGACGGGCCCCAGCAGCGTCCACGGGGTCTGCCACTGGTATTGGACTTGGCTGCTCGGGTCCTCGCCCTGGTTGTACCACGTCGCCTGGTAGATGTACCCCTGGCGGACCACCTTGTAGCCAGTCTGGTACGGCACGGACGGTTGCCACAGGGGGTAGGGGGCGTCCGCCGGGTTCGTGTCCGCTGCCGCCACTGTCGCCGGCCCGCCCTTGGTGGAGCCTTCCGTGGCCGATCCCTTCAGGTGCGAGAACACGCTCGAGAACTCGAGACGGGACTGGGCCACGCCGCTGCACGTGGTCGACATGACGCCGGTCATCGAGAAGGTGGAGCCGCACTGTGAATCTCGGTTGATCGACCACATCGACGTCCGACCCAGTCCCGTCCTGGAGGCGAACCCCGTCAGCCCTTGGGCGTCGGCGATCGTGAATTGCTGGCCGGCGATGTTGCTCTGGCCGATCATCACCGTTGCCCCCATGCGGCTCCACAGCTGCCTGGATGTCTCGGTGGTGCCGAATCGCGAGTACAGAGTGGCCAGCTGGCCATGGGTGGCGACGAGCGCCTCCTCGACGGCGTTCAGCATGTCCGTACCCGACGGAACGCCGTTCAGGTCCATCGTCATGAGATTGACGCCCCCGATGACCACGTTTGCACGCAGCATGGCGGTGATCACGGAGAGTGCGTTCGCCTGCAGTCCATCCGGCTCGACGGGGAGGGTCAGCCAGACGTCCAACTTGGCGTGACTTGCCCGGGCCGCCAGTTGTACCGATCGGATGGCCGCGGCTCCACGTTGGACGGAGGCGAAATTGTCGAGTGCGGGACCCTCCATGTCGAGGTCGATGGTCCTCAGGTGGTACCGGGAGATCACCGATTGGTAGGCGGCGGTCAGCGCATCGTGGTTCGTGCACCCGACATCGAGGTTGGTGCCCTTCTGGCCGCCGAACGAGGCGATCACCTGGGCCCCCTCGCTTCGGACCTGGGCGATCCGCGAGTCGAGGTTGAGCGACTGCGCGGCCTGGTCCTCGGTGTATACCCCCCCCCAACCGGGGGTGCACGATGCATGGGAATCCGACACCACGAAGCCGAGGATGGTCTGGCGGGCCTGGTTGTCCGCCGCGTCCTGAAACTGGTAGGTCGGAGTCAGGGTGGTGTCGACGTAGGGTGCGAACCAGGTGCTCGCCGTCACGCCGGAGGCGGTCAACCGGGTGCGGACCCCGATGATCCCGGCGGCGATCGCCGCACCGAGCAGGGCCAGGGCGACGAGGACCCGGAATGGCGAGATCCGCCTTCGGGGCTCCTCGTCGAGCAGGTGCTCGGGACCGCCCGAATTCCCGGTCCGCTCTTCGCCGCCGGACGAAGGGGTGATCACGGCCGTGGGCCCGGTCGATCCGGTCGTCGGCTCAGACATTGATCAGCTCGCTCGGTCGTCCGAGGAGGTAACCCTGTCCGCAGCCGACGCCCAGGTCCCGCAACGTGATGAGCTCCTCGTGCGTTTCGATCCCCGTGGCGATGACGGTGGTGCCGACCTTGGTCGCCACCGACACGAGCGTGAGGACCTGTGCCTGTCGTGCCGGATCGTGATCGATGCCGCCGATCCGGGTGCGGTCGAGCTTCACGAAGCGCGGCTCGAGCTTGCCGACGAGTGCCAGGCTCTTGTGGTCGAGCCCCGCATTGTCGATGGCCAGCGAGGCGTTGGAGGGAAGGCTCCTCGCGACGCGTTGCAGGGCCTGGTCGGCATCGATCGTCACCGGCGCGCGCAGTTCCACCACCACCGAGAACGGTGCCATCTCGACGATCGATCGGAAGTTTGCGTCGGTGACCACGAACCGTGAGGATGCGTTCACGGCAAGCCAGGCATCCCCGATGAGGCTCCCGGCGGATGCGATCGCCGCCTGCACGAGTGCCGCCTCGAACTCGGTCGCCGCTCCGGAGGAGAGCGCCTCGGCCATCTGGTGTTCGGGCCCCCGGCCGTCGGAGAACCTCGTCAGGGCCTCGTACCCGACGATGCGGTCCGTCCCGAGGTGGAGGATCGGCTGGAACACCGTGCGGAAGTCGACGACCCTCCCGCTGTCCCGGTGGTCGTCGCCCGGTCGGCCCTCGCCGGCCCGCCCACCGGGGCCGGGCGGGCTCGCGTTCAGGGCCGGGCCGTTGGTCCGGTCGCCGTGGGGGAGACCCGCGCCGCCCACGAGGCCGAGTGGCCGGGTGACCAGTGTGGCCGGCCCTGACACCGGCCAGTGGGAGGGATCGGTGCTCCCGAACTGGAGCACCGAGCGCCAGTCGACCTCGGCTGATGTCGTGGCGGCGCGCCCGGGCTTCTTCGACGGCCGTTCCCGTCGCTTCTCGGGCTTCGACAGCATCGACCGGACATGGGCCCAGACGTCGCCGACGGAGTGCCGGATGCCGATGAAGGCGATGATGGCGTAGGCGGCCAGCACCACGTTGACGCCCGCGTAGATCATGTTCTCCCAGCGCATGCGCTGGTACGCGTAATAGAAGGTGTAACCGGCCAGGGCGACGACGAGGTAGGGGGCGATCACGAAGAACAGCGGCGCCACCGTGCGGTCTCGTACCTTGGGGGTCCGGGTGAACGGGCTCTTCGCCCCCGTGAGCACCTGGGCGGCCGAGGACGCCGTCCCCGCCAGGTTCACCGGGAGCAGGATGAGGTTGAACCCGTAAATGCGGAGCACGTCGAGGTGCTTGTAGCCGCAGTACTTCAGATCGCTGGCCATGGCCAGGAAGTACGGAGCGGCGATGATCCCGAGAAGCGGAGTGATCAGTGTGTCGTTGAACGGAAAGCAGAGCAGGATGAGGAGGCTGAACGAGCTCCAGAAGATTGAGGCCATGTAGTTGCAGCGCAGCGCCAGTTCGCCGAAGCGGGTTCGTTCCCCGCGCTGGCGCCGGGCGCGAACCTGCCGCCAGAGCTTCGGTAGGATCAGCAATCCACCGTTGGACCAGCGTTTCCGCTGGATGCACAGGGACCCGAAGTCCGGCGGCGTCGCGCTGTAGCTCAACCGCTCGGGGCAGTTGATCAACCGCCAGCCGTGAACGCCGAGGTCGATCGTCGAGTCCGTGTCCTCTATGACGGTCCGATCTTGGACGTAGCTGCGGATCTCCCAGTCGCCGATGTAGGAGCTCGTGGCGATCTCGTCGAGCGCCTTCTTCCGGATCACGGCGTTGGCTCCGACCCAGAAGGTCGCGTCGTAGTAGGTGAGACCCTGGTGGACGATGTGCTGCAGATCGGTGGAGGCCCCGGCTATCCGCTCGATCCGGGTCGCCGAGCCCGGATAGGCGCTGTAGGGGGTCTGCGCGATGGCCGCTCGTTGGTGCTGGCTCTGCTCGAGGAGGTGCACGAGCCGGAGGCAGTACTCGGGGAGGAGGATGCTGTCCGCGTCGAGTGTGAGCACAAAGTCGGGATCCGGGACGTCGAGCTCGCTTGCGCCGAGAGCCGCAGGGACCAGCACTCGGCCGGTGGCCGTGATCACCTCGCGGTAGCGGCCCCCCATCAGGCCGATGTAGCTGTTGAGGTTCATGGCCTTGTTGGGCTCGTGGGACAGGGAGGCGTACAGCTTGCGTTCGAAGCTCGAGATCTCCACACGGAACGTCCACGCAAGCCGCCGGTAGAACTGGACGACGCGCTCCTTCGGGAGGATCATCCCCTCATCGAGAGCGGCTCGAAGGGCGGTGGCCGTCAGAGCCAGGTCCTCGGCGAGCCGCCTGAGCACCTCGTTGGCGAAGAACGTGTCCGTGTGGTCGATGATCTCCTGTCCGTCGGCCAGGTCCCTGAGCCACGAGGCGGCGAGCTCGTAGTTGCCGGCGAGCTCGGCGACTGCTTCGGAACCGGGGTCGAACCCGCGCTGGAGGGCAAGCTCGTACCGTTCGAGGGCGGTGGAGTACTGCAGGCTCGGCTCGGCGAGCAGCTCCTCGATCTGGTTCGGGAGCGCCCTGGCCGCCGCCAGCATCTCGTGGTGCCGCCGGAGCCGTGGTTCGGGCGGATCGTCGATCAGCAGGACGACCCGCTTGCCCGGGTACTCCTGCAACGCTGCGGAGAGGAGCGTGTTGCGGATCACCCTGGCGTCCTCCTGGTAGGAGGGGACGATCACGGTCAGCGTCGGTGACTTGTGATCGAAGAACTCGGCGATCGCCGCCTTGGGCGTCCGGTGGTGCGACCGGGTCCGATAGAGGAAACCCAGCCGGCTGACGAGATAGGCCATCGCCGAAGCGGTGAGCAGGCTCACGATGACCAGGTACAGCACCGCTTCTGCCGTGGATCGTGTTGTGGTCGGATGCGAGCCGAAGATCTCGTCGCTCAGCCAGGTCCCGAAATACCCCAACCAGGCCAGCACGGTGACCACGATGGCCAGACGGGCGAGAGCCACCCGCCGCTCGCTGATCGGGGTCGAGACGACCGGCATGGGCTGCTGCCTCCGGTCGCCTCCCCATTCGCGTCTTGGCTGCTGTCCCCCTCCGTAGGAGCCGGCACGGCGCCTCCTGCTCCTCGACCCCGCCTTGTCGTGCCCGGCTCGATGCCTCAGGCTCTTCCGGTGTCGTGCCGGTGGCGCGTCCGAAGGCGTGGGTGTTCTCGATCGGTGCCCGGATCCCGCCATCCGGACATCAGAGTTGATGGAGGTCGCCGAATTGTTGCGGGACGGTTGCGGCGAGGGAGGCTGTGCTCGCAGACTCGGGCGAGCGCGCTCAGGAGCTCCCTGCTCCGCCGCCGGCGGGTTCCCGCCGGACCCTGCCATCATGATCGGGTGCTTCACGACGATCGGGTTCGGGCCGGCTCGTTCGGCGACGATGCCGCGCAGTACGACCGGTCCCGGCCGAGCTACCCGTCCGATCTGATCGACCACCTCGTGGTGGACGGCGCCAACCGGGTGCTCGATGTCGGGGCCGGGACCGGGATCGTGAGCCGGCTCCTCCTGGCGCGCGGATGCGAGGTTCTGGCGGTCGAGCCCGACGACCGGATGGCGGAGCTGGCCCGCCGTTCGGGAGTGGTGGTGGAGCAGGGGAACTTCGAGGAATGGACCCCCGGAGGGAGGGACTTCGACCTCGTCGTCTCGGGGCAGGCGTGGCACTGGGTCCGACCCGACGTAGGCGCGTCCAAGGCCGCCTCGGTGCTCGTTGCGGGCGGTCGCGTCGCCCTGTTCTGGAACCAGGGCCTGTTGCCCTCGCCGTTGAAGGAGGAATTGCAGAGCGCCTACCGGCGAGTGGCTCCGGGTCTCGACTCGTACTCGATCGTGCTCGGCAACATCGACGACGGGCGGTTCGAGTCGACCGCTCGGGCGCTGAGGGACACGGGGCAGTTTGACGAGCCCGAGACCCGAACGTTCCTGTGGCGCCGTTCGTATACGACCGAGCAGTGGCTCGATCAGCTACCGACCCACAGCGACCACCGCACGCTGCCCCCCGATCGCCTGGCTGTCGTCTTGGACGAGGTGGGCCGGACGATACGGGAGGCAGGTGGTGAGTTCGAGATGACCTACCGGACGTGGTTGGTGGCCGCACGGCGACCGGGCCGCGTCGGGTAGCCCGAGAGCCGGTGGATCCGGGGGTTCCGCCTCCGGGGTCGTCGGGCGGCACCAGCTGGATCGCGGCGGGGGCTCCCGGACCTACTGTTCAGGGATGATCGGGTCGTGGCGCGTTGCCGGCGCGGGCGTCGGCCCTTGACCGGTCGCAGACGGTCGGAGCCGGAAGACGCCCGGTCGGCGCCGGAGCACTCCGATCCCGCCGGAGGTTCGTTGCGGCTGTACCCATGGTATGGCCGGCCGGTGGCCAGTATCGCCCTGGTCTCGATGATCACGGGGTTCGGCCAGTTCGGCGCGGTGGCCGCCCTGGGGGACGTCGCGAAGAGCTTCGGGCACCTTTCCCACGGGACCTCGTTCGCGGACCAGGCCGGCCTGTCCGGAACCATGCTCGGGATCGGGCTGGCCATCCTGAGGTTGGCATCACTCGGCGGAATGCCCCTGACCAGCCTCGCCGACCGGCTGGGGCGGCGGCCGACCATGCTGGCCACCTGTGCGGCCGGCCTGGTGGCGACGGTCCTCGCCGCCGGCAGCCCCAGCTACTGGTGGTTCGTCGCCATCTTCGCCCTGGGCCGCCCCCTTCTCACCGCCACCCTGTCCATCACGCACGTGAGCGCTGCCGAGCTCACTCGCACATCGGACCGCACGAAGGCCCTCGCACTGAGCGCGGCGGGCTACGGGGTCGGCGCAGGGCTGATCGCCGTCATCTACAACCTGGCCGGCAAGACGCTCGGGTTCCGGGGCGTCTTCCTGCTGGCGCTCGTGCCACTGACGCTGCTGCCCGTGCTGCGATCGTCGATCGTCGAACCCGACCGGTTCGTCCTGCTCGGTCGAGCCCGGCACCACCGCCCAGCGATCGGGGCGGTGGGCCGTGAGCACCGGCGCCGGCTGGTGTTGGTCGCCGCGCTCTCGTTCGCCGTCTCGATGATCACCGGCCCGGCCACCAGCCTCGTGTTCATTTACGCCCAGAACGTCCGGCACGCGTCAGGGGTCCTGGTCTCCGGAATGGTCGTGAGCGCCGGGGTGACCGGTCTCGCGGGGCTGCTGATCGGTCGGTGGGCGTCTGATCGGATCGGTCGGCGGCCGACGATCGCCCTCGCCATGGTCGTCATCGCCCTGCTCGGGGTGGTGACCTACAGCGGATCGACGCCGGCGTTGTTGCTCGGCTACGTGGCGGGGGTGATGGCCAGCTCCATGCTGGCGCCTGCGGCCGGCGCCCTGGCCAACGAGCTGTTCCCCACGCCGGTCCGGGCGTCCGCTGCGGGGTGGTACCTGGCGACGGGAGTCTTGGGGGCCGTAGCCGGCTTGTTGGTCTTCGGCGCGGTGGCCGACGTCGGCGGGACCGGCAACCACGCCCTTGTCGCTGCCGAGGTCACGTTCCTCCCCGCAGCGCCGGCCGCCGCTCTGCTCTGGTTCCTCCCCGAGACCCGCGGGCGAGAGCTCGAGGAGCTCTGGCCGGCCCCGGTCACGTGAGCGTGAGGTGTGCCCGGACAGCCAGGTGGTCCGACCCGCAGGCGGGCATGACGGTCCCGCCGGCCGGCGTCACGGGGCCACGGACGAGGATGTGGTCGATCTGGCTGTGCGGTCGCCAGGACGGCCACGTCCTTCCCGAGACGGCCCTGCGCCACTCTCCGAAGAAGAGCGACGTCGGTGGGCCCCAGAGGTTCATGTCGCCCGCCAGCACGGACGGCTGCCCGTCCGTCAGGTCGCGCAGCACCCGCTGCAATCGGAGGAAGTGGGCGGGCGATCCGTAGGTGAGGTGGCTCATGTGCGTGCCGATCACCGTGAGCGGGCGCCCGCCGACGTCCACCTGCAGAACGAGCGCGGCCCGGGTCACCCGGTCCCGAGGCAGCCTCCCGAGGTCGATGACCCGGTCCGAGACCACGGGAAGCCTGCTGAGTACGGCGATCCCCCAGCTCCCCGGCTCTGCCTCACCGAACCGGGCCGACCGGAGAACCCGCCCGGGCAACGGGCGTTCGCTGTTGAGGTACAGGGCGTGGCCCTCGCCGCGCCAGTCGAGGGAGCGCATCCAACGATGGTCGGCCCCCGGGTGCGGTGTGGCCCGGCGCCCGCGGGCGAGGGAGCGCTCGAACACCCGGTACCCGAGGGAAGAACCGATGGTCTGCGCGGTGCTCGGTCCGTCCGCGGGGCTCCACACCTCTTGCAGCACCACCACGTCGGCCTCGAGCGACCGGACGCCCTCGACGACGTCCCAGGGCCGACCCCACCCGTCGACGCCGGCATGGACATTGAAGCTGGCGACGACGAGGTCGGGGCGGGGGCTCATGGGTGCCCTGACGCTAGCGGCCGGACCCAGGGCTCCTGCCCGGCGGACACCCGACCGATCCGTGCCCACTCGCCACCTGACGTGTGCTAGGGATTCGGGCATGCGTGCTCCCCATGACGCGGGCCGGGACCCGGCACCGGGGGATGCCCTGCGCCGGGTGGTGGAGGAGCACGCGCCCGAAGGCACCCGTGAGATCGTCGCAAAGGCCAGGATCCTCCGCGAGCTCGACCGACTGCCCCGACCGTGCGACGAGAGCGCGGACCCGGTCCACGTCACCGGGTCCGCCGTGGTGGTCGGCGCGAGGGGGATGGTGATGCATCTGCACCGGCGGCTCGGGAGGTGGATGCAGCCCGGAGGCCACGTCGACGGGGGTGAGGAGCCATGGCAGGCGGCGGAGCGCGAGTCCGAGGAGGAGACCGGGCTGGCCGTCGCCCACCCGCCCGGAGGCCCGATCCTGGTGCATCTCGACGTGCATCCGGCCGCACAGGGCCACACCCACCTCGATCTCCGGTACCTGTTGCTCGCCGAGGACGCGGAGCCGGCACCGCCCCCCGGCGAGAGCCAGGACGTGCGGTGGTGCACGTGGGACGAGGCGGCATCGATGGCCGACGAGGCACTGGTCGGGGCCATCGCCCTCTCCCGGGCGCTCTGGGCGCAGCACGGCCCGGCGTGGCTGGCGACTGCCCCCGTCCGCAGCGGGCCCGACGGTCCCGACCGTGCCCGCTGACTCCCCCGTTGGGCCTGGTGCTTCCGCCCGGGCGTTCGAGACCCTCCTGCGGGTGCAAGAGCTCGACACGACCCTCTCGCAGCTCCAACACCGGAAGGCGTCGTTGCCGGTCCGGATCCAGCTCGGTGCCGTGCAGCGGGAGCAGGCCGAGCTGGCCGCCCGCGCCGAGGGACCCCGAGCCCTGAGGGACGCGCTGGTGGACCGGCTGAACGATCTCCAGTCCCAGGACGACGTCCTCGGGGCCCGGCTCGCCGGGATCGAGGCGCGGATGTACGCGTCGCGGGTTGCCCCTGCTCGTGATCTTCAGGCGATGGACGAGGAGGTGCGCCACCTCCGTCAGCGGCGATCGGAGATGGAGGACGCCGAGATCGAGGCGATGGTCGAGCAGGAGCCGCTCGACGCCGAACTGGCGGGAATGGAGGCCGAGCAGGATCGCCTCCTCGAGGCGGCAAGCCGGTTGCGGGCGTCGGTTGCGGCGGCCGAGGCGGTCATCGACACCGAGATGGTGACGGTGAAGGCCGATCGGGACGCGCTCGCGGCGAACCTGCCGGAGGATCTGTCCGAGCGGTACGAGACCTTGCGGGCCCGACTGGGTGGCACCGGCGCCGCGCCGCTGGTGGGGAACCGGTGCGAGGGCTGCCACCTCGAGTTGCCGGCCGCGGAGGTCGACCGGATCAGGCGGCTGCCCGACGACGCCCTGGTGACCTGCGAGCAATGCGGCAGGATCCTGATCCGGTCGGGCGCTCCGAGAGCAGCGGGCTGAGGGGTCGCGAGGCCCCGTCCTGACGTGCTGGTCCTGATCCGCCACGGCGAGTCCACCGCCAATGCCGCCGGTCTGCTCCTGGGCCGCTCCGACGTCCAACTGACCTCCCTCGGCCGGCTCCAGGCGCGAGCGGCGGGCGCCCTGCTCGACACCATCGGGCTCGCGATCTCGAGCCCGCTCCACCGGGCCCTCGACACCGCTGCCGAGCTCGACCTCGGGCGCCCCGTCGCGGTCGACGACCGTTGGGTGGAGGTCGACTACGGCGTGCTCGAGGGCCGGCCGGTCGGGGAGGTCCCCGCCGACGTCTGGCATCGGTGGCGGACCGACACCGGGTTCCGGCCGGAAGGGGGTGAGAGCCTGGCCGAGGTGTCGGAGCGGGTGGGCGAGGCGTGCGCCGAGCTCTTCGCCCGGCCGGGCAAGGGTGCCCGTTCCGAGGGCGGGGACGTGGTGGTGGTGAGCCACGTCTCGCCGATAAAGGCGGCAGTGGCGTGGGCGCTCGGGATGGACGGACCGGTCGCGTCGCGCCTGCACCTGTCCACCGGATCGGTGACCCGTATCCGGTGGGGGGACTCCGGTCCGGTGCTCGTCACCTACAACCAGGTGCCCCCTATAGGTTGAGGATCAGCCGAAGAGCGGAGGAGCCGTCGGATGGAACAGCGGACGTTGGGAACGCAGGGACTGGTGGTGTCGGCACTGGGCCTGGGCTGCATGGGCATGAGCCAGTCCTATGGCACCGCCGACGAGAGCGAGGCGCTGGCGACCATCCGAACCGCGCTCGACCTCGGCGTCACCTTCCTCGACACCGCCGACATGTACGGGCCCTTCACCAACGAGCAGCTGGTGGGGAAGGCGCTGGCCGGGCGGCGGGACGAGGTGGTGCTGGCCACCAAGTTCGGGTTCGAGCGTGAGCCCGACGGCACCCTGGTCGGGGTGAACGGTCGCCCCGACTACGTCCGCCGGTGCATCGACGGCTCGCTCCAGAGGCTCGGGGTGGACCACGTCGACCTCTACTACCAGCATCGTGTCGATCCGAACATTCCGGTGGAGGAGACGTGGGGTGCGATGGCGGAGCTGGTGGTGCTGGGCAAAGTCCGGTTCCTCGGGATATCGGAGGCGGCCCCGACGACCATCCGCCGGGCGCACGCGACCCACCCGATGACCGCGATCCAGGACGAGTGGTCGCTCTTCAGCCGCGATCTCGAGGACCAGACGGTGCCCACGGTCCGCGAGCTCGGGATCGGGATCGTGGGGTACAGCCCGCTCGGGCGCGGACTGCTCTCGGGCTCGCTCTCGGACCCCGAGCAGTTCGAGCCCGGAGATTTCCGCAGGAAGGCTCCCCGCTTTCAGGGCGAGAACTTCCAGAGGAACCAGGCCGTGGTGGAACGGATCCGTGAGCTGGCGCAGCAACGGGGCGCCACACCCGCCCAGCTGGCGCTGGCGTGGTTGCTGGCCCAGGGTCCGGACATCGTCCCCATCCCCGGCACCAAGCGGCGGACCTACCTCGAGGAGAACGTGGCGGCGCTGACGGTCGAGCTCAGCGCCGAGGATCTCGAGTCGATCGCCGAGGTGGCGCCCAGGGGCGTCGCATCGGGCGAGCGCTACCCATCGGACAACATGGCCCGCCTCGGCGTCTGAGCGACGCTCGGCCCGAGCACGATCGCCCGGCCCCCTTCGACCGCCACCCGGGTGCCGAACCCGGCGGCCTCCCGTTCGTGATGGGTGATGAGGAGCACGCTACGGCCGTCGGCGGCCGCGGTCACGTCATCGAGGAGGGCGGTTGCCGTCTCTTCGTCGAGCCCGCTCGTCGGCTCGTCGAGGACCAGCACCGGGGCGTCGGCGAGGATCGCCCGGGCGAGGGCGATCCGCTGCCGCTGACCCCCGGAGACCTGCCCGCCCTGCTCGCCCACCGGTGTCTCGAGGCCGAGAGGCAGGGAGCCGACCCAGCTCTCGAGCTGCGCGAGGCGCAGCGCCCGGGCGATCTCGTCGTCGCCGGCGTCGGGGCGCGACAGGGTGACGTTGTGCCGGATCGTTCCGGAGAACAGGCGGGCGTCCTGGTCGACGAGGGCGATCGTCCGCCGGACATCGGCCTGGGCCAGGTGGCGGAGAGGGACGTCGGCCAGCGTCGCCTCGCCGCCCGAGAGGTCCCAGAACCTGAGCAGAACGTTGACGACGCTGCTCTTTCCGGCTCCGCTCGGCCCGGTGAGGGCCATGTGCTCCCCGGGGTGGAGCGTGACCGACAGCCCGTCGAGCGCCCACGGCAGGTCGTCGCCGTAGCGGAGGCGGGCGTCGGTCAGGGCGATCAGGGGAACTCCCGGGGGGACCTCCTCGGGGTGCGCCGGATCGAGCACGGGTGGGGGTATCTCGCCGAGTGCGAGCAGGCGCCGTCCCGCGGCCACCAACGCTCCCATCCGGTGGGCCGCCAGCGTCACGGGAGGGACCGACTCGAACGCGGCGATGGCGGCGAGGGGGAGCACTGCGAGCATGGTGTCGCCCAGGCGGTGCCGGCGGACCGCGTCGACGGACACCAGCAGGACTCCCACCGCGGCCGCACCGGCACACAGCGAGATGATCGCCGACGCCAACGCGCCCCTCAGGCCACGGCGTTGCGCCATCTGCTGCAATCGATCGTCCGAGTCGTCGATCCGGCCGAGGACCGCCTCGGCGCGGTCGAAGGCCAGGAGCTCGGGCGCGCCCTGAAGAAGGTCCACCACGTCGCCGCCGAGCTCACCGCGCAACGCCGACTCGAGCTCCTCGGAGGAACCATTGGTGAGGGCGAGGGCCGGAGGAACCAGGAGGGCGACGGCCAGACAGGTGCCGAGGATGAGCCCCGCGACCGGCAGCAGGACGGCGACGACCACCACGGCGAGGATGGAGGAGGTGATCGCCACCACGGCGGGGGTGAAGCCCCGCAGGTAGAGGTCCTGCAAGGCATCGACGTCCTGCATTGCCCGGGTGAGCAGGTCGCCGCTCCGCCAGCTGCGGAGCCCGGCGGGCGAGAGCGGTTCGAGGCGGTCGAAGAGCCAGACCCGCCAGTGCACCAGCGCCCGGAAGGCGGCGTCGTGGGCGGTCAGCCGCTCGCCGTAGCGCAGGGGAGCGCGGACGAACGCCATCACCTCGACGATCGCCAGCGCGCCGGCGATGGCGCCCAGGCCCGGGCGCAGGGCGGCACGGCCGACGACGTAACCCGAGCCGGCCAGCAGCCCGATCGTCGCGGCCGAGGCGGCCATGCCGAGCAGGCCCGAAAGGGCGAGCCGCCGCCATGGCGGCGAGCTGAGCACGACCAACCGCCGCAGGACCGAGAAGGAGGAGGCGGTCACTCGGGCGCTCCGCCGGACAGGCCGGTGGGCACTCGTCTCACCGGCGCCGGGTGGAGCCCGGGAGACCCACCGATCGGGACCACCCGGTCGATCCGGACCAGCTCCGACCGGTGGGCTGCGGTCACCACCGTCCGGCCCTCGGCCCATTCGCCCAGCCCGCTGCGCAGCTCGTCGACGGCAGCCGCGTCGAGGTGGGCGGCCGGCTCGTCGAGCAGCACCAGCGGCGCGTCCCGGACCACCGCGCGCGCGATGGCCACTCGTTGCCGTTCGCCTGCGCTCAGCGTGAGGCCACCCTCGCCGAGGACCGTGTCGAGCCCCCTGGGCAGCCGGCTCACGAGCGTTGCCATCCCGGCCAGGGTGACGGCCCGGTCGATCGACTCGACCGGGGCGTCGGGACGACCGAAACGGAGGTTCTCGAGGAGGGTGCCCCGGAACACGTGGGGTTGCTGGGGGACCCACGTGATGCGGTGGCGCCAGCCGTCGGTGTCGATCCGGGCCAGGTCGACGTCGCCGACGAGGATCCTTCCCGCGGTGGGCACGACGAACCCGAGGAGGGCGGCGATGAGCGTCGACTTCCCCGATCCCGACGGCCCCGCCAACGCCACGTGCTCGCCGGGCTCGACCACCAGGTCGACCGGCTCGAACACGGGGGTCGACCGGTCCGGATAGGAGAACACGACCTCGTCGAGCCGGATGGGGACCGACGAGGGGTCCGGGGCCGCCCTCACCCGGCCCTGTGGTCCCTGGCCCCCACCGGCGATCACCGCCTCGCGGGCCGCGCGCCCCCCGGGGCGCGGCCCGTCGCCACCTGCTTCGCCTTCGGCCGGACCGCCGGCTCGCTGGTCGAGGACCTCCCAGATGCGAGCCGCCGCCGCCTGACCTTCGGTGCTGGCGTGGAACTCGGCGCCGGCCCGGCGCAGCGGGACGAACACCTCGGGGGCCACGAGGAGCACGGCCAGGGCCGTGCCGAGACCGAGGGAACCGTTCAGCAGCCGCAGCCCGAGCAGCATGGCCACGAGCCCCACCCCCAGCCCCGAGATCAGCTCCATGGCCAGGGCAGAGAGGAAGGCCACCCGCAACGTGCCCATGGTGGTCCGGCGGAGCCCCTCGGTGCTGGCCGCGACCTCGCGCCGACCGAGGGCGGCCCTCCCGGCGGCCCGCAGCGTCGGCAGCCCCTGGATCAGCTCGAGATAACGGGCGGAGAGCGACGAGAGCCGGTGCCATTGGCTGCCCGCCCTCCTGGTGGCCTCACGGCCGAAGACGATCATGGCCACGGGAACCAGGGCCACCATGCCGAGCAGCACGAGGCCCGACACCCAGTCCTCAACGCCGACCCAGACGAGGATACCGATCGGGGCGATCCCCGCCAGTATCGCTTGCGGGAGGTATCGGCCGAAATAGGCACCCAGCGCCTCCACGCCCCTCGTGGCCGTCAGGGAGAGCTCCCCGGCGCGCTCGCCGGCGAGCCAGACGGGGCCGAGATCGAGCGAGTGCCGGAGGAGCTGATACCGCAACGTCCGGGTGACGCTGACAGCGGTGCGCTGGGCCACCAGCTCGGCGAACCACAGGCACAGGGCGCGCCCGACGACCGTGAGGCCGAGCCCGATGAACTGGGGAACGAGGTCCGGGACCGACGCCCCGTGCAGGAGGGCGCGGTCGATCACCGATGCCAGGAGGACCGCCTGCACGACGATCAACGCCGCGCCGGCCGAGCCGGCCCCGGCCGAGGCCAGCAGGCTTCGGCGCGCGGTCGACGCCCGCGTTGCCAACCGCCGGTCGATCAGCCCGCCCGTCACCGAGCGACGAGGACGCTCGCCCGTGGACACCCGACTCAGCGGGTTCCCCCGGGATCTCCCCGCCGGTCCGGGGGGTTCCGCACCGCGCCGGAGATCAGGGTGGTCGGCATCGGGCCAACGTTAGCCAGCATCGTGGCCGCCACCGCCCCGGGGGAGGGCCCCGGCGTACAATGCACCATGCTCAGAGCCCACGTCGAAGACCTGCTGGAGTCGGTGTTGACGGACCGCCGGCTGCTCGCTCATCCCTTCTACCGCCGCTGGGAGGCCGGTGAACTTGCCCCTGGGGAGCTGGCCGCCTACGCCGGCCAGTACCGGCATTTCGAGACAGCGCTGCCCGAGGTGCTCGAGCAGGTGGCCGCCGCGCTCCCCGATGGCCGAGCCCGGCGACTGGTGGAGGCCAATCTGGGCGACGAGCGCGGACCCGTGCCGCATCTCGCCCTCTTCGATGACTTCGCCGCAGCCGTCGGCTCACCTTCGGTCACCGAGCCGACCTCGGCGACCAGGGCGCTGGTGGACTGCTACCGCTCGTCGGCCACCCGGGGCCCGGTTCCCGCCCTCGCGGCGCTGGCCGCGTACGAGGTGCAGTCGAGCGGGATCGCGAGGAGCAAGGGCGACGGGCTCCGGACTCACTACGGGATCGATCCCAGCGGCACCCGCTTCTGGGACGTGCACGCCGAGGTCGACGGTTCGCACGCCGAATGGACGACCCAGGCGCTCGCCGACCTGGCGCGGGGGGACGGGGCGGTGAGCGAACCCGCGACAGCGGCCGCCGAAGCCTGGTGGGACTTCCTCTCCGAGCGCGAGGACGCGGCAGCCGTACGGAGCTGAGACGGGTCTCGAACCGGTCTCATCGTGGTCAGCCCGGTGGGGCCTCCGGTGCCGTGGAGCCGCCCGCCGCGGGGTCGAAGGAGAAGACCGAGCCGCCCGCGTGCACGACCGGCGTGTCGTCCGCCGCGATGATCTCGCGGACCCGGGCGGCGGGGACCGGCGCGATCACGAACTCCTCGGTCGGGTCGGCCAACGGGATGGACCCGTCCGCGACCGCCCGCTCGATGTCGCGGGCGACCTCGAGCACCAGCGCCGTGCCGAGCTGGTCGTCGGGCGGTTCGAGCTCGGCCGCCTCGAGGACCTTGTCGTCGACCGGCACCGACGCCAGTTGAAACGGCTGTCCCTCCCGCTCGATCGACAGCCGGAAGAGCACGGTCGGCTCATCCGGCTTCCTCACCCAACCCTGGTACTTGACCACGAAGCTCGCCACGGAGGTGAGCGTACTCACCCCGGCAACCCCACTCGGACCATGGGCGCAGAGGTGCGCCGGCTCCGGGAACGCCGGGATTCTCCGGCGTGGAGGGCCCGTGCCGTGCCCGGGTGCCCAAGGTACCCGGCGCGAGAAACCCCACCTGGCCAAGGCCGGTGGGGCTCCCGTCGCCCCGGTCGGCGCCCAAGGGAGTGGGGGGGACCCAACCCCTGAGTCGCCGCACGGGAACTGGTCCGATGATAGGACCGGGCGACGCAGATTGCAACGTTAACGATAACGTCAGCCTCGATCGGCACCGGGGCCCTGTTGCCGCAGCCGGGTTCGCCCTCGGTAGGCTGGCCGCATGGCGCAACTCTCCCTGCCGCAGAAGGTCCAACCGAGCACGAAGGCCAAGTTCGTCACCACCCTCGTCTTCGGGACCACCGCCTTCGTGCTGGTGCGGCGGATTCCCCGGCCGCTCCGCCCGGCGGCCGATCTCGCTCTGGCGGCCGCGTCCCCCTGGGTGGCCGGCTACCTCACGCAGCTCGGGTTGTAGCCCGGCGCCAAGGGGGAGATCCTGCCTCTGACCTGCGGTGACGATATCGCCACCGCTCGGTGAGGCCGGTCACCACCGCGTGAGGCCGGTCAGAGGTGGACGGGGGCGACAGGGGATCCGGGACCGGCCCTCCTGATGAACA
Source organism: Acidimicrobiales bacterium (assembly GCA_035532415.1). Taxonomy (GTDB): domain Bacteria; phylum Actinomycetota; class Acidimicrobiia; order Acidimicrobiales; family RAAP-2; genus DATKRB01. The sequence goes on along the minus strand of DATKRB010000009.1, from coordinate 115,443 downwards.
GCCCGGCGACGGCCCCGGCGAAGGCGACCACGCCACCGATCGCCAGGGCCAGATGAAGCCCCGACATGAACGCGGCGTGACTTCCGGCGGTGATCGCCGCATGCAGGCGGGGTGGGGTGTTCCCGCCGGCCGCCGAGAGCCCCTGTGAGACGAGGGCCGCATTGGCCAGAAGGTGGCGGGCGTCTCCCGGATGGATGCCGAGGGCGCTGAGCTTCGCCGGGAGAACGGACGCGGCGCGGCCCGCGACGATCGCGCCGAGGACCGAGGCACCGAGCACGCCACCGAATTGCACGGCCGTCGCCTGGATCCCGCCGGCGAGCCCCGAGTCGTCGATCGGGACGTTGCCGATGATCGCTTCGGCCGAAGCGACGACCACCAGTCCGAGGCCGATCCCCAACCCGCACAGCGACGGCCACAGCTGCACATAGCCCGATCCGGGCTCGAGGAAGGTCAACCCGAAGAGCGCGAGCGAGACGCACAGCAGGCCGGTGCTGATCACCGGACCGGCGCCCAACCGAGTCGTGAGCCTGGCGGCGACCAGGCTGGTCGCCGCGAACAGGAGCGTGAGCGGGAGCGTCCTGACCGCCGCGGCGATCGGGTCGAACCCGTGGACGTTCTGGAGGTACAGGCTGACGAAGAACAGCACGGCGAAGAGGGCGAAGAAGCTCAGGATGACGGTGACGACCCCGAGCGAGACCGATCGGATCCGGAAGAGCCTCGGGGGGACCAGGGGTGAGCTCGTCCGCAGCTCCACGAGGGTGAACACGACGAGGAGGACGGCGCCGGCGAGGATCAGGCCGAGCACCCGGGAGCTCCCCCAGCCCCACGACTGCGCCTCCACGACCCCGACGACCAGGGCGAACAGGGAGGAGGCGAGGATCGCCACGCCGGCGAGGTCCATCCGCTGGCGCACCGCCTCACGGCTTTCGGGAAGGACGGCGACGCCGATCGCGACGGTCAGCACGGCAATCGGGACGTTCAGGTAGAAGACGCTCTGCCACGAGACACGCTCGACCAGCAGGCCCCCCAGGATCGGAGCGCCGGCGATGGCCAGGGCGGAGGTGGAGCTCCAGATGCCGATGGCCCGGTTCAGGCGTTCCTCGGGGTAGGCGACGCGGAGCAGCGCCAGTGTGTTCGGCATCAGGAGGGCTCCGAACGCCCCCTGAAGGCCCCGCATTACGATGACGCCGGTTATGGACCCGATGATCCCGACGCCGACCGATGCCGCGGCGAACCCGACCACACCGATGAGGAAGACGATCCGCCTCCCGTAGCGGTCGCCCAGGCGACCCCCGACGATGAGCAGCACGGCCAGGACGAGCAGGTAGGAATTGGTTATCCACTGAAGGTCGGCCAGGGAAGCGTGCAGGCTCGAGGCGATGAAGGGGTTCGCGATGGCGACGACGGTCGCGTCGAGCCCCACCATCACGACGCCGAGCGCCACCGTCACCAGCGTCCACGTGGGATTGGCGCGTGCGCTGGCGAGCGGCTCCCCGCCCGATCGCCCCAGCTGTTCGGCCTGGTTCACAGCCACCGTGTCTCCCGACCACCTTCCACCGGCACGCGCCGATTGTCATGTCCGCCCAGGCATCAGGCCGGGGAGATCCTAATTCCCCGACCGGCCCACCCGACCGGGGACTGAACGGCGTCGAGCCCGGTGGGGGTAGCGTTGACCAGATGGACATGCTCGATTGGCTGAGCAGGCCCCGGCTCCGCGAGCCGGTCATGCTCGCTGCGTTCGAAGGGTGGACGGACGCGGGATCGGCTGCGTCGGGCGCCGCCGCCTACCTGGCGGAAAGATGGGGTGCACACCCGTTCGCGAACATCGAGGCGGAGGAATTTTACGATTTCACGGGCGTCCGCCCGCAGGTGCGGCTCCGCGACGACCTCACCCGCGAGATCGTGTGGCCGCTCAACCGCTTCCTGGCGGCGTCGCTCCCGGGGCCTCACGATGTCATCCTGCTGATCGGGACGGAGCCCCACTTGCGGTGGCGGGCATTCTGCCGATGCGTGACCGACGTCGCGACGGAGCTCGGTGTCCGATCGGTCTTCACGTTGGGCGCCATGCTGGCCGATGTGGCCCATACGCGGACCGTCCCGGTCCGAGGTTCGACGGCCGATCCCCGCATGGCGGACCGCCTCGGATTGCGACGACCGCAATACCAGGGCCCCACGGGCATCGTCGGGGTTCTGCAGGATGCCTTCGCCCAGGCGGACATCCCGGTCGCCTCGCTCATGGCGCAAGTGCCTCACTACATCCCGAGCACACCGTCGCCCAAAGCGACGCTGGCCATCGTCGAGCGAGTCTGTGACCTGCTGGCCACCCACGTGCCCACCACCGACCTCGAGATCGCCTCGGCGGCGTACGAGCGCCAGGTGAGCGAGGTCGTCGCCGCCGACGACGACATTGCGGGCTACGTGCTGCAGCTCGAAGGGCGTGCAGACGAGAACGAGCTCTCCGTCGAGCTCGACAACCTGCCCTCGGGAGATGCGCTGGCCGCCGAGCTGGAGCGGTTCCTGCGCGAACAGGACGGTCCGTCCTAACCGGATCCCCGCCGGACGGTTGCCGTTGGGGGAAGGGCCTCGGACGGGGCCTCGGGCGGCGCGACGGGGTCGAGCCCATCCCACAGGGGCCGGCGATCGTCGGCCACGCGTGCCAGCTCCTCGATGTGGCGGGCGGACAGCCGGTTGAGGGTCGTCGTTCCCTTGCGGGTGAGCGCCAAGCGCACCACCCGGCGGTCCGACGGGTCGGTCCGGCGGGTCAAGAGCCCCAGCGCCTCGGCGCGCTGGGCGAGCTCGACCGCGCTGTGGTGTCGGAGGAGGAGATAGCCCGCCACGTCGCCGATCGTCGGCCCCCGGGGGTCCTCGTGCCCGCGGATGGCCAGAAGGAGCTGGTGCTGGCTCGGAGCGAGCCCCACCGCCCGGGCCTGTTCCTCGCTCCAGTGGAGGAACCGGCGAAGACCAGTCCGGAAGGCGAGCAGGCGCCGGTAGTCCTCCGATCCGAGTGATGCTCGTTCCACGATGCGGTCCCGCTGTATACCTCGTACTACGACCTGGTCTTCCAGACCGGCTCGACCCTCACCAGGGCCACCCAAAGTCTTGCATGCCGGCCCGCCGTACCCGCCCCCGGCCGGAAATGGCTCGTCGTGTGCTCGGCGGGGACGGCCGCTCCCAGGCACGGCGAACAGCCAATCGGGGTCGAAATGTCGGCCGCCGAGAGAAATTTCGTGCTTCTCTTCGATTGTTCAGGCAAGATACTGGGGAAGCGGTACTGATCCACTAGGGGGTAGATCATGTCCATCGGCACATCGGGGCTGTCCGAACCACTCGAGGGAGCCGCAACCCGGCTTCCGGCGATCCACTCCGTGGCGGACCCGGCTCCGCTCGGTCTGGGAGCGTTCGCCATGACGACGTTCGCCCTCAGCATCGCCAATACGAACGTCTGGGGCGCAGGAGCGAGCGCCGCCCTGGCACTGGCCCTCGTGTACGGGGGGGCCGCGCAGCTGTTCGCGGGCATGTGGGAGTTCGTGCGCAAGAACACCTTCGGGGCTCTGGCCTTCAGCTCGTACGGCGCATTCTGGATCGGCTACTACGTGCTGGTGAAGTTCGTGCTGCCCGGGGTGAGGGTGAGGGACCTGCCGGTCGCCGTCGGCGTGTTCCTGCTCGGTTGGACCATCTTCACCGCCTACATGATGATCGCCTCGTTCCGGGTGTCCGGTGCCGTCGTGGCGGTCTTCGTCCTGCTGACGGTCACCTTCGTGCTGCTCACCATCGGTGCCTTTCAGACCCAACCCAACATCACCAAGGCCGGTGGCTGGGCCGGCGTGGCAACCGCGGCAGCCGCCTGGTATGCCTCGTTCGCCGGGGTGTTGAATGAGACGTTCAAGAAGACGGTGCTCCCCACCCTTCCCCTGGCGCCGCGCTGACCGGGGCGCCGGCCCCGGGAAGGCACAGGAGGACTCCAAAGCACGGGGAAAGGAAGCACCATGAGCGACGTACTGCACCCGCCGGGTGACGGAGGGACACTTTCTGCGCTCCTTCACGAGTCGAGGCGGTTCGATCCCCCTCCGGGCTTCGCCGCCCAGGCCAATGCCCAGCCCGGCATTTACGCGGAAGCGGCAAAGGATCCTCAGGCCTGGTGGGCCGAGCAAGCTGAGAGCCTGCAGTGGGACCGCCATTTCGACACGGTGCTCGATTGGAACCTCCCGTTCGCGAAGTGGTTCGTCGGGGGCAAGCTGAACGCGGCGGTGAACTGCGTCGACCGGCACGTGGCTGCCGGGCGGGGTGCCAAGGTCGCCTACCACTGGGTGGGTGAGCCCGAGGGCGAGTCCCGGACCATCACCTATGCCGACCTGCTCCGGATGGTGTGCCAGGCGGCGAACGCGTTGACCGAGCTCGGGGTGAGGTCCGGGGACCGGGTGGCCATCTACATGCCGATGATCCCCGAGACGGTCGTCGCCATGCTGGCCTGCGCCCGCCTCGGTGCGCCCCACTCGGTCATCTTCGGCGGGTTCTCGGCCGAGGCGCTCGCGGGACGGATCCTCGACGCCGATGCCCGGATGGTGATCACCGCCGACGGCGGCTTCCGGCGTGGCGCGATCTCCCCGCTCAAGCCGAACGTCGACGACGCGGTGGCCCTGTGTCCCGACGTCCGGAACGTGCTGGTGGTCCGGCGGACCGGTCAGGAGGTGCAGTGGAGCGAAGGTCGGGACGTCTGGTGGCACGATGTCGTCGACCGCCAGTCGATCGAGCACGAGGCCGAGTCGTTCGACGCCGAGCATCCCCTGTACATCATGTACACGAGCGGGACCACGGCCCAGCCCAAGGGGATCCTGCACACCACGGGCGGGTACCTGGTCCACTGCGCCGCCACCCACCGGCTGATCTTCGATCTGAAGCCTGACGAGGACGTCTTCTGGACCGCTGCCGATGTCGGATGGGTGACCGGCCACAGCTACATCGTGTACGGGCCGCTCACCAACGGAACCACGTCGGTCATGTACGAGGGGACCCCCGACGCCGGTGGGAGGGACCGCTGGTGGAGGATCGTCGAGGACCTGAAGGTGTCGATCCTCTATACGGCGCCGACGACGATCCGGACGCTGATGAAGTGGGGTGAGGAGCACCCGGCGGCCCACGATCTGTCCAGCCTGCGGCTGCTCGGGTCGGTCGGGGAACCCATCAACCCCGAGGCGTGGATGTGGTACCGGAAGAACGTCGGCCGCGATCGTTGCCCGATCGTCGACACCTGGTGGCAGACCGAGACGGGAGGGATCCTGATCACCCCGCTGCCCGGGATCACCTCGACCAAGCCCGGTGCCGCGATGACGCCGTTCCCCGGCATCAGTGCCGACATCGTCGACAACGACGGCAACTCGGTGGGCAACGGAGAGGGCGGTTACCTGGTCATCACCCAGCCGTGGCCCGGGATGCTCCGGGGGATCTGGGGCGATCCCGAGCGCTACCGCGAGACCTACTGGTCCCGCTTCCCCGGGACCTACTTCGCTGGCGACGGTGCGAAGAAGGACGAGGACGGCGACATCTGGCTGCTCGGGCGCGTCGACGACGTGATGAACATCTCGGGGCACCGGATCTCGACGACGGAGATCGAGCACGCTCTGGTCGGCGACTCGAGGGTGGCCGAGGCGGCGGTAGTGGGCGCGTCGGACCCGACCACCGGTCAGGCCATCGTGGCCTTTGTCACGGTGAAGGGTGACGCGGCCCAGAGCGACGAGGACGGAGCAAAGCTGGTGGAGGAGCTCCGTAACACCGTGGCCAAGACCATCGGCCCGATCGCCAAGCCGCGCCAGATCCTGCTGACGCCGGACCTCCCGAAGACCCGCAGCGGCAAGATCATGCGCCGATTGCTGCGCGACGTGGCCGAGAACCGGGAGCTCGGGGACGTCACCACCCTGCTGGACCCGACCATCGTCAACATGATCGACGAGAAGATGCGGGCACCCGGAGCCGCCGAAGAAGGCTGACCGGCGATCGGGGTCGGGACGGTCGGGTCGGGGAGCGCGCCGTTCTCCCCTACGACTCGAGGTGTGCGTCGAAGAACGAGACGATGCGCCGGCGGGCGTCCTGGGCGGAAGGCTCGTGGTAGCCACCCCCGATGATGCTCCCCATCACCGCGAACAGGGTGCTGTCGTGATCGTTGAGGAACGAGTGGCCGGCATCGGGGTACTCCTTCACGTCGTGGTCGACGCCTACCGCCGCGAGGGCATGCTCGAGCCGGTCGGCGGCGCCGCGCAGCGTCCGGTCCTTGCCGCCGAAGCTCCCGACGATGGGGCAGGCTCCGGTCAGGAAGCTGTCGGCGTCCTTGGGGATCGGGCCGTAGTTGACGCTCGACACCGAAAAACCGTGGCCGGGGGCAAGGAGGAGGGCGAACCCGCCACCCATGCAATAGCCGATGACCCCGATCTTGCCCGTGCAGTCGTCCCGAGTGGCCAGCCAGGCACGCGCGGCCTCCACCTCGTCGAAGGCCCTTCCCTCCCGCGCCTTCAGGTCCCGGAATATGGAGCGCAGGCAGGTCAGCTTCCTGCCCCAGTGGAGGAGGTCGGGTGCGAGCGCCAGGTAACCCTCGCCCGCCAGCCAGTTGGCCTGGTTCTTCACGTCCTGGCTCATGCCCATCGCGTCGTGGATGACGATGACCCCCGGCCACGGGCCTTGGCCTGGCGGGGTGGCCATGTAGCCCGGAAGGTCACCAGGAGTCGGGATCCTCACCTCGACCATCGCTCCCCCTCGCAGTCCCGACAGGCACCTGCACGGCAGGCACCGGTCCCGACAGGCACCTGCACGGCAGGCACCCGTTCCCTATGGTGCACCAAGCGTAGAAGATTCTGGATCCGCGCGCGATCGGTGATCGGTCCGGAGTAGGAGCTGGGCGCCGAGCCGGGTCAGGACCCACAGCGCAGGCAACGCGATGAGGACGAAGCCGAGGGTGGCCCACAGGGCGGTCGCCGGGGGCTGCTCCAGGCTGAACAGTTGCCGTGAGAATGGGACCGCCCACAAGAGGGCTGCTCCACCGGCCATGGTCGCGACGAGGCCCAACCTCAGGGCGTTCATCGGCTGGGCGACGAGGGCCAGCACGGCGAGACCGATTGCCAGCAGCGCCAGCGTTGCCGCCGTGCGTGCCTGGCCGATGGTCGCGTGGAGAGGGCCGCGGGCGACCAGATAGGTCGTCAGGGTGACGCCCGCGGACACGAGGCCGGCGGGGACCGTGAACGCCAGGACGCGTCGGACGAAACCGGGCCGTGCGATGGGGTCGCCGGCCGAGAGGGCGAGGAAGAACCCCGGGATCCCGATGGTGAGCGAGCTCACGATGGTGAGGTGCCGGGGATAGAAGGGGAAGGGGACCGCGGTCACCCCGACGACGACGGCGAGGATCGCCGCGTAGACCGTCTTGGTGACGAAGAGGTTCGCCACTCGTTCGATGTTGGCGATGACCCGACGTCCCTCGGAGAGGATCCCCGGCACCGCGGCGAAGGAGCTGTCGAGCAGGACGATGCGGCCGACGGCCCGGGTCGCCTGGCTTCCCGATCCCATGGCGATCCCGAGGTCGGCCTGCTTGAGGGCGAGGACGTCGTTCACCCCGTCGCCGGTCATGGCCACGGTCCGACCACCGGCCTGAAGTGCCGACACGATTGCCTTCTTCTGGGCGGGGAGCACGCGACCGAAGACCGAACGTCCGTCGACGGCCCGGGCGAGGGCGTCGGGGTCCTCGGGCAGGTCGCGCGCGTCCACGGGGCCGCTGTCGGGAATGCCGACCAGCCGGGCGATCGAGCTCACGGTCCGAGGGTCGTCGCCCGAGAGGACCTTCACCTCCACGCCCTGCCCGAGCAGGTAGCCGATGGTGGCGGGCGCATCGGCGCGGATCCGTTCGTGAAGGACGACGAGGCACTCCGGCTCGAGCGCTTCGGGACGAGCCTCCCCCCGGAAGGGCAAGGGGCTATGGGCGAGGAGGAGGACGCGGTCGCCTCGGGCGGCGAACAGGTCGATGCGGTCGGAGATGGACGTGAGGGACCCGGGATCCGGCAGGACGAGCTCCGGGGCGCCGAGGACCCACGTGCCACGGCCGGCGAACTCCACGGCGCTCCACTTCCGAGCGGAGGAGAAGGGGATCCGAGCCTCCGCCTTCCAACTCGGGGGAGCGGGCAAGGCGTCGGCGATGGCCAGCATGGTGGCGTTGGGCGATGGGTCGGCGCCCACCAGCGCGCCCAGTGCCTCCTCGGCCGGGACGCCACCGAGCGCGTCGGCGGGCCTGAGGAGCTCGACGGACCCGAGTTTCATACCCGGCTCGGTCAGGGTTCCGGTCTTGTCGATGCAGAGGACGTCCACCCGGGCCAGACCCTCTATCGCCGCCAGCTCCTGAACGAGGACCCGCCGGCGGGCGAGCCGGATGGCGCCCATGGCGAAGGCGAGCGTCGTCAGGAGCACGAGCCCTTCGGGGACCATGGCCCCTACCCCGGCGACCGATCCCCGCAGCGCGTCCCCGACCGACTGCCCGGAGCGGAGGAGCTGGCTGGTGACCAGCAGGATCCCTGCGGGGACCATCACCCAGGTCACCATCTGCAGGATGCGGTTCGTGCCCTGTTGCAGCTCCGATCTGACCAGGCTGAACCGGCGGGCGTCGCCCTGCAGGCGCTGGGCGAAGGCGTCCCTCCCGACCCGGATGGCCCGGATACGGCCGGTCCCCGAGACGACGAAGCTCCCGGAGAGGACCTCGTCGTCGACGCCCTTGGCCACGGGCACGATCTCGCCACTGAGCAGCGACTCGTCGACCTCCATCCCGTCGGAGGAGACGATCCGGCCGTCGACGACGATCTGGTCCCCCGGTCGCAGTTCGAGGAGGTCGTCGAGCACGACCGAGGCGACGGCGAGCTCGACGGGCTGCCCGTCGCGAATTGCGTGGGCGCTGGGCGCGCTGAGCACGGCGAGGCGGTCGAGCGTCGACTTGGCCCTCAGCTCCTGCGCCACCCCGATCACCGTGTTCACGGCCAGGACCACTCCGAAGAGGCCATCTTGGGGTGGGCCCACGAAGACGACCACGACGAGCAGGGACGTCAGGATGGCATTGAACCGGGTGAGAACGTTGGCCCTCAGTATCTGGCCGAGGGACCGAGCGCTCTGCTCGTCCGAGACGTTCGCCCGGCCCGATGCGACCTGCTCCGCCACCTCGCGGGCCGTGAGACCGGCGTCGTTGGTGCCGGGGCGCTCGGGGGTGCCGGCGATGTCGCCGTGCCCGTCGGTGGCGGCGGGGCCGGTGGCGGGCCGGTGCTGCGGTGACGCTCTGTGCCGATCGTCCATGGGTCCCACGTCCAAACGTCCTCCTTGTAGGACGGAGGTCGATCCCACACACAGTCTGGCAGGCGGGCTCCGGACGCCCGGTGAGGGTCACGAGACCCCGTGAGCGGCGAGAGCCGAAGGAGAGGGTGGTGACGAAGTGCCCTGTTGCCGGTCTGGCTCTTCGGGCAGGCTGGGTGCACCCGACCCGAGGAGCGACCCGATGACAGAGCACCAGGGACCCGATCCCGACTCGCCGGAGCCCGCTCGGATCGTGGTCGGCGTCGACGGGTCGGCCGCCGCTCTCGACGCACTCGGTTGGGCCGCCCGGGAGGCGCGCCTCCGGGGCGGCGTCCTTCAGGTGGTGTACGCGATGACCTTTCGGCGAGACTTCCTCAACCTCTACCCCGAGGTGGAGCGATTGGAGAGCCGCGTCCTCGACGAGGCCGTCGCCCGGGCCGAGGAGCTCGAGCCGACGATAGAGGTCGTCGGGATCGCCGTCGACCCTCCGGCACCGAAGGCTCTGGTCGAAGCCAGCGACGGCGCGGATCTGCTGGTGGTCGGTTCGAGGGGACTGGGCGGGTTCGAAGGGCTGACGCTCGGCTCGGTGAGCCAACAGTGTGCGCACCACGCCCGCTGCCCGATCGTCATCATCCGACCGGAGGAATCGGGGCGAGGGAAGGACCGCAGACGTCCGCGGAACGAGGGGAAGGGTCGATCCTGATCAACCGGGCGTCCCGGGCCGACCAATCCGTGGGTCGTCACCCTCGGCCCGCTCGGGTGCCGGTAGCGGCCGGCCATTCCCGGTGGTAGAACCCCCGGGTGGACATCGACCTTCATGTTTCACGATTCGACTGGGCCGGAGCGAGCAACGGGATCGGCCCGGGCATCAGCGCGTTGGCCCGTACCGCGGAGGGCATCGGCGTCCGCACGCTCTCCTTCATGGACCATTGGTTTCAGATGGACCTCGTCGCTCCCGCCGAGGATCCGATGCTCGAGGGGTACACCGCCCTCGGGTTCGTCGCCGGCCGGACCGAGAGCCTCCGGCTGCGGCTTCTCGTGACGGGCGTCACCTATCGTCACCCCGGACTGCTGGCCAAGACGATCACGACCCTCGACGTGCTGTCGGGCGGGCGTGCCGAGTTGGGAATCGGCGCGGCCTGGTACGAGCGGGAGCACCGCGGGCTCGGTGCCCCGTTCCCGCCACTCGCCGAACGCTTCGAGCGACTCGAGGAGGCGATTCAGATCTGCCTGCAGATGTGGAGCGAGAACAACGGGTCGTACCGGGGAAAGCATTACCAGCTCGACGAGACGCTGTGCATCCCGGCGCCGATCAGTGCGCCGCGCCCGCGTATCCTCATCGGTGGGAGCGGCGAGCGCAAGACCTTGCGACTGGTGGCAACCTACGCCGACGCCTGCAACATATTCGGACCTCCCGAGGTCGTGGCGCACAAGGTCGATGTGCTCCGGCGTCACTGCGACGCGGTGGGCCGGGACCCCGGGGAGATCGAGGTGACCGCCATGCTCGGCGCCGTCGCTCCGGGAGCCGACACGGACGCGGTGGTGCGACAGGCCGAGTCGTTCGCCGAGGTTGGCGTGAACGCCGTCATGCTCGGCGCCGTGGGTGACGAGCCGGCCCGGTGGCTCGAGGAGACGATCGCGCCGGCGATTCCCCGGCTCGGTCAGGTGGAGAGCAGGCGGTGGTGAGCGCGGTCCGATCCGGATCGTCCGTCTCCAACCAGAACGATGTCCACCTCCCGTGTCCACGGCAGGTGCTGCTGTCCGCCGCGAATCCCCGGGGTCAGTCCGCGAGGTCCCTGACGGCGATCACCCTCTCGGGGATCAGGCGCACGAGCAGCTCACCCGGGACGCCGTTACGGGCACCGAACTCGTCGGCCCGGTCGGCACCCATGTAGCGGGCGCCGATGGTCGTCGCCCAGCGCCGGACCTCGTCGAGTTCCTCCGTGATGGCGACCGGTCCTTCGATCGTCACGAAGGCGTACGGCGGAGTCTCGTCGTCGACACAGAGAGCGGCGCGTCCCTCGCGCCGGAGGTTGCGGCCCTTCACCGATCGGGCGCCGGTGTTGAACAGGACGGAGCCGTCCTCGTCGACGACGTACCAGACAGGTGCCGCGTGAGGGGATCCGTCTTCACGGGTGGTCGCCACGATCCCCGTGCGGGCCGGAGCGGAATTGAGGAAGGCCATCACTTCCTGGCTGGTCATCGAGTCGAACGGCATCCCGAGGAGCCTAACGGGGTCCCGACCCCAGGGGCCCCGAGGCGCACCGGGCAGGCGCTGACGTCCACAGCCCACCGGGCAACGTCCACAGCCCACCGGGCAGATGGGGATCCGCCGGTATCCGGGCGATGCCGGCGGATCCGGGCCGGGCTGCTCCTATTCTCGCGACAGCATGGCGACGGCCTCGCGCTCGAGGTCGGCGTACGGCTCGCCGCTCACGTCGACCGCGACGCGCTTGATCGTCCCGCCGGTGAAGTGCCAGGGCATCTCACCGGGGTAGTCGTCGGTCACCGCCTCGCCGCCGTCCCGTCCCACGCACAGACCCTCGCCCCCGATGGCGAACTTGCCCGGCTGCGTCCGGATGCGGCCCTCGCCGACCTTGGTCTCGCCGTAATAGAGCGAGAGGGTACCGGTGGCCACGCCCGGCGGGTCCTCCCCGTCCTTGTCGAACGACGCCGACAGGATGAGGTTGTCCCCTACCGGAACGTCGGCGTCCGCCACGACCTTCTGCACGAGCATGCCGACGAAGTCGTACACGTAGTGGAGTCGATCGTCCCTGATGTAGAGCGTATGGCCGCCGAACCGGGCGCCGTGGGCGAAGAGTACGCCCCTCGCTCCCGGGGCGGGGATGTCCACGAGGGCACCGATGCTGTACGAGCGGTTGCGGATGTTGACCGCCTGTGACTCGGGAACCTCCGCGACGTCGGGATAGTAGACATAGCGGTTCCGGTCCGGCGTCAGGACGGGTCGCGGAGTGAGGATGATCTCGATCGCGGAACGGTCGTCGAGGGGGAAGGCGCCGTTGGCACCGGCCTCGGCAAACCAGAGGTTGATGAGCTTCTGAAGCCGCTCCGGCTCCTTTGCCGCCAGGTCGTGCAGCTCGGACCGGTCGACGTCGGTGTGGAAGAGCTCCCACGTGTCCGAGTCGAAGTTGCCCCAGCCGGAGATCGTCGGATGGGTGGTGACCGCCTTCCACCCGTCGTGCCAGACGCTACGCGAGCCGAGCATCGAATAGAACTGCGTGCTCCTTGTGGTCGGGGCGTCTGGGGACTCAAAGCTGTACCTCATGCTCACGCCGTCGAACGGGCTCTGGACGTGGCCGTTCATGGACTCCGGTGCGTCAGCCCCGAGCACGTCCAAGATGGTCGGGACCAGGTCGACCGCGTGGTGGTACTGGGTACGCATCTCACCGCGCGCCTTCACCCCCTTCGGCCACGAGACTATGCAGGAGTCGCTCGTTCCCCCGTTGTACTCGTAGCGCTTCCACAGTTTGAAGGGCGTGTTGAACGCCATCGCCCACCCCGTGGGGTAGTGATTGTAGGTCGCCGGGCTTCCCAGCTCGTCGAGCTGGGCGAGGTTCGCGGCAAGGTCGTCGGGAATGCCGTTGAAGAACTTGCATTCGTTGACCGACCCGTTGGGACCGCCCTCGCCGCTCGCCCCGTTGTCCGACACCAGGATCACAAGGGTGTTGTCGCGCTCACCGCTCTCTTCGAGATGGTTGAGGAGCCGGCCGATCTGGTCGTCGGTGTGGGCCAGAAAGCCGGCGAAGACCTCGGCCATCCGGGAGAACAGCCGCCGCTCGTCTGCAGACAGCGAGTCCCATGGCCGCACGGTGTCGAGGACGGGGAAGGGCTTGCCGTTCGGACCGCTCCGGGTCTCGGGAGTGCCGATGGGGTTCAGGGGGGACAATCCGGTGTCCGACGGGAGGATCCCCAACGCCTTCTGCCGGGCTAGCGTCTCGTGGCGCAATGCCTCGTACCCCATGTCGAATCGGCCCCTGAACCTCTCGATCCACTCGCGAGGGGCGTGGTGCGGCGCGTGGCAGGCGCCAGGCGCGTAGTAGAGGAAAAAGGGCTTCTCCGGCGCGATCACCTTCGCGTCCATTATGAACTCGAGAGCCTTGTCGGTGATGTCCTCGGTGAGGTGATACCCCTCTTCGGGCGACCTGGGCTGGTCGACCGGGTGGTTATCGTAAACGAGGTCGGGATACCACTGATTGCTCTCGGCCCCGAGGAAGCCGTAAAATCGCTGGAACCCACGACCGAGCGGCCAGTTCCGCCGGGTCGAAGCCACGTTCATCTCGGCCTCCGGGCACAGGTGCCACTTGCCGACCATGTAGGTGTTCCACCCTTGTTCGTCAAGGATCTCGGCGATGGTGCCGTTCTCGGGTGGGATCACCCCGCTCGCATTGGGGAAGCCGATGGCGGCCTCCGTGATGCACGCCATGGAGTTGCGGGTGTGGTTTCGACCGGTGAGGAGACAGGCGCGGGTGGGCGAGCAGAGGGCCGTCGTATGCCACTGGGTATAGCGGAGCCCCGCGTCCGCGATGCGATCGATGTTGGGCGTGGGGATCGGCCCGCCATAGCAGCTCATCGCCGAGAACCCGACGTCGTCCAGAACGATGTAGACGACGTTCGGAGCCCCCCGAGGTGCCCGAGGGGCGTCGAACGGCCCCCAGTCCGGGACCGAGTCGCGGATGTCGACGTTGACCAGACCTTGGAATCGCCGGGGTGTCATGAGTCAAGCCTCATCCTCGGGCCATGGGACTGCAAGCGCCAGCAAGGGGATCGACGGTGACCATCAGATGCCGATGTTGACCTTCACGCTGCAGCCGGGCCGCGGTCGGGCGTCGAGGAGGACGGGGGCAATGCAATCAATGCAATACGGTGAACAGGTATGTGCGATCGACCCCCCCCCACGCCGAGGGCATGTCCGGTGTCGACGATCACCGTGAGCGCATCGTCGAGGGCGGTGCCGCGTCGGTAGCGTGCAATCGCCGCTCGAGCCACTCGTTCATCGCCCGCCGGGCCCGCTTGGCCACGGGCGCTCCGGTCATCATGTTGTCGAAACCGTGCGGCGCGCCCGCGTACACGTGGAGCTCGGTTGGGACACCTGCCTGATTGAGCCGCAAGGCGTAGTCGACGTCCTCGTCGTGGAATCCGTCGATCGTTCCCACCATCACGTAGCCAGGCGGCAAGCCGCTCAGATCGGTCGCTCGGCTGGCGGCGGCATAGGGCGGTGTGTCGTCGGTCCCGTAGAGCGGGCCGAGGTACGAACGCCATCCGAATTCGTTCGCAGCGGGGTTCCAGATCGGTGCCTCTACGCGGCTCGATGGGCTTGTCTGACGGTCGTCGAGCATCGGGTAGATGAGGAGCTGAAAGGCGACGGGCAGCACCCCTCGGTCGCGGGCGAGCAGCGCGAGGCCCGCGGCGAGGCCGCCACCGGCGCTCGCCCCCATGATGCCGGTGCGAGCCGGGTCCACCCCGAGCTCTTCCGTGTGCTCGTGCACCCAGGCCAGGCCGGCGTAGCAATCCTCGAGCGGACCAGGATAGGGGGTCTCGGGCGCCAGGCGGTACTCCACCGACACGCCGATGCAGCGATGGCGTAGGCACCAGGAGTCGAATCGGACGTCGTCCCCCGTGTACGAGCCCATCACGTAGCCGCCACCGTGAATGGAGTAGACGCAGGGGAGGGGCCCTGTGGCACCTCTCGGCCGATGGACCCGTACCACGACATCCGGCGCGCCCTTCGGGCCGGGCACGACGTGGTCGACCCGTTCGACCTCGTCGGACAGCGGCACCGGTTGCACGATCGGTCGAGACCGCATCGCCGCCAGGTTGTCCGGCGTCAGCCGGAAGTCCCCGAACTCGGCGAGGAGGGGACGGATATCCGGATCGATCAGTGACTCGAGGTCCATCGCGGCATCGTAGCCAGGACGGTCGGGTCCTGACTGCCGACCTCGTCGGCCATCACCGACGGTCCGTCCGCGGGAATCACACCTAGCCGACGGTTGGGCCCTCAACGGTGACAAGGGTACCGATCGGGGTAAATGGCCAGGTGGCTCCCGCATTCGCGACCGACATCTCGACGCAGCCGTTGCTCTGGGGAGAGCCGTAGGCGGCACGCACGAAGCCGTGCAGCGCGTCCCCCCCGCTGAAGTAGCTCGCCCACGGGACGTTCGGGTCGTCGTAGGTCGTGCCGTCGGGGTTCGTGCCCTTCATCTCCGAGGCGGTGACGTGCTCGAAGACCTCGTACGTCCCGGCGGTCGTGTCGGCCCCCGGCGCGCCGGTGTTGACCGGGATGTCCTGAAATTTCGGGACGCCGTTCACCCAGAGCGTCAACGACTCGGGCAGGACCTTCGACACGTCGACGTAAGTGGAGGGAGCCTGGTTCGTGACCCCCTTTGCCACGTCGTCGAGCAGGAGGACCCAGACCTTGGGCCCGGCGGTGGCGTCCACCGCCAGGCCGCTCTGGCTCTCGAGCGTCATGACCGCTCCCTCGGTGATGGCGCTCGACTCGCCCTCAACCCACAGCGAGGTGAGCGACCCCGGGAGGCCCGGCCAGCGCCAGTCGAAGGTACCCGCCTGTGGCATGGCCGCCTGTGCCGGGGTCCGAGCCGGCCCGCTCGGGGTGAAGGTGAGCGGGATGTAGCCGGTGAGTGCAAGGAGTTGTTGCAGCCGCTCCTCGCTGCCCAGGGCGATCGTGAACGACACCGTGTCGGTGCTGCCAAGTGCCTTCCCGGCAGCGCTCCGCACTCCTGCCGGACCGCCCGGGATGTTCAGCGTCTCGGTGGTCGAGGGGATGAACGACGCCGACGGGCGGAGCTCGAGGGTGAAGCGGTTCGAGCGGCGCCACGAGCCGGCGACCGGGGGATCGAGCGTGGGCACGGGTGCATCGGCTCCGAGCACCTTTGGGAGCGGCGCCGAGAAGCGGACGGTGATCGGCGTGTCGGACGCCACGCCCGTCGCGCCGCCGGCCGGTGAGGTGGCGGCGACGGTGAACGGCCTCGCCGGCCTCGGGCCCCCGTCGGAGTGCCGGCTGACCGATGCCGAGGGGCTTCCCCTCCCGGCCGCATACCAACTCCCGGCCCCCGCGGCCAGGACGAGGAGCACGGCGGCCACCATCAGCCACGGGCGTACCCGCCTGGGCGGTGGGCCGTAGGCGGCCAATCCCTGCAAGGCCTGGTTCTTCTTCACCGTATTTGCTCCGACGTCAGGTTAGGGCCGACCTCCCCCGGATTGTCCCCGGACTGGTCTGCGCGCCGATTGCGGCGCCGTGTTGCCCCGGCTGTCTCACCGGCCGCCGACCGGGTCGGCGGCCTACGCTGGGTCGACTATGGCAACCCAGATAGCAGTCGTCGGTGGTTCCGAGGCGACGGCACCGGTGATCGCTGCGGCGGAGGCAGTCGGTGCCGCCCTCGCATCGGCCGGAGCGATCGTCGTCTGCGGTGGGCTCGGAGGGGTCATGGCCGCAGCCTGCCGCGGCGCCAAGTCGGCAGGCGGGCTGACGGTGGGGCTCCTGCCGGGACGGGACCCCTCGGTCGCGAACCCTTGGGTCGACGTGGTCATCGCCACCGGCCTCGGCGAGGCGCGTAATTCCCTCGTCGTCGGTTCCGCCGCCGCCGTGGTCGCTCTGGACGGAGAATACGGCACCCTCTCCGAGATCGCCTTGGCTCTCCGTTCTGGCACCCCTGTGATCGGCATCGGCACATGGTCCCTGACCCGGCCCGGCGGTGAGGTGGACACGGGGATCGTGCCGATGGAGGATCCGGGCGAGGCAGCGGTGGTGGCCTTGCAGCTGGCGTCCGCCCAATGACGACGGCTCTCGGGCACCCGGTCCCGGGACGGACCTGAGAGGCCGCGAGCCCGCGGTCAATCAGAAGCCGCCTGTTGGTGCGCATACGCGTTCAGGCGCTCGAGCTCGTCGGCGTACATGCCGCGCAGGGCCCGCGTGGCGAACAGGCGCTCGAAGAACCCGCCGATCCCCGTGGCACCATCCCAAGTGGTGGAGATGCGCACGCGTGAAGCGGCGCCCTCCGGGGTGACGGTGAACGTGGTGACAAGGCTCGAGTTGGTGTCGGATTCGCTGAGGACCCGTCCGGGCTCGGGCTCGGCCACCTTCATCGGGTACTCCCGGCTGCGCCCGCCGGCGGACGCGTCCACCGTCCGCTCTGCGAAGATGTGAATCGTTCCCATACGAACTGCCTGTCACGAGGAGCATGCGCGACCCGGTTCGTGTCCCGGCGGATAGGCGCGCTCGGTACCGAACGGGCCTCGTCGAGCTGGTCGAGCGCCTGCTTCCCGGGGAGGACCCCATGTGCGACGAGCTCGAGCCCGGTGTGCGGCCCGTTGGGCAACCGCCCACGCCACGGTCATCATGACGAGCCCGGCGACGTCGATGGCACCGGCATGGAACAGGCCCCTCGGTCCTGATGAGCATCCAGGCGATCTCGGCCGGAGGAAACGAGAGCAGGGCACCCGGATGCGCCCGGTACGAGGAGACCGCCAGGGTCGACGCCCAGGTGAAGGCGGCCACTCCCCCGGGGACGAGGCCCTCGTGGGCCCAGGGATGACCCCCGGTCCCCGGCCGGCCGTTCCCGAAATGCCGGCCACCGAGGATCAGGAGCGCGACCCCGACGAGGAAGAGCAACGACGATCTGATGGCGAAGAGGAGCATCACCCCGGACATCACGACCACCGCCACCGCGGTGGCCACGGTGTCCGGTGGAGACCACTGCCATCGGGTGGACCGGCAGGCGAACGACCGGGCAGGGTCATCGGCCCCCCCTCGAGAGTTGTGTCGTCACCGCCGAACTGGCAGGCTCCCTGTTGAAGGCGGGCTCTGGTAGTCCGCTCGGGGCATCGGATCGCCGTCCGTGCGGAGATGCGGTCGTGGGGGAGGAGGGGAGATGGAATTCCCCGAGCCCGAGCTCGAGGAGTACGTCGACGTGTGGTCGCGCCAGGTGGAGCTCGGCGTCACCGGAGGGACCATGTCCGTCCTCGTGTACGAGCCGGCGGGTGCCGGCGCTCATCCCGCAGTCGTCATCGGGGCCGAGGGCGCAGGGATCAACCACTTCATCCGGTGCGTTGCCGCAACGTTGGCCCATGTCGGGTTCGTAGCCCTCGTCCCGGACTACTACCGAGGGGTCACGATGCCCGACCCCGACGACTACAGCGACATTCCCGGGATGATGCAGATGATCGGCGCCCTCGACTTCCGGCGGGCCGCCCACGACTTCCTCGATACGATCCACTTGGCCCGCGACCTGCCGAACGTCGACGGCAAGGTCGCGGTTTGGGGGTATTGCACCGGCGGCACCGTCGCCATGTTCGGGGCCTGCCTCGATCGCTCGATCGACGCGGCCGCCCTCTTCTACCCGAGCCAGCCCAGGTTCGAGGTCATCGACGCGAGGCATCCGGCCCATGTGATCGACCTGGTCTGGAACATCGCGTGCCCGGTCATGATCATGTCCGGGGAACGCGACGAGATCATGTCGTCCGAGCAGCTGGCCGACCTCGAAGAGCGCCTTTCACGGTGGGGTATCGATCACGAGATAAGGACGTATCCCGGAGCCGGCCACGCCTTCAGCTCCCCGGGTTTCGCCAATTACGACCCCGTCGCGAGCGAGGCGGCCTGGCGGGACGGGCTGCAGTTCACCATCGACCGGTTGCGCCCTCCGTCCGCCTGATCGAAAGGTCGACCAGAGATCGCCCGGAGGTCGCCCGGAGATCGCCCGGAGGTCGCCCGGAGATCGCCCGGGCCGTGCGGGGTGGCGAGCCGGCGAGCCGGCGGAACGGGGTTCTCGACGGTAACGTCGCGTGATGGGCGGGTTGGCTGGGCGACTGCCGAATAGCGAGGGGGTGCGTGGTGCCAGGAGCGCTCGAAGGAGTCCGAGTGGTGGACGCCACCTCCGGGATCGCCGGTGCGATGGCGACCATGGTCCTGTCGGATCACGGGGCTGACGTCATGAAGGTCGAACCCCCAGGGGGCGACCCTATGCGGGCTTACCCCGGCACGGTCGTGTGGCATCGGGGGAAGCGAAGCGTCGTCATCGATCTCGACGCTGCGTCCGACCGGGAGACCTTCGTCGACCTGGTGGGGACCGCCGACGTCCTCGTCGAGAGCTTTCCGCCGGGGACCATGGACCGGTGGGGACTCGATTACGCCTCGCTGCGGGGCGACCTTCCCTCGCTCATCTACACCTCGCTGACCGGGTATGTCCGGGGCACCGACGCGCAGGAGCGTCCGGCGATCGATCTCCTCGTGCAGGCCCGGTCCGGTCAACAGGTCGAACAGCCCGGTTGGCGCGAGGGCCCGATCTTCCTCCCTCGCCCGCTGCCATCCCTCGGTGCCTCGTTCCTGCTGCTGAACGGGATCGTGGCGGCTCTCCTCGCCCGCGAGATCACGGGGGAGGGGCAATGGGTGGAGACCTCGCTCTTTCAGGGCGTGCTGGCCTTCACGACCCAGCTCTGGCAAGACATGGAGCACGAGTCGCCGGAGGTCTTCAGCCTCAACAGGGACCCCCAGCCAGGGATCTTCCAATGCGCCGACGGGTTGTGGGTGCACTCGATGCACGGGGCGGGCGGGCGAGGAAAGGATCGGAGCGCACTGTGGGGCATTCTCGGCATCGACCCGGTCGAGCCGAGCCGTGATCCGACCGCCGACCAGTCGGGCCCGATCAGCGACGCGTTCCGGCGCTTACCGCGTCAGGTACTGCTGGAGAGGTTCTGGGCCAACGACCTCCCCGTGGCTCCCGTGCGGCCGGCCTCCGAGGCCGTCGACGACCCTCTGCTCCTTGCCGACGGTTGGATCGTACAGATCGAGGACGAGGTACACGGTCCGACCAGACAGGTAGGTCCCACCTTCCATCTCCGAGGGATCGAGCCGTCGGTTCCTCAGGCTCCCCAGCCCGCGGTCGGACGGCACAACGCCGAGATCCTCGACGAGATCACCCGACAAGAGCCGCGGGCCCGTCGGGCCCGGGCGGGGAAGCCGCTTGCCCATGCGCTCGAGGGTGTCTCGGTGCTCGACCTCGGCAACTTTCTGGCCGGGCCGTTCGGTCCGATGCTGCTCGGCGACCTCGGTGCGACCGTCTACAAGTTGGAGTCGCCCGAGGGCGACCAGATGCGCTTCATCACCAAGCCGTTCAACGGCTGCCAGAGGGGCAAGTTGGACGTGGTCGCGGACCTGAAGACCCCGGGGGGAAGGGAGATCGCCCACCGGCTCATCCGGGAGGTGGACGTGGTCCACCACAACATGCGTCCCGGTGTGGCGGAGCGGCTGGGCGTCGGCTACGAAACGGCCAAGGCGCTCAATCCCCGCTTGATCTATTGCCACACCGGCATGTGGGGCATCGATGGCACCCGTGCCACGTGGCCGGGGTTCGATCAGCTGGGCCAGTCGTCGTGTGGGCTCGAACACGAGCTCGGTGGCGAGGGGAACCCGCCGGTCTGGTACCGCTTCGGCATGTGTGACCAGGCGTGCGCCTGCCAGTCGGCGGTCGCCGTCCTCCTCGCCCTGTACTGGCGCGAGAAGACCGGACAGGGCCAGTTCGTCGACACGTCCATCGTCAGCGGCGGGATGTTCTACAGCTCGGACCAGTGGAACGGCCCCGACGGACCCTTTGCCCGACCGCAGGTCGACTCGGGGCAGACCGGGTTCGGACCGCTCTACCGGCTTTACGAGACGTCCGACGGGTGGATCGCCCTGGCCTGCCTCGGTGGGAGCCACTGGGGATCGCTCTGCAAGGCACTCCCCGAGCTCAGCGGCGACGAGCGCTTCGCTTCGGCCGAGGTCCGGACCCGGAATGCCGGAGCGCTGGGCGACACGCTCGAACGCTGGCTCCGTACGCTGCCGTCGAGGGCCGCGTTCGACCTCCTCGACGAGCACGGCGTTCCGGTGGAGATCGCCGACGACATGGCGCCCACGACCTGGTTCGACGCGCCCGATCTGGTGACCGCGGGCCTGGTGGCCGATTACGAGCACGCCGAATACGGCCGCTTCCGTCAGTTCGGCCACCTCGTGCACTTCTCCGCCACGCCCGGTCGGATCGGCGGACCGCCGCCGTTGCTGGGTGAGCATTCTCGTGAGGTGCTGAGCCGGCTGGGGTACTCGGAACCCGAGATGGAGGACCTTCGCAGGCTGGGGGTCACCCTCTGGCCCGAATGACCGAACCCGTCTCGTCCCGTCAATGCACTGCGAGGTTGCCGGTGGGGCCCGGTGGCAGCGGCCGGGCGATCTCGAAGCGAGCGGGCGAATCTACCGGTATTGTCGCCGAAGCCGAGTTTTCGACCTACAGGAGCCGCCGTGACTTCCGATCGCGCGGCTGTCCCGGCGTGCCGTCCAGACGGCAGAGCAAGGGGGAAGGATCATGGTGGATGCGATCGTGACCGGCGGATCGTTCGGGCTCGAGGACGCGCCGATGACGAGGGATCGCAGCGCCGGCTGGGCCTACTTCCGCAGTTTCGGCGACGTCTTCGAGGCCGGTGGCTCCTGGTACCTGACGAGCGCAGAGGCGGTGCAGTACGCCCAGCAGCGTCCGGACCTCTTCTCCTCGGCCCGGGCGTTCGACTCGCTGGGCAGTCCGCTGCCGCTCGTCCCGATCGCCATGGACCCGCCGGAGCACGTGCGCTATCGGCGGGTGCTCGACCCGATGCTGGCACCCCGTGTGATCAACGCCATGGATGACGAGCTTCGCCGCCAGTTGGGGATCCTCATCGACGGCTTCGTCGACAGAGGTTCCTGCGACGGGGTAGCCGATCTGGCGCACCTCTACCCGACACAGGTGTTCTTGACCTTGTTCGGGATGCCGCTCGAGGATCGGGACCAGTTCATCGAGTGGGCGGAGTTCATCATCGAGCACACGGGTGCCGCGGAGCTCGAGCCGAACGAGCAGGTGGTTGCGGTCGCCGGCGCCCTGTTCGGGTACCTCCAGCAGTTCGTGGACGCGAAGCGGCACGCCCCCGGGGACGACATGCTGAGCCGGATCCTGGCCCTCAGTGGCGAGGATGCCTGGACGAACGAGGAGGTCCTCGGTCTATGTTTCCTCCTCACTCTCGCCGGGCTCGACACCGTCACGGCCGAGATCGGGTTCCTGCTGTTCCACCTGGCCAGGGACGCCGACCTGCGACGCCGTGTCGTGCTCGACCCGACGCTCACCGCGCCGTTGATCGAGGAGGTGATCCGGCTCGAACCTCCCGCCCCGATCCAGCCTCGCATCACCACCACCGAGGTAGAGGTAGCCGGTGTTCGGATCCCCGCCGGCAAGCTCGTCAACATCGTGGTCGGCGCCGCCAACCGAGACCCGGCCCGGTTCTCCAGCCCGAACGAGATCAATCTCGAGTCCTCCGACCGCGGTCACTTCGGGTTCGGCGGTGGGATCCACCGCTGCCTCGGATCCCACCTCGCCCGTCGCGAGCTGCGTCTGGCGCTCGAGGAGTTCCACAAGCGGATACCGGACTACGAATTGGCCGTCGGAGCCGATCCTGTCGTGGTCTGGCCGTCCGGCACGCTGCACCTTACCGATCTCCCGCTCGTCTTCACGGCGCATGGACCGTCATGAGGGTGACCATCGATGCACAGCGCTGCACCGGCCACGGGCGATGCTACGTGGTGGCGCCGGCGCTGTTCACCGACGACGAGCGGGGCTTCGGGCAGGTCATCGCGGACGGCGAGGTGACGAGCAAGCACGAGGAGATGGCCCGGGCGGTGGTCCTTGCCTGTCCCGAGCAGGCGATCATCTGCAGCGATTCGTGACCGACCTCTCGCGCTCGTTCGGCTGCCGCGAATTGTCCAAGTCTCGAACGCTCGCTCGAAGCGGCCTTTCGGCGGCGACGAGCGAACGAAGGCAGAAGATGGTGACGGTGAGCCGGCCTGTAGGCGGGGTTCTGTCGGCGACAGGCATAAGAGCCTTCTGACCTGGTACTTCGCGTAGTACGAGGCCCGCCGGTCCTCAGAAAGTCCTCAGCTCGTCGGAAAACGAGTGCCCCAAGGCCGTTCCGATCGTCCGAAATTCTGATTCTCTGAAGAGCACGTATACTTGGCCGATGGCACGGACGACGCTGCGGGCGAGGGGACAGCTCACGCTCCCCGAGGACATCCGGACGGCGGCACACCTCGAGGAGGGTGATCTCCTCGATGCCGAGCTGACGCCCGAGGGGATCCTGCTGCGCCCGCGCAAGGTCATCGATGCGACGCAGGCGTGGTTCTGGGATCGCGAGTGGCAAGCAGGGGAGCGAGAGGCTGACGCCGACCTCGCCGCCGGCCGGCTCGAGTCATTCGAGTCATCCGAGGAATTCTTGTCGGCGCTGCGCGACGGAGCGAAGAGTCCTGGGTCTCGCACGCGCCGCGAACCCTGACGAGCGGTGCCGACGTTTGCCTGGCTGGCGCGGTTCCGCGCCGACTTCGACGCTCTCTCGCCGGATCAACAGGCGGCCTTCCTCGCGGCGATCGCCGACTTCGTGAGCGATCTGCAAGACGGAGTCGGCTTCCGTCCCAAGCTGCGGGTGAAGGGTGTCAAAGGGGCGAGCGGTGTCTTCGAGATGACGTGGGCCGCCGACGGGCGAGCGACGTTTCAGTACGGGGCCGAGGTCACACCGGGCGAGCCGCACATCGTCTGGCGCCGGGTCGGCACGCACCAGATCTTTCGGATTCCGTAAGGCGACGAGAGATCATTCCGCTGCCGCAAGACGCTGCGAGAGCCATGCTCACGCGCTCGCTCGGTTTCCGCCGGTACGACCGATGGCGGGCTCCACCCGTGCCGCCTCCACCCACTCGTCCAGCTCTCCCAGGTCGAACAGGTGATTTGGACCTTCATGCCTTTACCGCCTCAATGGCTAGCCACAGCTCGTGCTTCCAGAGCGAAGCCGACGCGCGCAACTTCGCCGTCATCCGCTCTTACCTCTCGACCGCACGCAAGCACGGGGTGAGTGGACTCCACGTGCTCGCCATGCTCTTTCGCGGCGACGCCTGGATGCCGCCGACGCTCACCTGAGCAACTCGCAGCACCGCGTCACCAACGACGACGCCACGATAGGAAGACACCATCGCGTCCTGCCGCCGTGCGAGGCGCTCGGGAACCGCGCGTCGTAGCCTCAGCTGGTCACACGGGGGCCTGAATGTTTACGCTCAGTTTGTGACTTTTCGGGTATCGACGCGGCCCCGACCGAAGGCGTCGACCCGCTGCCAGCGTCCGGGCAGGTCGAGGAGCTCCAGATGGCCAATCCAGTTCGGTAGCGCCGGATCGACGATCAAGTTGTCCCCACTCGGCTCAAGACCCAGGGAGGTGCGCAAAAGAAGCAGCGGAGCCCCCGTCGACCAGGCCTGGGGGCTGCAAGCCGTCGGGTAGCGGACGGGGTACTTGGTCGCCGCCCGTGAATAGCCCCCGAATGCCTCCGGGAGTCTCCCAGCAAAGACCTCGGCAGCCTCCATGATGCCGGCGGCCACGCAGGCGGCTTCCTCCTTGAAGCCGTAACGCCGCAGGCCCCAGGCGATAAAGGCGTTGTCGAAGGGCCACACCGTGCCGACGTGGTAGCCGATCGGGTTGTAGCGGGCATCGCCTTCAGCAAGAGTGCGCACCCCCCAGCCGGAGAACAAGCGGGGACCGAGGAGGTGTTTGGCGACCGCCCGCGCCTTTGATTTGTCCACAATGCCACTCCACAGAAGGTGCCCATTGTTGGAGGTGAGCGAGTCCACCTGCCGTCCATCAGTGTCGAGGGCGATGGCGAAGTACTCTCCGTCCTTTACCCAGAATTCACGGTTGAACCGGCGCTTCAAGTCGGCAGCCTCCTTCTCGAGCTGATCCGCGAAGGACGGATCCCGCCAAATGTCGCGGGCGAGTCGTGCTGCACGGACTTTGGCATCGTAGGCGTACCCTTGCAGCTCGCACGTGGCTCTTGGGAACCCTGGCAAGTCACCATTCCGGTAGGAGATCGAATCCCACGAGTCCTTCCAGCACTGGTTCTCGAGCCCGGTCTCCTCGTTGCGGCGCTGGTACGAGATGTAGCCGTTACCCTGGAGATCGGCATACTCGTCGATCCATCTCAAGGCAGCCCGGGCCGACTGCTCGAGGTGCCTGACCAGCTTGGTGTCCCCCGTCCACCGCTCGTACTCGTCGAGCAAGACGACGAAGAGGGGAGTGGCGTCTGCACAACCGTAGTAGGGGGAGTGCGGCCGCTCCTCGAAGGCGGTCATCTCTCCGTAGCGCATCTCGTGGAGAATCCGGCCTGGATCCTCGTCGCGGAAATCATCGATGCGCGTACCCTGGCGCTCGCCGAGCGCCAGGAGGGTGGTCGCCGCCAGTTCGGATGTGAAGGGGAGTGCCTGCAAGCTGGTGAAGATGCTGTCTCTTCCGAATATGGTCATGAACCATGGCAGCCCGGCGGCGGGCAGTGACCGGCCCGGTAAGGTGAGTGTCGAGAAGCGAAGGGCCGCGAGGTCGGTCAGGCAGCGACGGTAGATGACTCTGAGCGGTTCCCAGTCGCACTCGAGGCGAGGTGCCCGCTGGATCCATTTCTCGAGCCCCCGCGCCATGTCCCGACGCACAAGCCGCTTCCCCCTGATCCGCGTGGGACCCTCGGCAGCGCTGTCGGGGGACGGCATCGATGCCATGACATCGAGCTCGGTCCTCCACTCTCCGTGGGGGGGGATGCTGACGCTGAACGTCATGCCCTTGTCGTTAACGGTGGCCGGTGCACTGGACGATATCCACGTCTCTCTTACGTAGGTCTCCCGTCGGTACTCGAGGATCAGGCTCCCGTCGACAACCCGGGTTTGATAGCTCCCCTGCTTCTTGAGCGCGTCCTTGACCTGGAACAGGTCCGCGAAATCGCTGGCCATGTCGATTCTGATCTCGAGATCCACGGGTTTGTCCTCATGGTTGAGGAACCGCAGCTCCTCGTGGAAGCCGTCTGCCACCTCGCGCTGTCGGATGACCGACAGCTTGGCATCGACGTAGACGGTGCCGGTACCCGGGACGAGGAAGAAGCGCGTCTGAAAGTAGGCCAGATCATCGGTGGAGAGGGCATTCAGGCGTTGGCCGTCGACGGTCAGTATCCAACGCGAGAGAAACCGCGTGTCGAACGAGAACAGACCGGTCGGGTCCGTGGACGATGCCTCGATATCGCCCCTGTCGTCGCTCACCACAAAGGTGTTGCCTTCGAGGATCTGGACCAGCTCGCCACTCATGTCGCCGTCCTTTGGGCCATCACGGCACCGCCACTGATGGGTGGTACGCGACCCTTGGAGCCCGGAGGAGAGGGTAAGGATCGCTGGAACATCATGAGGGGGGCCGCGCTGCCCTCGTAGGCAATCGCACCGCGGAGTAAAGCAGCCATGACATTCAATCGACCCGTGACCATAGCTTCGAAGTCCGATCTCTGCACTCGCACGATGGTGTCGGCTCGGATGTTCTGGCGAGTCACGCTTACGTCGCCTCCCGTCACCGTGAGGTACCACCGCTCGATGCGGGTTCCATCGCCCACGTCGAAACGCAACGTCGCAGAATCCTCACCGAAGGTCGGCTCGTGACCTCGGCCGGCGAGGGCATCGAAGAACCCGCTGATCGGGTCCTCCGTCGGTTTGGCAGCCTTCACTGTCGGCATCGCCGTTCCTTTGGCGCCGCAGCGCCCGATCGGTATCTCTGACGCTAGCTTCTCCCGACCGGGCGGGCCTTCCCCAGGGCCGAAGGTCCCAACCAGGAACTGACGCCCGGTCGGCGTGCACTCAACCTCGGACCGGCTGTCGCTCGCGCTTCCAGCGGGCCAAGTAACCGCGCCGGCGACACTTCGTCTTGTCCTTTTCCCTACCTGACGACCGACCGGGTCTGCCCTCACGTCGACGGCGTTCCAATCCCGCCTTCACCCGCTCGGAACGGCGGCTGGACTCCTCGGCCGCCATCCAGGCATAGATGGACCCGAGCAGCTCAGCCATCCGTGGGTCGCTCGTCTCGGTCCAGGACTCCTGGTGGCTCCGCACGACCACCCCGCTCTGCCGGAACCGGCGCAGCAGGCCCAAGGTGAGTTCGACCCCCTCGCGGGTCAGTCGGCGTCGATCCAGCCATAGGCCTTCAGACTGAGCCCTGTTCTCGCGGCTGTAGCTCCACTGGAGGTAAGGGCGTAAGGGCCGTGCAGTTCGGGTGGCTCCGCGTGACAGCGGCAGTTGGCCTTGCCGCACCTGACGGTCCGCTCGACGAGGCTCCCGGGCAGGACGTGGCTGCCCTGGGCGAGGAACTCGATGCCGGACAACTCAAAATACCAGGTCAGAAGGCATAATAGCCCCTCCGGGTCGGAGTGGTGACGGTGAGCCGGCCTGTAGGCGGGGTTCTGTCCAGCCTCCGGGGAGGCCTGGGTGGCCATCCATCTACGCGGCCTACCTGGGGACTGCAGCCTCCGGGGAGGCTGCGAGCGGGCCGCCCATGTCCCACGCTTGGCCTTGCTCCGGGTGGGGTTTACCTAGCCGGCCCGGTCGCCCGGGCCGCTGGTGCGCTCTTACCGCACCGTTTCACCCTTGCCTGTGCGGGCCGTGGGCCCGCCATCGGCGGTCTGTTTTCTGTGGCACTCTCCTGCGGGTCACCCCGACTGGCCGTTAGCCAGCACCCTGCCCTGTGGAGCCCCGACCTTCCTCGACCCGACGCCCTGCCGCGAGCGGCACGACGCGGACCGCGGCCACCCGGCCGGCTCACCGTCCCCCTCATTGTGCCAGGTGCGCCGGCCGATGGGTGCACGCCGCCCAGGGGCCGGCTGCCGGCATGGGCGGCATCCCGGGCGATCCGGCCCGACGGAGACGATGCTGTCGTACCCCCTGGGTAGGGTGTGGAGCGTGATGCCGGACGCGGACGCGGGCCTGGGCGAGCGTGAGGACGCCCTCTCGATCGCCGAGGTGTACGACGAGGTGGAGGTGGCGTTGGCCCGGGTGTTCCCGCGGGGCCGTTCGCTGTGGGTCCGGGGCGAGATCCAGAACGTCTCCGACCAAGCCCGGTCCGGTCACTGCTTCATCGACCTGATCGACCCCGAATCGGCGGGCGAGCGCCAGGCCCCGGTTCTCAGGGTGAAATGCTGGCGGAGCACCTGGGGCCCGTTGAAGAGCACGCTGGTCGAGGAGGGGATCGAGCTCCAGCCCGGCATGGTCGTCATGTTGCGCGGCGCGCTCGACTTCTACCGGGCCAGGGCGGAGATCGGCTTCATCATGGCGGAGCTCGACGTCACGTCCCTGCTCGGGCGGCTCGCGGCCCAGCGGGCGGCGCTCCTCCGGGCGCTTGCCGCCGAGGGACTGCTCGAGGCGAACCGCAGGCTCCCGGTCCCGCCGGTCCCGCTCCGGATCGGGCTGGTGGCGAGCCCGGGGACCGAGGGCTATCGCGACTTCGTCGGGCAGCTGTCCGCGTCGGGGCTGGCCTTTCATGTGCTGGTCGCCCCGGTCGGCGTGCAGGGGACCGACGCCCCCCGGGCCATCGCCCGGGGTTTGACCCGCGTGGCCGGCGCTGCCTGCGACCTCGCGGTGCTGGTCCGAGGGGGAGGGTCCAAGGCCGACCTCGGCGCCTTCGACTCCGAGCCGGTCGCGCGGGCCGTGGCCACCTGCCCGGTCCCGGTGTGGACGGGGATCGGGCACACCGGTGACGAATCGGTCGCCGACGTGGTCTCGAACCGGTCCTTCATCACACCGACCGAATGCGGCCGCGAGCTGGCGCAGCGGGTTGCCCAGTGGTGGGACGAATCGGTGGTGTCGGGAGCCCGCACGGTCGGCAGGCGGGTGCGCGAGGTCCTGGCGGCGGCCGAGCATCGCGACGTGATGGCCCGGGGGCGGCTGACGGGCGCCGCCCGCCATCAGCTCCGGGCCCATGCCGAACGCCTCACCGTCCGCACGGGCCGGATCTCAGAGAGAGGACGCTTCCTTCCCGAGGAGGCCGAGCGCTCGCTGTCGGAGCGCTCGGCCCGCCTGGGACCGCTGGCCCGGGACCATCTGGTCCGGGAGGGCGACCGGCTCGGATCGTACAGGCGGCTGCTCGCCGCGTACGACGTCGACCGTCAGCTCGAGCGCGGCTACACCCTCACGGTCGATGCGAGCGGAGCGGTCGTGCGGAGCGCGGGACAGTTGAGGGAGGGCGCCGAGCTGGTGACCCGGTTCGCCGACGGCACGGCCCGCTCGCGGGTGGAGGCGGTGACGATCGGCTTGCCGGTTCGCGGCGGTTCGGTCGTCGGAGAGGAGCCCGTCGACGTGCCGGCGGACGAGCCGGCGCGCGAGGCGATCGAATCTCCCGCGCCAGGAGTGCGGGAGCCAGCAGGCAGGGAGGCCGGATGAACCAGAGCCCGAGCACGACCGTCGTCGGCGGCGAGACCGCCACGCCCGTCGCCGACCTGAGCTACACCGAGGCCAGCAGGGAGCTCGACGAGATCGTGGCCTTCTTCGAGCAACGCGAGGTCGACGTCGATCTCCTCGTGGCCAGGCTCGAGCGGGCGACGACCATCGTCGACGAGCTCGACCGGCGACTGCGGAGGACGAAGGCACAAGTCGAGCAACTGGTACCGAAGCTCGAGGCCGCGGCCGCGCCGGAAGAGGACCGAGGGGTTCCCGACGAGCCGGAGACGGACGATCCGGGCCCCGACGGCCGGTCCGGCGATCCCCAGGAGCTCTTCTGATGCCCGACCACGCGCCGGACCACGCGCCCGAGCCGACGGTCGCGCCCGCTGCAGGGCCGGGCCGTTTGTACTTCCGCCAGCTGTTGTCCGGTCGGGACTTCGCAAAGGGGGACCAGATAGCCCGCCAGATGGTCAATTTCGCCTATCTGATCGGGGACCGGAGCACCGGCGAAGCCCTCGTCGTCGACCCGGCCTACGCGGTGGGGGAGCTGCTCGACGTGTTGGCGGCGGACGGGATGCGGTGCGTCGGCGTGCTGGCCACCCATTATCACGCCGACCACGTCGGCGGAGCGATCGCCAGCTGGTCGATAGAGGGGATCGCCGAGCTGCTCGGGCGGGTGGACGTGCCGATCCACCTCCAGCGGGCGGAGGTGCCCTGGGTCGAGCGCTCCACCGGGGTGGGGGCCCGCCAG
The DNA here is from genome assembly GCA_035532415.1 of Acidimicrobiales bacterium. Lineage (GTDB taxonomy): Bacteria > Actinomycetota > Acidimicrobiia > Acidimicrobiales > RAAP-2 > DATKRB01. Next base: position 85,096 of record DATKRB010000009.1, on the reverse strand, counting down.
CTGGTCGCCCACGACAGCGGTGATGTCGTGCCCGTCGGGGAGGTGCACGTCGAGCTGCTCCACACTCCCGGTCACACGCCGGGGAGCCAGTGCTTCCTGGTGGACGGCCGGCTCGTCGCGGGCGACACGCTCTTCCTCGAGGGCTGCGGTCGGACCGACCTCCCCGGGAGCGATCCCGAGGCGATGTACGAGTCGCTCACCACCCGGCTGGCCCGGGTTCCCGACGACGCCGTGCTGTACCCGGGTCACCTCTACTCGGCCGAGCCCTCGGCCACCATGGGGGAGACCCGGCGCACCAATTTCGTCTTCGTGCCGCGGTCGGCCGCCCAGTGGCTGGCCATGTTCGGCCGATGATGAGCCGGTCGGCGAAGGTCCGGTCAGTGGAATTCCGATCAGCGAGGGGCGGCCGGTGACGAGCCGGTCGCCGAGAGGGGCGCGAGCAGCGATGGGAGCGGAACGATGAGGGCGCGTGGGGGAGAGCCGCTCCCGCTCGACGGGACCGTGGTGATCGTCGGCGGCTCGCTGGCGGGTCTGCGCGCCGCGGAGGCCCTGCGCGGCAACGGCTTCCGCGGGACGCTGGTGATGGTGGGGGACGAGGTGCACCTGCCCTACGACCGCCCCCCGCTCTCCAAGCAGGTGCTGGCCGGCGACTGGCCGTTGGAGAAGACCGTGCTCGCGGACCGGCGGCGGCTCGACGAGCTGAGGATCGAGCAACGGCTCGGGCACCGTGCGGTCTCGCTCGACCCCGGAGCCAGGCGGGTCGTGCTCGACGACGGGTCGACGGTGGAGGGGGATGCCGTCGTGGTGGCCACCGGGGCCCGCCCGCGCCCGCTCCCGGGGTCGCCCGGCGGGGGGGCACTGCTGCTCCGCACGCTCGATGACGCCGAGGAGCTGCGCCGGCGCGTGCTGGCATCGGGGCCCGGCGCCCGGGTCGTGGTGGTGGGCGCCGGCTTCATCGGCTCGGAGGTGGCGTCGACCTGCTCGCGCCTCGGCTGCAGCGTCACGGTCGTGGAGGCGGCCCCAACGCCCCTGTCCCTGGCCCTCGGCGAGGAGGTCGGTCGGGCGTGCGGCGCCATGCACGAGAGAAACGGGGTAGAGCTCCGGACCGGGATCGGTGTGACCGCGGTTCGCGGGACGGGCACGGCGGGATCGACCGGTCTCGAGGCCGGGGTCGTCGAGCTCGCCGACGGCTCCTCCGTCCCCGCCGAGGTGGTCGTCGTCGGGATCGGGGTCGTTCCCAACGTCGAATGGCTCGAGGGCTCGGGACTTCAGCTCGGGAACGGCGTGGTCTGTGACCATGCCCTGTTCGCGGCCGACGGGGTCGTGGCCGCCGGGGACCTCGCGCGCTGGCACTGGCGGCACGACGGTCGTGAGGAGCTCGTGCGGATAGAGCACTGGCAGATGGCGGTCGACGGCGGCGTGGCGGCGGCGCACGCGCTCCTGGCCGGGCGCGCCACCGCCCCGGCCTTCGATCCGGTGCCGTACTTCTGGTCCGACCAGTACGGTCTGAAGATCCAGATGATCGGGCATCCGGACCCGACCGATCAGATCGCCGTGGTGGACGGGTCCCTCGACGACGAGAGGTTCGTCGTCCTTTACGGCCGGTCGGGTCGGCTGACGGCGGCCATGGGGATCGGACGGCCGCGACAGCTCATGGTCTACCGGCCCCTGCTGGCTGCCGGGGCCTCGTGGGACGAGTCCCTGGCGCTGAGCCGCGGCTGACGGGCCCGACCGGTACCGGCCTGACCGCCGGGAGCCGTCGGCGGGGCGGCCGGCACCACGCGTCGCAGCCGGCGGGCCTCCCGGCGCAGCCGTCTGGCCGATCGGGTGAGTGCCCGGCGCTCGTCGATGCTCGGTTCCCCCGCCCCGTAGGCAGCTCGCTCGGCAGGCCAGGCCAGGTCGAGCGCTCCGGGAACCGGGGGATCGTGGCTCGCCCAGCGGCGGTCGAGCGCGGCGGCCACGGTCACCAGGGAGTCCTGGGGCCCGACGGTCACACCGCCGCGCCGGGCCGCCCGCTCGAGCTCCCGGGTGATGCCGGCGGCCCACGTCCTCGGTGCCCGGCGGCGTCGGCGCCAGAACAGGAGCGTCGCGCCCACCACGCCGGCCACGGCGACCACGGGGACGACGGGAACCTGCCGGAGTGCACCGCTCAGGTCGTGGGTCAGCGCGCCGGCCGGCGTGGGGTTGGCCAGCGGGACGACCGCGGTGGGGTCGAAGCTCTGCCAGCCGTGGCCGGGGAACCAGACCTGCACCCAGGCGTGGGCATCCTTGGCCTGCACCTCGTACAGGTCCGTGATGGGGTTGAACGACCCGGGTACGTAGCCGGTGGCCTCGCGGGTGGGGATGCCGAGGGACCGAAGCATCACCGACAGCGCGGTGCTGATCTGCTCGCAGTACCCGCGCCGGTTGCCGAAGAGGAACTCGGTCACCGTGTCCTGGCCCGGTGCCAGCGGGGGGATGTCGGTCGTGTACTCGGTGTGCGCCCCTATCCAGCCCTCCAGAGCGGAGACCTTGTCGTACGTGTTGGTCGACCGGGTGGTGATCCGTTGGGCGAGCGCCTTCACCCGTGGGTAGGGGTGGGGCAATTGGGTGTCGGCGGCCAGGGTCGCGGCCGGCAGGCGACCGCCGAAGGAGCTCTCGGGCGCCGCGTGTCGCAGCTCGTCGGGGGTGGCCGTGTCGACGGTCGACTCCACGGTGTAGACCGACCCCGACCCCATCGTCGTGCCCGTGCGCATGGTCCCGTCGTCGGACACGTACAGCCGGTTGGCGGGGAACCACACCTGGGTCGCATCGGCCGCGTGATAGATCAGGTTGGCTCCCGCCCGGGCCAGGTAGAAGGTCTGGATGTCGGGGGTCCCTCCCGTGGGCTCGTCGGAGGGGACCGGGACGGAGAAGGGCGGGCCGAAGGTCAGCTCGTGAAAGGGGACCCGACCCTTGGGGTTCGACTGGGTCCAGCTCCGCCCGCTCCACGCGTTGAACGTCTCCGCGAGCCAGAACGACGGCCGGTCGGCGCGGACTCGCAGGACCACGTCGTTGCCGAGCGATCCGCGGATGGCCGTATTGAGCGGCCCCGCGAAACCGAGCAGACCGCCGACCCGGTCCGGGCCCGAGGGCGACCCCGCGCGGAGCGGCTCGGAGCCGTTGGACCCCCCGCCGACCAGTCCCCCGGGGGAGCTGAGCGGCATGTCGCCGGCGATGGAGGAGGGGAAGACGACACGGCTCGAGGGGCGGGGGGCGGGGAGGAGCCACACCAGCCCCAACCCGACGGCGAGGACGGCCGCCGACGAGGTGGCGACCGAACGGAGCCGTAGCGGCTCGCCACCCGCCATCGAGCTCCACATGGCGGACAGTCCGGCGAGGCCGAACGCCGCCCAGACCACCACGTACAACCCGAAGGTGGTGTCGACCGCCTGGGCGGCGGCCACCGCCATGAGGGTGACCGAGCCGGCCAGGGAGAACCCGAGGTCCCGGCGCGACGGCACGTCAAAGGAATGGGTCACCTGTATCCAGGTGAACAGCACGGCCAGGGGGCCTTCGACGGCGGCGAGGTCGCCGATGGTGGTGCGGTCCGAGACCGATACGAAGAACCACACGAACGCGCCCGAGACGGCGACGGCGAGGATCAGCTTCAGGCCCGGCGGCGGGTTGGCGCGCCGGCGGTAGGAGAAGAGGTTGCCCACCACCAGCAGGGCGATCGACCCGACCGTGACCCACGCGGCGAGCTCCCCCTGGGCCCAGCAGGCCAACACGGCGACGGCTACCGTGGCGGTCGCCGACACCCTGAACAGGACCGACTCCTCGGGCGGACCCGGTTGGTTGGCCCGCCTGACCCGGTCGAGCAGCCTCACGCCGCTACCGCCCGGGCCAGCCGCCGACCAGCGTCCTGCACCCCCCGGACCTGGTCCGTGCGCTCGCCTTCGGGCTCGGTGGTCACCAACAGGACCTGGCGCCCCCGCGCCAGGAGATGGCCGACGGTGCCGAAGACCTGTTCGAGTGCCCGCTCGGCGGCCTCTACATCGCCAGGGAGCCGGGCCCGGACGGTTGCGGGCCGGGCGACCGGTCCCTCCATCTCCCGGACCATCATGATCCCCGAGTGTGCCGTGGCCGGCCAGTGGACCCAGTGGCGGAGGTCCCCCGGGCGGTACTCTCGCACGCCCCGGGGCTCGCCCACGCGGGCGGGGACCCGCCCGCTCGCCGCCTCGCTCCGGCGGATCTCGGCCAGCACCGCGTGGTCGGGCGCACCCAGCCGCGGCGCGACGAGAACCGGTCGGGGGAGAGGGAGCACGAGGTCCCTGTGCCACCAGAGGAGGCCGAAGGGAGCGGCCGAGGCGACCCGCACCTTCAGCTCGCGCAGCTCGCAGTGGCGAGGCGGGACCACGGCCACCGTCCGCGGCGACCGACGGCCCACCACCACACCCTCGCCCCCCGGAACGAGCGGGCGGACCTCTACGGCGCCCGAGGTCCGCACGAGGACGGCGACCGGTCCGCCGGCCGTCGCGTCGCTGGGGGCTTCCACCACCTCGACCCGGACGCGCCGGACCGCCAACGCCGGGGTCGAGAGCCCCACCAGAAGGAAGCCGGCGAGCAGCGCGCCGAGGGCCTGCACCCATCCCGATCCGCTGTTGTGGGCCACAGCGGCCCAGCTGCCGAGAGCGAGCACGGTGCCGACCACCGGCCCCCCGGCCTGCGCGGGCCGGGGGAGCCGATCCATGCCCCGGCCGACGCCTCTCATGGTCGAGGGACCGGAATGGAGCGCATGACCTCGCTCACCACCGCGGCGCCGGTGGTGGTGCCGTCGGTGACCAGGCGGTGGCCGAGGCTGGCCACGGCCACCGCCTGCAGATCGACGGGCGAGACGTAGTCGCGCCCGTACAGCAGGGCGTGAGCCTGGGCGGAGCGGACGAGCGAGATGGACGCACGCGGGCTGGCACCGAGCCGGACCGAGGGTGCCTGGCGGGTGGCGCGCCCGATGGCGACCGCATACTGGGCGATCGGTGCGGCCACGTGCACCCGCCCGGTGGCCTCGATCGCCTGGGCCCAGTGCTCGACGGCGCAGACGGGCCGGAGGCCGGCGAGCGCCTGGCGGCCGCCGCGCCGGAGGGTGAGCAGCGCCTCGGTCGTCGCGTCGGGGTATCCGAGCGGGGTCGACACGGCGAAGCGGTCCAGCTGGCTCTCCACCAGCGGATAGGTCCCGAGCTGGCCGATCGGGTTCTGGGTGGCCAGCACCAGGTGGGGTCGGGGGAGCGGCCAGGTGTCCCCGTCCACGGTCACCTGCTGCTCCTCCATCGCCTCGAGCAGCGCCGACTGGGTCCGGGGCGGCGTCCGGTTGAGCTCGTCGACCAGCACGATGTGCGCGAACACCGGTCCCGGGCGGAACTCCCAGGCGGTGGTCTCCTGCGAGTAGATGGACACCCCGGTCACATCCGTGGGGAGGAGGTCCGGGTGCCCTTGCACCCGGGAGAGCTGGGCACCGAGGGAATGGGCGAGCGTGCGGGCCAACACGGTCTTGCCGACGCCGGGCACGTCCTCGAGCAGGAGGTGGCCACCGGACAGCGCGGCCACCACCGCCACCGTCACCGCTTCGGGGGCGCCGAGCACCACCTGCTGGAGGTTGGCGTGCAGCGCGCGCGCCAGTTGGACGAAGCCGTCCGTCACCGGTTGCTCCCCGCTCGTCGCCGTCGCCATGGCCTTCATCGTCCTTTCCGGCTCGTCGCCGGGTACCGGCGGGTCACAGGTCGATCTCGGACAGCTCGGGGATCGTGCGCTCGGCCCGCCGGCGCGCGTCCGCCCACCGCTCCCGGCGACGTTCGACCACAGCGGGGTCGAGCTGCGGCTCGATCGTCCGCGCCGGCCGGTACGCGGCGGCGACGTCGTCGGGGTCCCGCCATGTCCCCGTGGCCATGCCGGCGAGGTAGCCGGCGCCCACGGTGGTCGCCTCCCGTTCCGAGGACACCTCCACGGGCCGGCCGGTCGCGTCGGCCAGCGCCTGAATGAACACCGGGTTGGTCGACATGCCCCCATCGACCCGCAGTGCCCCGACGCTCAGGCCACTGTCGAGCTCGGCCGCCGCCAACAGATCGGCTCCCCGGTGGGCCACCCCCTCGAGGACCGCCCGGACGAGCTCGGGCCGCCCGGTCCCCCTGGTGATCCCGACGAGCGCCCCACGGGCACCGAAGTCCCAGACCGGCGTGCCCAGCCCGAGGAGAGCGGGGACGAACCAGAGGTCACCCGTGTCGGCGCAGGACGCGGCGACGGCGGCGGACTCGTCGGAGCTCGACAGGACCCCGAGATCGTCGCGGAGCCACTCGACACAACTCCCGGCCGAGAGCATCATGGCCTCAACGCCCCAGACGGGGGACTTGTCCCGCCGCCAGGCGACGATGGGGAAGGTGCCGCCGACGTCGCGGTCGAAGCCGTCGGGCCCGGTGGTGCCGGTACAGAGGTCGAGCATGCCACCGGTCCCGAACGTCGCCTTGGCGAGGCCGGGCCGGGTGCATCCCTGGCCGATGAGGGATGCCTGCTGGTCGCCGGCGATCCCGCAGATCGCCGGCGACCCGGGCAGCGCCACCGCCTCCCCCACGGCGCCCGTCGAGTCGACGACCTCGGGAAGCATCCCGGCGGGGATGCCCAACGCGGCCAGCACCCGCTCGTCCCACTCCAAGGAGTCGGGCCGGAGCATCCACGTGACCGCGGCGTTGGTCGCGTCGGTCACGTGGAGCGCGCCACCCGCGGGCCCCCCGGAGAGGGTCCAGGCGACCCAGGTGTCGACGGTCCCGAAGCACAGCTCCTCCCCGGATCGGGAGCGATCGGGATCGACGGTGTCGAGGATGGCCGCCAGCTTGGTGGCCGAGGCGTTGGGGGGGAAGCGGAAACCGTCGGCCCGCATGGCCAGGCAGGTGCCGACCGTGCGGAGGTCCTGCCAACCGATCCCCGGGCCGACCGGTTCGCCGGTCGCCCGGTCCCAGACGATCGTCGTGGCCCGCTGGTTGGCGATCCCCACGCCCGACACGGGCCCAGCGGCCGCCAGGGTGTCCCGGGCCAGCTCCAGCACGGTGGAGGCGATCCCGGCGGCGTCGATCTCCACCAACCCGGGCGAAGGCGTGGCCGGAAGGGCCGGGCGGTGGCGGACGTGGTCCACCGAGCCGTCGGGCCGGACCACCGCGGCCCGGACTCCCGAGGTCCCCACGTCGACGACGAGCACGCTCCCGCCGCCGCTCACGGCCACGGGGCCTCGCCCAGCTCGGTGGGCAGACCCAGCTTTCCGGGATTGAGGATCCCGGCCGGGTCGAGCGCCCGCTTCAAGGCGCCGAGGACGGCGAGCTCGCTCCCGAGGGACCCGGCCATGAAGCGGGCCCGGTTGAGGCCGATGCCGTGGTGATGGCTGATCGCCGCCCCGTGGGTCTCGGCGGCAGCCATCACGGTGTCCCAGGCCCGCCGGTAGTACGCCTCCTGCCAGGCCAGCGGGCCAGACCCCGGTTCGGGCCCGGCGGGATCCCGGCCCGCGAACGTGAAGTAGAGGCAGGCTCCGTCGGGGTAGGCGTGGGACTGGTGGACCGACGCCACGATGGTCCCACCGATCGCCCGCAGCTCGGTCAGGACGTGGTCGGCCATCCGGCCGAGCACCGCCCATCGCCCCGACACCTCCACCGTGTCGACGACGACGCCGGCACGCCAGAGCGGGACGAGGGCCGAGACGTCGTTGCGGTGGGCCAGCCAGTGGTCGACGATGCCGTCGCCGAGCCGCTCCGCCGCTCCGTCCCCCGTTCGCCCGCTCCCGGGGTCCCGACCGTCCCGGGCGCACTCCTCGTCGACCACCTCGAGCGTTGCGGCCAGCAGACCGGGGTCCGCCTCGTCGAGGACGACGAGCGCGCAGACGCCGGCCAACCCGAAATTCCGCTCCGACTCGACCTCGTCGTACAGCCGGAGCACCGCGGGCGTGGCTCCCCGGCGCAGGATCCGTCGGCACGCCTCGAGCCCCGCGGAGAACGTCCGGAACCCGAACGCCCGTCGCCCACTGGCCGGCGGCAGGACGTTGAGGCGGAGCCGGGCCTTGGTGATCACCCCGAGGGTCCCCTCGCAGCCGAGGAAGACCTGGGTGAGGTTCGGGCCGGTCGCCGCCCGCGGTCCGCGTCCCTCGGTGTGCACCACCCGACCGTCCGCCAGCACCACCTCGAGCCCGACCACCATGTCCTCGATCTTCCCGTACCGGGTGGAGAGCTGCCCGGCGCCCCGGCAGGCGAGCCATCCCCCGACGGTCGAGAGCTCCATCGACTGGGGCCAGTGCCCCAACGTGTACCCGGTCCCGCGGGAGCGGAGCTCGGACTCGAGGTCGGGCCCGAACACTCCTGCCGGCACGTCGGCGATCAGTGAGGTCTCGTCCACCATCATCGGTCCGGTCAGTCCGGTCAGGTCGAGGGCGATCCCGCCGAAGATCGGAACGGCGCCCCCGCAGACCCCACTGCGACCGGCCATCGGGGTGACCGGGACCCCGGCAGACGAGCACGAGGCCAGGGTGTGCGCCACCTGGTCGGTGGAGCTCGGGCGGACCACGGCCGCCGCCCGGGCCGGGACCTGACCCCGGGCGGCCCAGGCGATGCCGAGGGGCCACCAGTCGCGGCCGGTCTCGATCCGGCTCTCCTCGTCGGTCAGCACCTCGGCCCCGCCCCCGGCGATCTCGGCGAGCAGGGCGGCGGGGACGGGCACCCGGCGCCCGCCCAGTCGCTCGGTCACCCGGTCCGGCGGGGCATCGACCGGGGTCACCGCCACGGGGCCCCGGGTCATTGCCTGGCGCCCCCGAGCGAACCGGACCGGGCCACGCCCGCGGTCTTCAGCTCGGACGTCACCTCGTCCCGGAACCGCTCGAGCTCGGCCGTCTCCTCGTCGGCGGTCCAGCCCAGCTCACGGGCGAGGAGGGCGGCGATGGCCGGCGCCCCGGCGAGGGTCGGTTCCGCCCGTTGGATCAGGGCCCGGGTCCGCCGTGTGGCGACGTCGGCCAATGTCTGGGCCATCTCCGCCCGCGCCGCGTACACGATCTCGGCACCGAGGTAGGGGAGGTGCTCCACCACCGGCTCGAGCAGCTCGGGGCGGCCGTCGGCGACCGCCAGCACGTCGCCGGACTCCCGACCGTAACGGGCGACGAGGTGAGCGCGAACGGCACTGCCGACGGGGTCGGCGCCGTCCGACGTGACCGCGCCGTCCGACGTGACCGTGCCGCCCGGCACGGACGTGCCGCGCAGGGCGAGGTGCTTGGTCACGCACCGGTTCCGCCTCGAGCGGCCGGTCGGCGACAACAGACCGGTCACCTCGTCGACCGCGTCCTGGGCCATCTTCCGGTAGGTGGTGAGCTTGCCTCCGGTGACTGTGACGACCCCGTTCTCGCCGACCACGACCTGGTGGCGTCTCGAGAGGTCCGCCGTGCGCTCGGTCACCCTGCGACCGGCCACCGGTGCCAGCAACGGGCGAAGACCGGCCCACACGCCGGTCACGTCGTCGGGGGTCAGGCCGGCGGTGGTCACGCCGTTGGCTGCACGGAGGAGGTAATCGACGTCCTCGGGGGTGCACCTCGGATCGTCGAGCGGTCCCTCGTAGGCGGTGTCGGTGGTGCCGAGGTAGACGAGCCCGGCCTCGGGCCAGGGCACGACGAAGATCGACCGCCGGTCGGCGCCGACGGGGATCACCGCGGCGACGTCACACGGCAGGCGCTCGGCGGGAACCGTGACGTGGACGCCCTTGGCCGGCCGGATGGAGTGGGGGTGGTCAGCCTCCCCGATCGCCCGGACATCGTCGGCCCAGACGCCGGTCGCATTGACCACGGCGCGGGCCCGGACGGGGAAGGGCCGGCCGGCGCCGGCCCCCGGCATGATCGCCGGGCGGACCACGCCACCGGTGACCCGGCCGGAGGGATCGGTGACGAAGGACTCGAGCGCGGTGTAGTTGGCCACCGCGGCGCCGTGGTTGAGCGCAGCGGTGCGCAGCAGGGCGAGGGTCAAGCGGGCGTCGTCGGCCCGGGCGTCCAAGTAGAGGAACCCGGCGACCAGGCGGTCCGCCCGGAGAAGCGGGAAGTGGGCCAGCACCTCGGATCGGGCGAGCCGGCGGTGCCGGCTGCCGATCCGCAGCCCGCCGGTCAGGTCGTAGAGCCACAGCGCCGACGAGTACGACCGCGCCACCGCCTTGGCCACGGCCCCGCTCCGGCCGAACAGCGGGATCAGGAACGGGATGGGCGAGACGAGGTGGGAGGCGTTCCGCAGGAGCCGCTGGCGTTCGGCCAGGCTCTCGTGCACGAGCCGGATCTCGTGCTGCTGGAGGTAGCGGAGCCCCCCGTGGACCAGCTTGGACGATCTTGACGACGTGCCCGAGGCGAAGTCGCCGCGCTCCACCAGGGCGGTCCGGAGGCCACGGCTGGCGGCGTCGAGCGCCACGCCTGCTCCGGTGACCCCGCCGCCGACCACCAGGACGTCGAATTGCTCTTCGGCCAGCCGCTCGAGCACGCGGCCTCGATCGAAGCGATCCCGGATGGTCGCCGAGGCGGGTTCGGGGGAATCCCTTGCCGTCCGTCCGGAGCCGACGGCGGTCGCAGGCGGCTCTTCGCTCACCGGGTAAGCCTCCCACAAGCCACCTCCTGCCCTTCGGGCGCCGGCGCTGGTGGAATATTTCAACAATGATTGGCAAACAACAATGAATGTTGATAAGGTGCCCACGAGATGCGAGCCCCCACCGAGCTGACCGGCCTGTTCCGAGCCAGTGGCCGGAAGATGACGGCGCAGCGCCAATGCGTCTTCAGGGTGCTCGAGGGCAACGTCTCGCATCCCTCGGCCGAGTCGGTGTACGAGGTGGCCCGAGCCGAGATGGAGACGATCTCGCTCAAGACTGTCTACCAGACCCTCCACGAGCTGGTTGAGCTGGGGGAGATCGCCGCGCTCGACCTGGGCACCGGCATGGTCCGGTTCGATCCGAACGTCGGGTCGGCCCACCACCACCTGGTCTGCCGATCCTGCGGCAAGGTCCGTGACGTCGCCGTCGACCTTCCCGACGGGCTCGTGCCCCGAGGCGGGGACCACGGCTACGAGGTACGGTCCACCGAGGTGGTGTTCCGGGGACTGTGCGACGGATGCCGGCTCCGGCCGGTGGCGGGCGGCCGGACAACGGTGAGCCCCGGGACGCCTCCGGGTTCGCCTCGTCCCGGGACCCGCGACGCCGCGCGACCGACACCCCGATAGAGATCACACCCCCTACAGCGATCAGTCCAACGACACCAGAGAGGAAAGGTCCACATGGCAGCATTGAAGGGATCCAAGACCGAGGCGAACCTCAAGGAGGCCTTCGCCGGTGAGAGCCAGGCGAACCGCCGGTACCTCTACTTCGCGCAGAAGGCCGACGTCGAGGGTTACCCCGACGTCGCCGCCCTCTTCCGGTCGGTCGCCGAGGGTGAGACCGGCCATGCCTTCGGCCATTTCGACTTCCTGAAGGAGGTCGGCGACCCGGTGACCGGCGTTCCCGTCGGTCCGACCGAGGACAACCTCAAGTCGGCGATTGAGGGCGAGACCTACGAGTACACGGAGATGTACCCCGGGTTCGCCAAGACGGCGCGCGACGAGGGCTTCAACGAGGTCGCCGAGTGGCTCGAGACACTGGCCCGGGCCGAGAAGTCCCACGCCGGGCGGTTCACGAAGGGCCTCGAGTCCGTCTCCTGACGCCGGACCCCGGCACCCGCCGACATGCTGACGCTCGACGACGTCCTCGATGTGCGCGCCTACGAGCGCGTCCGTGAGGAGTACCTGCACGAGATCATGGCGCTCAAGCAGCGCCGTCGGATCTCGCTGGGACCGATCATCACGCTCGTGTTCGAGTGCTTCGATACCGTCCGGTTTCAGGTGCAGGAGATGGCCAGGGCGGAGAAGATCGTCACCGACGAGGGGATCAGCGCGGAGCTCGACGTGTACAACCGGCTGCTTCCCTCCGCGGGCGAGCTGTCGGCGACGCTGTTCATCGAGCTGACCACGCCGGAGGAGCTCCGGCGCTGGTTGCCGGCCCTGGTCGGCGTGGAGCGGTCGATCGGCTTCGAGCTGCCCGCGGTCCGCGGTGGGCCCTCCACCGTGGTCCGCAGCGTGCCCGAGGGCGAACATGCCCGAGCCCTCACGCGCGAGTTCGTGACGCCGGCCGTCCACTACGTGCGGTTCCCGTTCTCTGGCCCCGAGGTGGCCAGGTTCGGGACCGTGCCGGTGGTCCTGGCCGTCGACCATCCCGAGTACCAGGCCCGGACGTCGTTGAGCGACGCCATCCGGGACGAGCTGCTCGGCGACCTCACCGGCCGGACGGTCGCGATCCCGCTGGGCTGAGGCCCCCCTCCCTGGTGGCGGCCCTCGTGAGGTGCGCGGGCCAGTGCCCCGGTCAGGTCTTTACAGGTACGACCGTCCTGGGCAATAATCGGGGTCCTGCCGATCGTGGGACGCGGGCGCGGGCAATTCCGGGTCAACGCGCACGATGCGGCGGGATCCCACCAATGTGCCTGCCGTAAGGAAGTGTTTGTGATGAGTGCCACCACGTGGCGCAAGCGTGCCGCCTGCCGGGGTCTCGATGTGGAGGTCTTCTTCCCGGTCACGGAGGACGAAGCCGACGCAGCCGAGGGCAAGGCGATCTGCGCCGAGTGCCCGGTGAGGCAGCCCTGCCTCGAGCACGCGCTGGCCCACCGTGAGCGCGAGGGCATCTGGGGCGGGATGACCGAGCGGGAGCGCCGCCGGATCGTTCGCCAGCGCCGCAAGTCGGCCTGACCGACCAGGGGCGGCCGGGCAGGCACTGCTGCGCCGGCCGCGGTGCCCGATAGCGTGCAGGCGTGCCGCTGGACCCTTCTCCACCCTCCCCCCCGGCGCACCGGACGGGCGGCGCCGACCCGTCGGTCGGCTTCGACGACCTCGGGGGTTGGCCGGGAGTGCTCGGTCGGCTCACGAGCGGGGAGTCGCTGAGCGCAGCGGAGGCGGCCTGCGTGCTGGGCGAGGTCCTTTCCGGCGAGGCCACGCCCGCGCAGATCGCCGCCCTCCTGATCGGGCTCCGGGCCAAGGGCGAATCGATCGAGGAGATGACGGGTCTTGTCCGCGCCATGCTGTCGCACGCGGTGGCCCTGCCGTTGCCGGTTGAGCTGTCCGACGTGGTTGACGTGGTGGGGACCGGTGGCGACCGCCTCCGCAGCATCAACGTCTCGACGATCGCCGCCTTCGTGGTGGCCGGGGCCGGGGTGCCGGTGTGCAAGCACGGGAACCGCGCGGCGTCGTCGTCGGTGGGGACGGCCGACGTGCTCGAGGCGCTCGGGGTCGCGGTGGACCTCGGCGCCCGCGGCGTGGCCCGATGCCTGGTCGAGGTCGGGATGGGCTTCTGCTTCGCCCAGCGGTTCCACCCGACCATGCGCTTCGTGGCGGCGGTGCGCCGCGAGCTCGGGGTGCCCACGATCTTCAACTTCCTCGGCCCGCTGGCCAATCCGGCGAGGGCTCAACGCCAGCTGGTCGGGGTGAGCGATCCGACCATGGCGTCCAAGATGGCGGCCGTGCTCGGCGGCAACGGGAGCCGGCGGTCGATGATCGTGTACGCGGACGACGGTCTCGACGAGCTCAGCGTCACCTCGGCGTCCACCGTGCTCGACCTCTCCGGGGACGGCGAGGGCGAGTTCGACGTCCGGACCTACCGGGTCGACCCGGCCGAGCTCGGGTTCCACAAGGCGGCACTCGAGGATCTGCGTGGCGGCGACGCGGCGTTCAACGCCGGGGTCATCCGGGCCGTGCTGAACGGCGAGCGGAGCCCGCGGCGCGACATCGGCGTCCTGAACGCGGCGGCTGCGCTGGTCGTCGCCGGCCGGGCCGGCGACCTCGGGGCCGGGGTGGACCTGGCGACCTCCTCCATCGACGGGGGCGCGGCGGCAGCGGTGCTCGAGGCGCTCGTGCGGACGTCGCAGGAGGCAGACGGCGACGAGCGGGGCTGAGCGCTATGGCTGCGCCCGCGGTTCGACGTCGACCGAGGCGCCACGGGCGGGGGACACCCGGGTGACCCGCCCGGGCCACCGCCCCGCGTCCACCGCCCCCGGCTCGGCGAGAACGACGACGCAACCTCCGAACCCGCCGCCCGTCAGGCGCGCGCCGTGGACGCCGGGCGTCGCCGACAGGTCCCGCACCAGGCGGTCTACCACCGGCGTGGAGACCTCGAAGTCCTCCGACTGGCCCCAGTGGCTCTCGGTCATGGCCTCGCCGGCCAGGGTCACGTCCCCGTTGCGCAGCGATGCGGCGACCGAGCGCACCCTGGCGCACTCGGCCACGACGTAGCGCGCCCGGCGCCGCAGGGTGGGGTCGGCGATCCCGGCGAGGTCCGCCGGACCGGCCCGGCCCAGGGGGATGCCGAGCTCGCGGGCGGCGGCCGCGCACTCGGCCCGGCGTTGCGGGTAACCGGTGGAGGACAGGACGCGCTCGACCCCCGAGTGCACGACGACCAGCTCGGCTCCCGCCGGTACGGGAACGAGCTCCCATCCGAGGTCGGCGAAGTCGACGACGAGGCCGTGGCCGGCCTGCCCGGCCATGCTCACCAGGGGGTCCATCAGCCCGACCTCCAATCCCGCCGCGGCCTCCGCCCGCCGGCAGAGCTCGGCGGTGGCGACCGGGTCGCCGGCGACGCCGAGGGCGAGGGCGAGGGCGACGCACAGCGCGGCGCTCGAGGAGAGACCCGAACCCAACGGCACGGTGCTCGTGATCCGCACAGCGCCGCCCCGCGCCGGGTGGCTCTGCATCACCAGGGCGGCGACCAGGCGCGCCCACTGCGGGGCGAAGGCGTCGACGTCGGCCGGGCCGGGGGGAGGGTGCACGCTGACGGTGGCCGGGGCCCCGTCGACGGAGGTGGTGAGGCGGAGCTGTGCCGAGGCGTCGGGGACGAAACGGACCCTTGTCTCGAGATCGATGGCGACGGGCAGCGCGAGCCCCTGGTTGTAGTCGGTGTGCTCGCCGATGAGGTTCACGCGTCCGGGTGCCCGGGCGACGACGGCGAACGGTTCGCCCCTCCCGAAGCCTCCGCGTCCGGTGGGGGAGGTGCCGTGCTCCTGCGGTCCCTCCGGTGGCATCGACGTGACAGTCTCGCGCTGGTGCGGCGTGCGGCGTGCGGCGTGCGGCGTGCGGCGTGCGGCGTGCGGCGTGCGGCGTGCGGCGTGCGGCGTGGGACGGTGGCAGCCCGCGCCCTACCCCGCGGGACCGGTCCCCGGTCGTGCCGGGTGCTTGACCGGGACCGGTGCGCCCGACCAGGATCGGCCGATGGCACGCAGCTCGGGCAGGCACGCCCTCGGAGCCCGATGACCGGTCCGCTCGACGGTGTCCGGGTGGTCGAGCTGGCGGGGCTCGGCCCCGCCCCGTACGCGTGCATGCTGTTGGCCGAAGCGGGGGCCGACGTCGTCCGGATCGATCGGCCCGGGGCGGCCGGGCCCGGACCGCCGGGCTGGCACTGGGATCTCCTGGCCAGGAGCCGGCCCTCGGTCACGGTCGACCTCAAGCATCCCGAGGGCGTTGCCCTCGTGCTCCATCTGGTGGAGAAGGCCGACGTGCTGGTGGAGGGTTTCCGGCCCGGCGTGGTCGAGCGCCTCGGCATCGGCCCCGTTCCCTGCCTTGCCCGGAACCCCCGGCTCGTCTACGGCCGGATGACCGGATGGGGGCAGGACGGGCCCATGGCCGCCCGGGCGGGCCACGACATCGACTACATCGCGCTCTCCGGGAGCCTGTGGCCGCTCGGTCGCAAGGGGGAGCGGCCGGTGCCGCCGATGAACCTGCTCGCCGACTTCGGCGGCGGCGGCATGCTCCTGGCCTTCGGCGTCACGTCCGCGTTGGTGGAGACCGGGCGGTCGGGTCAGGGCCAGGTGGTGGACGCCGCGATGACCGACGGCACGGCGTCGATGCTCACGTTCATGTTCGCCTTCCACCGGGCCGGTCGGTGGAAGGAGGAGCGCGGCGTCAACATCTTCGACTCCGGTGCGCACTTCTACCAGGTTTACGAGACGGCCGACGGCGGCTATTTCGCGGTGGGCGCCGTGGAGCCGAAGTTCTACGCACGGCTCGTCGATGCTCTGGGACTCGGCGACGAGGACCTCCCCGACCAGATGGACCAGGACCGCTGGCCGGCCATGAAGCGTCGCTTCGCGGATGTCTTCATCACACGGACCCGGGACGAGTGGGCCGCGGTCTTCGACGGGTTCGATGCCTGCGGGGTGCCGGTGCTGTCGCCGTTCGAAGCCCATCTGCACCCGCACAATCGGGCACGGGGAACCTATGTCGAGATCGACGGTGTCGTGCAGCCCGGTCCGGTCCCGCGGTTCAGCCGGACCCCCTCCGCGGTCGGGGCGCTGCCGTCGCCACCGGGTGCCGACACGGACGAGGCGCTGAGGGCGTGGGGGCTGAGCGGTCCCGAGGTCGCGGCGCTCCGGGAGTCCGGCGCCCTCGGGTGACCCGGCCGCCTGCCGCAGCCCGACTCGGACGTTGACGCCGGCGGCCGGTCGCCGCCGTTGTCAGAGGTTGACGACCGGGCAGGTGACGGTCCGGGTGATCCCTTCGATCCGCTGGATCTGGCTGACGACCAGGCGTCCCAGCTGGTCGACGGATCGCGACTCGGCGCGGGCGATCACGTCGTAGGGTCCGGTCACGTCCTCGGCTGCGAGGACCCCTTGGATCTCGCCGACCTGGCGGGCCACGTCGGCCGCCTTTCCGACCTCGGTCTGGATGAGCACGTACGCCCCCACCGGCATCCCGACCCCCTCACTGGTGAGCTCGCGCCCACGTTACCGCCCTATGGCGCCTCCGGCCGCTCCCCGGGCACCTACATTGGCCGGGTGGCCCTCGGCGACCGGGTGGAGCATCTCCGCTCCATGGCGCAACAGGCCTTGCGGGACCTCTTCGACCAGAGGGACCCGGTGGGCCGGCTGCTCCTGGTGCAGGTCCTCATGCTCGCCGGGGACACCCTGGTCACGATCTCCCTGGCGGGGTCCCTGTTCTTCTCGATCTCACCCGACGAGGCCAAGGGCAAGGTGATCCTCTACCTGGTGCTCACCCTCGGACCGTTCGCCGTGGTCTCCCCGCTGCTCGGTCCGATGATCGATCGGAGCAAGGGGGCCCGGCGGGCGATGGTGGTCCTGTCGGCGCTCGGCCGGGCGGCCATCTGCCCGCTGATGGCCCGTGACGTCCACAGCCTTCTCCTCTTCCCCGAGGCCTTCCTGATCCTGGTCCTGTCGAAGCTCTACCTCGTCACGCGCGGCGCCCTCGTGCCCGAGATGGCGGCCATGAGCGCCCGGGTGCCCCCCGACGCCACCCCGGATGCCGGTAGGGCCGCCGGGCTCGCCGCGAGCGGCGCACCGGGCACCGGTCCGGCAGGCCACGCCACGCCGGACCCCGGCGCCGGCCAGGGGTCCCGGAGCCGGGGTCCGGTCGAGTACGCCGCCCTCAACGCCCGGCTGACCCTCGTGGGCACCCTGGCGGGCTTCGTGGCCTCGGTGCCCGGAGTGACCCTGCTGAAGACGGCGGGGGCGCCCGCCGTGCTCGTCCTCGCCGCGTTGGTCTTCGTCGCGGCGGCGGTCGCCGGCGGTCGGCTGCCGGTCGTGTTCCGGCGTGCCGGCGCCGGGCGTGCGCCGCTCGAGCACCAGGCGTGGGGGACGTCCGCCGATCCCGACCTCTCGGCGCTCCAGCCGATCGCGCATCCCGAGGTGCTCTTCGGTCTCACGACCATGTCCCTGATCAGGGGGATGGCCGGATTTCTGGTGTTCCTGCTGGCCTTCGGCCTCCGGCGGGAGCACGCGGCCCTCGCGTGGTACGGGTTCGCCCTGGGGGCCAGCGGGATCGGGGCGGTGTTCGGGCTCACGCTCGTGGGTCGCCTGCGCCAACGATTTCGGGAGCAGCAGATCCTCCTGGGGTCGATCTGGTTGATCGCCGTGGCGGCATTGGGCGCGGCGATGTGGGGGACGCTGCCCGCCCAGGTGCTGCTGGCGGCCGTCGTCGGGCTGGCGGGGTCCGTCGCCCAACCCTCTTTCGACGCCATGACGCAGCGCTACGTGCCCGCTCCGGCACAGGGCCGGGCGTTCGCCCGCTTCGCCACCCGCCAGCAGCTGGTGTGGTGCGTCGGCGCCCTGGTCCCCGTCGTCGTCGCCCTTCCCTTCGCCGCCGGGGACATCGTGATGGCCGGGGTCGGCACCGTCGGAGGGATCTTTTACGTCACGAGCAGGCGCGCCCTTCGGCACCGGGCCCTGCCGCGCCGTCAGGACGATCGCTGACGCCCCGGCGGCCGGGGCGGAGGACCTTCAGCCCAGTCGCTGCTCGAGATCGTCGACGGCCCCGACGAGCTCGTCGGGAATGCGGTCGCCGAACGTCGCGTAATACTCCCTGATGAGCGGCACCTCCGCCGCCCATTCGCCGTGGTCGACCCGGAGGAGCTCCGCCATGTCGTCCTCGGACAGGTCGAGCCCGGCAGTGTCGATGCCACCCGGTGCGGGGACGTACCCGATGGGCGTGTCGACGGCCTCGCCCCGGCCGGCCACCCGCTCGAACACCCACTCGAGCACCCGCGAGTTGTCGCCGTAGCCCGGCCAGAGCCACTTGCCGTCCTGGTCCTTGCGGAACCAGTTCACGTAGAAGATCTTCGGGAGCTTCGACTGGTCGGCCCCCTTGCCGACCTCCAACCAATGCCGGAAGTAGTCGGCCATGTTGTAGCCGCAGAAAGGGAGCATCGCGAAGGGGTCACGCCGGAGGTTGCCCACGGTCCCGGTGGCGGCGGCAGTGGTCTCCGACGCCATGATGGAACCGAGGAAGACCCCGTGCTCCCAGTCGCGGGATTGGAAGACGAGCGGCACCACCGACGCCCGACGCCCTCCGAAGAGGATGGCGGAGATGGGGACGCCGACGGGGTCCTCCCAATCGGAGGCGATCGCCGGGTCCTGGGCCGCCGGCGCGGTGAACCGGGAATTGGGGTGGGCGGCCGGGGTTCCCTTCTCGGGGGTCCACTCCTCGCCCCTCCAATCGATCAGATGGGCCGGGGGTTCGTCGGTCATCCCTTCCCACCACACGTCGCCCTGGTCGACGAGTGCCGTGTTGGTGAAGATGGTGTTCGCGCCCACCGAGAACATGGCGTTCGGGTTGGTGTGGGTGTTCGTCCCCGGGGCGACCCCGAAGAACCCGGCCTCGGGGTTGATGCCGTAGAGACGGCCGTCGGCGCCGAATTTCATCCAGCAGATGTCGTCGCCCACCGTCTCGACCTTCCACCCGGGGAGGGTCGGGATGAGCATGGCCAGATTGGTCTTCCCGCACGCCGACGGGAAGGCCCCGGTCACGTAGCGGGTGTCACCGTCGGGGGAGGTGAGCTTGAGGATCAACATGTGCTCGGCGAGCCAGCTGTCGTCGCGGGCCATCACCGAGGCGATTCGCAGGGCGAAGCACTTCTTGCCCAGCAGGGCGTTCCCCCCGTAGCCGGACCCGTAGGACATGATCTCGCGCGTCTCGGGGAAGTGGACGATGTACTTGTTCTCGGCGTCGCAGGGCCACGGGACGTCGGCCTCGCCCGGGGCGAGGGGTGCGCCGACCGAATGGAGGCAGGGGACGAAGGTCCCGTCGTCGCCGAGCACCACCAGTGCCGCCGCGCCCATCCTGGTCATGATCCGCATGGACACCGCCACGTAGGGCGAGTCGGTGATCTCCACACCGATATGGGCGATCTCGGAGCCGAGCGGGCCCATCGAGAACGGCACCACGTACATGGTCCGCCCCTGCATCGACCCCCGGAAGAGGTCATTCAGGTCGTTCCGCATCCGCTCGGGGTCCCGCCAATTGTTGTTGGGGCCGGCGTCGATCTCCCGTTCCGAGCAGATGAACGTCCGGTCCTCCACCCGCGCCACGTCGCCCGGGTCCGACCTGGCCCAGTAGCTGTTGGGCCGCTTTGCGTCCGACAGCCTGGTGAACGTGCCGTTGCGGACCAGAAGCTGGCACAGGCGGTCGTACTCCTCGGCCGACCCGTCGCACCATTCGACGCGGGTGGGGGTCGTGAGTGCGGCGACCTCCTCCACCCAGTCGAGCAGCTTCTGGTTCTTGGTGGGGGACATGCGGTTTCGTTTCCTCCTGGGTGCTCGTTCCGCCCGGAATCGGAACCGGCGGGTCGGCGACCGGACGCAATGCTAGGCATTGACACTGGTGCCACCCAAACTCCGGCCACCGCCCGGCGATCCCCGCCCCGTCCTCGGTAGGGACGAGGATGCCGAAGTGGAGCGTATTCGTCTCGCGCTCGCCGACCGGTTCGGCCCCCCTCCACCCGGCGAGATCTGGATCGGCGACGACGCCGCCGTGGTCGGCTGCCCCGGTACCAAGCTGGTCCTGTCCGTGGACGCCGCGGTGGCGGGGGTGCATGCCGATCTCGGGCGGGTGAGCGTGGCCGACCTGGGCTGGAAGGCGGTGGCCGCTGCCGTCAGCGACATCGGGGCGATGGGGGCGAGGCCACTTCACGCCCTCGTGACCCTGTGCGTCCCTCCGGGGACCGACCTCGAGCTGCTGAACGCCGGCATCGCCGACGCCGCGCTGGAGTGGGCGTGCCCGGTGGTGGGCGGCGACCTCACCGCCGCGGGGCAGATCATGGTCTCGGTGGCGGTGACCGGGACGCTCGACGACGGCCCGTGGCCGGCGGTCACCCGGAGTGGGGCCTCGCCCGGCGACCAGCTGATGCTGACCGGCCCGCTCGGTGCGTCGGCGGCCGGGCTCCGCCTGCTGGGGCACGGTGGATCGGGGCTCGACCCGGCCGAGGATTCCCTTGTCAGGGCCCATCGCCGCCCCCGCGCCCGCGTGGCAGAGGGGCGTGCGGCCCGGGCGGGCGGCGCAACGGCGATGATCGACGTGTCCGACGGCCTCGCCATCGACCTGCACCGCCTGGCCCTCGCCTCGGGGGTCGGGGTCGACCTCCATGACGTGCCGGTGGTCCCGGGAGCCACCGAGCTCGAGGCGCTGGGCGGTGGGGAGGACTACGAGCTGGTCGTCGCGGCCACCGACGGGCCGCGCCTGTGCCAACGGTTCGAGCAGGCCGGCCTGCGCCGTCCCATCGTGATCGGTGCCTGCACCGACGACCCCGATCAGCGAGATCTCCGGGGCCGTCGAATGCCGGCGGTGGGCTGGCGCCACAATCTGGGCTGAGGGGCGGCCCGGCCAGCCGGTCGCCCATCGGCGGGTGCTCCCGTCAGCCGGCGGCGGGGACCTCCCGGCGAGGTGGCTTCACGACCTTGCCCGAACGGATGCACGAGGTGCAGACGTCGAGCCGCTTCGGGGAGCCGCCGACCAGGGCCCGGACCCGTTGGATGTTGGGGTCCCACCGCCGCTTGGTCCGGCGGTGGGAGTGGCTCAGGCTCATACCGAACGACGGCTTCTTGCCGCAGAGATCGCAGACAGCTGCCATTTGCCAGATCCTCCTCGGGGTGGCCCGACCGGGCCGGGGGCACGGCGGCAAACGGGCCGTCGCGGAACGGCGCAAAGGTTAGCATCCCAAGCCATGACGCCCCTGGCGGCGATGGCCCCAGACCAAGTTCGCGGCGTGATGCTCGCGTACCGCGACGTCCTGCGCACCCACCAGCAGGCCGTCAACCGCCTGAACGTGTACCCGGTGCCCGACGGCGACACGGGGACCAACATGGCGCTCACCCTCGACGCGGTGGTGAGCGAGCTCGACGGTATCGGCAACGGCGCCCGGATGGCCGAGGTGTGCAAGGCGGTGGCGCACGGATCGCTCATGGGGGCCAGGGGCAACTCGGGCGTCATTCTGTCCCAGCTGCTGCGAGGGCTCGCCGAAAGGTGGGCGGCGGCCGAGGAGGTGGGCCCCGCCGACGTGGCCGAGGCACTGGTCGTGGCCAGCAACCTGGCCGACAAGGCGGTGGTCCGCCCGGTGGAGGGAACCATCCTCACCGTCGCCCGGGCCGCGGGCGAGGGTGCGTCGGCAGGGCGGAGCGATGGCGGGGGGTTGCTCGAGGTGCTCGAATCGGCCCGCACGGCCGCCGCCGACGCGCTCGAGCGGACGCCTCAGATGCTCGAGGTGCTCGCCCGGGCCGGCGTGGTCGACGCCGGGGGGACCGGCTACCTCCTCCTGCTCGACGCCTTCCTGACCATCGCGGACGGCCGGCCGCTGCCCGAGCCCGAGCCCGACGGTGCGGCTCCCTGGCTGCCGGGCGCCTTTGACGACCGAACCGGGTACCGGGAGCGGGGCGGGGTCGCCGACCTGCGGTACGAGGTCATGTACCTGCTCAACGCGCCCGACGACGCGGTCGACGATTTCAAAGAGGTCTGGGCCGGTCTCGGCGACTCCATCGTGGTGGTGGGGGGGGACGGGCTTTGGCAGTGCCACATCCACACCGACGACATCGGCGCGGCGATAGAGGCGGCCCTCGACGCGGGCCGCCCGGCGGCCATCCGGGTCACAGACCTCTTGGAGCAGGTGGAGGAGGAGCGCTGGGTGCGCGACGGGGCGCGCGGGTCGGAGACCGGGTCCTCCCAGCCCCCGGGACCGCCCCCGGTCACCGGGGTGGTCGCCGTGGTCACCGGGGACGGGATCGGCCGGATCTTCCGCTCGTTGGGTGTGCACAGCCAGGTGGTCGGGGGGCAGTCGATGAACCCGTCCACCGCGCAGCTCCTCCAGGCCGTCGACGCGCTGGCCTCCGATGCCGTGGTCGTGCTGCCCAACAACAAGAACATCCGTCCGGTGGCCGAGCAGGTCGACGAGCTCTCGGCGAAGGCGGTCCGGGTGGTGCCGACCGGCAGCATCGTGGAGGGCTTCGCCGCCCTGCTCGCCTACGACCCGGCGTCCAGCGTGGAGGAGAACGAGCGGGCGATGACGGCCTCGGCCGAGCGGGTGGTTCCCGCCGAGGTGACGGTGGCCGTGCGCGACGCCCGGACCGAGGCCGGCCCCGTGCGGGCCGGTGAATGGATCGGGCTCTCCCGCGACGGGGTCGTCTCCGTCGGTTCGACGGCGGTCGCCGCCACGTGCGGGCTCCTCGACCGCCTCGCCGGCCCCGAGCACGAGCTGGTCACCCTGATCGAGGGCGAGGGAGCCACGGCCGGGGACACCCGCCGCATCACCGAATGGCTGCACGACGAGCACCCCGAGATAGCGGTTGAGGTCCACCACGGGGGCCAGCCGCTGTACCCGTACCTGCTCGGGATCGAGTGACGGCGGGGTCGCGGATCACCGCCGGGCGCCGCCTGCGGCAGCTGAAGGACCTGCCCGTGACCCGGCTCGAAGGAGTCGGGCCCAAGCGCGCCACGGCCCTGGCGGACTGGGGTGTCGAGACCGTCCTCGACCTCCTCACGACCTACCCACGCCGCTACATCGACCGGAGCCGCCAGTCGGACCTGGCCGACCTGGCGGTCGGCGAGGAGGCGGTGGTGCTGGCCGAGGTCCGCCAGGTCAGCGCCCGGCGGACCCGCAACGGTCGCGCCCTCGTCGAGCTGAAGGTGCACGACGGCACGGGTGGGATGGCGGTCGTCTTCTTCAACCAGGCATGGCGCGCCAAACAGCTGCCCGCGGGCTCGCAGGCGCTCTTCTTCGGCAAGCTGGACGTCTACCGGGGCGGCCGGCAGATGACCAATCCCATCGTCGACCTGTTGGTCGGGGTCGACGGGGGCGCGGGCGCACGCGATCGGACCGGTCGTCTCGTGCCGGTCTACCCGGCGTCGGCCAAGGCCGGCCTCAGCAGCTGGGAGATCGGGACGTGGGTGTCCGAAGCGCTCGATCGGGCCGGCCCGCTCGCCGACCCGCTTCCCGAGGAGTGGAGGACCCGGCTGTCGCTGCAGGACCGGACGGCCGCCCTGCACGGCATCCACCTTCCCGGGTCGACGGACGCCGTCGGCCCGGCGCGGCGCCGGCTGGCCTTCGACGAGCTGCTCCGGCTCCAGATGGCGCTCGTGCTCCGCCGCCGCGCACTCGAACGCGATGCCCGGGCCATCCGCCACGCGGTGTCGCCGTTGGAGGTCACCCGGACCGGGCGCTCGGGGGCGTCCGGCTCCCGCACCCTGGTGGAGGAGTTCGTCGCCGCGCTGTCGTTCGAGCTGACCGGGGCCCAGCGCAAGGCCCTCGCCGTGGTCTTCGCCGACCTGGCCGGCCCCCTGCCCATGCACCGGCTCCTGCAGGGCGACGTCGGGTCCGGCAAGACGGTGGTGGCCGTGGCCACCATGCTGGCTGCGGTCCAGGGTGGGTACCAGGCCGCTCTGATGGTCCCCACCGAGGTACTGGCCGAGCAGCACTTCGTCGGGGTGCGGTCCCTCCTCGGGGGCCTGAGCGTGCCGGACCCGTCGCGGCTCGGCGGCGGTCGACCGGTCTCGGTCGCCCTCCTGACGAACCGCACCACCGCGGGGGAGCGTGCCCGACTTCACGAAGGCCTCCTGACGGGCTCCATCGACCTGCTGGTCGGGACCCACGCCCTGCTGACCGACCGGGTGGCCTTCCGATCCCTCGGGGTGGTGGTGATCGACGAGCAGCACCGGTTCGGGGTGGAACAGCGGGCCGCTCTGCGCGAGAAGGGCCGGGAAGGGGAGCCGTCCGACGCGGCCGATCCGGACCTGCTGGTGATGACGGCGACGCCGATCCCGCGCACGGCGGCGATGGTCGTGTTCGGCGACCTCGACATGACCGTGCTCGACGAACTGCCGCCCGGGCGGGCGCCGGTGGCGACCACGTGGGCCCGTACCGCCGACCAGGAGGCGGCGGTCTGGGACAAGGTCAGCGAGGAGGCGACCGCCGGGCACCGGGTCTTCGTCGTCTGCCCGCTGGTGGAGGGATCGGAGCGGGTGGTGGCCCGATCGGCGGTGGAGGAGCTCGAGCGGCTCCGGGCCGACGTGCTCCCCGGGCTCCGCCTCGGGCTCCTGCACGGCCAGATGCCGTCGTCCGAGAAGGAGGCGGGGATGGCGGCCTTCCGCTCGGGAGAGGTGCAGGTCCTGGTGGCCACCACCGTCATCGAGGTCGGCGTGGACGTCCCGGAGGCCACGGTGATGGTGGTGCTCGACGCCGACCGTTTCGGCATCGCCCAGCTCCACCAGCTCCGGGGGCGGGTCGGCCGAGCGAACCTTCCCAGCTGGTGCTTCCTGTTGGGAGAAGGGGCCACTCCCGGATCGCAGGAGCGGCTCGAGGCGATGGAGGCCACGACGGACGGCTTCGAGCTGGCCGAGGTCGACCTCCGGTTGCGGGGGGAGGGGACCATCCTGGGGGCTCGCCAGAAGGGCCGGAGCGACCTGAAGCTGGCCTCGCTGACCCGGGACCGGGGGTTGCTCGACGACGCCCGGTCCGTGGCCGAGGCGATCACCGCGGCCGACCCGACCCTGGCGGGGCACCAGGCGATGGAGGACGAGGTGCGGCTCTTCCTGAGCGAGGAGGAGGCCGCCTACCTCTTCCGGAGCTGACGCCCCCCGGGGCCGGCACTTCCCGGAGCCCTCGCCCGGTACGGTGGCGGGCATGCGGGTGATCGGTGGCCGGAGCCGGGGCCGGCGCCTGTCCGCTCCGGTGGCGCCGGGGGTCAGGCCCACCTCGGACCGGGTCCGCGAGGCGATCTTCGACATCCTCGGCTCGATGGGCGGCGTGGGGGGCCTCGCCGTCGCCGACCTGTTCTGCGGGAGCGGCGCGATGGGAGCGGAGGCGCTCTCGCGCGGAGCGGCCTCGGTCACGTTCGTCGACCGGGAGCGCGCGGCGCTCGACGCCGTCCGGGCCAACCTGCGTGCCGTGGGCTTGGGCGAGGACCCGGCGACGGTGGTGCGCGGGGTGCTGCCCGAGTGGCTGGGTGGTGCGCCACGGTTCGACCTGGCCCTGTGCGATCCTCCCTATGCCTTCGATCGCTGGGACGACCTGTTGGGCGCCGTGCGGGCCGATATCGTCGTCCTCGAGTCCTCCGGCCCGGTTGCCGTGCCCCCGGGGTGGGAGGTCGCCAGGACGCGGCGGTACGGCGGTACGCTCGTCACCGTGGCCCGCTCGACTCCCGCACCATCCCCCTCCGTCCCGGTGACCGGCTCGTGAAGATCGCGCTGTTCCCGGGCTCCTTCGATCCGTTCCACAACGGGCATCTCGAGGTGGTCGAACGCGCCAGCCTGCTCTTTGACGAGGTGGTGGTCGCCGCCGTCCGCAACCCGCAGAAGAGCAACCCGATGTTCGACCTCGACGAGAGGAAGGAGATGCTCGAGGATGCCACCGCCCACGTGCCCGGGGTGCGCATCGTGTCGATGTCGACCCTGGTCGTGAACGTGGCCCGGGAGGTCGGTGCCTCCGCCATCGTGAAGGGCCTCCGGGCCGTGTCGGACTTCGAGAACGAGCTGCAGATGGCCCAGATGAACCGCCAGCTGTCCGGGGTGGAGACCGTGTTCATCCCGACCAGCTCCAAGCACTCCTTCATCGCTTCGAAGTTGCTGCGTGAGGTGGCTCGCTACGGCGGCGACGTGTCCGAGTTCGTCCCCAAGGCGGTCGCCGACCGGATGGCCCTGAAGTTCGAAGGCGCCCTGAACCTCGAAGGAGGGGACGCCGACAGGCCGGGGGGATCATGACCGGCGTGTACGACGACGTCCCCGGGAGCGGCCCGCCGGCCGGAGGCGAGGTGAGTGCCGACGACCTGATCCGACAGGCCGTCGACGTCGTGGCCACGGCCAAGGCCATGCCCCTGTCCGCCTCGGTGCTGGTCTCACGCGACGAGGTGATGGACCTGCTCGAGGCGGCCATCGACCGGCTGCCCGACGAGCTTCGTGAGGCCCGCTGGCTCCTGCGCGAGCGAGAGGAGTTCATGGCCGAACGCTCGCGGGAGGCGGCGCAGCTCATGGAGGACGTCCGGGTACAGGCCGAGCGGATGGTCTCGCGCACCGAGATCGTCCGGCAGGCCAACCAGGTCGCCCAGCGCATGCTCGATGACGCCAACGAGGAGGCTCGCCGGATTCGGCACGAGACGGAGGACTACTGCGACCAGAAGCTGGCCGGCATGGAGATCGTCCTCGACCGCGTCCTGCGCACGGTGAAGTCCGGGCGTCAGAAGCTGCAGGCCACCGCGCCCCAGGCCGAGAGCCCCGAGCGGTCGCCGGTGGAGGCGCCGGCCACCGACGATGGTTTCTTCGACCAGGACCTCACGTGAGGAGCCGCCCATGCCCGTCGACCCCTTCGTCGTCCACATCGCCCGCCTCCGCCGCAGCACCGGCACCCGGTGGCACGAGGTCCGCCAGGCCCCCTTCGACCCGGCCGGGACCCTGCAGCCGGCCACCGAGGTGGAGAGCGCGGTGCCGCTGGGTGCCGACGCGTCCTGCGACGCCGTGCTCGAGTCGTTCCCCGGTGGGGTGATGGTCACCGCCACGGTGTGCGCCCCCTGGGCCGGTGTCTGCCGTCGCTGCGCGACGCCGGTCGGAGGTCGGCTCGAGGTGGCCGTGCGGGAGCGTTTCGTGTACGGCCCGGCGGCCGGCGGCCCTGCGGCCCGGGAGGTCCCCGGGGACGAGGAGGCCTACCCGATCGTCGACGACCAGCTCGACCTCGGCCCGATGGTGCACGAGTCACTCGTGCTCGAGCTCCCGCTGACCCCCCTCTGCCACCCGGACTGCCGAGGCCTGTGCCCCGGTTGCGGTGTCGACCGGAACCACGAGGCGTGTGCCTGCGTGGCACCGGTGGATCCCAGGTGGGCTATCCTCAGCGTGCTCCAATCGGGCTCCGAACCGGACCGGTCGGTTGAGCAACCTCGTAAGGCGCCCTGACACGGCGTCCACGGGGACCCGAGAGCGGCGTTCCGCCGCGTGAACGTCTGATCCGAAGGTGAGCGACGATGGCCGTCCCGAAGAAGAAGAGCTCCAAGGCCAAGGGCAGGAGCAGGCAGGCGGCCAACTGGCGCCTGGCCCGACCGGCCCGCAGCGTGTGCCCGCACTGCCAACAGGCGAAGGTCCCCCACGTCGTCTGCCCGAGCTGCGGTTGGTACAAGGGGCGCCAGGCGGTAGAGGTCGATTGACTTGAGCCGCCGGGGCCGGCGCCCGTCCCGGGCAACGCTGGCCGAGCTGCCCGTCGTCGTCGACGCCATGGGGGGCGACAAGGCGCCTGGGGAGATCGTGGCGGGCGCCCGGCGTGCTGCCGACGGGGGAGTGCCCGTGGTGCTGGTGGGCCCTCCCGATCTCGTGGGCGACACCCTCGGCCTGACCCTGGTGCCGTGCACCGAGGTCATCGCCATGGACGAGGACGCGGCGCAGGGGGTGCGGCGGAAGAAGGACTCCTCCCTGGTGAGAGCGGCCGAGATGGTGCGCGACGGGGAGGCGTGCGCCATGGTCAGCGCCGGGAACACCGGTGCCACCATGGCCTCGGCGATGCTCCGGATGGGCCGGTTGCCCAAGGTCGTCAGGCCGAGCATCGCGACCCCGATCCCCCGCTTCGGATCGAAGCCCGCCGTGCTGGTCGATTCCGGAGCCAACGCCGAATGCACGCCCGCCATGCTGGTGCAGTTCGCCCAGATGGGGGCGGCGTACGTGGCGGAGCGCTTCGGCGTCGACGATCCGTCGGTCGGCCTCCTCTCCATCGGGGAGGAGCCGACCAAGGGGACACCCCTGGTGAAGGAGGTGCACGCCTTGCTGGCCGGGCTGGCCGGGTGCGGCGCGCTGAATTTCGCCGGGAACGTGGAGGGCCGGGACCTGATCGGGTCCCCGGTGGACGTCATCGTGACCGACGGGTTCACCGGCAACGTGGCGCTGAAGACCCTCGAGGGCGGTATGCGGTACCTGCTCGACGCACTCGTCGGGGTCTTCGGCACCGACGAGACCACGCAGGCCGCGGCGGCCCAGCTCATGCCCTACCTCGAGCCGATCGCCACCCAGCTGGACCCCGAAACGACCGGTGGCGCGATGCTGCTCGGGGTGGACGGGGTCTGCGTGATCAGCCACGGGTCGTCGTCGACGCTCGCAGTGTCCAACGCCGTCGGGGTCGCCTACGACCTGGCGAGAGGTGGGTTCGTCGACCACGTGGCAGCCTCGGTGGCCGGCTCCCCGCCGGATCTCGGGGTCGGTTGAGATGGGGCGCTGGAGCAGCGAATCCACCCGATAGCGTCCTTCTGGTGGCGGAGCACGCCGTATTTCGATATTCGGGGGCCTCGCTGCGCCGACAATGCCGGGCCGGTAGCATTTGTTCAGCCGGCATTCGTCGTGATGGTCGGCTCGAGACCCCCGACGAGCAGGAGCTGTTTTGCCCGCAGAGACCCACATCGGCCGAGGGCCGCTCGACCGCCAGGCGGTCTTGGAGCTGATCAGGGAGCAGCTGGCCGACATCCTCGAGACCGAGCCGTCGGCGATCACCGAGGGTGCGTCGTTCGTGGAGGACCTCAACGCCGACTCCCTGGCCCTGATCGAGCTGGTGGAGGGGTTGGAGGAGGAATTGGGAGAGCGAAATGCGGGTTTTCGGATCGACGATGAGGACCTCGAGGATCTCCGGACGGTGCGAGATGCCGTCGACTACGTCGTGGCAAAGCTCGGGGCGGGCTGACGCGGGGCTCGTGGGGAGCGTCGAACACGGGGCGGAGCGCCTGGCCGCTCGCCTCGGACGCCGGTTGTCGGACCCGACGCTGCTGGTCCGGGCGCTCTCGCACCGGAGCTGGTGCGGTGAGCAGGAGGGTGCGCTGTCCAATGAGCGGCTCGAGTTCCTGGGGGATGCCGTCCTCGGCTTGGTCGTCGCCCAGCACTCCTACCTCACCCACCCGGACTTCCCCGAGGGGAAGCTGGCCAAAGTGCGATCGGCGGTCGTGAACGCCAAGGTGCTCGCCGAGGTCGCCGAGGAGCTCGGGATCGGCGAGGTGCTCCTCCTGGGCAAAGGGGAAGAGGCGTCGGGGGGCAGGACGAAGGTCTCCATCCTCTCCGACGCCTTGGAGGCGGTGATCGGGGCCGTCTACCTCGACGCCGGGTGGGCGGCGACCGGACCGTTCGTGCTGGGGCTGCTCGGGGACCGGATCGAACGGGCCGCCGACGAGCCCGACGACTTCGACCACAAGAGCCGCCTGCAGGAGCTGACCGTGCGGAACGGGGCCGGTCCGCCCCGCTACTCGGTCATCGGTTCGGGGCCGGACCACGACCGCCGCTACGTGGCGGACGTCAGGGTGGGCGGCGTCAGCCGCGGGATGGGGCAGGGCTCATCGAAGAAGGACGCCGAGCAGGACGCCGCCCGCCAGGCCTGGCTGGCGTTGCAACAGGTCGAGTCGACCCGGGAACAGAGCGGCGAGCCCGGTGCCTGAGCTGCCCGAGGTCGAGACCCTCCGCCTCGACCTGTCGAAAGAGGTCGTCGGCCGGAAGATCAAGGCGGTCGCCGTGGCCAACGGCCGCTCGGTGCGCCGCCACCCGAGCGCGAAGCACTTCAGGGCATTGCTCGAGGGCCGCACCATCAAGGCGATCGGCCGCCTGGGCAAGTACCTGCTCATGACCCTCGACAGCGGCGACACCCTGGTCGTGCACCTGGGCATGAGCGGGCAACTGCTCCGGGTGAAGAGCGTGAAGGAGCCGCGGCCGAAGCACACCCACGTGGTCATCACCTTCACCCAGGGCGGCGAGCTGCGCTATGTGGACCCGAGGACCTTCGGGGAGATGTTCGTCTCGGTGCCCCCGGCCAAGCCCGACGGGAGCCCGGGTGCGCCGGCCCTGGCGTCGACCGGAACGGCCAACGACGGCGCAGCCGTCCGGCGGGCGGTTCCCGAGCTCTCCCATCTGGGCTTCGATCCGATCGAGGACATGATGAGCTGGGACCGCTTCGCGGTGATGCTCCGACAGCACCGGTCGGGGCTGAAGGCCCTCCTGATGGACCAGTCCTTCGCTGCGGGGATCGGCAACCTCTACTCCGACGAGATCCTCTTCGCCGCCGGGCTCCGCTACGACCGCACCTCCGACAGCCTCTCGACGACGGAGGTGCGCCGCCTCTACCGCGCCATGGTGGAGACGCTGGCCGAGGCCATCAAGCACCGCGGCTCGACGCTGGCCGACGAGCAGTACCGCGACCTCTTCGGCGAGGTCGGGGACTACCAGGGGTCCCACCAGGTGTACGACCGCGAGGGCCAGCCCTGCCGTCGCTGCCGCAACCTCATCGTCCGCTCGAAGGCCGCCGGCCGGTCGACCTACTTCTGCGAGCATTGCCAGGTCTGATGACCCCTTCCGCCCCGGTCCGCGAGGGTTCCGGGTCGGGAGGGCCGGGGTTGGTAGGGTCGCTCCGATGTTCCTGAAGTCCCTCAGCATGAAGGGGTTCAAGTCGTTCTCGGACCCGACGGTGCTGGAGTTCGAGCCCGGCATCACCGTGGTGGTGGGGCCGAACGGGAGCGGGAAGTCGAACGTCGTCGACGCGGTGACCTGGGTCCTGGGGGCTCAGGGACCTCGGTCGCTCCGTTCGCAGAAGATGGAGGACGTCATCTTCGCCGGCACCTCCACCCGGCCCGCTCTCGGGCGGGCGGAGGTCTCCCTCACCATCGACAACGGCTCGGGTCGCCTGCCGGTGGACATGGCCGAGGTCACGATCACCCGTACCCTGTTCCGCTCGGGCGACAGCGAGTACGCCATCAACGGGACGGCGTGCCGCCTCCTCGACATCCAAGACCTCCTCTCGGACTCCGGGGTGGGCCGGCAGCAGCACATGATCGTCGGGCAGGGTCAGCTCGACACCGTGCTCAACGCCCGGCCCGAGGACCGGCGATCGATCATCGAGGAAGCGGCAGGAGTGCTCAAGCACCGCCGCCGGCGCGAGCGCGCCGAGCGCCGGCTCGAGGGGACCGGGGAGAATCTCGATCGGCTGGGGGACCTGGTCCGTGAGGTGCGGCGCCAGATCCGCCCCCTCGAGCGCCAGGCCGCCGCAGCCCGATCCCACGCCAGGCTCGACGCGGAGCTCCGCGCCGTCCGGTTGCACGTGGCGGGTATCGAGCTGGCCCAGCTCTCGAGCCGCCGGGACGTGTCCACAGCGCAGCTGGCCTCCCTGTCCAGCGAGGAGCGCGGGTTGCGGGCGTCACTGGACGAGCTCGACCGGCAGGCGACCGCCGCGGCGGCGGAGCTGTCGTCGCGCCGCGAGGAGGACCTGGCGAGCGCTCTCGGCCGGTTGCAGGGACTGGTGGAGCGGGCTCGCGGTACCGGCGGGGTCCTGCGCGAGCGCTCGCGGGCGACCGCCGCCGCGCTCGACGCGGCCGCCGACCTCGACGTCGTCTCCACCCTCGAGGCCGAGGGGGCCAATCTGGCGGAGGAGCTGGGCTCGGCGGCCGAGGAGGAGAAGGGGCTCGGGCCCGATCTGACCGAGCTCGCCCGCGAGGAGGAGGAGCTCGTCGAGGACGAGAGCACGCATCGTCACCAGTGGGGCGACGGCTCGGACCGGCAGGGCGCCGAAGAGGCGCTCGGGCTGGCCCGAGGGCGCCTCGACCCCCTCCGCCGCTCGGAGGAGCAGGCGCGCTCGGCCCTGAACGGCTCGGAGGCCCGCGCCGAGTCCCTGGGCCGGCGGGCCGAGGCGCTGGCCGCCTCGGCGGCGGAGCTGTCGGCGAGCGAGGAGACGATGGCGGCCGAGACCGCACGCCTGAGCGAGGAGCTGGCGGCCGCCGACGCCGCTGTCGCCGAGGCGCTCGGGACCGCCGCGCAGTCCGAGCGGGGCGCCGCGGAGTCCGAGCAGGCCCGGCACCGGACCGCGGCCCGGGCCGAGGCGTTGGCCCGGGCACTCGAGGAGCTGCACGGCGCCGGCGGCAGTGAGCTGCTCCGGGACGTCGACGGTGTGGTGGGCACTCTGGTCGACCTGGTGGAGATCGACGAGGGTTGGGAGCCCGCGTTCGAGGCGGCTGTCGGAGCCGCGGTCGCCGCCGTGGTCGTGCAGGGTCGCACCGCAGCGCGCGAGGCGTTGTCCCGCCTGCGCCGGCAGGGGGTCACCGGGGCGGTGCTGGCCGCCCGCGCCGCCGGGACCGGGGCCCGGGACCGCCGGTCCGAACCGATCGGCGCCGGCCTGCCTCCTGGCGCCGAGCCGCTCCGTTCCCACGTGCGAGCCCGCCTGTCGGGCGGCGGCGCCGCCGGGACCGACCTCGGCAACGTGCTCGACGGACTGGTCGCGACGGCCGTGCGGGTCGACGGGTGGGAGCGGGCGATCGACCTGGCACTCGACCGTCCGGACCTGGTGGTGGTCACCGTCGAAGGGGACCGCTTCGCATCGACCGGATGGCGGGTGCGGTCGGGACAGGCCGTGGTCACCGCGGCGGCGGTGGAGGAGGCCGAGGACCGGGCGGCAGAGGCGGCAGAGGCGGCGGACCGGATGGCTGCCCGTCTGGCGACGCACCGGCAGGCGTTGGAGGACGCCCGCCGTGGTGGCGTCGACGCGGCGAGGCGATCGGATCGTCACGCGTCGGCCCTGGCCGCGGCGGGTGCCGATCGCCGGCGGAACGAGGCCGATCGCGCCAGGGTGCTGGCCGAGCTCGAGGAGGCGGGGAACGAACGGGACGCGGCGCGGGCCCGCCTGGTCGCCGACGCCGGCTCGGTCCGGGCGGTGGAGCAGGCGATCCCCGAGCTCGAGGAGGCGGCCACCCTGGCTTCGGGCCGGGCCGAGCAGGCCTCGGCCGCATGGGCACGCCTGGAGGATCGCCGGGCCCGGCTTCGGGCGCGGCGCCAGGAGCTGCACGTCCGCCAGGCGGGGCTGGTCGAGCGGCGGCGGGTCCTCGGGCAACGGCTGGCCGAGGTGGAGCGGCGGCTCGAGGGCCACGCCGAGGAGCGCGAGGAGGCGGCAGCTCGGCGGCGGCGGCTCCAAGCCGACTCCCGGGCCCTGGTCCGGCTCGACGAGTTGGTGGCCGGGGAACGTCGCCGGTTGGAGGGGGTCCTCGCGTCGCTGCAACGGGACTACCGCAACCAGGTGGAGGCCGTCCGCGCCGGTGGGGAGCGGCTCGAGGTGCTTCGACGCGAGCGGTCGGCTGCCGAACGCCGCCTCACCGAGGTGAGCGAGCAGTCGCGCGGGCTCCAGCTCGAGGTGGCCGAGGTCGGGCTCCGCGCCGACACGCTGTCCGAGACCGTGCGCCGCGAGCTGGGCACCGATCCCGGGGACCTCGCGGGGGCGGCGGAACCGGCCTTGCCCGAGGGGGTCGCGGCCGCCGACCACGCCGCATCCCTGGCCGAGCGCCTCGCCGCTCTCGGCCCGGTCAATCCCCTGGCGCTCGACGAGCTGTCCTCGCTCGAGGAGCGCCAGCGCGAGTTGGATGAACAGGTCGACGACATCCGTTCGGCCCGCCGCGAGCTCCAAGGGGTCATCCGCTCGCTCGACGACGAGATCATGCAGTCCTTCACCGCTGCGGCGGCCGACGTGAACGAGCATTTCTCCTCGCTGGTGGCCATGCTCTTCCCCGGGGGCACGGGACGTCTCGTGCTGACCGAGCCCGACGATCTGCTCAACACCGGGGTGGAGGTGGAGGTGCGGCCCGCCGGACGCAACGTCCGCCGGGTGTCGCTGCTGTCGGGCGGGGAGCGATCGTTGGCCGCGCTCGCGTTCCTCTTCGCCGTCTTCCGCAGCCGGCCGTCGCCCTTCTACCTGATGGACGAGGTGGAGGCGGCGCTCGACGACGTGAACCTCACCCGCTTCCTCGGCCTCGTGAGGGAATTCCGCGACGAGGCGCAGCTCATCATCGTGAGCCACCAGAAGCGCACCATGGAGACGGGAGACGCCCTTTACGGGGTCACCATGGCGCCGGGCGGCTCGTCCCAGGCGGTCAGCCAGAGGGTGGAGCGGCGACGGGAGGCTCCGGCCCCCACCTGAACGGGCCAGGGCGGGTGGCGGTCCGTTCGAGCCCCGGTAGGCTCCGACGGGCATGATCGCGATCTGGATCGTCCTTGCAGTGGTGGTGGTGGCCCTCCTCACCACATCGGTGCTGGTGGGGACCCGTCGGCGCCGGCGGGCCGGGCAGCTCGCCCCACCCGACCAGGCTCCGCCGACCGTCGAGGCCCCGCCCAGGCCGTCGGTCCCACCGGGAAGGGAGGCGCCCGAGCGCGCCGCGGCCGCGCCCGCCGCCCCGCCCGCCGCCCCGCCCGCCGAGGCCCCGCCCGCCCCGCCCCGCCTCCGCGACCGGCTCGGCAAGGCCCGTGGGCTCTTTTCGGGGGTCGTCGGCTCGATCCGATCCCGGGGGGCGGTCGGGGCGGCGACCTGGGACGACCTCGAGGTCGCGCTGCTGCGGGCCGACGTCGGGGTCGCCACCACCGATGCCCTGCTCGCCGGGCTGCGCGAGCGCGTGCGGTCCAAGGAGGTTGCCGGAGGGGACCAGCTGGTGGACGCCCTGCGGGCCGACCTGGTGGAACTGCTCCGGGTCGGCGGCGGCGCAACGGCCCGGACCGGCGGTGCCGACCGGAGCGGAGACGGTGCGGCGGAACCGGCGCGTCCTTCCGGGAGGGCGCTCCGGTTCGACGAGGAGCCGGGCGTGACCAACGTCTGGTTGTTCGTCGGGGTCAACGGGGTCGGCAAGACGACCACCGTCGGCAAGGTCGCGCGCCAGCAGTCGCTCGCCGGCCGGTCGGTGCTCCTCGCCGCCGGGGACACCTTCCGGGCCGCTGCGGGCGAGCAGCTCGAGACGTGGGCGGACCGGTCCGGCGTGGAGATCGTCCGGGGCGCCGAAGGCGGTGATCCGAGCGCCATCGTCTTCGACGCCGTGCAGCGGGCGGTGGCCCGTGGGAACGACCTGGTGCTCGCCGACACCGCGGGACGGTTCCATACCAAGGTGAACCTGGTGGAAGAGTTGAAGAAGATCCGCCGGGTCGCCGATCGGGATCCCGGCCGGGTCACCGAGGTGCTGCTGGTGCTCGACGCCACGACCGGTCAGAACGCGCTCGCCCAGGCCCGGCAGTTCACCGAGGCCGTGGCCGTGACCGGCCTGGTGCTGACCAAGCTCGACGGGTCGGCCAAGGGCGGCATCGTGATCGCCGTGCAGCGCGAGCTCGGGATACCCGTCAAGCTGGTCGGGCTGGGCGAGGGACCCGACGACCTGGTCCCCTTCGATCCCGAGGAGTTCGTCGACGCCCTTTTGGGCGGGTAGCCGGAGGTGATCGCCCGCCGAGCGTCGGCCTCTTGCGAGATGGCCGGCCGCCGGGGCCGGTAGCCTGACGGTCCTCATGTTCGACGCGCTGTCCGACCGCTTGGAGCGGGTCGCCACCCGCCTGCGGGGCCGTGGCCGTCTCAGCGAGGCCGACCTCGACGAGGCCCTGCGCGACATCCGCAACGCCCTGCTCGAGGCCGACGTCGAGCTCGGTGTCGTCGTCGGGTTCACCGACGCCGTGCGGGTCCGGTGCAGCGGCGAGGCCATTTCCAAGAGCCTGACCCCGGGTCAGCAGGTCATCCGGGCGGTCCACGAGGAGCTGATCCGCGTCCTCGGCGGCGAGACGCTCAAGCTCACCTACGCGTCGCGGCCGCCGACCGTCGTCCTGCTCGCCGGCCTTCAGGGTTCGGGCAAGACGACCACCGCCGCCAAGTTGGCGCAGTGGTGGAAGCAGCAGGGCCGCAATCCGATGCTGGTCGGCGCCGACCTCCAGCGGCCTGCCGCCGTCGAGCAGCTCCGGATCATGGGGGCCCAGGCGGGTGTGACGGTGTTCAGCGAGCCGACCGACCCGGTCGCCGTGGCCGCCGCCGGGGTGGAGGAGGCCCGCCGCATCGGCCGGGACGTGTGCATCATCGACACCGCGGGCCGCCTGGCGGTCGACCAGGCTCTCATGGAGGAGGTCCGGCGGATCTCGGAGGCCACGTCGCCCCACTACACCCTGCTGGTCATCGACTCCATGACGGGGCAGGACGCCGTCGCCACGGCGAGCGCCTTTCACGAGGCCCTCGAGCTCGACGGGGTCATCCTCACCAAGTTGGACGGGGACGCCCGGGGCGGTGCGGCGCTGTCGGTGAAGGAGGTGGTGGGCCGCCCGATCGTCTTCGCCTCCACCGGTGAGCGGTTGGGCGACTTCGACCTCTTCCACCCGGACCGGATGGCGGATCGGATCCTCGGCATGGGGGACGTCCTCTCCCTGATCGAGCAGGCCGAGCGGACGATGGACCGCGATTCGGTCGAGCGGTCGGCCACCAGGATGATGGAGGGGCGTTTCAGCCTCGAGGACTTCCTGCAACAGCTTCAGCAGGTCAAGAAGCTCGGATCGCTCGGGGGGGTCCTCAAGCTGCTCCCGGGGATGTCGAAGGAGATGCGCCAGGCCGCGGGACAGATCGACGACCGCGAGATCGATCGCGTCGAGGCGATCGTCCGGTCGATGACGCCGGCGGAGCGTGACGACCCCTCCATCATCGACGGGTCCCGGCGGGTCCGGGTCGCCAGGGGGAGTGGCCGCTCCACCCAGGAGGTCAACGCCCTGCTCAAGCAGTTCCGCGAGATGCAGAAGATGATGAAGGGACTGGGTACCGGAGGTATGCCCGGCATGGGTGGCATGGGTGGCAAGGGCGCCGGCATGGGCAGGCTTGCGGGGATGCTGGGTGGAGCGAGGGGCGGGCTCGGAGGGCTCGGCGCGCTCGGATCCCCCGGGGGCGGGGACGCCGACCTGCAGCAGCTCCTGGGCTCAACGGGGGTTCCCGGCGGTGGGGGCGGGCTCGTGGGGGCCAAGCCCTCCGGCCCGGGAGCAGCTGCAGGCGACCTCGGAGGGGGTCGGGACGGCCAACGGGGATCGGGTGCGCCCAGGGCTTCCCAGGGCGGTGGGAAGGGCAAAAGGAAGAAGGGCGGGCGTGTGACCCCGCCGAAGCCCCGTTGACGTCGGCCTCCCCCGACCCGTGCGGAATCGCCCCGGGCCGGGGCGGACCGGCGGAGTGGACGCGGGCCGCTGAGGACCTGCGACAATAGGGGGTCGTCCGAAATGATGGAGGGATCGATCTCGTGGCAGTGAAGCTCCGCCTGGTGCGGATGGGTAAGAAGAAGCAGCCGACCTACCGGGTGGTGGCGGCCGACAGCCGATCGCCCCGTGACGGGCGCTTTCTCGAGATCGTGGGCGTGTACGCCCCTCGGGGGCGGTCGACTTCCGAGCCGGATGCCGTGGTCGAGATCGACAACGCCAAGGCCGTCAAGTGGTTGAGCGAGGGAGCGCAGCCCACCGAACGGGTCGAGAAGCTCCTGCGGACCTCGGGCGCCTGGGACGAGTTCACCGCGGCGAGGTCCAAGTGAGCGGGCCCGACGACTACGAGGACGGCGACGTCAACGTGGTGGCCGACGACTACGAGGACGGCGACGTCAACGTGGCGTCCGACGACTACGAGGACGGCGACGTCAACGCCGTCAGCGATGGGCCTGGTGGCGACGATGCCGCCGGCAACCAGACGGATGGGGGGATGCCGGGAGCGGTCCTCGGTTACCTGGCCCGATCGCTCGCCAACGAGCCGGCGGCCGTGGTGGTCAACGTGGAGGAGCGGGCCGGCTCGGTCAGGCTCCGCCTGCACGTGGCACAAGAGGACATGGGCCGGGTCATCGGCCGACGTGGCCGGACCGCGCAGGCCATCCGCACCCTGGTCGGCGTGGCCGGCTCCCGGGATGGTGTTCAGACCAACGTCGACATCGTCGACGACTGACGGGGTCGACATCTGACGGGCTCGACGTCTGAAGGGGTCGGCGGGACGGCCGACCGGCCGCCGGGGCCCGATCTTCTCGAGGTGGGACGGGTGGTGAAGCCTCACGGCCTCAGCGGCGAGGTGGTGGTCGATCTGTGGACCGACCTCCGATCGAGGCTCGAGGTCGGGACCGTGCTCGACAGCGCGGGCGGAGCCCTGCGGGTGATCGCCAGTCGGCCTTTTCAGGGCCGCTTCCTCGTCTGTTTCGACGGGGTGGCGGACCGGACGGCGGCGGATGCCCTGCGCGGGACGGTCCTGCGGGCGCCCCCGATCGACGAGCCCGGCATGCTGTGGGTGCACGAGCTGGTGGGCGTCGAGATGGTGGACAAGCACGGTACGGTGCTCGGGCGGGTGGAGGCGGTCGAGCCCAACCCGGCCAGCGACCTCCTGGTGCTGGAGGGGGGCGGTCTCGTCCCGCTCCGGTTCGTCACCGACCACGTCCGAGGGGAGCGCGTCGTCGTGGACGTCCCCGAGGGCCTGCTCGAGTGAGCGAGGGCGTGCCCGTCGGGCCGGAGCGGTCCGTCACCGTGCGGATCGACGTCTTCACGATCTTCCCCGCGCTGGTGGACAGCTACTGCTCGGCCAGCCTGCTCGGTCGGGCCCGGACCGGAGGTGCGCTGGACCTGCGGGTCCACGACCTGCGTTCGGGCGCCACCGATGCCCGGCGGTCGGTCGACGACGCTCCCTTCGGAGGCGGTGCGGGGATGGTCCTGATGCCCGAGCCGGTCTTCGCCGCCGTCGAATCCGTCGAGGCTACCGAGGGGTTGCCTCGACCGTTGCTCCTCCTCACCCCCGGCGGGCGCCGGTTCGACCACTCGGTCGCCCTCGAGCTGGCCCGCTCGGTGCCCGGGTTCTCGCTGCTCTGCGGCCGTTACGAGGGCGTGGACCAGCGCGTGGCGGACCACCTGGTCGACGGCGAGCTGTCCGTCGGCGACTTCGTGCTGGCCGGGGGCGAGGTGGCGGCCTTGGCGGTCGTGGAGTCGGTGGCTCGCCTCCTCCCCGGGGTGCTCGGGAACGACGAGTCGGCCGACGACGAGAGCTTCTCGGCCGGCCTGCTCGAGTACCCCCAGTACACGCGGCCGGGGGTGTTCCGCGGCTGGGAGGTACCCGAGGTGCTGCGATCGGGGGACCACGCTCGCGTCGCCCGATGGAGACGGGCCCAGGCCCTCCGCAGGACCCTGGAGCGGCGGCCGGACCTCGTGGAGGCCCGGGGCGGCCTCACCGATGAGGAGGCCCGCCTGCTGGCCGAGCACGGCGAAGTGCGGCCGGTGGGCGAGCACGGCTAGCATGCCTAGCTCGGCTCATCCGCCCGATGCCACAAGGACGCCCGCATGCACCCCACCGAGATGATCGACCGCGACAGCCTGCGAGGGGACATCCCGGATTTCCGTCCGGGCGACTCGGTGAAGGTCCACGTCCGAGTCGTGGAGGGCAATCGCGAGCGAGTGCAGGTTTTTCAGGGCGCGGTCATCCGCCGCCAGGGCGGCGGCGTGAGCGAGACGTTCACCGTCCGCAAGGTGAGCTTCGGCGTGGGGGTGGAGCGGACGTTCCCGGTGCACTCGCCGACCATCGCCAAGATCGAGGTGGCGAGCCTCGGTGACGTCCGGCGGGCCAAGCTCTACTACCTCCGGGACCTCTCCGGGAAGGCTGCCAAGATCAAGGAGCGGCGGACCGCCCGTTCATGAGGCGGGCCCATTGGCGTGCCTGAGACGCCCGCCCTCTTTGCCGTGAGCGAGGAGGGAGTCTTGCCGTGAGCGAGGAGGAGCTCGAGCGCTACGAGGCGGAGATCGAGCTCGCTTTGGTGCAGGAGTACCGAGCCGTCCTGCCGATGTTCGCGTACGTCGTCGAGACCGAGCGGCGGTTCTACCTGGCGAACGAGGTCTCCGTCACCGTCCGGTCGGACACCACCCCGGCGTGCGTGGAGGTGGAGATGAGCGACGCCTGGGTGTGGGACATGTACCGCCCGGCCCGTTTCGTGCCTTCCATCCGCGTGGTGACCTTCCGCGACGTCAACATCGAGCGCCTTCCCGAAAAGGAGCTGTGACCACCGACGAGCAGGGCGGCGACCGTTCAGGAGGATGGGCCCCACCCCCGATCGCCCCGATCGCCGGCTCCTGGGTGCCGTAGGGGAGGGTCTGGCGGCCGAGTGGTACCGGGCCCGGGGGTTCGAGGTCCTCGATCGGAACTGGCGTTGCCGGCTCGGGGAGATCGACCTGGTCTGCCGATCGGGGGACCTGCTCGTGATCTGCGAGGTCAAGTCCCGCTCCTCGGATTCGTTCGGCGCGCCCGTGGAGGCGGTGACCCTGGCGAAGCGCCGACGCCTTCGCCGACTCGGTACCCGGTGGCTCGCGGAGCACCGGGTCCGGTGCGACCGGGTCCGCTTTGACGTCGTGTCGGTACTCGGCGATCGGGTGGGGGTGGTGGAGGACGCCTTCTGAGGTTCCCACGATGCCGGGCCGGGCCGGGCCGGGCCGGCCGCGGCGGTCGCGCCCGGTCGCGCCCGGTCGCGGCCGGCGGTGGGTCCCCGATCCTGGCCGGTCGTATAGTCGGGAGGGGTCACCCAGTCGGGAGGGGTCACCGGGTCCGTTGCCCGGCCGTCCGTCGGCGCCGGGCGTGCCGGTGACCCGAGCTCTTCACGAGAGGAGGGCACGGATGCTCAGTGGTGTTCAGGGGATGATCGGGGAGACGGCCCTTGTCACCAAGCAGATCGGGGGCGCTCACCATCCCGGGTCGGTCCGTGCCCGCGGGGAGGAGTGGTTGGCGATCCCGCTCGACCAGTCGTCGACGATAGAACCGGGGACGAGCGTGGTGGTGGCCGATATCGAGAGGGGCCTGCTCGTCGTGTACGCCATCGACCTCGATTGAGGACAGGTCCACATCGAGAACAGGAGAGGTGGGGTCGACAAGTCAGGTAGAGGAAAACATGAGAGGCAGGCCGAGGGGCCGGCCCACAAGCAAGGAGCTGAGCAATGCTCGCAAGCTCGTCAGGTCTGGCCGCAGCGATCGTCGTGTTCGCCGCGGTGGTCGTCGTGGTGCTCGCGATCGTCGTGCTGGTGCGATCGTTGAAGATCGTCCAGCAGGGCAGCGTCGGGGTGGTGAAGCGGCTGGGAGAGTTCAAGTCCGTCCGGCAACCCGGGATCCACGGCCTGGTGCCCTTCATCGACCGTATGGAGAAGGTCGACATGAGGGAGTTTCCCCAGACCGGCGACAAGCAGGCGGTGATCACCAAGGACAACGTCTCGCTGTGGGTCAGCGCCACGATCTTCTGTCAGGTGATCGACGTGAAGGCGGCGCTCTTCGAGATCAACGACTACCAGCTCGCCGTCGACCAGCTCTCGTTGACCGCCCTGCGGGCGGTGTTCGGGGAGATGACCCTCGACCAGTCGTTGTCCGAACGCGAGACCATCAACGCTCGGATGCAGGACCACATGGCCGACGCCACCATGAAGTGGGGTGTCCGGTTGAACCGGATCGAGATCCTCGACATCACGCCGCCCAACAACGTGCTGCAGGCGATGTCCGAGCAGAAGGAGGCCGAGCAGCACAAGCGCGCGGTGATCCTGAAGTCCGAGGGCGACCAGCAGGCGGCGATCAACGGCGCACAGGGGAGGAAGCAGGCCAACGTGCTCGAGGCCGAGGGGGCCAAGCAGGCCGCCATCCTCTCCGCCGAGGCCGAGATGAAGGTCCTCGAGCTGAATGCCGAAGGGGAGAAGAAGGCCCGTCTGCTCCGGGGCCAGGGGGAAGCCGATGCCCTGGCGGCGATCGACCAGGTGGCGATCAACCCGAACACCCTTGCGGTCCTGCAGCTCCGGGCCCTTCAGGACATCGCCTCGGCCCCGAACTCCAAGGTGGTCGTGCCCTACGCGGCGGCCGGCCTGGTGGGAAACGCGGAGATGCTGATGCAGGCGCTGCGGGACGTCGGCGTGCCGGACGTGGTCGCCCCGGTGTCCAACGGCACCGGATCGGCCGCCGGCATCGGTTGACCCCTTCGTTCCCGCACGGGTCCGCCGCCGGCGGGACGCCGGGGCGCTAGCGATCGGTTCGCAACACCAGTCCCTGGGCGTTGTTGAAGAACCCCCCGGGGGTGAGGAGTGCCGTGCGGGCACCGGTCACCTGCCGGTCGCCGGCCTCTCCGCGCAGCTGCGCAATGGCCTCGCGGATGTGTCCCGACCCCTGGGTCCCGCCTTCGGAGTGGTTCCCCCCGTGGGTGTTCACGGGGATACGGCCGTCGATCATGATCCGGTTCCCTCCGCTGTCCCAGTTGGACCGGATGAAGTCGTAACCCTCGCCCGGCTTGCACCAGCCGGTGTTCTCGATCCACGAGAGGGCGATGATGGTGAACCCGTCGTAGGGGAAGTAGACGTCGACGTCGGGGATCCAGACGTCGCTCTTCGCCCGGAGGCTCTTCACCACCACGTGCTGGCCATGGTGAGAGAGCCCGTCAATGCGGTCCTCGCCGTGGTGCTTCGGGAGGCCGACAGCGGCGGCGTGGATCATCACGGGGGTCTTCGCCAGGTCGCGCGCACGTTCGGTGGTGGTGAGGACGAAGGCGTCCGCGCCGTCCACCGGCACGTCCATGTCGAGGAGGCGGAGCGGCTCGCGGACCATCCGGGCGCTCAGGTAGTCCTCCATGGTGATCGGGGTCCGCATGGCCGCCAGCGGGTTTCGCACGGCATTGGAGCGCTCGTTCACTGCGATGAGGCCGAGGACCTCCT
Organism: Acidimicrobiales bacterium; assembly: GCA_035532415.1. Taxonomy (GTDB): domain Bacteria; phylum Actinomycetota; class Acidimicrobiia; order Acidimicrobiales; family RAAP-2; genus DATKRB01. Next base: position 41,840 of record DATKRB010000009.1, on the reverse strand, counting down.
GGGGGGCGCCGTACTCGTGGAAGTACCGGCTGGCCCAGGCGGCGTAGCCTTCGGCGCCGAGCTGCTCGGGATCGACCCGGAAGGGAGCGGGGGCCGGTGACCCGCCGAAACCGAGGCCCCGGCGGAAGGGGTCGTTGGCCGCCGCCTGCGAGTTCGCCGGGGCACGGTACAGGGCGTGGTACACGAGCACCGTGTCGCACGACCCCGAATAGATGGCGTTCATCGCATCGACCACCGCGAACGCCAGCGGCATCGGCTGGTTGGAGTGGTGCGTGACCTCTGGCAGCCCCAGGTCCTCCGCGATCCGGTGCGCCGCCGGGGCGGTGCCGACCACGCCGTCGATGTCCTTCGCCTCGAGCCCGGCGTCGGTGATGGCGGCGATGCTCGCCTCGAGAGCGAGGTCGGTGCGCGAGCGCCCCGTGGCGCTCCGGGCGAAGCCGGTGGAGCCGACTCCGACGAACGAGATCTGGTCCTTGATGGGATTGCGCGGCACCGCGGGATCCCTACCGGCCGGCCGGCTCGAAGACCGGGTACGGCTCCCCGTAGCGATCGACCCAGGCCAGCTGCACGGGCATTCCGATCCGCATGTTCTCGGCCGGGCAGCGGACGATCGTCGAGGTGAGGCGCAGGCCCTCCTGTTCCACCAGCTCCACGGTGGCCACCGGGTGAGGGGTGGAGTAGTCGACCCCGGGGGCCGGCCGCCCCTGATGCAGGCGGACCAACAGATGCACGGTCCCCCGGCCCGAGACCTCCGTCGGGGTCACCCGGCGCGACCAGCACTCGGGGCACACCGCGCTCGGGGGATGGAACCAGTTCCCGCAGCTTTCGCACCGGTCGATCAACAACCGGTGGTCCAACCACCCCCGGTAGAACTCCTTGTTGTCGTGGTCGATCAAGGTGTCGGGCAGGCGCTTCAGCAGCTCCTCGTCGGTGATCGGGCTCAAGTACGGCTCCTCCTCGCTCGTCCGACGCGCCTCCTCCGTCCCAATCTACCGAACGTGCCGGGTACCGGGGAGATAGAGCGGAGCGCGTGTACCCCCTCCGGGGTGCTGCTAGCGGGCGCCAGGTCCGGGTCCCCGGACCCGGGCAACCGGGGCGACACGGTGACCCCTACGACTGGTTGGAGTTCGGTATCGCCTTCAGCGGCACCCCGGCCTGCCTGGCGGCGGCAGCAGGGCCTGGGGGCGATGGATGGACCGGGTCCCCGAGTGGCCCGGCTAGGGTCTCGGCCCGTTGCCGTCGGCTCGAGCAGGAGGCCGGCCCGTACCCCTTCGACCTTCCTGCAGCTTCGAGGTGGAACGATGAGCTCGGGCGATACCGCCTGGGTCCTGGTGGGCGCCGCACTGGTGCTCTTCATGACCCCCGGGTTGGCTCTCTTTTACGGCGGCATGGTCCGGTCCAAGGGCGTCCTGGCCGTGATGATGCTGAGCTTCATCTCCATCGGGATCGTCACCGTGCTGTGGGCCTTGTACGGGTTCAGCCTGGCCTTCGGGCACGACGTCGGCGCCGGGCTCCTCGGAGGAGCGGGGAACATGGCCCTGCACGGCATGACGCGCCCGCTGTCCGGCTTCCACGGCCTCCACGTGTCGCCCATGGCGGTCATGGTCTTTCAGATGATGTTCCCCATCATCACCGTCGCGCTGATCAGCGGGGGGGTGGTCGACCGGGTCCGCTTCGTCGGGTTCGCCGTCTTCATCGTCGTGTGGTTCACCCTCGTCTACCTGCCGCTGGCCCATTGGGTGTTCAGTCCCGACGGTTGGCTGGCCCAGCGTGGAGTGCTCGATTTTGCCGGGGGCTCGGTGGTCGAGATCAACTCGGGGTTCTCGGCCCTGGCCGTCGTGTTGGTGGTCGGTCGGCGGCGAGGCTGGCCGAAGGAGCCGATGATGCCCCATTCCGTCCCGCTCAGCCTGTTGGGCGCGGGGATCTTGTGGTTCGGGTGGTTCGGGTTCAATGCGGGCTCGGCCCTCGGTGCGAACAGCGTGGCCGTGAGCGCCTTCGTCAACACACAGCTGGCCGCCGCCGCCGGGCTGTTGGCCTGGCTGGTCTTTGAGGGGCTCAGAGAACGCGTCGCCACCACCTTGGGCGCGGCGTCGGGCGCGGTCGCCGGCATGGTGGCCATCACCCCTTGCGCCGGTTTCATCGGCCCCATGGCCTCCCTGGCCGTCGGAGGGGTCGCGGGCCTCGCCTGCGCGGCAGCGGTCCGGCTCAAGTTCCGCTACCGCTACGACGACTCCCTTGACGTGCTCGGGGTGCACGGGGTGGGCGGCACCATCGGCATGGTGCTGCTGGGCCTCTTCGCCACCCGGTCCGTCAATCGTGGTGGGGCCAACGGCCTCTTCAGCGGGGGCGGGTTCCACCTTCTGGGTGATCAGGCCTTGGCGACGGTGGTGGCGATCGCCTTCTGCTTCGGTATGACCTACCTGGTCGCGCTCGGCGTCGACCGGACCATCGGCCTACGGGTGACGCCCGAGCAGGAGCTCGAAGGACTCGACCTCACCCAGCATGCCGAGACGGCGTACTCGATGATCGGCGGGGGCGGTCCCAGCCGGTAGGGGCTCTGCCGCATCGGAGGGCTACCGTGTTGGGCAGACCTCGCTGAGGCCGTTACGGAGAGGGGTGGTAGCGGGTGATGGCACACCAGGCGCACGAAGATCACGGCGATCACGTCCACGGTCCCGGTTGCGGGCACCAGTCGGTGCAGCACGAGGGCCATGTCGATTACCTGCACGACGGGCACCGGCATCGCGAGCACGACGACCACTGGGACGAGTGTGAGGTGGAGGAGGAAGTGGAGGAACTGGCCGCCGACGAGGCTCAGGTCCGCCGGGTCGCGTCAGGCCAGGTTTAGGACTTCTCCAAAGGGACGCGGTCCACCGCCGATCCGGTTACCGGTCCCGCTCGAGGTCCACTCGGGTGCAGGTACGGCCGGTGCCGGGATCAGAGCGGCGGCATGAAGGGTGGGACCCCCGTGTCGCGGCCGCCCAGCAGCTCGGCGTGCAGCGACTCGATCCGCTCGATCGACCAGTCCTTGTCCTCGGCGTCGAGCTGGGTGACCGGATGCCAACCCTGCAGCAGTTGGATCCGCTGCCCGCTCACGGCGAACACCTGGCCGCTCACGCCCTGGGCAAGCTCGGTGCACAGCCAGACGACGAGGGGGGAGATCTGGCTCGGTCCCAGCGGATCGTGCTCTCCGGGCTTGAGCTCAGCCTGCTGCGACAGGACGGTCCCGAGCAGGCGGGTCGCCGCCGTGGGTGCGATGGCGTTCACCCGCACCCCGACCCGCTCGAGCTCGCGGGCCATGACGATCGTCATCGAGGCCAGCGCCATCTTCGCCGAGGCGTAATTCGCCTGCCCGGCGTTGCCGTAAAGACCGGATTCGGACGAGGTGTTCACGATGGCGCCGTTGACGGGCTCGCCACTCGCCTTGCTCTGCTCCCGCCAGTAGCTGGCTGCGAACCGGGACGGGGCGAAACTTCCCTTCAGCACGACGTTCACGACGGTGTCGAAGTCGTCCTCCGACATGTTGAACGACATCTTGTCCCGCAGGATCCCGGCGTTGTTGACGAGGATGTCGAGCCGCCCGAAGGTCTCCACCGTCTGGGCGATCATCCCCTCGGCCGCATCCCAGTCCGCCACGTTCGCGCCGTTGACGGCGCTGCGCACTCCGAGCGCCTCCACCTCCTGGGCGACCTGCTGCGCGGGCGTGAGGTCCGCTCCCTCGCCCCGACCGTCGCCACCGAGGTCGTTGACCATGACGTGCGCGCCCTCCCGCGCCAGCAGAAGGGCGTGCTCGCGTCCGATCCCGCGCCCCGCTCCGGTGACGATCGCCACCTTGCCGTTGAGCAGTCCCATGATTGCCTCCACTTCCCGCGCCCCCGGTGACCGTGGCGTCCGGCGGGCGTCGGGTCACTTCTTAGTTTCCTGGGTCGTCGATCCGCAAGCGACCGGGCGGCCGGGTGGGAGGTGGCCTGGCGGTCGCTCGCGGACGGACCGACACAGCCGGGCACTACCGTGTGGATCGGCGCATCGAGGATCGGCGTCACCGGGCCGACCGCTCGTCCCGGCATCCGCGACCCTCCATCAGTCCCCGGCGGGGCCGTTCGTCCCCTGCCACCGGAACGAATGGAGCGTCCATGATCGCCGTGGTCCCCTCGGCCACCCTCGTCGGAGCAGTCGGCCAGCCGGTCCTGGTGGAGGTGCACGTCTCCAACGGCCTGCCGGGGTTCACCGTGGTCGGGCTGCCCGATGCCGCAGTCCGCGAGTCGCGCGACCGGGTCCGTTCCGCACTGTTGTCGAGCGGGCTGCCGTGGCCTCTGCGGCGGGTGACCGTCAACCTCGCGCCGTCCAGCGTCCGAAAGGGCGGCTGTGGACTCGACCTGCCCATCGCGGTGGGCCTGCTGGTCGCGTCCGGAGAGCTACCGGCGCACCGGACCGAGGGGATGGCGTTCATCGGCGAGCTCGGGCTCGACGGGTCGCTCCGCCACGTGCCGGGCATGATCGCCCTGGCGGGAGCGGTGACGGGTCGAAGCCTGGTGGTCCCCGGAGACGATGCGGGCGAGGCCGCGGCCGGCCGCCCTGGCCCCGTCCGGGCGACCGAGTCGTTGCGCGAGCTCGTCGACGCGCTGAGCGAGCGGCAGCCGTGGCCGACGGTGCGGTCCGGGGTCCCCGAGCGCGACGGCAAGGATCACGGAGGATCTTCGGCCGGACCGATCCAATGCGGTGGAGCCTCCTCAGGTGCCGACCTCGCGGAGGTCTGCGGGCAGCGGCTCGGTCGGCGGGCGCTCGAGGTGGCAGCCGCCGGCGGGCACCATCTGCTCCTCGTCGGCCCGCCGGGGTCGGGGAAGACGATGCTGGCCGAGCGGCTTCCCGGGCTCCTCCCTTCGCTCGGGTCCGAGGAGGCGCTCGAGGTGAGCCGCGTGCACTCGGCGGCAGGGCTCCCCCTGCCGCCGGGGGGCCTCATCGCCTGCCCTCCGTTCCGGGCACCGCACCACAGCGCCTCGGCGGTGTCGTTGGTGGGCGGAGGAACCTGGTCGATGCGTCCTGGCGAGATCAGTCTGGCCGACCACGGGGTGTTGTTCCTCGACGAGATGGGTGAGTTCCCGGCCGTGGTGCTCGACGCGCTCCGTCAGCCGCTCGAGGAGGGTGTCGTGCGGATCAGCCGGGCCCGGGGGACGGCGACCTTTCCGGCCCGGTTCCTCCTCGTCGGGGCCATGAACCCGTGCCCGTGCGGGGAGGGGGGGGCACCAGGTGCCTGTCGATGCTCGGATGCGGCCCGCGCCCGGTACGCGCGCCGCATCTCTGCGCCGCTGCTTGATCGGTTCGATCTGGCGGTGAGCGTTTCCCGGCCGGATCCCGACGAGATGTTCGGCCAGGGCGGGGGTGAGCCGACTACGGTCGTCCGGGGCCGCGTCCTCGCCGTTCGGGCTCTGGCGGCGGGCCGGGGGGTGAGGAGCAACGCCGACCTCGGTTCGGCCTCGCTGTCCGTCCACACCCGGCTCACGCCACCCGCAAAGGCGTTGCTCGAGCACCATCTCCGCGCCGGTCGGTTGAGTGCGCGTGGCCTGCACCGGATACGCCGGGTCGCTCGCACGCTCGCCGATCTCGACGACGCCGCCGAACTGATCGACGAGGAGCACGCCGCCGAGGCGTTGGCCCTGCGGTCCGGCCGGTCGGCCCTGGCGATCGGGTCGCTCCGGTGACCGCGGACGGAGCCTGTCACGACCGGACCCTTCCCGAGGCGGCGTACGCGGCCGCGCTGGCCGGGTTGCCGGACGTCGGTCCGACCCGGCTCCGGCGACTGCTCGACGGCGCCGAGCCCTCACAGGCGTGGGCCCGGGTCCTCGCCTCACATCCCCTCGACACCGGTCGGCGATGGAGGGCCGTCGCTCAGCGGACCGACGTAGCCGGAAATTGGTCCACCATGGGCCGCCTCGGGATCGGGGTGCTCGTCCTCGGCGGACCCCGCTACCCGGTTGCGCTCGAGTCGGATCCCGGGGCTCCGGCCGTCCTCTTCCACCTGGGGGACCCCACGGTCATCGACGACATGCCCCGGGTCGGCATAGTGGGCACCCGGACTGCGACACGGTACGGCTTGGGGGTGGCCGCCCAGTTGGGTGCCGAGCTCGCGGCAACCGGGGTCGCTGTCGTCTCGGGGCTGGCCCTCGGTGTCGACAGCGCGGCCCACGAGGGAGCCGTCGCCGGGTGGGAGTCGGGCCGGCCGACTTCGGCACCTCCGGTCGCCGTCGTGGCCGGCGGCCTCGACAGTCCCTACCCCAAGGCCGGTGCCCGGCTGTGGGAGCGGGTGGCCGGGACCGGCGTCGTCCTCTCGGAGAGTCCCATCGGGACGGGCCTGGAGCGTTGGCGTTTCCCCAAGCGCAATCGCATCCTGGCAGCGTTGTCGGAAGTGCTCATCGTCGTCGAGTGCCATCAGCAGGGCGGATCGCTCCACACGGTGCGAGCGGCCATGAGCCGCGGGATCTCGGTGGGGGCGGTGCCCGGCTCCATCCGTAGTCCGGCATCAGCGGGGACCAACGACCTGCTGGCCGACGGGTGCTTCCCGGTACGCGACGTGACCGACGTGATGGTCGCGCTCGGGCTCGCCCGCGCCGGGCTCTCGCCGGTCCGCCAACGCCGGCCGCGGGGTCGGTCCGAGACTCGTGCCCGCACCCGCGACGCGGCGGGGGGCGAGCGCGGTTCGGGCACGCCGGCGGGGGATTCCCGTCCGATCGGCGCCATCGCGGCTGCTTCGGCCGGCGAGGCGGAGCGGCCGTGCGGCCGGGTCGGCGTTCACGAGACCGCCTCCGGGTGGTTGCTCGACGCGATCGGCTGGGAGCGTTGCTCGGTGGACCAGATCCTCCGGCGCACCGGCTGTTCGCTCGCCGAGGTGAGTGTCGAGCTCGAGCGGCTGGCGGCTCGCGGCGACCTCCGAAGCGACGGTGCCTGGTGGGAACGGGTGTGACCCTACGTGCCCATGCTCGGGTGATCGACGAACTCCACCAGGGCGCCCCCGAGGTCGCCGGGGTCGACCTGAAGGCGCGGGCCGATCACCGAGCCCTCCGGCAGCCGTGTGAACCTGGTGCCGCGTTCCGTCAGGTCCGCCGCCTTCTCCTCGAGCCCGTTGACGCCGATCCGGATGTAGTACGGGCCGGGGCCCCAGGTGTGCAAGTAGTAGCCGGTCGGGCTGTTCCAGCGGACCGGCTCGATGAGGTCGACGGTTGCGCTGTGCGGGACTGCGAAGCCCATGCGGGCGACCCGATAGCCCTCGTCCCGCGCCAGCTCGACCGGACCAACCGGTTCCCACCCGAGGTTGGAGGACAGCACGCGCAGGGTGTTGTCGAGGTCGCGGACCAGGTAGCCCCGCCCGGTCACCCGGACCAGCCCACCGGCCGGCAGGTCTCTGGGCTGTGGCGGGCTCTCGGAGAACGTCTCGGGAGGCATCTGCAGCGGGGCGCTGCTCAAGATCTCGATGCAGAGTCCTCCGTCGAACGCCGGGTTGTAGCGGGGATCCTCCGGGGTCGTCCCGACCCAGACGCGATCGAAGGCCATGATCTCGTCGCGCGGGGCGATGCGAAAGGGCACCCGGCGCCGCACCAGGCGACTCATCAGCTCGTCGAGCTGGCCGGTGACGAGCACCGTCGCGTGCGTCTTGATCGGCCGGTCCGGACCCTGAAACGCCACGAGGCTGTTGAGGTATGGGGGAAAGAACGGGTCAGCGGGGGGAAGGGAGATCTCCGCGTGGCCCTGGGTCTCGATCCGGGTCGGCGCCACGGCGAGGGACCTGTGCACCCGGAGGAAGTGAGCGACGTAGGCATGGGTGGGGAACGCCTGACGCCAGTTCGGGTGGGCCAGGACACCGAGCCGGCGAACCAGCATCTCCGACGTGGCATCAGGGTCGGGGACCATCAGGTCGGCCGAAAGCAGGAAGTCGTACACCCGGTTCGTCTCCTCTCGATCGTCCTGCATACTGCGGTGCCCGTCGGTGCCTGTGCCCGGCGGTGCCTGTGCCCGTCGGTGCCCGGCGGGCGGGGCGACCTCGTCAGCAATGTAGGTCCTGGTCCCACGCTACGCTCCGAGGAAGCGTGGCTCTGGCCCTGCACGTGTCGGGAGCTCACGGTGACGGGTCTGGCCGACCGGTGGCGATCGGGGGACGAGGTGGGATCAGCGGTCGTCTACTCGGAAACGGGCGGGCCTGAAGTGCTCCGGCTGGTCGATCGCCCCGAGCCCGTCGCCGGGCCGAACGAGGTGCTCGTCCGGGTGGCCGTGTCCGGAGTCAACCCCACCGATTGGAAGTCCCGCCGGGGGAGCGGCCCCGGCCGGCCGACCCCCTTTCCCGAGGTCGTGCCCGATCAGGACGGCGCCGGCACCGTGGTGGCCGTGGGGTCGGGGGTCGACGGATCACGCGTGGGGGAGCGGGTTTGGATCTGGGAGGCCGCCTACGGGCGGGCCGGCGGAACGGCGCAGGAGGTGATCGCCCTCCCCGAAGCCCAGGCCGTACCCCTGCCCCGGGGCGCCTCCGCCGACCTCGGGGCAAGCCTGGGCATTCCCGCACTCACCGCGCATCGGTGCCTGACGGCGGGCGCGCAGGGGCCCGATCGGATCGGTCCGGGGTCCCACCGGGGGCGCAGGATCCTCGTCGCCGGGGGAGCGGGGGCAGTCGGGCACGCGGCGATCGAGCTCGGCGCGTGGACGGGGGCGACCGTCATCGCCACGGTCAGCTCGCCGGAGAAGGCCCGGCTGGCCCGAGCCGCCGGTGCCCACCACGTCGTCGACTATCGGGAAGAGGACGCGGCGGGGGCCATCAGGGAGGTCGCGCCCGAAGGGGTCGACGTGATCGCCGAGGTGGCTCCCCACGCCAATCGCGATCTCGACCGGTCCGTGCTGGCACCGAACGGGACGATCGTGGTGTACGGCAGCGACGGGGACCGCTTGGCCATCCCGATCCGGCCTTCGATGCTCGCGAACACCTGTTACCAGTTCGTTCTCGTCTACTCCGTACCCGAAGCGGCCAAGCGCCGGGCCGTGGCCGACGTCGCCGCCGCGGTCGCTGCGGGCATCCTGCGGGTCGGGGAGGACGCCGGCCTGCCGTTGCACCGTTTCCCCCTCGCGCGCACGGCCGATGCCCACGCGGCCGTTGAGGCGAACGTGGTCGGCAAGGTCCTCATCGACGTCGGGACCGGGTGGTAGCCGTCCGCCGCCCCTTCCGTCTCGGGCTCGAGCTCCCGGCTCTCGGGGTCCCGACAGCGCCGAGCGGGTTGCCCGACCCCGGTGTGCTCGACGGCTACGTCGCGGCGGTCGCCGCCGCCCAAGAAGCGGGGTTCGACGCGGTGTGGTTCTCCGATCGCGGGGAGGTGGGGGAGGCCACCGCCGACGCCCTCACGCTGGCCGGAGGTCTGGCGGAGGTCGCCACGACTCTCACCTTGGGGGTGATCGCAGATGTGGTCGATGCCCGGCACCCCGCCGTACTGGCCCGTGACGTCACGTGCCTCGACCAGGTCTCCGCCGGAAGATCGGCCGTGCTCCTCTTCGACTCCGGTCCGGCCCGACCCGGCTCCGTCCAGGGGGCCCCGGGGGACCCCCTGGGCCGTCTCGGCGAGGCGGCTGCCATCTGCCGCTCCCTGTTCACCCACGCCGAGCCGGCAGGGTCGGGTCGCTTCTTCCGGCTCGGCGAGGTCAACGACCGGCCCCGGCCGGTCCAGCTCGGAGGTCCGGGAATCGTCGTCGATCTGGGCCGCCTCGCCCATCCGGACGGCGAGACCGCTCGGGGTCCCGGGGCTGCCCCCGAAGGTCTTGTCGAGTGCCTGCGGTCGGCCGACGCCGTGGTCACGGGGGGAGGGCCAGGGCAGGTGCGCTCGATCAGACGGGTGATCGGGAACGCCTGCCGGACGGCCGGGCTGGGATCGCCCCCGCCGCTTCTCTGGCGGGGGTCGCCCCCAGCGGAGGGTGCGGTCTTACCGGTCGCGGCTCCGCTGTCCGGGCACGCGGCCGGGATCCCGGTGACGATGCGGGCGCTCACGTCGGCAGGGGCGGACGGCGTCATCGTGCGGCTGGGCCGCAACGCGCCACCCGGGCCCGACGAGGTCAGCGGGCTGGGGCGACGGTGGGGGGGCTGAACGGGGCGGACCCGATCGGCCAGGGGCGGTCTCGACCCTCAGCCGTCGGACGGCTGCATGACGATCCGGTCGGTGCGGATCCGGATCATTATCCGCTCCTCCCCGGCCCGTCGGTTGGGGTACTCGGTGACACCGAGGTACTTGTTCGCCAGGTGGTCGATGTGCTCGTCGGCCCCGTCCCGCGTCACCTCGATGACCGTGCCGCGAACGACGACGACGTTGTACGCGTTGTCGGGGTCGAGCACCGTCACCGCCACGTGCGGATCACGTTGGACGTTGTCGGCCTTCACCCGCCCCCGGGCGGTGTTGACCATCAGGTCGTCACCGTCGACGTCGATCCAGAGGGGAGTCACCTGCGGGGTCCCGTCCCGGGACACGGTCGCCAGGCTGGCCAGTACCGGCCTGGCCAGCAGGTCGCGGGCCTTCCTGCTCAGCTTGTCGGGCATGCAGATCCTCCATCGCCTCGAGACGGCCCGGCCGGTCGACGTTCCCACCAGGGCCGACCGGGTGCTCCGGCCAGAGTAGCGACCGCGCAGTCCGCACAGACCGCACAGACCGCGCAGTCCGCGCAGACAGGTCGAGCACAGACCCAGCAGACTCGGCCGGCGCGGCCGCGCGGCCGGCTTGGACGATCGGGGGTTTGCGCGGTGGCGGTCGAGGCCCCATGCTGGCCGTGAGCAGAGGAGGAACATGGGCACGACTCGTATCGAGACCGACAGCATGGGCGAGATCGCCGTTCCGGCCGATCGGTACTGGGGGGCGCAGACGGCCCGTTCGCTGCACCACTTCGACATCGGCGAGGACACCATGCCCAAGCCCCTCATCCGGGCGATCGGCATCCTGAAGGGGGCCTCGGCCGCGGTCAACGCCGACCTCGGCAAGCTCGACCCGCACGTCGCCGGTCTCATCGTCAGGGCAGCCCGAGAGGTGGCCGAGGGCAGGCTCGACAGCGAGTTCCCGCTCCGGATCTGGCAGACCGGGAGCGGGACGCAGACGAACATGAACGCCAACGAGGTCATCGCCAACCGGGCGATCGAGATGGACGGCGGGGTGATGGGCTCGAAGTCGCCGGTCCATCCGAACGACGACGTCAACATGTCGCAGTCGTCGAACGACGCCTTCCCGACGGCCATGCACATCGCCGCCGCGCAGGAGCTGGTCCACCGCCTGGTCCCGTCGGTCCGGGCCCTCCGGGACGCGCTGGCGGCCAAGTCGACCGCCTACAGGGACATCACCAAGATCGGCCGGACCCACCTCATGGACGCGGTGCCGCTGACCCTCGGACAGGAGCTGTCCGGCTACGTGGCGCAGCTCGACGCGGACCTGGTCAGGATCGAGCAGAGCCTGGGTGGACTGTTGGAGCTGGCGGCCGGGGGGACCGCCGTGGGGACCGGGCTGAACACCCATCCGGAATTCGGGGAACGGGTGGCCGCGGCGATCGCCGAGCTGACCGGTCTGCCCTTTGTCACCGCACCGAACAAGTTCGCGGCCCTGGCTGCTCACGATGCCCTGGTCTGGGCCAGCGGCGCCCTGCGGACCCTTGCCGTGTCCCTCACCAAGATCGCCGACGATCTGCGTTGGCTCGGCTCGGGCCCCCGGAGCGGGCTGGGCGAGCTGGTGCTGCCGGCCAACGAGCCGGGGTCGTCCATCATGCCGGGGAAGGTCAATCCGACCCAGAGCGAGGCCATGATCATGGTGTGCATCCAGGTGATGGGCAACGACACGGCGATCGGCATCGCCGGCTCGCGGGGCAATCTCGAGCTCAACGTCTGCAAGCCGGTCATCATCCACAATTTCCTCCACTCGACCCGCCTCCTCGCCGATGCCAGCCGTGGCTTCCGCGAGTTCTGCGTCGAAGGGCTCGAGCCCGATGACGAGCAGATCCGCAGGCACCTGCAGAATTCCCTCATGCTGGTGACGGCCCTCAATCCCCTCATCGGGTACGACCGGGCGGCCGAGGTGGCCAAGAAGGCACACAAGGAGCGCACCACCCTGCGGGAGTCCGCGCTCGCCCTGGGGTACCTGACGGCCGAGCAGTTCGACGCCGCCGTCCGGCCCGAGGAGATGACCCATCCCTGACGGTCGTCGGGTCGGGGAGCCACTACCGCCACTTGGCCGTCACCGACCGAAGGAGGGAACATGCCAGAAGTTCTCGACCATGCCGAAGTCGACGCCGCTCTCGGCGAGCGAGGTCTCGGATGGGAGCGCCAGGGGGCCGAGCTGGTGAAGGTCGTCGCGCATCGGGACTTCGCCGACGCGCTCGCGTACGTGAGCTCGGTCGGTGCGTTGGCCGAGGCGGCGAACCACCACCCCGACATCGACATCCGCTGGGGAACGGTGACGCTGCGGCTCTCGACCCACTCGGCCGGAGGGCTCACCTCGGCCGACCTGGCCCTGGCCGGGCAGATCGACGGCCTTCCCGCGTCGGGCCGCTGAACGGCCCTGATCGGCCCCGGCCGGGCCTAGCGGTCGCCGCTCAGTGGACCGGGAGGTCCCAGAGCGGGAACCAGCGGGACAGATCGGGCTCTACCGGAAGATCGCTGCCGACCAGTGCCTTGACCCGCAGCTCGAGCTCGTTGTCGCGGTGCTCCTTGCCGTCGGGGGCGAACGGGTAGAACGTGCCCCGCTTGTACAGGTAGACGAGGAAGAGCGGACGCACGTCGGTGCCGGCATCGGGACCGGGCACGAGGCCGAAGACCGAGCACAGCAGCTGAGGCCCCCAGCCGTTGTCCGTCAGGGTGCTATTGACCAGGTGCACCCGGGTGACGAGATCGTCGATCGCCGGATCCTCGAGCAGCAGCCACCGGAAGCCGTAGGCGTCCTCGGCCTGGGTGAGCGCCCCGCCGACGGACTTGGCGTCGCCGGGGCGGTCGCCGGTGCCGGGCTCGTCGTCGCTGTCGGGGATCTCGAGCAGCTCGCCGATCTCGCGCTGCACGTCCTGGGCCGACTGCCCCGCCGGCGGCTTCCAGCAGACGCCGGCCGATCCGGAGGGGACCAGACCGCCTGCTGTCTGGAGCGTGATCGCCGCCGAGGGCAGCGCGAACAGGGCGTCGAGGTTCGCCCGGACCGGCTTGGTCCGTCCGAGCAGGCTGTCGAGCAGGCCCACTCAGGACCGCCCACTGCTGTGGAAACGGCGCGCCACCTCAGCGGGCCTGGCCGAGCTGGACCTCTATCTCGGCCAGCTGTGCCAGTCGCTGCTCGAGCGGCGGGTGGGTGGAGAAGATGTTCGACAGGGAGAAGCCCTGGCCGCCCTGCCCCTGGCCCTGCCCCTTGCGCTGTGCGATGGCCGGGGTGAAGAAGAAGGCGTTGAAGGGCTCGGCCTTGCGCAGGTCGCTGGTCGGGATACGGGACATCTCGCCGGTCACCTTCACCAGCGCCGAGGCCAGCACGGAGGGTCGGCCGGTGAGGATGGCCCCCGACCGGTCGGCAGCCAGCTCCCGGTAGCGCGACAGCGCCCGGGTGAGCAGGAAGCTGATGGCGTACACGACGATCGAGACGAGCATCACGATCGCCTCCATGGCGGCGAGCTGGGATCCGTTCTGATCGTTGCGGCTCCCGCCGCCGAAGAGCCCTGCATAGAACATGGCGCGGGTGAGGAGGCCGGCCATCATGCCGAGACCGCTGGCGATGGTCATGACGGCCACGTCGCGATGGGCCACGTGGGAGATCTCGTGGGCGAGCACGGCCTCCACCTCGGGCTCGTCGAGCCGGCGCAGCAGGCCGGTCGTGGCGCAGACGACCGACGCCTTCGGGCTGCGACCGGTGGCGAAGGCGTTCGGGATGTCCGTGTCGGCGATGGCGACCCGCGGCTTGGGCATGTCCGCCAGGGCGCAGAGCCGGTCGATCACACCGTGGAGCTCGGGCGCCTCCTCGGGGGTCACCAGGCGCCCGTGCATCCCCCACAGGGCGATCTTGTCGGAGAACCAGTACTGGGCGAAGAGCAACCCGACGGCGATGACGAGGATGAAGGCCATGCTCAGGCCCACGGCGAACAGGATCCCGATGAAGGCCCCGTACAGCAGGACCAGCAAGAGGCCGGTCACGAACATCCGGGCCGTCAGGCCTCGGTCGTTGGGGATTCTCTGGGCGGTCGACATCAGCGGGACCCTCCGGCGTTCTCGCCCGTCGCGGCGGCGGTCTCGGATGGCGGGCCCGGTGGGGCGACCGGTGCGGCGCCGTCGGCGGGTGCGGCGTCGAGGATCTCGGCGTCGGCGGCCTTGCCGTCCTCGGCGGACGAGGGGAGAGCTGCGGTCGGCGCGCCCGCGGCCAGCTGGGACTTCAGCGCCGCCAGCTCGGCGTCGACCTGCGATCCCGCGGACACCTTGTCGAGCTGAGCCTGAATGTCGTCGACCGGCGTGTTCAGATCGGTGAGTGCACCGGAGGCCAACAGCTCGTCCATCGCACCCGCACGAGCCTGCATGCCCGCGATCTTGTCCTGGGCACGCTGCATGGCACTCCCGGCGTCGCCCATGGACGTCGAGATGCCCGAGACGGCCTCACCCACCTTGGTCTGTGCCTCGGCGGCGGTGTAGCTGGCCTTCAGCGTCTCCTTCCGCGTCCGGAATTGCTCGATCTGGGCCTGGAGCCGCTGGGAGGTGGCGACCAGCTTCTCCTCCTGCTCCTGTACCTGAACGTGCTGGGTCTGCATGTCGCCGAGCTGCTCGCCGAGCGCGGCGCGCCGGGCCAGAGCCTCCCGGGCCAAGTCGTCGTTCCCCTGGGTCAGCGCGGCCTTGGCCTGGTCCTGCAGCTTGTCCGCCTGCTTCTGCAGCTGCCCGGCCTGCAACTCGATACGCTTGCGTGCGGTGGCGACGTCGGCCACGCTCCGACGGACCTTCTGAAGGCTCTCGAGCTGCTTCTCGTACGAGAGGTCGAGGGTTTCACGGGGGTCCTCGGCCTTGTCGAGCACCTTGTTGGTCTTCGCCTGCAAGATGGCCGACATCCGCTTGAACACGCCTGCCACTGCTCTGCCCTCCTCGCGGCGCCACTGCGCCTTGTAATGAGCATAAAGCCTCGTGGCCGAGCGGGGGGCACGCCCTCGCCGGGCAGGTAACCTCCGATGATGCCCGACCGCCGGTGCCTGCTCGCCGTGCACGCCCATCCCGACGACGAATCGTCCAAGGGGGCCGGAACCGTCGCCCGCTATCACGCCGAGGGGGTCCGGACCGTCCTGGTGTGCTGTACCGGGGGCGAGGAGGGCGACCTGCTCAACCCGGCGATGGCCACCCCGGAGAACCGCGAGCGGATCCACGAGATCCGGATGGAGGAGCTGGGCGCGGCGAGCCGGATCATCGGCTACGACGAGGTCGTCCTCCTCGGCTACCGCGACTCGGGCATGCCCGGGTCACCGTCGAACGAGAACCCCGAGAGCTTCGCCATGGCGCCGATCCACGAGGCGGTGGAGCGCCTCGTGGGCGTGATCCGCCGCGAACGGCCCCAGGTGATCGTCACCTACCCCGACGAGCAGACCGAGTACCCCCATCCGGACCACCTGCGGGTCCACGAGATCAGCATGGCCGCCTTTGACGCCGCCGGGGACCCCGACCGGTACCCCGCGACCGGGCCGCCTTTCGAGCCGCTCAAGCTGTACTACACGACCTGGCCGAGGGAGCAGATGCTCGGCATCCACAGCAAGTTCCTCGAGCTCGGGCTCGAGTCGCCCTTCGACGAGAAGTGGCTCGAACGGATCCGGAGCCGGGTGACCGTGTCGACGACCCACGTGGACATCTCGGGTTTCGACGTCCGGCGGGAGGCGCTCCGGGCCCACGCCACCCAGGTCGATCCGAACTCGAAGATGTGGTTCGGTCTCCCTCCGGAGGTGCAGGGCTCCATCCACCCGTTCGACGACTACTTCCTGGCCCGGAGCCGAGTCGGGCCGTCCGAGGTGAAGGAGGGCGACCTCTTCGACGGCGTCCCGTTCACGAGCTGAGCCCCCGGGAGCGGGACGATCCGGCCCGGGCCAGGTCGCGCAACGCTCGGAACCCGATCAGGCCGACTCCGTCCGCCTCCGTCGCCGCCGGCACCGATGGATCGTCGCAGGCGGCCCGGAGGTCGCCGACCCGCCGTTCCCAGTCCGTCGCCAGCGCCCGAAGCTCCCCGCTGTCGATCGCGGGACGGACCTGTACTTCGGTCACCCCCGGGCCCAGCCCCGCGACGACCTGCGCCAACGTGGGTCCGCGGTCCCCGGACGGGGAGAGGATCACCTCGTCGGTGAAGATCACCCCGGCTTCATCGGCCAACTGCCTCGCCGGAAACCCCAGGTGCGGGGCATCGTGGCTCCCGAGCATCCGGAGGGGCAGCGCGAACTCCACCGCGAGCTCGAGGCAGATGTCGAAGAACTCCGGTCGGAGCTGCAAGGTGGCCATGTGGGTGGTGAGGTGGCTCACGTCGAACCCCCACAGGATCGCCCGCTCGATCTGTGCCCGGCATTCTCGGCGCACCTCGTCGAGGTCGGCATGCTCCCAGACGTCCTCCATCGTGCGGGGGAAGCCCCCGTCCCCACCGAGGAGCGAGGGTGCCTGGGTGATCGGGCCCCACCGGTAGAGCTCGTGCTCGGCGTTGACGGTGAGCTGCACGCCGACGTCCTCGCCCCGGTAGCGCGAAGCCGCCTCGCGCGCCCAGGGACCCGGCACGATCAGGGACGCGCTGGTCGCCATCCCCCGTCGCAGGCTCTCGTACGTCCCGACGTTGGCCGAATGGCAGAAGCCGAGGTCGTCGGCGTGGACGATGAGGAGCTTCGCGTCGGCGGGGTAGCCCAGCCGCTCGGTCAGCATCGTCACGTCAAGACGGTAGCGCCCGATCGGCCCCTGCCGGTCACTCGCCGGCGAGGAGCTCCTCGGCGAGCCCGTCGTCTTGCGCTCGGGCCTCCGCCGCCAGCTCCTGCTGGTATCCGGCCATCGCCAGCGCGAGCCGCTCGTCCGACAGCGCCAGGATGCGAACAGCCAGGAGGGCAGCGTTGCGCGCCCCGTTGATGGCCACGGTGGCCACCGGGACCCCCCTCGGCATCTGGACGATCGAGAGGAGGGAATCGAGACCCGAGAGATTGGCCAGGGCCACCGGGACGCCGATGACCGGCAGGACGGTCGCCGCCGCCAGCATTCCCGGGAGGTGGGCGGCCCCACCGGCACCGGCTATCACCACCCGGATCCCCCGTTCCGCGGCCCGGTGGCCGAACTCGAGCATCTCGGCGGGGGTGCGATGGGCCGAGAGCACCCGGGCCTCGGAGGCGACCCCGAAGCGGCCGAGGACCTCGGTCGCCCCCCGCATGACCGCGTGGTCCGACGAGCTGCCCATCACGACCGCCACGACGGGCGGGGTCGGGGAGCTCGGATCTCCGAGGCCGGCCATCAGGTCACCCTAGCCAGGCTCGTCGCGGCCGGCTCGGGAGTGCCGAGGGAACCGGCCGCTGCCCAGGCCCGGGCCAGGACGTCGTCGGGATCGGGACCGCAGACCGTCACGTGGCCGAGCTTGCGCCCCGGTCTCGCCGCCTTGCCGTACAGATGGACGTGGGCGCCAGCGACCGCCATCGCCGCTCCCAGCCGGTCGCGGGGATCGGTTCCGTCTTCGGCGCCGAAGACGTTCACGCACGCCACGTGGTCGGCGGTGAGCCCGGTGTCGCCGAGAGGGAGGTCGAGCACGCCACGGAGGTGGTTCTCGAACTGGGAGGTCACCGAGCCCTCGATCGTCCAGTGGCCCGAGTTGTGCGGCCGGGCCGCCACCTCGTTCACGAGGAGGGTGTCCCCCGAGGAGAAGAGCTCCACCGCCATGACCCCGACCGCTCCGGTCTCCTCGACGACCCGTTCGGCGAGGCCGACGGCGTCCGCCGCCGTTCCCGGGTCGAGCCGCCCCGGAGCGAGGACCTGGCGGCAGACGCCGTCGACCTGTGCGGTCTCGACGGCCGGCCAGGCGGCCATCTGGCCGCCTGGCCGCCTGGCCACCAGCACGGCCAGCTCGGTGGTGATCGGGACCAGCTCCTCAACGATCAGGGGCGTTCCGTGCTCGTCGGCCTGCCGGCATACCTCGTGGGCTTGCCTGCGATCGGCGACCGGCCAGATGCCCTTGCCGTCGTAGCCGCCGCGGGCGGCCTTCACCACGACGGGCCAGCCGTGCTCGGCGGCGAAATTCTCGACCGCACGGAGCGAGCGGGCGACCCGGTCCGCCCGAGACGATCCGTCGCCGCTGCGCCCTCCGCCGAGCTCGCCGCGGCCCTCCGGCCGGCCCGCGCCGGGGGCGTCGGGCGAGGGGACGAGCGCGAACGCGGGGACCGGGATCCCCGCCGCGGCGAACCGCGTCCGCATCCGGGCCTTGTCGACAGCGACCCGCAAGGCTGTCGAACCCGGCCGGATCGTCCGCCCGCTGCGTTCGAGCGCGCTCACCGCTGCCAGGTCCACCTGCTCGTGGTCGAAGGTGACGACGTCGCACGCATCGGCCAGCCTGGCGAGACCGCTCCCGTCGGCCGGCGAACCGACGATCACGTGGCCGGCTACCGTGGCCGCCGAATCGTGTGGGTCCTCCGCGAGGACGACGACCTCGACCCCCATGGCGCTCGCCGCCTCCAAGGTCATGCGGGCGAGCTGCCCGGCCCCGACGATCCCGACCCGCATGGCTGGCAGGCTAATGGCCACCGGTTGCCCGTGGCGTCCACCGAGGCTTCAGTGACTGACCGAGGTGTGCTTGAACTCGTTGATCTCGGGGTGCTCGACGATCAGCCGCACCGTCCGCTCGATCGTGGCCCGGGCCAGCTTGCCGTCCCCGTCGGGTCGGGTCATCAGGCGGACGAAGACGGCGTGCCCGCCGACGATGAACGTCGGGACACCGAAGACGCCGTGGTCGGCCACGGCCCGTTCGTGAGCGGCGCGGATCTCCTTCTGCGCCCACCCGGCCCGCCACTCACCCATGAGCTCGTCACCGGGGACGCCGACCGACTCCACGACGTCTCGCACGACGTCGGGGTCGCGGAGGTCCCTTCCCTCGTCGTGGCGGGCGGTGAAGAGCCCTCGGTGCACCGCCAGGAACCTGTCGGGGTGGCGGTCCCGCGCGATCACCCCGGCGGCCAGGGCCATCAGGTCCTTCGCTCTGTCCGGATCGTCCCACACCGGCGGTTCGTCGTCAGCCACGTGGACCTGGCTGAGCGAGAAGGGAAGGAACGTGACGTCCCAGGGGGCCCCGGCCTCGAGCCCGGCCACGAGATGCTCGTGGGCGTTGCGGGCGAAAGGGCAGCGGTAGTCCCAGGTGACGGCGAAAGAGGGAAGCTCCATGGCCACCACAACAGCCTGCGGGACCCACCCATTCCCGGGGACGTTCCGGCTGCGTCGGGAATGGTCAGACAGGCGTCGGTTCCATCCGGTTCATGAGCAGCCGGCGCCCGAGCATGCCGGTGGCGGCCCCGATGATCGCCCCGCCGAGTACGTCGGTCCCGTGGTGGGCACGCAGGTGGACCCGGCTGGCGGCGACCGCCGTGGCGAACAGGACGAACGTCGCCAATTGCGCCGGAGACTCGGCGAGGACGATCGCCGTGCAGTAGGCCGCGAGGGTGTGACCGCTCGGGAAGCTCGAAGAG
The DNA here is from genome assembly GCA_035532415.1 of Acidimicrobiales bacterium. Taxonomy (GTDB): domain Bacteria; phylum Actinomycetota; class Acidimicrobiia; order Acidimicrobiales; family RAAP-2; genus DATKRB01. The sequence continues at coordinate 22,175 of DATKRB010000009.1, read as the reverse complement.
CTCGGCGTGCGCACCGGGAGGCGATCTTCCCCCGATGGCGTCGCACCCTCGGGGCGTTCCCTCCGGACCAGGGCCTTCACCACGGCGTTGACCGAGGCCGAGGTCACGCCGGCCACAGCGAGTGCTCGCAGCGCGCGGCGGCGATCTCGCCTGCCGCCGAGGCCCTTGCCTGCAGCCAGGACCGCCCAGATGAAGCCGTAGTCCGCCAGGTTGGAGACCACCAGGGCCGTGGTGTCCGCCCCCGCATGGCCGCGCACCCGGTCGAAGAGGCGGTCGAGAGCCGCGTCGCACGCCGTCAGGGTCGTCAGGGTCGTCAGGGTCGTCAGGGTCGTCAGGGCATCACGCGTCGCCGTCGGGGACCCGCTCGGGGGTGGGACGGGTGCCGGTCCACCGGCGTCGGTGACGGAGCTCACGAGGCCAGAGTCTGCGGCGGGGTGCCGCCGAACGCCGGGCACGACGACTGGAAGTTGCACGACTTGCAGAGCGAGGACGGCTTGGGGCGGAAGTCCTCGGTCGCGCAGGCGCGCTCGATGGCGGTCCATACGGCCATCGTCCGGCGCTGCTGCCCCCGAACGGATTGCTCGCTCGGAGTGGCGGTGATGGTCACCGGATCGCGCAGGTACAGGAGCCGTACCTCGTCGGGCGTTCGCCCGAGCACCCGCTCGCAGAGGAGCGCGTAGATGTGGACACCCGAGAGCCGACCCTGCTCGAAGCGAGGCGGCGGAGCGCGTCCGGTCTTGTAGTCGATGACCACCAGCCTGCCGTCGGGGGTCACGTCAAGACGGTCGATGATCCCCCGCAACCGGGTCCCTCCCAGAACGACCTCGAGCCCCAGCTCCACGCCGGCTGCCCGGATCCCGTCGGGATCCTCGAGCGAGAAGTAGTTCCTGACGAGCACCTCGGCATCGGCCAGGAAGGCAGCCGCCTCCTCGGGGGAAAGGCCGAGCCCCTGCACCTCGGCGTCGTCGCGCATGGCGTCCCACGCGGCGAGAAGCTCGGCCTTCGCAGTCTCGGGGCTGCGCAGGCCGGGTGGGTGGTGCCACATGAGCCGGTCGAGTGCCGCGTGAACGAGGGTCCCTTTGACCAGGTGGGGTGACGGCGGCTCGGGCAGCCGGTCGATGACGGTGAACCGGAAGGCCAGCGGGCAGCTGGTGAAGGACGACACCTTCGAGGGGGAGAGCGACCGGGGGACGGCGAGGGACACGTTCACAGGTTACGACCGGGGTGTGACACACATGGGGGACGGCGGTCGGCGCCCCGTCGCGACCTCCTGGCGCGACCCCTGGCGCGACCCCTGGCGCGACCTCCTGGCGGGATCGGAGGGGTCCCGTCGCCCCTGGCGTGCCCGTCCACCCGATGGAGGAAGCCCGATGGAGTAAGAAGGGTCGGCATGAAGCGATCCGGGCTCGGTCGGGCCCAGCCCCCGGCGGGCCACCCCAGCCACCTGCACCGTTCGCAGACGTGGGCGGGCGTCCATCCCGGGGACGCGGTGGAGGTATCGGGCCCCGGGATGCGCTCGGCGGTCTGGGAGTTCATCGCCCACGTGCGCAACGACCGCACCGGTGGCGAGTGGGTGGAGGTGGTGGGTGGGAGGCCGGGCGACCGGAAGGTACGGTCGTTCCCGCCGGAGCGGGTGCACCCGCCGAGGGCCCGCCCGGGCCGCGCCGCCCCCTCGTTGGCCGACGCTCCGCAGCTGCCCTTCGCCTGAGCCTCGTCCCCCATGTTTCCGCGCCGATGGACTACGGTCGACGGTGGACGGAAAGACCACGTGATCAGGGTGGGGGGATCAGAATGGCCACGGCGGACATCACGACACCGGTACCTCCGGCGGCCACGCGGGGCCACGGGCCCGTCTACCGGTTCCTGTTCCACCACGAGATCGACGACTATCCATCCGGGAGGCAGAGGACCGGCTACCTGGCCATCGCAGTGGCTGCGACCGTCGTCCTCTACTACACCTACTTCACGCAGACCGGGGTGACGCCGAACATCCTCACCACGTACCACATGTCCTTCTCCTTTTACGTGGGCATCGTCGTGGTCTCCAATCTGATCGGGGCGTTCGCCTCGCTGCCGGCGAGCCGGACCGACCGACTGGGTCGCAGCAATCTCGTGATCTACGGCCTGGTGATCGTGGGTCTGCTCATCGCGGTCGGTGTGCCGAACGCGCACACCGAATGGGCCTTCGCCGTGATCATCTCCGCCGTCGGCCTTGTCGAGGGGGCCATCCTGGTGGCCACGCCGGCCCTGGTCCGCGACTTCAGCCCGCAGCTGGGGAGGGCTTCGGCCATGGGCTTCTGGACGGTCGGCCCGGTCGCCGGGAGCCTGGTGGTCAGCGTCGTCGCCAATCACACGCTCGACCACTTCGGGGACTGGCAGAGCCAGTTCATCATCTCCGGGCTGACCGCCATCGGCACGTTCGTCCTGGCCCTGTTCTTCCTGAAGGACCTCTCGCCCAGGATCCGCGATCAGCTCATGGTCTCGATCAACGACCGGACCCTCGTTGAGTCGCGGTCACGGGGGATCACGGCCGAGCAACTCCGCGCGGCGATCGATCGACCCTGGCGCCAGATCCTCAAGTGGGACCTGGTCGGATCGTCCCTCGGGATCGCCATGTTCCTGCTCTTCTACTACGTCGCCGCTTCGTTCTTCACGATCTACTACGCGGTGACGTTCAAGAACCCGGACGGGACGCCCTTCAGCGTGACCCAGGCCAACGGGCTCAACACCTGGTTCTGGGCGGCGGACATCATCGCCCTCATCGTGGTGGGCGTCCTGTCGGACCGTCTGCGCGTTCGCAAGCCCTTCATGCTGGTCGGGTCGCTCGGGGCGATGGCCATGCTGGTGGTCTTCCTCACCAGGGCCGGGCATCCCCACACCGACTACCATACGCTGGCCCTGATCTCGGCGGCGCTGGCGATCTTCGTGGCGATCGCCTACGCGCCGTGGATGGCCGGGTACACCGAGACGGTGGAGGCGAGGAACCCAGCCCTCGTCGGCACGGGGCTGGCGCTCTGGGGCTGGATCCTTCGCCTGGTCGTCGGGATCTCGTTCATCTTCCTCCCGGTGGTCATCAACAGCGTCAATCCCGTGGTCGACAACACCCCCTACGCCACGGCCCAGATCCAGCAATTCCTCGCCCAGCACCCGAAGTCGGTGGCGTTCGCGCAGCAGCACGCCGCACTGCTGAGCAAGATCAAGGCCAATCAGGCCGTCGTCAACGCCGTCTCCGCCGACCCTTCGCCGGCCAACGTCGTCGCCGCGGTGAAGGCGTTGGGACCGGCCGACTTCGCTCAGGTCGTGCGGTACCAGACGGAGCTGAAGACCCTTGTCGAGCCCTATACCGAGCAACTCGACTACCTGGCGGCCAACCAGGCGCACCTGAAGGTGTTGCAGGACGGGTTGGTCCGGTCCCCGGGGCAGTGGCAGCGGTGGTTCTGGGTCGACTTCGCCGGCATGGCGATCTTCGTCCCTCTCATCTTCCTGACCAAGGGCCGCTGGAGCCCTCGTCAGGCCAAGCGGGACGCGGAGGCGCACGAGCGAGCGGTAGCCGCCGAGCTGGCCCGGTTGGCGACGAAGGAAGCCGCCGGGTCCTGACCCGGCTCGGCAAAGGAGACAGCCGCCGGGTCCTGACCCGGCTCGCGCATCCCAGCGAGGCCGGGCGCCCGAGGCCATCATCTCTGGATGGGGACAACGGTTGGATTGGGCGGCTTCATCGTCGGGATCGCGGTGTTGACCGGGACCTCGGCGAGCGTCTTCACCACGCTGGTGGTGCCCAGGGCCGCATCGTCCCGGCTGCTCCGTTCCATCGTCAAGAACCTTGCGGCGATGGTCCGGGGGGTCACGCTGCGCGCCGGGACCTACGAGGCCAAGGACCGCATGATGTCGGTCGCCGGGCCCCTCGGCATGGTGCTGCTCTTCGTCGTCTGGCTGTGCCTCCTGGTGATCGGGTTCGGGCTGATGGCGTGGTGGACCAGCGGATCGACTCTCGGTCACGGGCTGGCCATCTCGGCTTCGTCGGTGTTCACCCTCGGGATCGAAACGGGCCGGCACTCCGGGACGACGACGTTGGAGGTCGTCGCCGCGGGAACGGGACTGCTGGTCATCGCGCTCGAGATCGCCTACCTGCCCACCCTCTACTCGGCGTTCTCGGCCCGCGAGGCGGAGGTGACGCTGCTCGCCACCCGGGCAGGGACGCCGGCGTGGGGCCCCGAGATCCTCGTGCGGCACCAGTGGTTCCACATCATGACCGAGCTCCCTGCCCTGTACGGGACGTGGGAGCGCTGGTCGGCGCAGGTGGCGGAGAGCCACGCCAACTATCCCTCGCTCATGTGGTTCCGGTCACCGGTCCCCAGCCGATCGTGGCTGACCGGGCTGACGGCCATGCTCGACGCGGCGGCCTTGCACGATGCCACCTGCCCCGGCTCGGCCCCCAGGCAGTCGCGCACGTGCCTGCAGATGGGGATCAACTGCCTCCGCTCGCTGGCCGGGCCAATGCAGATCAGCTACGACCCCGACCCCCTGCCCACCACCGACATCCGCCTCACCCGCGACGAGTTCGCCGAGGGCTACCGGCGGCTGCTCAAGGTGGACTTCCCCGTGGAACGCTCGGTGGAGGAGGCCTGGCGGCATTTCGCCGGCTGGCGGGTCAACTACGAGCAGATCGTCGACAAGCTGACGGTGCTGCTGATGCCGCCACCCGCTCCCTGGTTCCTCCATCGTCCCCGGTTGGGCTCGGCGCAGTTTCCGAGGGTGCTCGACCGGACTCCCGACGACCCTGAGGCCGGCAACAACCCGGAGTGATCCCGTCCTTCTCGGGTCGCATTCGAAGCGGCGGGCGCAGGGGGATGGCTCAGACGGCGATGGCGGTCCGGTCGTGGACGACCTCGGCGAGATCCTCTCGCACCGCGAGCTCGCGGTGCCGCTCGTCCTGGCGGGCGCGGCTCGGGCGCCAACGGCCGGCCAGGACGAAGATCGACGGCAGGAAGAGGATCTCGCCGCCCACGCAGACCCAGAACCAGCGCTGCCATTGGCCTGGTGACGCGGTCGCCGCCGCCTGGACGCTGGGCCCGTGGGCGGTCAGGTAGGACAGGTCCGCCTTGGGGACCTTGGTGAGGGCGACCAGGCGGGTGATCGCCTGTGGTGCAGCGACGTGCAGGCCCCGTTCGACCTCCGCGATGGCCGCAGCCTGGGCGGCAGGGTTCGTCGGGTCCTTGGCCAAGGCTGCCATCGTGGTGCGGCTGAGCGCCTCCGCCGTCGCCAGCTGCGGCGCGTACTTCACCGACAGGGCCTGTACCTGCGCGCCGTAGTTGACGAGCGGCGTGGCTCCCGTCACGACGAAGGGGAGCACGAAGGTGGACGCGGCGATCATGATCCTGCTCACCCAACCCCAGATCGCCATGCCGGTGGCGGTCAGGGCGGGGTTCCGTCGCTCCACCGTCTCGGTGAACGCCGCCATCCATGGACCGGCCACCAGCCCGAGCATGACGGCGAGGATGGCGACGATGACCACCAGGGTCGAGTAGCTGGTGTCGGGACGGGACGCCCGGGTCGTGAAGACGATGGTCATCACGATCGCCCCGATCGCCCCGATCGCGATGAACGGCTTGCGGACCCGCAGCCGATCCGAGAGCAGGCCGACCAGCACGAGGGTGCCGCCCTCGAAGGCCCAGAACCAGTTGGTGATGGCGTTGGCCTGCGCCTGGGTGAACCCGAAGACGGTGGTGAAGTAGATGACGAAGAAGCCCACGGCGACGAAGTAGATGAGGAGGAAGGCGCTGATCCCGAACGCCGATCCGAGGATGTCGAGGTGCAGCATCTGGCGCCACGGATGCGCCGTGGCCGCCGACACGTCGATCCCCGCCGCCCTCGACTCGATGAGGACCCGCTCGTTCGACGACACCATCAGCTGGTCTCGCAACTGCGGCGAGAGCTCGCGCAGGAAGAGGCACGCGACGGCGGCGACCCCGAGGCCAGCCACGCCGCAGATCGTGAACTGGTCCTGCCAGGGCACGAGGTGCTCGAGGGTGTGGCTCGACACCTCGGCCACGATCAGGCTGCCCAGAACGGGCCCCAACGACCAGAAGGCCATGGCGGAGGCGCGCTGCACCTGTGGGGAGAAGTCCCGGATCAATGCCGAGCTGGCGACCAGAACGACCCCCTGCGCGAATCCCAGCACCGAGAAGAGGGCAAGGAACACCCATTTGTCCGGCGCGTTGGGCAGGCCGAACAGTGTGATGAGCCCGGTCACGACCAGTCCGTACGAGACGAGCCCGGCACGACCCCAGCGATCGGCCAACCCGGCCAGCAACGACGCGACCGCTCCGGCGAGACTTGACGCCACAGCCACGTACACATAGAAATTGAAGGTCATGTGGAACTGGCTGATGATCGACGGGCCGACCGATCCGGCGACGGAGAACTCGTAGAAAAGGGTCACCGTCGAAAGGACGACGATGCCGGAGTACAGCAGCCGTCGAACGTTGCTCGGGTAACGGTCCAGCATCCGGGACCGAGCGCGCAGCGCCAGGAAGCTCCCTCGCGTGGGTCTATCGACCGCGCGAAGAGCAGTGTCCGGATCACCCATCAGTCGAGTCCCTGTCCGCCGTGCAGATCAAAGGGGAACCGCCTCCCGTTGACTGGTGGCTGAACAATACCACACGCATATTTTTGAGAGAATCCATCGATCCGGCAGGGGCGGGGAGCTACGGATCGCAGCGACGCAGCCAGCCGATATTTTGATATTACCCTACGGTAGATTGCGAGTATGGGATGTGGTCCTTGGCGAGAGCATGACCGGAGCCGAAAGCATCGACAGTGAAGGGCGAATCACCCTGCAACCATCTGGCAACCGAAAAGACAACCCGGGGTCGTCATCTTCCGCAGATCCCGGGAGACAGGAGGCGGCGCCCACTCCTGCCGGAGAGCAGGGCGTGGTGCAGAGCTCATCCAACGTCGTCCCGAACCGCTCCCGGCGCCGGGCGACGGTGCGGTTCCTGGTCCCGACGGTTGCCGGGATGCTGTTCATCGCCTTCGTGGTTGTCGCGCTGATCGGGACCCATTCGCTTCCGGGCGCCCCGAGGAGCTCGGCGGTGGAGACGAACGCCGCCGCCGCCGGCCTTTTCGGGATCCTGCTCCTGTCGGAGGTCTGGGTGCTCGCCTCGAGGGCGAAGTACTCGGGTGAGGAGCAGGACCGCAGCACCGGGCTCGCGATAGGTCTCTGCCTACCGGCAGCCTTCGGGGGTGCCGTGGCGGTGGCGGACACCGGGTTCGGGCCGTCCATCGGCGGGAAGCCTTGGTTCCTCCTCTTCCTCGGGGTCGCCCTCGCACTGGGCGGCTTCGCCCTCCGCTTGTGGGCGATCGTCACGCTCGGGTCGATGTTTCAGCAGCGTCTCGTGATCCAGGACGACCACGCCATCGTGACCGACGGCCCGTACCGGCTGGTCCGCCACCCGAGCTATACGGGACCGATCCTCGTTTTCGTCGGGATCGGCCTGGTCCTGGGCACCTGGGTCGGATTGCTCCTGAGCATCGTGCTCCCGGTCGCCGCGTACGTCTGGCGGATCTCGGTGGAGGAGCGCATGCTCGTCGCGGGGCTGGGGTCGACCTACGAGCGGTACCGCGAGCGGACATGGCGCCTCGTTCCGGGTATCTGGTGATTCCCGGGGCAGGTCTCGGGTCCGCCGGATGGGTGCGGTAATTCCGGGACGTCCCGGCGATCCCGAGGGAACCCCTCCCGAGGAACGTACCGTGACGATCGCGGCCAACGACGCTGCAACGACGCGGCAACCGGGTTGCAACTGGCTCTCGTTACAGTGATCTCGCGCCGCCCAACGCGACGCCACGACGCCCGCGCCGTCGGTGAGCGGCGACAAGGACACAGATGCGGTTCATCCCCAAGATTGCCAGAGGATCGGCTGCTCCCTCCTTCATCTTCGGCGTGTTCGGACTGCTGGTGGCGGCGCTGTACGGAGCGGACGTCCTGGGGGGGGCCGGGCGGCTTTCGGTTGTCGTCCTCACGGTGCTGACCCTTGCCGCCATCCCGTACGGCATCCGCCTGCACCGGCCTGCACGCCGGATGCCATGGATGATCCTGGCGGTCGCCCTCTTCCTCCTCATCGCCGAGCTGGGCATCCGCGGGAGCGAACCCCCGGTCGGCAAGCTGCAGTACCAGTCGTTGCTCCCCGATCTGATCCAGCTCCCCGCCTACCTCCTCATGGCTGTCGGCCTGACGATGCTGGCCCAGTCGCCCGATTCCTCGGACCGGAGCAATTTCGATGTGATCCTCGATGGCGTGATGGCCATGATGGCGGCCCTGACCCTGTCGTGGGTGTACCTGATAGAGCCGCTCCTCGCCCGGCAGGGCGTGCCGATGTCCACCCGGATGCTGCTGGCGAGCTTCCCGCCTCTTGACGTCTACCTCGTGATGATCGCCTTCCGGATCGGGTTCGACACGCGCTCGCGACGGGCCACCTCCGGACGGTTCCTCCTCATCTCCGTCCTGATGATGCTCATCGGCGACTCGACGTACCTGATCACCCAGGTCGACCGGGTACACGTCTCGCCGCTGTTGGTGGACCTCCCCTACCTGGTGGCCGCCACCGCCTTCGGCGCAGCGGCCATCCACCCCTCCATGCGGCAGCTCTCGATGACGCGCCGGCGCCGGGTCAGCGGCCCCGAGTCGCTCCCGACGCGCGGACGCCTGCTGCTGGTGGCACTGGCCCTCATCGTCCCGAGCATGGTGGTAGCCAGCAACCGGGTGCCCTCGCTCGGAAACCGGCTCGTCGTGGGAGCCATTGCCCTGATCACCGCGTTGGTGGCCACCTGGCGGGTGTTCCGTGCCCTCCGCGCCAGCGCGAGCTCCGAGTCACGGCTTGCGCACCAGGCGACCCACGACGAGTTGACGGGTTTGCCCAACCGGGCCCTGGTGGAACAGTGGATCGCCCGTATGGCCGACGAGCCGAGCCTCTCCGGAGCCGGGATGGCCGTCGTGTTCCTCGACATCGACCGGTTCAAGCTGGTGAACGACACGTTCGGGCATTCCCACGGTGACCTCCTCCTCAACCAGGTGGCTCAACGGCTGGAGTCGGCGGTGGGGCAGAAGGGCATCGTCGCACGGATCGGCGGTGACGAGTTCGTCATCGTGCTGGCCGACGTGTCGGGGTCAGCAGAGGCCCGGCGGGAGGCCGAGCTGATCCGCCACTGCTTCGGGCCGCAGTTCAACCTCGGGAAGGACGAGGTCTTCGTGTCGGCGAGCCTCGGTGTGTCGACGTCCGAGACGAACGAGCCCAGAACCGCGGCCGAGACGATGATCCGGGACGCGGACACCGCCATGTACCAGGCGAAGGAGGCCGGGCGCGACACCGTTGCGGTGTTCGACAGCTCGATGCGCGATCGGATCGCCGACCGCCTCGCCCTCGAGCACGATCTCCGCCTCGCCATCGAGCGGGAGGAGTTCCGGCTCGAGTACCAGCCGATCATCTCACTGTCGGACACGGGACCCCGCGTGCTCGGGCTCGAGGCGCTCCTGCGCTGGGAGGGCCCGACCAGAGGGCTGGTCCCGCCCGGGATGTTCATCTCCATCGCCGAGGACAGCGGTCTCATCGTGGAGATCGGTGACTGGGTGATCCACGAGGCCTGTACCCAGTTGTCCCGCTGGCGCCAGCTCGCAGGGCTCGAGCACATCTTCATGTCGGTGAACGTCTCGGCGCTGCAGCTGAAGAAGGCATCCCTTCTCCCCAGGGTGCGCGGCGCCCTGGCCCAGACCGATCTGACGCCGGATGCCCTGTGCATCGAGCTGACCGAATCGCTCCTCATGGAGAACCCGGCCGACGGCACCGCTCTGCTGGTCCGGTTGAAGGACCTGGGCGTTCAACTTGCCCTCGACGACTTCGGGACCGGGTACTCCTCGCTCGCCTACCTCAGGCAGTTCCCCGTCGACTACGTGAAGATCGACAAGAGTTTCATCGACGGGTTGTCCCGCCCTGATTCCTCGGACGAGACGCTCGTGGCGGCCATCGTGTCGATGGCGCGGGCCCTCGGCGCGGTCACGATAGCGGAAGGCGTGGAGGAGCCTCAGCAAGAAGAGCGGCTCCGCAGCATCGGCGCCGACTGCGCGCAGGGGTACTACTACGCCCGCCCGGTGAGCGGCGATCGGGTGGTCGACACCATCAGGGAGCTGATGCCCAACCGCGGGCTCCGACTGGTCAGCGGAGATGGAGGCGGAGGTTCGCGAGGCTGGTGATCTCCCGTACCTGATCGGCAGCGCGCTCCCAGTCGGCGGCGCGGACCATCGGCTCGATCCCGGTGCCTCGCACCATGATGTCGTAGAGAACCTTGTCGCGTTCGGCCAACCGCCCGTACCAGTCGTACAGGCGGCCCCAGACCGGAAGTCCCGCAGCCTCGTTGTGGTACGGGTAGCTCCTCGGCTCGACGCCGGGAAACTCCGTGAGCGGGCGGTGGAGCTTCCATTGCAACATCCGGAGCACGGGAACGTACATGGTGGCGACGGTCCAGAGCATGTCGCATCGGGCGGCGATCATGGAGCTCGCCTGTACGAGCGCCAGGGTGATCAGTCCCTGAAACGCCGGCAGCCGGTAGTCGGGCGCGACGGCGAGGGTCGCCAGGTTCCAGGTCCTCGGGGGGTCGTAGACGATGCCCGCGTCGGCGAACAGCTCGGTGTACGGGCGGCCCCAGATGGGCTCGATCTCGTTGATCGTCTTCAGCCCGCTCTCGGACGGGACGATCAGCCGCATCGCTCCCGCAGGCAGGCGGCGTTTGTGGTCGAGCACGCAGACCAGCACGCTGGCATGGTCGTAGCGGCTGAATTCTTGGTTGAGCAATTCGGGGTTGGCGCCGAAGGTCTCGTCGAACACGGTGCCTGCGACGAACTGGGGGAGGGCCGCCGCCTCCTCTTCCGGACGGAACACGTACAGGCCCATCGGTTCGGTGGCGTGGGCGCCGATGACCTCGGTCGCGATCTCCCGAAGCCGATCGAGCTCGCCTTGCCCGGCGCTCTCGATCCGGCGCGGAGCCCCGTTGGCGGCTGAGCTCCCGTGGCTGCGAGTCATCGGTGGTCCCCCTACCGTTCGGAGCACATCGGCCGGAAGCCGTGTCCCGGTCGTGGGCCGACGCTCGCCGGCGGTGGGCTGAAGGGCCCCCCCCGGGCTCCGGTCGGACCACGTCCGGGGGGCCCGCTCGACCGGCGATGCCGGTCGACGGCCGAAGTGGGGGGCAACCAACCACCCGACACTCCTACAATTCCGGCTCTCATGACCTCAGACGGTAGCGGAGGTTGGGGGTGCGCCGTCAACGGGTGATTCGCGATCGCGACGCACGCGGGGGAGCGAGAAAACATCCGAAAGTCCCTTTCGATGGTGACGCTGCTTGCTTCGTCCGCTCCGGCCGCCGTCGAAGATGATTCATAGACGATGCCCGCGAGATCGGGGGAGCGATCTCGTCACCAGCGGGCGACATCGGTCACCCTCGGGCGATTGCCTGAAACTGCCAGGCCAACGCTATGACGACCGGGTATGCCGCGACCACCCTGGAGTTAGCGACGCCGACCCGTGCGCGCCAGGTCCCGAACCCTCTCGAAGTGGAGCACCCGACCCTCACCTCGCGGGTCCGAGGGCCCGAGTCTCCGAGGTGGGTCGACTACTGGGAGGGGGCGTCCACCGTGAAGATCCGCTCGGCGAACCGCCACTCGTTCGCCGAGCGGACCAGGCGGTCCTCGTAGGCGCCCGTCATGGCGATGCTGGGGGGCGAGGTCTTGGTGTCGAGGAGCATCAGGTAGGCCCGTCCGGATGCACGGTCCCCGTCGCCCTCCACGAGGACGTTCGTCGCGATGTGGCGCGCACCGGGGATCATGGCGGGGATCTGCTCCGCGAACTTGCCGATGGCCTCGGATCCCTCGGCGACCGTGCCCCCCATGTCGAACCGGCCGTCCGATGTGAAGCAGCCGCCGAAGGTGTTGCCGTCGCCACGGTCGGCGGCGTGGTTGTAGGCGGCGTACAGCTGCTGGATGGCGATGGTGTCGGCCGGATCGAGTGCCACGTCGCTTGACCCCCTGGTCGGATCTGTGTCGGTGGCTCAGAAGCTAGGCCTTGGTTCCATCGGCGTCCAGGCCCCGCCGCATGCCGGGACCGGGGTCGCACGTGGCGGCCTCAATTCCTTGCCGGCGTGGACCCTCCGATCTCGAGCATGAGGAGCTGTCCGCATTCGCACTCGGTGAAGACGCTCCGGAACCAGCGGGTACCGGCGGCCCCTGGGACGAGGACGTCGGTTCTCTCTCTCCCGCATGAACAGGTGCCACTCATCCGCACCGACGGGTCGGTCGCCCGATCCGACGGGAACGGGGAGGGGTCGGGCCGGCCGGCCGGCACATCCTGGGCGATCCGGCGCGGCCCGCTGCTTGCCCCGGCCCCGGCCCCGGCCCCGGGCCCGGCCCGGGCCCGGCGGTGCCGTCCGTGAGACCCGGTGAGAGCTGCGAGCTTTCTCCCGTCCCGTTGCCGCGCCATCGTCCCTCCGTCCTGGTCTTCCCGGCCCCGTGCCGGGCCCCGAGGTCCTGCTCGTATGCTCCCCGCCGCGGGGTGTCACCGCGTGGTGCGCGGGTTGCGATCAGGGTGAAAGGCGTTCCGGGGACCAGGAGGCCCCTCACCCGGGTCCGGTCCGTCGCTCGGTCGTTCGCATTTAGTTCCCTGGTCAAGCCCTACTTTTGGGTTGAGAGAGCTCCCGGGAGGCTTGACGCACCCCTGATCTGATCGGAGAGGGGCATAGGGCATGTAGCCTTGGCGGTAGCGTCCTCGGAGAGTCTGGGAACGCATGTCAGAGAGTGAGAGTTCGTTGGCTACAGGGACGGTAAAGTTTTTCAACGCAGAGAAGGGCTTCGGCTTCATCTCGCGTGAGCAGGGCGACGATGTGTTCGTCCACTACTCCAACATCCAGGGAAGCGGTTACAAGTCGCTCGAGGAGGGGCAGCAGGTCGAGTTCGACGTGGGCCCGGGCCGCAAGGGGGACGAGGCGCAGAACGTTCGACCGCTCTGAGGAACAGTCAGTCGAGAAAGGCCGCCGGCTCCAGAGCCGGCGGCCTTTCTCGCGCAACGGGGCCGTGACCCGATTGCGGCACGCCGAGGTCTGTGCGTAGCATGCGCCGAGGTCGACTGAGCTGGTAGGTCGCGGGGTGATGGCGCACCAGCGAGCGGGGGGCAGAGCAAGGTGCGACGGCCGAAGTGACCCGAAGATGACGGGTGCGGACACCGACCGAGGCCCGCTCGACGGTGTCCGGGTGCTCGACTTGTCGAGCGCCCTCGGTGCGTACTGCACCCGGTTGCTTGCAGATCTCGGCGCCGAGGTCGTGAAGGTCGAGCCGCCGTCCGGTGACCCGATGCGACGCCGGCCTCCCCTCAGGGATGGCATCACCGGACCCGAGGCGAGTCTGGTCTTCGCCTCGTACCACGCCAACAAGCGCGGCATAACGCTGCACACCGGACGGAGCGAGGCGATGGACCTCCTGGCCGAGCTCGGGCGAACGGCCGACGTGGTGGTCCTCGCCCCGAGCCGCCGTGCTCCGCTGACGGGATTCGACGCGGATTCCGGGTTGCCCCGGTGGGCACGCGGCGACGCGGTGGTGTGCGTCATCACGCCCTTCGGCCTGACCGGGCCGTGGCGAGACTTTCGGGCGACGCCGCTGATCTCGTTCGCCCTGGGCGGGGGGATGCACCGGGTCGGGACCGTGGAGGGCCCGCCGGTTGCCGTTCCCGGCCAGGCGCAGTGGGACGAGGCGGGGATCCACGGTGCGCTGGCCGTTCTGGCCGCGCTGGAGGCCCGTCCGAGGCACGGTGGTCAGGTCATCGACCTCTCCGTGCACGAGGTGGCGGCCGGGAAGGACTTCCTCGTCGAGCGCTACGACGTCGAGGCGATGTTCGGATGGGGCCGGGCCGCTGGAGTCGGGTTCCCACCGACCGGCACCTGGCAGTGCCTCGACGGACCCTTTGAGGTCGCCAGTCATCAGCTGCACCATTGGGACGCCTTCCTCACGATGCTCGATCACCCCGAGGAGCTGTCGGAGCCGTCGCTGGCCGACCCCTTGGTCCGTCGTGATCTCTTCGACGGTCTGATCACGATCATCGAGCGCCTGATGGCGACCCGGAGCCGCGAGGAGCTGTTTGAGAAGGGACAGCGGGCAGGGCTCCCGTGCTGTCCCCGGTACACGCCGGCGGAATTCCTCCATGACGCCCAACCCCGCGCCCGGGGCCTGTTCGTGACCACGGCCAAGGAAGGGCTGGGGACGGTGACGCTGCCGTGGGGCTTTATGAAGTCGACGCCCGGCATGCTCACGCTGCGCCGACCGGCCCCGGGGTTGGGTGAGCACAATACGGACGTCTTCGTGCGAGAGCTCGGCCACGGTGCCGGGGAGCTCAGGAGCTGGGAGTCGCAAGGTCTTGTCTGATTCGGCCCCACTCGCCCTCGACGGAGTGCGGGTCATCAGCTTCGGCGCGTTCGTCGCCGGCAACACCGTCGCCCTCCTGCTCTCCGAGCTCGGGGCCGACGTGGTGAAGGTTGAGCCCAGGTCTCGCCCCGAGGTGCTCCGCATGCCCGCCTACGCCATCGGGGAGCCGTTCACCGAGCCGTCCGGGGTACCGAACACCGTGATGTACGGGGCGCTGTCCCGGAGCACAAGGAGCCTTTCGGTCGACCTGGCCAACCCCGGTGCCAGACCGGTCTTCCACCGCCTGGTCGCCAGCGCCGACGTCGTGGTCGAGAATTTTGCCGGGGACACCCTGGCCAACTGGGGCTGCTCGTTCGAGGAGCTGGTACGGGACAACCCCAAGCTCGTCATGCTCGCGATGTCGGGCTTCGGCCACACCGGTCCGCGGGCGGGTTACCGCTCCTATGCCTCCAACGTCTGCGGCTACCTGGGGCTGACGGCAGGATGGGGGTTCTCGCACGGAACCCTCTCGGACTACATCGCGGGGACGACGTCGGCCCTCGCGATCATCGCCGCCCTCGGGTTCGCCCGCCGGACCGGCGACCCGGTCCACCTCGACGTGGCCCAGATCGACACCATGACCGCGCTCATGGCACCTCTCTACCTCGACCCGCTGGTGAACGGACGGAGCAGCCCCTCCGCCCCCAACGACGTGCCGGGATCGTGGCTCTCGGGCGTGTTCCCGGCGACGGGACACGACCGCTGGGTGGCCATAGAGCTCGAGGATGCCGAGGACTGGGCGACCCTCTGCCGGTACCTCGACCGGTCGGACCTGGCGACCTCGGACCCCGGGGAGGCGACAGCCCGACGGCCGGAGCTCGAGGCCGTCTTCGCCGCGTGGGTCGCCGAACGCAGCCCCCATACGGCGATGCACCTCCTGCAGAAGGAGGGTTTGGCGGTCGCCGCCGTGCAGGACAGCGAGGACATCTGGCGTGATCCCCAACTCCGTTCCCGGGGGTTCATGGTGCCGCTCGACCATCCCGAGTTCGGGGTGCTCAACTACCCGCGCCCCTGTCATCGGCTGAGCCGGACGCCTGCTCGGATCCGGAGGACCCCGCCTCGGCTGGGCCAGCACACCGAGGACGTTCTCCGGGACTGGTTGGCGATCGGCGACGACGAGCTTCGCCTGCTCGAGCAGGCGAATGCCGTGTTTCAGGCCCCGGCCGATCGTCCCGGGGGAGCGCCGCCGAGAACGGGCTGAGGCGGTGAAGCGAGGTCCCGAACCCCCCTCACCCTGTCTTCGGGCGCCGGCGAAGGGCGGCGGACACGTCCGACCATTCCACCGTTCGGGCGACCATCGCGACCACGGCGCCCCAGGCAGCCCCGAGGACCAGGCCGAAGACGACATCACTGAACCAGTGCACGCCGAGCACCAACCGGGTGTCGATGACGAAGAGCGAGGCGAGGAGCGCCACCGCCCAGGGCCACCAGGTTCGGCGCGTCAACGCGAGCGTGCCGAGGAGGGCGAAGAGCACTGCCGTCACCGCCACGGCGTGCCCGGATGGGAAGGAGTAGCTCGTCTCGTGCACGCCCCTGACGGCCCCCGCCGCCGGGTAGACGGCAGTTGAGGGGCGGTGACGGTGGATGAACGCCCGTGTGGTGAACACCACGAACTCCGCGCCGAGGTAGGCGACGATCGGGACGAGGGCCCGGATGGATCGAATGGTGAAAAGCAGCACCACGGTGAGCACTGCCGAAATGACCGCCAGGGCGGGCGCGTCCCCGAGGAAGGCCACTGTCTTGGAGACCCCGACGAGCGCCCAACGGTGCTGGAGGTACCAGTGCCCGACGGTGCCGTCCCAGCCCTGAATCACCCCGCCACCGTGGCGGCCGACGACCAAGAAGCCCACGAGCAGCGCTGCGGCCAGGATGGCGGCGTCCGCCACCACGAGCACACCGAGTGCCCGGGCCACCCGCTGCCGGCTCTGGGCCGGGTCGTCGCTCCGGCGTCGCGGCTCATGAGCGTCGGCCATCGATCTCCCCGGGTCCCGTCACGCTTGACCGGGCGAAGTGTAGCCACCAGGGTGGCAGGGGTGTGACATGTGTGTCGTGTGCGTGACGTGACCCGGCGGATCGTCACCTGTCGGCGGGCCGGCGAGGAGTCCCGGCACCGCGTGGCGATATGGCGGGAGCATGGCCCGGCGGGAGCATCGCCCGGTACGCTCGGCGGTCCATGGACGGGTACGGGGTGGGCGAGTCGGCGATGGTGCTGGGCGTGAGTCCCGACACGGTTCGCCGCTGGGTCGACGACGGCCGGCTTCGAGCCACTCGGACCGCCGGCGGGAGGCGGCGGATCGACGGGGTGGCGTTGGCCAAATTCGCCCAGTCGCTCTACCAGGGACCCGATCCCCTGATCGCGGCACGCGAGTCGGCTCGGAACCATCTGGCGGGGATAGTCACCAAGGTCACGCGAGATCGGGTCATGGCGCAGGTCGAGATGCAGGCGGGCCCGTTCCGGATCGTCTCGCTCATCAGCAGCGAAGCGGTGGACGACATGGGGCTCGAGCCCGGGGTCATCGTCGAAGCCGTCGTGAAGGCGACGAACGTCTCGGTCGAGGTCCCCGCCCGGTAGCTGCGCCCATCCCGGCCCGCTCAGCCTCTCGGTGCCGACGAGGCCGTCCGGTCCGGGACCGAGGTGGTCCGTGCCGGCCAGACCCGGATGGCCGGCACGGGGAGTGACACGTGGCAGCTCGCGCCGGGCACGAGGTCGAGGGGACCCGGGACCCGCATCTGCAGCTCGAGGTCGTCGCCCACCCTCAGGATGACGTCGGTGACGGTGCCGAGATCGACGGTGTCGACGATCAATGCCCGGTACGGGCCGCCGTCGACCAGGGAGATCTGCTCGGGACGGACGCACCAGAGGACTTCGCTGCCGACGGACAGCGCACCGGTGTCCATGGCGACGACGGTGTTCCCCAGCTGGACCTGCCCCGAGCTTCGCACCACGCCCGGAGAGAGGTTGCGGAACCCGAGCAGACGGGCTACCTCGGGTGACGCGGGTTCGGCGAAGACCCGCCCCTTGGGGCCGGACTGGAGCACGCGACCATCGACCAGCACGATGATCTCGTCGGCCAGGAACGCCGCCTCCTCGGGATCGTGCGTGACGAGCACGGTGGAGAGCCCGGCTTCTCGCTGCAGCCGCCGGAGCTCGTCGCGCAGTTCGCTCCTGACCGGTGTATCGAGTGCGGAAAAGGGCTCGTCAAGGAGGAGCAGATCCGGTGACCGCGTCAGGGACTGAGCCAGGGCGACCCTTTGGCGCTGGCCGCCCGACAGCTCGCTCGGAAGGCGGTTCTCGAGCCCGTCGAGGTGGAGGCGCGCAAGCCAATGGGCCGCGACCCCTTCGTCGGCCCCGACGGCGAAGCAGAGCTGCTGCCAAACGGTCAGGTGCGGGATCAGGCCGTATCCCTGGGGGACGTAGCCGATCCGTCGATCCTCCACCGGGATCCCGTTGACGGGCTGGGCCCGGTACGACACCGGCCCGACCTGCGGCCCGAGCAGTCCGGCGAGGCAACGGAGCAAGGCCGACTTCCCGGACCCGGATGGTCCGAGGACGGCCAGCCGAGGGCTGGTCGCGTCGTAGTCGACGTTCAGGCTGAATGTCCCCAGCCGGGCGTGGAGGTCGCAGCCGACGGGGGTGGGGAGAGCCGCCCGAGGCGGTACGGATGGGGGTAGCGGGGCGGTCGAGGGCCGCCTTCGCCTCCGCGCCACCGGGATCCGGCCGAGAGCGGCCACCGCGGCGGCGACCATCAGCCCCAGCGCGGTGGGGGCCTGGGTGGTGGGTATGCCCACGCTCGAGAACTGCACGTAGGTGTAGACCGGCAGGGTGTAGGGATGGTAAGCGAGGACGACGGTGGCTCCGTACTCCCCGAAGGCGCGAAGCCAGGACAGCACGAGACCCGCTCTGATCCCCGGTCCGGCGATGGGCAGGCTCACGCGCCGGAACCTGGCCAGTTCCCGGTGCCCGAGCGTGGCCGCGTGCTCCATGACCGACCGGTCGACGGCGGCGAAGGCGGACCGCGCCGTCACGACGAGGAACGGTGACGCCACGAACGTCTGGGCCAGGACGACGCCGACCATCGAGTCGGTGAGATGGCCCCCGAAGGCCTTCCCGAGCGCCGTGTACGGTCCGACCAGCTCGACGAGCAGGATGCCGCTCATCAGCGGTGGCATCGCGAGAGGCAGTTGCACCACAACTCCGACGAAGGTCGCCAACCGGCTCTGCGACCTGGCGAGCACGTACGCCAGGGGAATGCCGAGGACGGCGATCAGCGTCACCGAGATCGTCGAGGTGACGACGGAGACGTACAGGGCCCCCAGGAGGCCCG
This sequence comes from Acidimicrobiales bacterium, assembly GCA_035532415.1. Taxonomy (GTDB): domain Bacteria; phylum Actinomycetota; class Acidimicrobiia; order Acidimicrobiales; family RAAP-2; genus DATKRB01. Next base: position 3,362 of record DATKRB010000009.1, on the reverse strand, counting down.
GGGTCCCGAACCCCCGTTGGTGGGAGCCGGCGAGCCGGATCGCGAATGCGACGACGGGAACGGCGAGGTAGAGCGCGAGCAGCCCGCCCAGCCACGGCAACGGCGTGAGGGACGTGCGCGGGTTCACCGTACGTGCAGGATCGACCTCAGGGAATCGGGAACCGATTTCGATCCCGTGACCGTAGGCGCAGCCGCGAGCGACAGACCGCCACGCTCGAGTAGGGATCGTCCAGCCGGGCCCAGAAGGAACGCCAGGAACGCCTTGGCCGCCCTGACATGGGGCGCGTCGTTGACCACCGTGACCGTGTACTCGGCGGAGAGGTGGACGCCCTCGAGCCCGATGGTCGGGATGTGGGCGGCGGCCGCCTCGCTGGAGTAAAAGAACCCGGCGTCGAGCTGCCCGGACTGGAGCCGAGCGACCAGCGTCTCCTCGGGGAACACGCCGGTGGTGGTGGAGCGGATCCGGTTCAGGGACGGATCGTGGTAGGTCGCGGCGGCCCGGCTCAGGGCCTCGACGGCGAGCGTCCCCTTGGGGTCGACGGCGGGATCGGTGCGCCCGAGGAGGAAGCCGGGCTCGGTGATGACCCGGTACCAGGGTTTCGACTTCAGGTCTGCGGCGAACCTGCTGTTCTTGTTGTAACCGAGCACCAGGGGCGAGGTGGCGAACCTCGCGTACCACGAGACGTGGTTCCCGTTGGCCGGACCCTCGAGGTCGCCGTTCACCTGCGGGCTCGCGCTCAGGAACACGTCGGCCTGCTGGGTGCCCCCCTTGATCTCGTTGGCCAGGGCACTCGATCCGGCGGCGAAGCCGTTGAAGGTGTAGCCGGTCGCCCTGTCGTACGCCGGGCCGACGCCCAGCTCCATCAGGTTCACCAGTGAGCCCGCGTACAAGACGTCCACCGGTCCGGAGGCCTTGCCGTGGCGCGCCGCTGACGCGGGTCCTGGCGCCACCACCACCGCGGCGAAGAGCACGCCGACGCCGATGGTCCCGCAGGCGAGGAGGCGGAGGGTCGACGAAACGCTGCTGCTCCGGCTCCGACGGTGAGGTCCCATCGGTATAGCTTAACAGGTAGATACCAGCCTATCTGAGAATAGAAGTCGTAAGAGCAGTATTTTATCTCGTGAACAGTGGTAAATACGAGTCAGAGTATTCCGGCAACGGGGTCGACCTACAGCAGTTCGCCCTCACACCCAACGATGGTCCTTCCCTGATGGGCAGGCCGAGATGGCGGACGCTGGTCTGCAGGGCGATGGCCGAGGTCACGTCCTGCTCCCCTGAGTCGGCGAGCGTGTCGCCCCGGAGTGCTCCCGCCAGCAACGGCACCAGTTGGGCGCGCCCGATCAGGCCGGGCCTTCGGCGGCGGAGCGGGACCTCCCCCGAGCGACCCGTTACGCTCCGTGTCCGTGGAGGGAGTCCCGGGGCGGGAGCGCGTGGTGTCGCGCGGCGATATCCGGCTCTTCGTGGCCGGCACGGTGGCGACCGCGCTCAGTGGCGTGACGGCCTTCGTCGCCGCCGGGCCGGTGGTTCCATTCGTCGTGTCGGCCGTGGCCCTTGCGATCCTGGCTTCCATCGTCGGGCGGAGCGTGGACCGACTGGGCGACCGTTTCGGGCCGGGGGCGACCGGAGTCGTGCAGTCGGCCCTGGGCAACCTCCCCGAGCTGTTCTTCGCGATCTTCGCGCTCCGTGCCGGACTGATCGGGGTGGTGCAGGGCGCCTTGGTGGGCTCGATCCTGGCGAACGTGCTGCTGGTCCTCGGTCTGGCATTCGTCGTCGGTGGCGTCCGTCATGGCACCCAGCGATTCGCGACCGACGATGCCAGGAACGTCGCCCTCCTGCTCCTGCTGGCTGTCGCCATCCTCGCCGTCCCGGGCATCAGCGCCCACCTGCACGTCGCGGTGGCTCGCCACGAGGCGGCCCTCTCGACCATTGCGTCGGTGGTCTTGCTGGGCGTGTTCGTGCTCTCGGTGCCCGCAGCTCTGAAGAGCAAGCAGGTCTCCCCGACAGCGGAGATCGACGGCCCGCAGTGGCCGATCCCGCTCGTGCTGGGGGCCCTGCTCGCTTCGAGCGTCGCCGCCGCGTTCGTTTCGGACTGGTTCGTGACCGCACTGACCCCGGCACTCTCGACGCTCCACATGTCACAGGCGTTCGCGGGGCTGGTGGTGGTCGCTATCGCGGGGAACGCGGTGGAGAACGTGGTGGGAGTACAGCTGGCGGCCAAGAACAAGCCGGACTACGCGCTGTCGGTGATCTTGCAGAGCCCGGTTCAGATCGCCCTCGCCCTCATGCCCGTGCTGGTGCTCGTCTCGCCGCTCCTGGGGGGCACGCGCCTCACGCTGGTGCTGCCTCCACTACTGCTGGTCGTCATGATCAGCTCGGCCGTGATCACCGCCGTCGTGGTGTTCGATGGAGAGTCGACCTGGCTCGAGGGTTCGTGTCTGATCGGGCTGTATGCCGTCATCGCAGCAGCGTTCTGGTGGGGTTGACGGCTACCCTGCCACCGGTACCGCAGATCAGATGGACAGCGGATAGCCCCCGCTGACCTTCAGGGTCTCCCCGGTCACGAAGCTCGCCTCGTCCGAGCACAAGAAGAGCATCGCGGAGACGATGTCCTCCATCGTTCCCAGCCGGTGGACGAGCTGGAGGTCGCTGACGAAGTGCTCGACCAGGCTCTGGGGAAGGTCGGCGAGCGCGTTCTCGGTCGCCATCAGGCCGGGAGCTATCGCGTTCACCCGAATCGAGTCCGGGGCGAACTCGTGGGCGAAAGCAATCGTCAGGCCGCGGACCGCGAGCTTGGAGACGCCGTACGGGCTGGTGCTCCCGGTGCCGGCGATCGACGAGATGTTGAGGATGGCCCCGCCGCCCCTCGCCCGCATCGTGTCCCGGCACGCCACCGAACAGTTCACCACGCCGATGACGTTCACGTCGAAGAGCGCTCTGACCTCGTGGCGGGGCAGGACCGAGAACGGCTGGTTGTACTTGGTGAGGTGCTTGCCGGCGTTGTTGATCAGCACGTCAACCCCACCCAGCTCACTCACGACGGAGGCGACGGCCTGGTCGACCTGCTGCTCGTCCGCCACATCGCATTCGACGGCGAGAGCGGTATGGCCGGACGCCAGTAGCGCATCCGCCTCCTCTTGCGCTCCGGGCAGGTCGATGTCGGCGATGGCGACCGCAGCCCCCTGTGCGGCCAGTGCCCGCCCGAACGCCCGCCCGAACCCGATGGCCCCGCCGGTGATGAATGCGACCTTGCCCTCGAACCGCGCCGACATCCGCCCTCCCGTTCACCGTTGCTCTCTCGCCATTCGGCAGCGCAGGGACGATAGCTCAGTCGCCCGCCCGGGGCCGACGACCCGCCGAGCGA
>DATKRB010000008.1:0-41749 GCA_035532415.1 Acidimicrobiales bacterium | reverse complement strand
GGTCCACGGTCCCGCGCATCCCGGGCCGGTGTAGACCGTCCACGTCCCGGTCCCCGCGGGCTGGAACATCACCGCCCCGGCCGGGCTTGCCGAGCCCGGAACCGTCACGTTGGCGCTGGCACTGGCAATGAGGAACTGGTCATTGTCCTCGATCATGGCCACCCTCACCAGCTGCGCGTCGCTGACGGCGGGAGGGATCGGCAGGGTCGCCGGCGAGTAGTAGTGCCCGAGGATCCACGAGTAGGTCTGCGGCCCGAGGCCGTTGTCCTGGCCGATGGCGTACCCGAGCGCCCCCCACTGCCCCATGCCGATGCCGTGCCCCCACCCGTGGCCGACCAGGCTCACCGAGGAGTACGGGTAGGCGCCGGCGGTGGCGGCGGGGCCGACGAGTGCCGCCGCGGCGATCGTGGGCACCGCCACGGCGGCCATCAGGGCCCGCCGCAACCCGCGGGAACGGAAATGGCTGGTGGTGCGGATCCGGCGACCCTACTACCGCCCCCGTCCCCGATGAGCGTTCCCGGCCGGCCGGTACACTCACGCCCGTGCGAGTGGACCAGGTCGTTCCGTCCCTGGCCAGCCGCGACGCCATCGGGGTGCACACCCTGGCCCTGACCGACGCCCTGCGCGAGGCGGGCTACGACTCGGACGTCTACTACGGGACCTGCACACCGGACGTGACGGAGCTGGCGCACCCGGTGGTGGAGCTGGGCCGGGCCACGAAGGGCCGCTGGCTCCTCTACCAGTCCTCCATCGGCAGCCCCGTGTACGACATCGTCGCCGCCCGGCCCGAGCCCAAGCTGGTCAACTACCACAACATCACCCCGGCGGAGCTGCTCGAGCGGTGGGAGCCCAACGTCGGCTACGAGGTCCGCCTCGGGCGGGCCCAGCTCGAGCGCTTGGCCCCCGACAGCCGGCTGGCCGTCGCCGACTCGGCCTTCAACGAGACCGAGCTGGTGGCGGCCGGCTACGAGCACACCGCCGTCGTCCCGCTCCTGATCGACATGACCGGGACCGGCTCGCCACCCGACCCGGTCCTGGCCCGCCGGCTGGCCGACGCCAAGGTGGCAGGGGGTGCCGACCTCCTGTTCGTGGGCAAGGTCTCCCCGCACAAGGCGCCCCACGACCTGGTGAAGATGCTGGCCGTCTACCGGCGCCTGTACGACCCCCGGGCCCGCCTGCACCTCGTCGGCTCCCCCCTGGGAGAGACCTACGCCCGGGCACTGGACGCCTTCGTGAAGGAGCTGGGCCTCGCGGGCGCCGTGTCGGTGACCGGCTCGGTGGACCAGGGGCAGCTCGAGGCCTACTACGAGGCCGCCGACGTCTTCGTCTGCGCGTCGGAGCACGAGGGCTTCTGCGTCCCCCTGGTGGAGGCCATGGGGCACGGGACCCCGGTGGTCGCCTACGGGGTCACCGCCGTCCCCGAGACCGTGGGCGACGCGGGCCTGGTGCTGCCCGACAAGGACCCGCTCCGTTTCGCCGCCGCCGTCGCCCGGGTGATGGACGACGGCGAGCTCCGCGCCCGGCTGGCCGGCAACGCAGCGGGTCGGGTGGCCCAGTTCTCGCTCGACCGCTCCCGGGCGAAGTTCGTCGATCTGGTCCGTCAGGCGGTCGAGGCCGCCTGAGGTCCGCCGGTCGGGACCCCCGGAGGCAGCGGTCGCCGGTCCCTCACCGCGAGGAGCAGCTCGACCAGCCTGGTCCCGGCCCCGGCGAGCCCGAGGGACCCGAACCGCTGTCGCCCGGCGGACACCAGGCCGGCCCGCAGGCGCTCGTCGGAGGCCAGCCGGTGCACGGCGGTGGCGAGGGACCAGGGGTCGTTCCGGTCCACCAGGAGGCCGGCGTCCCCGAGGACCTCGGGCACCGCGCCCTCGCGGTAGGCGACCACCGGGAGGTCGTGGACCATCGCCTCGACCACCGGGAGGCAGAACCCCTCGTGCTCGCTGGCCACCACCAGCACGCCGGCCCGGCGGTAGGCCGTCGCCAGCTCGCGGTCGTCGACCCGGCCGGCGAACCGCACGGCACCGACCAGGCCCAGCTCGGCCACGTGCTCGTGCAGCGCCTGCACGTAGGAGCCCACCGCCGGTCTGCCGATCACCAGCAGCCCGGCGCCGGGATCGTGGTGGCGCCGGTACAGGAACAGGGCGTCGACCACCTCCTCCACCGCCTTGTTCGGCGCCAGCCGCCCGACCATCAGCCAACGCGACCCGCTCCACTCCCCGACCGGCGCCGGGCTCCCGTCCTCGGCGACGTCGCCCGAGCCGGTGTCGGTGGTCGCCGGCCCCGCCGGTCCGGCGTTCCCATCCCCCGGGGCGAGCGCGGCCCGTTCGGCGAGCTCGACCATCGGGGGGACCACCGCGGTCGCCTGGTAGCCGGCGGCGGTCAGGTCGGCCCTGTTGAACTCGGACACCGCCACCGCCAGGGTGCTCCGCCCTGCCAGCACCGCGAGCTGGCCGCGGGCCCGGAGCTGGGCCCGGGCCAGCGCGTTGTCCCAGGGCGCGAACGACTCGGGCGGTGTGACGTTGTGATAGTTGACGACCAGGATCTCGGTCCGGGCCGCGAGCCACGGCACGAGCACCGACTCCGTGGCGAACTGGTACACGAGCACGTCACCGGGCCGGGCGCCATCAGGGTACGAGCGGGCGAGGCGGGTGGCGTGGACCGTCTCGGGGTCGCCGCGCTCGACGTAGATCTCCGAGTCCACCCCCCGCTCGCGCAGGAGGTCTCGCAGGCGCAGGGTGTGCCGGCCGACCGCGTCGCCCACATGAAGCATGGGCACGAACTGGTGGACGCCGCTCACCGGTCCCGCCGCCCGGCCACCGCGTAGCCGGTGGTGGCCGAGTCCGGGGCCACCGCGCCGACACCGGACAGTCCCGCCCGGACCATCAGGAACCCCCAGGTCTCGGGGTGGAGGGGGCGGCCGGGGAGCAGGTCCCTGGCAACCGCCGGCCAACCCGAGACCGCCTCGTCCGGGCCCGACCCGATGACGACGAGGATGCCGCCCGGGGCCAGCCGGTCGACGGCGGTCCCGAGCAGGGCCACCAGGTCCTCCACCGGGGAGCGGTCGACGATGCCGCTGAGCACGATCCCGCCCAGGGCCCCGGGGTCGGTGGCCGCCAGGTGCGCACCCACCCCCGCCAACCGCACCGGTACCCGGCGCCGGGACGCATCCCAGGCCAACGAACCTCGCGGCTCCACGCCGAGCGCGGCCAGCCCGGCCGAACACAGGCTCTCCACCAGCCGCCCGTCGCCGCACTCGCCGTGCAGCACGTCGCCTCCCGGCGCGGCAGCCCGGGCCAGGTCGGTGACCGGCTGCAGCCACTCCTGCATCGAGAGCGGAGGGAGCATCGACTCGGGCGCGGCGACGGGCGCCCGCCGGAGCCCGGCCGAGGATTCGAGCGCCTCCACCCGGAGCGCCAGGAACCGCAACGCCTCCACGCTCTGGGCCACGCCGGTCCGGCCCAGCCCTTCCCGAAGGGTGCGGGCGGTCACGTCGGCCGCCACCGCGGCGGCGCGGCGGTCGACCCACCGCCTCAGGCGCGACAGCACCAGCCGGTCGGCGGTGAGCCGGAGCCCGCTCCCGCTCGGCACCTCGCTCCCGGGCGAACCGCCTGCGAGCTCGGGGGTGCCCGGCGGGGGGGTGCCGGCGGCGGCGGCCTCTGTGATGCCCGGAGGCGCGAGCGGATCGGGCTCCCCGGCGCCGAACTCCTCCTCCAAGAGCGCGAAGGCCACGTCGAAGTTCCACTTGAGGCTTCCCTGGGGCCGGTGGCGCCGGAACGCCGCGGCCAGCTCCTGCCCGAAGTGGTCCCCGTCACCCGGGTCCCCCGGCCCTTCGCCACCCTCGTCGGCGTTCGCCGCTCCCGGCTCGTCCGAGCGGGGGTCGCTTCCCGGGAACAGCGGGCCAGGATCGCTCACGATGGGCGATGCTAGGGCACGAAGCACCAGCGTGAGGCGCCATTGGCCGCCGTCCGTTCAAGATCCGGGCATGGGCGTGCGACAATTCCCCTCAGGGAAGCGGCGGACAATCCCGGAGGAGCGACTGATGGGCGGGCTGGGCGGCGGTTGGGGATGGCGCGGCGGGTCGAGGCGCGGCGGTGGCGCGGCGGACGGCGCGGCGGACCCGTCGCACCATGACGACGTGGGGGATCGACACAGCGGCACGAGCCGTACCGGCAACGCGCCGAGACGTCCCACCGCCCGGGCCCTCGGACGGGCCGGCATCTGCGCCGCCGTCCTCGCGAGCCCGCTCGTCGCCGGCGCGCCGGCCCCCCGAGCAGGGGCCGCGACCACCGGTTCCGGCGCGGCCATCCTGGGGTCGCACGTCGCGCTGAACCAGAGCTGGTCGGTGGCGCTGCCCGATGGCGGCGGCCCGGTCGCCGAATCCTCGCCCAACGTCGCCAACCTCGCGGGAGGCCCCGCGGTGGTCGTCGGCGACCGGGCCGGCAACGTGTACGCCCTGCACCTCGCCGACGGCTCGACCGTGCCCGGCTGGCCGTACCACGAAGGCGCCCCGGTCGACTCGACCCCGTCGGTCGACCCGGGGACCAACTCCGTGTACATCGGCTCGGGCAACGCGGCCAACCCCACCGTCGGCGGCTACCAGGCCATCAGCGCCGGTGGCGGCGACCAGTGGTTCGTGCCGGGCTCCAACCCGGGCACCGACCCGTACCCCAGGAGCGGCGTGCAGGCGTCCCTCGCCCTCGGCACTCTGCAGGGTGTGAGCGCCGTGGTCGCCGGCAACCTGGGGCAGGACGAGTACGCCCTCAACGGAGCCAACGGAGCCGTCCTCGGCGGGTTCCCCTGGTTTCAGGGCGACAGCAACTTCACCACCCCGGCCATCGCCGACCTGTACGGCAACGGCCAGAACGAGATCGTTCAGGGGGGCGACTCCACCGCAGGGACCGCCTACGGCGTGAACTACCCGAACGGGGGCCACATCCGGGTGCTCGGCGCCTCGGGCAACGCGGGGAGCGGCTCGCCGGGCGGCGGGCTCGTCTGCGACAACCTCTTCAGCCAGACGATCCAGTCGTCCCCCGCCGTGGGTGAGTTCCTCGGCGGGTCGACGGTCGGCATCGTGTTCGGCACCGGCAACACCTACGGATCCCCCAACACCGACCAGGTCATCGCCACCGACGCCCACTGCAACGACCGGTGGGCGACCACGCTCGACGGCAGCACCGCCACCTCGAGCCCGGCCCTGGCCGACGTGCTCGGAAACGGCCAGTTGCAGGTGGTGGAAGGGACGGCCGCCGGGACGGTGTACGTCCTGAACGGCACCAACGGCTCGGTCGCCTGGAGCGCCAATACGTCTGGTGCGGTCCTCGGATCGGTGGTGACCGCCGACCTGACCGGGCAGGGCTACCAGGACCTCATCGTCCCCACGACCAACGGCGTGCAGATCTTTGACGGCAGGTCGGGCCAGCTGGTGACGACGGTCCTGCAGAACCAGGGATTCCAGAACGCGCCGCTCGTCACCCACGACGCGAGCGGCACCATCGGGATCACGGTCGCCGGGTACTTCCAGAACGTCGGTGGGCAGCTCCAGGGCGAAGTGACCCACTTCTCCGTGCCCGGGAGCAACGGCGCGCTGGCCACCGAGAGCGGGGCGTGGCCGATGTTCCACCACGACCCGCAGCTCACGGGCAACGCCGGGACGCCCCCGCCCGTGGTGGTGGTTCCCTGCAACGCGCCGGCGGGTGGGCCCCACGGCTACGTCATGGCGGCCAGTGACGGCGGGGTGTTCGACTACGGCAACCTTCCGTTCTGCGGCTCGCTCGGGAACCTCCAGCTGAACGCCCCGGTGGTGTCGATCGCCGAGACCGGGGACGGGGGCGGCTACTGGATGGTCGCCTCCGACGGGGGCCTGTTCGCGTTCGACGACGCCGGGTACTACGGGTCGATGGGCGGCAGGCCGCTCAACCAGCCCATCGTCGGGATGGCGGCCACCCCGGACGGCAAGGGCTACTGGCTGGTGGCCCGCGACGGCGGGATGTTCGCCTTCGGGGATGCCGGCTATTACGGGTCGATGGGCGGCAGGCCGCTCAACGCGCCCATCGTGGGCATGGCAGCCACCGCCGACGGCAAGGGCTACTGGCTGGTCGCCTCCGACGGCGGGCTGTTCGCCTTCGGGGATGCCGCGTTCCACGGGTCGATGGGGGGCCGGCACCTCAACTTCCCGGTGGCCGGCATCGCCGCCGACACGGCCACGGGCGGCTACTGGGAGGTCGCCCTCGACGGCGGGGTCTTCGCGTTCGACGCCCCGTTTTACGGGTCGATGGGCGGCCGGCACCTGAACGCCTACATCGTGGGCATGGCGGCCACGGCCGACGGTTCGGGTTACCGTTTCGTGGCCTCCGACGGCGGGATCTTCGCCTACAACGCCTCCTTCGCCGGGTCGATGGGTGGCAAGCCCCTCAACCGTCCCATCGTCGGGATGGCCGGATCCTGAGCCCACAGGTGTGCGGGCGACCGGATCGGGGATCGGAAGCGAGATGGACGCTACGTTGAGCGCTTGGCTTTTCACCGCCGCCTGATCCCCCACCGGCCCGACACCCACCGGCCCGGCTCCCGGCGATCCGACGCCGGGCGGCCCGTGACCTGGCGATCCGCGACCTGGCGATCCGTGACCTGGCGACCAGGTCGGCGGCGCACCGGCCTGGTGACCGCCATCGTCCTGGCCGTGACGCTGGGGGGCGCGTCCTCGGTCGTGGCCCCCTCTCCGGTCGCCTCCGGGCTCCCCGCGGTCACCGCCGTCCTTCAGTGGAGCCACGTCCTCGCCGACCGGGGGGCCCCGATCGCCGAGTCCTCCCCCACCCTGGCCGACCTCGGCGGACCCTCGGCCGTCGTCGGCGACCGGGCGGGGAACGTGTTCGCCTTCCACCTCTCCGACGGCTCCGTCCCGGCGGGCTGGCCGGCCGACACCGGGGGTGCCCCCGTCGACTCGACGCCCTCGTCGGCCACCGTCGGGAACCAGGTGGACGTCTTCGTGGGCTCGGGCAACGCGGCGAACCCCGGGGTGGGCGGCTACCAGGCCTTCGGGCCCGACGGCCAACGGCTCTGGTTCAGCGCGGTCGGCAACCCGCCCACCGACCCCCAGCCCGGGCAGGGGGTGCAGGCGTCGCTCAGCGTGGCCACGCTGCAGGGCACGACCGCGGTGGTCGCCGGTTCGCTCGGCCAGCAGCAGTACGCGCTCGACGCCACCGGCGGCGCGGCGCTCGACGGCTGGCCCTTCTTCACCTCCGACAGCGTGTTCTCCACCGCGGCGATCGGCGACCTGTACGGGACCGGCCACGAACAGATCGTCGACGGCGGTGACCAGACGGCCGGCTTCGGGCGAGGTCAGCAGTACCAGAACGGCGGGCACGTCAGGATCCTCGACGAGAACGGCGGCCTCGTCTGCCACTTCGACACCGACCAGACCGTCGACTCCTCCCCGGCGATCGGGGGGTTCCTCGCCGGTGGGGCCGCAGGCATCGTCGACGGCACCGGGGCCTACTTCCCCGGGGCCTCCGCGTCGGGCACGGTGATCGCCCTCGACTCGCGCTGCCGGCTCGCCTGGTCGGCCCGGCTCGACGGCAGCACCTTCTCGAGCCCTGCCCTGGCCGACGTGCTGGGCAACGGCGGCCTGCAGGTGGTGGAAGGCACCGACAACGGCTCGGCGACGGGGAACGGTGGCTCGGTCTGGGCTCTGGCGGGCGACACCGGCCAGGTGATCTGGAGCCACCCGGTGGCCGGCCGGGTCATCGGGTCGGTCGTCACCGCGGACCTGACCGGATCGGGCGGGCAGGACGTGCTCGTGCCGACGACCGCCGGCGTCTTCTTCCTGAGCGGCCGGACCGGCCAGCAGATCGGGCAGCTCACCCCGGCCGATCCGGGATGCCCGGTCGGCTTTCAGAACTCGCCTCTGGTGACCGACGACCCCAACGGTTCCCTCGGGATCACCGTGGCCGGGTACGACTGCAACGACCAGGGGGTCGTCGAGCACTACGAGATCTCCGGACAGACGGGTCGGGCCACCGAGGCGGGAGGGTGGCCGATGTTCCACCACGACCCGGGCCTGTCCGGCGACGCCGGTGGCTTGCCGGCGACCGGTTCGGTGCCGCCCTGCGACGTCCCGGCGGCCGCGTCGCAAGGCTATGACCTGGTCGGGAGCGACGGCGGGGTCTTCGCCTTCGGTGGGGCCGCGTTCTGCGGGTCGACCGCCGGCACCGCCCTGCACGAGCCGATCGTCGGCATGGCCCGGGACCCGGTCGTCGGCGGCTACTGGCTGGTGGCCGCCGACGGGGGGGTGTTCGCCTACGGCGGTGCCCCGTACCTGGGGTCGATGGGGGGCCTGCCCCTGAACGCGCCGATCGTGGGGATGGCACCGACCCCCGACGGGCTGGGCTACTGGCTGGTGGCCGCCGACGGCGGGGTGTTCGGGTTCGGCGACGCCGGTTTCCTCGGGTCGATGGGGGGCAGGCCTCTGAACGCGCCGATCGTGGGGATCGACGCCACCGCCGACGGCCTCGGGTACCGCCTGGCGGCGTCCGACGGCGGGGTGTTCGGGTTCGGCGACGCCCAGTTCTTCGGGTCGATGGGGGGCCAGCCGCTGAACGCGCCCATCGTCGGGATGGCCACCGACGTCGACACCGGTGGCTACTGGCTCGTCGGGTCCGACGGCGGGGTGTTCGCCTTTGAGGCGCCGTTCCTCGGGTCGATGGGGGGCAGGGCGCTGAACGCGCCGATCGTCGGCGTCCGGGCCGGGGCGAACGGCGCGGGCTACCGGTTCGTGGCAGCCGACGGGGGGGTGTTCGGGTTCGGCGACGCCGGGTTCCTCGGGTCGATGGGGGGCCGGCCGCTGAACGCGCCGATCGTCGGGATGGGCTCGGCCTGAAAGCCCGGCTCGATGGCCGGCCTCAGTGACGATGGAACGGCTGGCGCCGTTCAGGCGAAGGCGTGCACCAGTGCCCGGTAGGGGGTGGTCGGGGCCGAGGGCGGATGGGCCGGGGGGGCCAGCTTGAGCCACCGGCCCAGTCGGACCAGGGCGGGTTCGGGGGTCGGTTCCGCCGCAGGCGGGCCCACCACCGTCTCGACCCTCCCGAAGCCGGCCGCGGCGCAGAGCGAGCCGATGGCCCCGATCGTCGGGACGAACCAGTTGCCGAAGTCGGCCTGCACGTCGCCCCCGGGATGGAACTGCAGCACGCTGGCGTCGTCGAAGCGGTGGAGATGCACGGCCTCGGTCTCGATGACCGCCACCTCGTCGGTGACCGACCGCACCCGCTCGACGCAGGTCAGAGGCTCTTTCATGTGGTAAAGCACGCCGAGGTAGAGCACGACGTCGAACGTGCCCAGCGAGCCCAGGTCCGTGGTCGTGAAATCGGCCACCACGGACTCCACCTTGCTGCCGAGCGCCTCCCGGGCGAAGTCGAAGCCGCGCTTTCCGGGCAGGTCCGGACGCCAGAATTCCGTGGCGTCCCGGCCGTGGTCGGGGAGCACGCCACGTGCGGCGCACTCGGCCCAGTACCGGCCCCGGGCGACGAAGTCCACCCCCCACGCATAGTGGTCGAGGGCCACCACCCTCGCCGCGCCCTGGCGCTCGGCGAGGAACGAGTAGTAGCCGTCCCAGGCGCCGATGTCGAGCACGGACTTGCCGGCGAAGTCCGGCAGCTGGTCGGTGCCGAAGGCCAGCTCCGAGAGGCCCCTGGTCCGGACCCCTCCGCCCAGGTCGATGGAGTGGAACCAGCCGAACGAATCCGCCTGGGCCTGCAGCTCCGCCGGCGTCAGCACGGGCGTGTGGTTCGAAGCATGACGATGGAGACTACCCACCCCCGGGAGCCGTCGTCGCGATCAGGTCGCCGGGGCGGCGGGCTCGTCGCCGACGAGCGTCTCGCGCACCCGGACCTCCACCCGGCGCTCGATGATGAAGGCCACGAAGGGCAGGAAGCCGGCCGCCACCATGGCGAGCATCTGCAGCAGCGTGAACCGGGCCCGGCGGGCCAGGTCCACGGCGGTGAGGAGGTACACGATGTACAGGAAGCCGTGAATGGGGCCGACGATCTGAGCCACCTGGGGCACGTCCGCGCCGTACTGCAGGGGTACCCCGACGAAGACGAGGATGAGCAACCCGATCCCCACCACGTAGGCCATGACCTTGTAGCGCAGGAGCGCGCCTTCGATCCCGCTCACGGGCGGCGCCAGGTCTTGGGCCGCCCGGCGGTGGCCAGCGCGGCCAGCCGGTCGTTGTAGGCGGCGAGCGCCTCGTCCTCTTCCTCACGTCGTCGTGCCGGCACGGTGGCCCGGGGTTGGGCAACCCCGTCAGGCCCCGACCCGATCCCCGCCGCCGCGGCGCCGCTCGCCCCGGGTGACGAGGCACCGCCCGCCCCCGGCGCCGCGGAGCCCCCGGCGGTCGGGCCGTCCCCACCCGCCAGCATCCGGCGCTGGGCCCGGGCACCGACGGTCTCGGGGTCGGTGTGGACGAGGGACCACCAGGCCAGGACGCCGACGACGGCGAAGATCGGCCACTCGACCGAGTAGAGGTAGCTCAGCCCGTTGCCGTCGAGCGCCCGGGTGACCTGCCACCAGCCCGCCACCAGGCACATCGGGACCCAGAAGAGGACCGAGACGTGCAGGGTGACCGCCCGGCGGGACAACCAACGCTGGCTCATGGGACAGATGCTAACGAGGACCGCTTGCACCGGGCGATCGCTCACAGGACACCGGCCATCCCTCTCCCCCGCTCCACCACTTCGTGCAGGAACCTGCCGTAGCGCCCGATCAGCGTCGGCCACTGAAAGTGGCGGTCGACGTACGCCTTCCCGTTGACCGCGAGCCGGCGCCGCAGCTCCCCGTCGGCGACGAGGCGGTCCACCACCGCCTCGAACCCGGCGTAGGAGCCGAACCACAGGCCCCCACCCGAGCGCTCGCAGTGCTCGCGGGTGGGATCGCAGGTCGCGTTGACGACGACCGGCACCCCTGCCTCCCACGCCTCGAGCACGACGAGGGAGAAGGACTCGAGGGCCGAGGGGGACACCGACGCCAGCGCGCCGCGGACGACGTCCCACTTGTCGGGCTCGTCGACCACCCCGGTCACCACCAGGTCGGGATGGTCGGGGATGGTGCAGGTGACCGGTCCGACGAAGGCCATCGCCAGGGGCCCCGGATGGCGCTCCTTGTACTCGAGGAAGAACCTGGCGAGCATCGCCGAACCCTTGTGCTCGTCAACCCGGCCCACGCTGACCAGGTAGGGACGGTCGCCCAGCCCGAGCAGCCCGCCTCCGGGCCTGCCCGTCCCGCTCGGCTCCCCCACCCCGAGACCGAGGACGATCTGGGGGTGGTCGGCCACCGGGTGGACCCGTTGGACCAGGCGCCGCTCAGCGGCCGTGTGGTAGCAGAGGGCGTCGGCGTTGTCGTACGTGCCCCGGAAGACCTTCAGGTACAGCGCCGGCTCGTCGTGGGCCGCGGGATGCAGGACGGCGGGCATGGGGACCCGGCCGATGCAGGCGACCGTCGGGTGGTACAGGTAGGGATAGAAGGCCACCACGTCGGCCCGGCTGGCCAGTACCGCGTCCACCAGGTCCGGGCTGACCGGGCCGTTCAGGTCGACCCATCGTTGCGACTGGCGGCGGGTGGCCTCGCTCGGGGCCAGGCGGACCCTGCCGTCGAGCTCGTAAAAGTCGGGGCTCCTTCCCGACGGCGAGGAGAAGCGGTGCACGGCCACCCCGTTGAGCGTGCTGTCACCCGGAGCGAGCTCGTCCGCCCAGGTCACCGCGCTCAGCGCGCACGTCGAGTACGCCTCGACGTCCCAGCCGAGCTCGCCCACCAGGTGCTCGGCCAGCATCCTGGCGGCGGTCTCGGCTCCTCCCATAACCTGCGGCCCGTAGCGAGGGGTCACGAAGGCGACCCTCATGGGACGACCGTCTCGCCGGTGGCGGGGTCGGGCGCCCCGGACCCGGGGTCGGTGCCCCAGGCGGGGGGTGGTCCGGCGACCGTCGCGATGGCCGACACCGCCATGGCGGCGCAACGACGCAGCGACAGCTCGTCCGCTCGGTGGCGTCCCGCGGCGACCAGCCGGGCCCGGAGCTCGCCGTCGCCGAGCACCCGGTGCACGGCGGCGGCCACGTAGGAAGGCTCGGACCGTTCGAGCACCAGGCCGGCCCCGTCCACCGTGTGCGCCACCGCCCCGCACCCGAGGGCGACCACCGGCAGCCCGACCCGCATGGCCTCCACCAGGGGCACGCCGAAGCCCTCGTGCACCGAGAGCGAGACGAAGACGTCCGCCGATGCGAAGTGCGAGGCGAGGGCCGCCTCGCCGACCTCGCCGTGGACCAGGGCGGCGTCCGAGAGCCCCAGCTCGTCGATGAAGCCGCGCAGCGCCCGCAGGTACGGCGGTGAGGGCACGGAGCCGACCAGGTGCAGGCGGGCCCGGGGATCGTAGAGCCGCCGATGAGCCCACAGGGCCTTCACCAGCTCGTGCTGGGCCTTGGACGGGACCACCCGGCCGACGAAGAGCCAGTCCGACCCCCCCGAGGCCTTGAGCCCGGCGAGCCGGTCACGCACCTCGGGGTCGGGCGGCTCGGACAGCCGGTCGTGGTCCACCAACACGGGGACCACCCGGGTCCGTCGGCACCCGGCCGCCAGAAGGTCGGCCTCGTTGAACGCGCTGTCGGCCAGCCCGAGCACGGCCCGCGGCGCCAACACCGCCAGCTGCCCGACGGCGTCGGAGGACCGTTTCGCGACGGCCGGCTCCCACGCGTCGTAGTGCTCGGGACCGGTCACGTTGTGGTAGTCGATCACCAGTGCCTCGGGGCGCTCGGCCAGCAGGTCGGCGACCATCGACGATGTCGAGAACTGGTACACGAGCACGTCCCCGGGCGCCGCGTGCGCCGGGTACTGCTCAACGGGGACGGACTCGCCGGAGAGCTCGTCATGGGTCGCCTCGGCGAAGATCTCCGATCGCCAGCCGGCGGCGCGCAGGGCATCGCGGAGCAGAAGCGTATGGGTCCCGGTGGCGTCGCGCGGGATCAGGGCGGGCACGAACTGGTGCACGGCGACCCGCAGGCCCGGCGGACCGCCGGCGCCGCTCACCGGGGGGGCGGAGGCGAGGCGTGAAGGGTCGCCACGACCAGGTAGTCCCTTGCCCCGCCCCGCCCCTCGTCGATGTGCACGTCAAAGCCGCGCCGGGTGAGCTCGTGCGCCCACGTCGCAGCGCGCAGGGGGTGGCCGAAGGCCAGGTCGGCTGCCACCGGGAGGTCTTCGGATCCCCACGCCGAGGGCGACAGCGAGTGGAGGACCAGGGTGCCACCCGGCGCCAGGCGGTCCACCACCAGGGTGAGCAGGTGCTCGCGCTCCCCGGGCGCCATGGCCTCCACCGTGCCGGTGAGGACGAGGCCGCCGAGCGCCGCGGCCCTTGTCGCCTCGAGATGCCCGGCCAGCGGCTCGCTGCGCAGATCGAGCAACCCGTCCGCTCCCCGCTCCTCCGCCCCGGGCCGGGGATCGACCCCGTACGCGTCGATCCCCCGCTCCTCGCACGCTCGGACCAGCCAGCCGTCGCCGCTGGCCGAGTGCAGCACCCGCCCTTCGACGTTCGCCAGCGCCTTCAGCGCCGCGCCGACCCACCAGGCATCCGGGCGGTGTGCCCAGTCCACCTCCACCACCGGGGCCGGGGGGATCCGCTGGGAGTCGAGCTGGCGCTGGACCGTGCGGACCTCCTCGCCCAGCAGGTGCAGCGAGCGGCTGACGGCAGTGGCGAACTGGCTCACCTGGTGGGTCACGTAGCCGACGTACCAGAGGCTCAACTGGCGGAGCCCCCGTTTCACCACCGCCCCGCCGGACTTGGACGACGCTATCGGCACCACCGGGTCGATGAAGGTGGCCGCGTCGACCATGCGCAACGCCTCACGCAGGCTCCCGGCCCGCCCGGCGACGGGCGAGTGCTCGAGGAAGAGCTCGTCGAGCTCGCGCTCCACCCGGGCCGGGAGGTCACCCGCGGCGCGGCGCTCCCTGACCTCCTCGTCGATCTCGGCCATCACCCGGGCCAGGTACTCGCGCTCCTCCTCAGGGCCGGCCGGAGGGCCGCCGCTCCCGGTTTCGCTCACGCGGCACCGCTCTGGGTGCCCCCGTGGAGCATCGCCGCCCGGACCGGCAAGGACAGCAGCCCGGTGGCGCGCCCGGGGTTCATCACCTCGAACGAGCAGGCCGGCTCGCGCCAGTCGAACAACACCCCGCCCAGCCGGCTCTGCACGCCGATCACCACCTCGTACACGCCGTCCAAGAGGGGGAAGGAGTCGAACACGAACTGCATCATCCCAGGTCCGGGCGTCACGTCGAAGTGCTCTCCGATGATGTCGGTGTCGGTGCGGATCAGCGCGCCCCCGTCCGTGCCGCGGATCTCGAGCGTGAAGACCACCCCGGCCTGCGGCACGAGGGTGTCGAAGCCGACCTGCACGGCGAGCGCCTGGCCGCTCAGGAGGTACGGTCGCTCCCCCACGCCCGGGTACTGCACCCGGACCTCGTCGAGCCGGATCGGACGGTCGGCCGGGGTGACCTGGTCGCCGGGCGCGGGCGAGCCGGGCTGGTACCCGGACGGGGCCTGCCCGCCCGGGAGACCGTTCGCCGTGCCGGCCGGCGGCCCGATGCGGTCGTCGGGCCCGGGCAGGGCCCCCGGCGGGGCGGGCACGGAGCCCCTCGCCGCCAGCGTCAGGGTCTCGTCGGCCTCCAACAGCTGCTCGCGGAACATGCGCACGGCCTCGCCCGGTGTCCCGAGCCCGATCATGGCCCCGTCACTCAGGACCACGGCCCGGTCACAGATGGACCGGACCTGGTCGGGCGAGTGCGACACGAAGAGGATGGTCCGCCCCTCCTGCTGAAACTGCTTGATCCGGTCCATGCACTTGCGCTGGAAGCGCTCGTCACCGACGGCCAGCACCTCGTCGATCACCAGGATGTCGGGATCGACGTTGACGGCGACGGCGAAGCCCAGGCGCACGTACATGCCCGAGGAATAGAACTTCACCTGGTTGTCGATGAAGTGCTCGAGCTCGGCGAACGCCACGATGTCGTCGAAGACCTGGTCGACCTCCCCCTTCGACATCCCCAGCATCGAGCCGTTGAGGTAGACGTTCTCGCGCCCGGACAGCTCCGACTGAAACCCGGCACCGAGCTCGAGCAGCCCGGCCAGCTTGCCCCGGACCACGACCCGCCCGGCGGTCGGCTGGAGCACGCCGCAGATGCACTTGAGGAGCGTCGACTTCCCGGACCCGTTGCGCCCCAGGATCCCGACGGTCTCGCCCTCCTGTACCTCGAACGCCACGTCGCGCAGGGCCCACAGGTCTTCGTGCGGGGTGCGCCCGGCATGGATGATCCGCTCCTTCAGCGACGTGTACCTCTCGTGGTAGAGGCGGAACCGCTTGGAGACGTCCTGCACGTCGACGGCGACGGTGCCCACGGCTCAGAGCTCCTCGGCGAAGTTGCCCTCGAGCCGGCCGAAGACGACGAGCGCGACCAGGCAGAGGACCACCCCGATCCCGAGCACCCCGGCGTCGAGCCCGGCGTACCACCCGAACCCGTGGTCCGGAAGGATGGCCAGGGGGGTATGGGACACCGTGTTCTCCACCACGACGTGCGCGTACAGCGCCCGCTGAAAGCTCAGCACGAGCGGCGTCAGCGGGTTGAGGAAGTAGACCCACGTCAGGCCCCTCGGTCCCAGCTTCTCCGCGATGTTCGACTGAAACGCGTAGACGATGGGGCAGGCCCAGAACCAGGCGGTCATCAGCACCTCCACCAGGTGCTGGGTGTCGCGCAGGTAGACGTTCACCGCCGAGAGGAGCACGGCCAGTCCCGCGCCCAGCACCAGGACGGCCAGCAGCGCCAACGGGACCAGCGGGAGGTAGGCCCAGTCCGGGGACGAGTGGAGCACGACCATGAAGATGACCATGACGATGGCCTGAAAGAAGAAGAAGACGCTGGCCGAGCCGATGGAGGCCAGGGCGAGGATCTCCCGGGGGAACGAGACCTTCTTCACGAGCCCCGAGTTGTTGACCACCACCCCGGTGGCCGACTGCACCCCCACCTGAAAGAGGTTCCAGATCAGCAGGCCCGAGAAGAGGAAGATGACGAAGTGGGGCACGCCGTTCTTCGCGATGAACTGAAAGACGATGAAGTAGATGGCCAGCGTCATGGCCGGCGAGATCATCGACCAGACCAGACCGAGGATGGAGTTCTTGTACTTGACCTTGATCTCGGTGCGGACCAGGTAGATGAGGAGCTCGCGCGAGCGCCAGATGTCCGCCATCCGCCGCCAGACGCTCACGTCGGCGGAGACCACGCGGGTCAGTTTGGGCCGCTGGACCACCCCGCCCGCAGCGGTGCGGTCGGCCGCCGGGGCATCGGAGGGCCCCGGTACGGGGCCGGCCGCCGGAGCGGGAACAGAGCTGGTGCCGGGCGCCGGCGCCGGCACGTCGAGCGCCACCCTCAGGAGCCCCCGGTGGGGGCCGCCGATCGGTCGATGACCTGGTCGATGAACCCGTACTCGCGGCCCTCCTCTGCGGTGAACCAGCGGTCACGGTCCGAGTCGGCCTCGATCCGCTCGATCGGCTGGCCGGTGTGGAACGCGATGCGCTCGGCCATCATCCGCTTGAGGTAGACGATCTGCTCGGCCTGAATGGCGATGTCGGCAGCCTGCCCCTGCATGGACCCGGACGGCTGGTGCATGAGGATGCGCGAGTGCGGGAGCGCGAACCGCTTGCCCGGCGCACCCGCGCAGAGGAGGAACTGGCCCATCGACGCCGCCAGCCCGACGCAGATGGTGCTCACGTCGCAGCGGACGTACTGCATGGTGTCGTAGATCGCCAGGCCGTCGGTGACCGAACCGCCGGGCGAGTTGATGTAGAGGGAGATGTCGCGCTCATGGTCCTCGGCCTCGAGCAGGATCAACTGGGCGCACACGAGGTTGGCCGTGTTCTGGTCGATGGCGCTGCCGATGAAGACGATGCGCTCCTTCAGGAGGCGCTGGTAGATGTCGGCGGTGGGGTCGGGACCGCCCGCGGCGGCCAGGACGGGGGGGACACCAGGTTGCGAAGCCATCCCGCGAGGCTACCCGGCCCGGACCCGCCTCGGGAGCACCCCGCACCCGTCGGAGGCGGGGACCGTCGGTCGAACCTAAACTCGGGAGGCTCCCGTTCGGGGAGTTGCCCGCGGACGTGGCGGAACGGTAGACGCGCCGGGTTTAGGTCCCGGTCCCTTCGGGGGTGGAGGTTCGAGTCCTCTCGTCCGCACGAAGCCGGGGCTCGGGGCGTGGGCGCCTCGGGAGGCCACGGCGACCGGGCCGAGCGGCGGGTCAGCTCCGAGACGGCAGGAGAACCGCCCGCCCGTCCACCTCACCCCTGCGGAGCCGGGCGAACACGGTGTTGATCTCGGCAAGGTCGTGACGCTCGACGTGGGCCGTGATCGATCCCGTGCGGGCCAGGGCGAGAACCTCCTCGAGCTCGTTGCGGGTCCCCCACATGCTGGTGGTCACCGACGCCTCGGTGGCCGCCGCGAAGAAGGAGAACGGGACCGAGCCGCCGGCCAGGCCGACGACCACCACCAGGCCCTGCCGGCCCACCGACGCCAGCGCGAGGGCGAGGGTGGAGTCGGCGCCGACGAAGTCGATGACCGCGGCCGCCCCCTCGCCCCCGGAGAAGCCCCTCACCTCGGCCGCCACGTCGACCGACGTCGGGTCGAGCACGAGGTCGGCGCCGAGCCCGGTGGCCAGGGCGCGCTTGGACTCGAGCGTGTCGACGGCGACGACCTTGGCCGGGCTCAGGTGCTTCAGGTACTGCAGCCCGAAGTGGCCGAGCCCGCCTACGCCGATCGCCACGACCGTGGATCCGGGAACCAGCCTCGGCAGCGCCATCTTCACCGATCGGTAGGGCGTGAGCCCGGCGTCGGTGAGCGGCGCGGCCAGGACAGGGTCATAGCCTCCGAGCTTGACCAGGTGGCGCACCGCCGGCACCAGCAGGTACTCGGCGTAGCCACCGGGCCGGCCGATGCCGCCCCAGCGCATGACGTCACAGATCTGCTCCTGGCCTCCCAGGCAGAACCGGCACGCCCCGCATCCCCATCCGCCGAACACCGCGACGGGCTCGCCGATCTCGAAGCCGCTCGCCCCGGGGCCCAGAGCCTCGACGTAGCCGGCGTTCTCGTGCCCGAGCACCCAGGGGAACGGCGGCAGGGGGAGGGCCGCCATGTCACCGCTCCAGATGTGCACGTCGGAGTGGCACGCCCCCGAGCCGGCCACCCGCACGAGAACCTCACCGGGTCCGGGCTCGGGCGTCGGGACCTCCTCGACGACGTAGTCCTCCTTGTAGCCGTAAAGCCTGGCTGCTCGCATGATCGCTCCTTGGCTCGCCACCTCTGGCCCCGGCTCGCCTTCCCGGGCCGTCTCCCGTCTCCCTCCCAGTGTCGGTGCCCGACCTCCTGGCTGCTAGGGGCGAAGGTCCCGCGAGCGTCGACGGCGGCGCCGTTGCCGATTCCCCTCCGGCGCCATCGTCGTCGACCCGAGGCGGACCGAGACGCCGGCGGCGGTGTCAGCCCGGACCCGTGTCACCGTCGGTCGCAGGGCCAGGCGGCCTCGTGGCGGCGAAGAGCACGGGCGCGTCACGCAGGCGGGTCGGCGTACCGGGAGCGCCGTTGGCCCGGTGGAACGCCTCCACGGTGCGCAGCATGATCCGGCGCGCCAGCCAGAGGAAGAAGCAGGCGAGCGGCAGCTCGCCACCGAGGGCGGTGGCCAGGCTGACGGCCATGTCGGGGGTGCCGAGGGAAGTGACGACGTCGAACCAGGCGTCGACCGCCCTCAGGCGAGACCGCGGGACTCCTCGACCCGGTGCCTCCAGATGATGATCACCCCGAGGGCCGCCGCGTACGCTGCGAGGACGAGCCAGTGCCCCGCCGAGAGGCCACTCCCGTCGAGCAGCGCCAATCCGAGCGACGCATGGTTGAAGCTCGGGAGGACCTGGGCAGCGGTCTGCAGGAATGGCGGCATGTGGCTGACCGGTGTGAACAGGCCACCGAAGTAGCCCAGGACGAACATCAGCACGGTGATGACCGGGTACGCCGTCTCCGGGTGGACCATGAAGCCGACGAAGACGCCCAGCACGGCGAAGGGCAGAGCAGCCACCCACATGAGCAGCGTCAGCTCGACCCAGGTGGCGACGCCGAGGCGCACTCCTCCGAAGGCCGCCCCCACCACTTCGACCACGATCAGGACGGGAAGGATCACCAGCATGCTGGCCGTCACCTTGGTCGCCACGTACGACCACGCCGGGAGCGGGGTGACCCTGAGCTGCCGCGCCCATCCGGTGGCCCGCTCGCCCGAGAGCCTGGTCCCCCCGGCGTTCAGACCGGCGACGAGGGCACCGAAGGAGCACATCGACACCATGAGGTAGACGCGCCACGCAACGGTGCCGCCGACCACCTTGCCCGGGGTTCGATCGTTCAGGAACAACATGTAGAAGATCACCGGGAACCCCACGGTGACGGCCAGGAACTTCCAGCTGCGCAACAATCGGGCCAGCTCGAATCGGCCGAAGGCCGAAAGGCTGCTCACCGGGTCTCCTCGGGAGCCGGTTCATCCCCGGTCAGTGCCACGAACGCCTCTTCCAGCCGGGCCCCCGTCACCTCCAGATCGCAGAAGGTGACGTTCCTGCGGACGAGGTCGCGGACCGTGGCGTCGGCATCGAGGGAATTCAGGACGACCCCGGTGCCGCGCACCTCGACGTCGGTGACCCCGACGAGCTTGTCCAACACCGAGACGTCGGCACCCTCGGCCACGAACCGCAGCCGCCGGGTCGTCACCGCCGCCTTGAGCGTCGCCGTCGGCCCGTCGGCCACGACCCGACCGCGGTTGATGACCACCACGCGGTCGGCGTGCTCCGCCTCGTCCATGTGGTGCGTGGCGAAGACGACGGTATGGCCCTCTCGACCCAGTTGCCGGATGATGCGCCAGAAGACCCTTCGGGCCTCGACGTCCATGGCCGCCGTCGGCTCGTCCAGAAAGACCAGTTCAGGGTTGCCGGCGATGGCGATGGCAAAGCGCACCCGTTGGGCCTCCCCGCCGGACAGGCGGTTGGTCTGGCGATTGAGCAGCGGTCCGATCCCGGTGCGCTCGACCGTGACCTCGAGCGGGGCCGGCCGTCGGTAGAGCCGGCGCACCATGTTCACGACGGCGCCCACGCGCACGCCGGGCGGCAGGCCGCTTCCCGATACCTGCTGCAGCATGGCCCCGACCCGACCGTCGGCCATCGCCTGGCGAGGGCTCGTTCCGAGGACCTCGACGCTCCCTGACCGAGGATGCAGCAACCCCAGGAGCACGGCCATCGTGGTCGACTTTCCCGCACCGTTCGGACCGAGCACGGCGAGCATCTCGCCGCGGGCCACCTCGAGATTCAGGTGGTCGAGGGCCAATTTGTCGCCGTAGCGGTAGACCACGTCGGCGAAGCGCAGCGCCCGGAGCCCGTCGACCGCCCCCGGGTCGCCCGCGCTCGCCTCCCGGGGGACTTCGGAGAGGTGCCGGGGCGGGCCGATCCGGGCCGGGAACCCCGAGCTCACGACCGGGCCCCTCGGGGACGGTCGGGCCCGGGCCCGCCACCTGGCCCGGGTCGCCCGCGCTCCGCTGATCTCTCAGGCAGGATCCACGATCTCCGAGTCGAGCGACTCATCGATCCGTCCCTCCTCGGTCGCTGGTCCGGTGGCGCGGCCGGCCTCGTTCCCAGAGATCGACCCGATCATGGGACCAGCTTGGCCACCTCGGCGCGACCGCGGAAGTGCCGAAGGTCCTGCAATCCCTCAAAGACCCGTCCTGCGCCGTCCCACCGGGGGCACAGTACCTGCGGATCCCGCAGGATCATCATCGCCCCGGTGCCCGGTGCCCGGTGCCCGAGGCACCGGCCAGACCGGAACCCTGACCACGGCCGGCCATTCCCCTGAGGAGGCTCTATCCTCTGAAGATGGGGCCGAAGGCCCCTACACCTTCCACCGGACTTCGCGGACAATGGCAGCCAAGGTCCCTGTCCGAGGGCACGTCTCAGCTGAAGGCCACGGTGGAGCTCATGCATCTCGACAAGCCCGCAGTCAGGTCGTCCGATCCTCTGGCGCTCCCGCTCCCGCTCCCGCTCCCGCTCGCTGCCGCGGACCGGGGGACCGTGAGCGATGTCGGCCCCGTTCCCGGCGGCGTGGCCCAGTGACGTTCTTCGACATCATCCTCCGCAATCTGTGGTCGAAGAAGGCCCGCTCGATCGGGCTGGCCTTCGCCGTGGCAATCGCCGTGATGGCGGTGGTCACGCTCGACGTGACCAGCAGCAGCCTCGAGCAGTCGGCGGCGGCCCTCATCTCGGTGGGCAAGGCCGACTTCACGGTGGCACAGAAAGGCGCGGCCGACACCTTGTCGAGCACCATCGACGTGCAGGAGCTGACCCGCATCCGTCAGACGCCGGGCGTGGGCCGCGTGGTCGGCGTGCTGATCGAGACCGAGCGCATCAGTGCCGACTACCCCGTCTTCATCGAGATCGGGATCGATCCCGGCGACCTGACGGCGTTCGGCGTGAAGGTCGTGGCCGGGCAACCGTACTCGCCCACGGCAGCCCACGAGGTCATGCTGGGCTGGAGGGCCGCGGCCAACCTCGGACTGCACGTCGGTGACAGGTTCAACGCCAACGGAACCTCAAACACGGTGACCGGCATCTACTCCACCGGAAACGCCTTCGGGGACGCCGGCGCCATGTTCCCGCTCCCGGCGATCCAGGGCTACAACCGGGTCCCGGGGATCGTCACCCTGGCGTTCGTGAAGGTGGCTCCCGGCGCTTCGGTCGGCGCGGTCGCCGCCCGCATCGACTACGACCAACCCCAGCTGACGACGATCCGCACCGCCGAGCAATTCGGGAGAGCGGACCGCAACCTCGTGTACCTCCACGCGGCGGTCACCGGCAGCACGGTGCTCGCCGTCCTCATCGGCGCCGTCATCATCGGCAACACCATGCTCCTCTCGCTCTTCGAGCGGACTCGCGAGTTCGGGCTCCTGCGGGCGGTCGGCTGGACCCGCCGCCGGACCGTCTCCCTGCTGCTCGGCGAGAGCCTGCTGCTCGCCGTCCTCGGCGCGGCCCTCGGCGTGGCGTTGTCGTTCGCCGTGACCACCGTGCTCGAGAACCTGCCTGCGCTCAAAGGTGTCCTGAACCCCGTCTTCACCACGGACGCCTTCTGGCGGGCCCTGTTCACCGCACTTGCGATGACCCTGATCGGCGCCTTGTACCCGACGACCCGTGCCGCCCTCCTCTCGCCGCTGAAGGCTCTCAGCTATGAGTGACCCCGTGGTCCACCCGCCGGCCGTTGAGATGAGCGGGGTGACCCGGGTCTACCCCGGTCAGGTCACCGCGCTGGCCGGCGTGGATCTCGTCGTGGACGACGGGGAGATGGTGGCCATCACCGGACCTTCGGGCTGCGGCAAGTCGACCCTGCTGCATCTTCTGGCAGCCATCGATTCCCCCACGAAGGGCTCGGTGACCGTCGGCGGGCAGGACCTGGCTCGGATCCACGATCTGAGCGACTACCGGCGCCACCAGGTCGGACTGGTCTTTCAGTTCCACAACCTCCTCCCCCAGCTCTCAGCCCTCGCCAATGTCGAGCTCCCGATGTTCGGGGTCGGACGGTCGGCCCGCCAGCGGAAGGCCCGGGCCCGGGAGCTGCTGGCCGAGGTCGACCTCGGCGACTGCGAGCGTCGCTACCCGACGGAGCTCTCGGGCGGCGAGCGGCAGAGAGTGGCGATCGCCCGTGCCCTGGCCAACGAGCCCAAGATCCTGCTGGCCGACGAGCCCACCGGCAGCCTCGACTCGGCGTCGACGGCGCGCCTCTTGGACCTGCTCGAGCGGCTCGGCCACGGCGGGATGACCATCGTCATGGTGACCCACGATCCCGACGTCGCGGCGCGTGCCCACCGCATCATCGAGATGAGCGACGGCAGGGTCGTCGCCGAGAGCATGCCCGAAGCGACCCTGCGCCCGTAGCGCCCGTGCGCCCGTGCGCCACCGGCGACCCCGCGCCCGTAGTCGACCCTTGCGGGCCGCCGGTCAGCCCGTCGGGCCGACCTCGAGTCCGCGGCGCTCCAAGCCGGGCGCTCCCCGGCCGGTCTCGAGCCGCCGGAGGGTCGGGTTGGTGGACGTCAGCTTGCGAACGCGGTCGATACCGAGCTCCTCGACGAGCACCTGGTAGGAGATGTCATGGCGGACGTACTCGACGGCCAGCAGCACGACGGCTGGGTCGTCGCTGAAGAGTCCCCACATGTTCTCGCCGACGGCTCCTCCGATCAGGACCGACTCCCGGTCCGGCGCGATCACCAGCAGCCGACAGCCGACGCGGTCGAGCACCACCTCGGGCGAGGAGAACACGTGGTTGTACGACGCGCCCACGTCCACCGACGAGTCCCCGAACCGCAAGAGCACGATGTCGACTCGTTTGCGTACCGCATCCTCGAGCGGGAAGCGCAGCTCGTCGAGCTCCTCGGCCCATGCCGAGACGTACAGCTCCTTCTTCGCCGAATAGATGAGGTCGGCGGCTCGCTCGAGCACTGCGCTCCGACCGTCCATATTGTGGACCAGATGGCTCTCCACCGGTTCGGTCACCTCGGGAAGGACCGAATTGAGGTGGTCGAGGTGGCTCTGAAAGGATCGGCTGAGGCGCTGGATCAGCGTCTGTGGTGGAAGCGCCACGTACAACGTCGAGCCGTTCTCGGTCCGGATCTCAAACGCTGCGCCGCGCAGGAGGAGCTTGGCCAACGACTCGTACACGGTGCTCCGGGGGACGCCCGAGCGTTTGGCGACCTCGTAGCCGTTGATCGGCTCCCCCGCCCCGAGGAGCGCCAGGTACGCCTTCGCCTCGTAGCCGGACATGCCGGTGGCCTGGAGCGATTCGAGGATCCGCTCGACCTCGGGCATGTCCACAGCTTAGGCTCGATTCACCGATCGACAGCCTGGTCGGACGCACTTCAGCGGCGAGTGACGTTCACACATGGAGGAGGACCTCGGCGGGGCCCTCGATCAGGGCCTGCATGGTTCGCAGGAGGTTTGCGGCTTCCGCTCCGTCACAGACCCGGTGGTCGAACGAGCAGATGAGCTTCGCGGTGGGTCGGACCGCGAGCTCGCCGTGAACGGCGACAGGACGCTCGCGGATGGCACCGATGCCGACGATGGCCGCTTCCGGAGGGTTGATCACCGGCGATCCGTCGTCGAGGCCGAGCGCGCCGAAATTCGTCACCGTGAACGTCGATCCGCTCAGCTCCTCGGGAGCCAGCCCGCCCTGCCTCGCAGTCTCGACCAGCCTCGCGATCTCGCGAGCCAGGTCGACGGTGGTCAGGGCCTCGGCGTGCCGGACCACCGGCACCAACAGCCCGTTGGACGTGCTGGTCCCGATGCCCAGATGGATGTTCTGGTGCACCCGGATGACGCGTTCCCCCTCGTCGTAGGAGGCGTTCAACAGCGGACTCTGGCGGAGCGCGAGGACGAGGAACCTCATCATGAGGGCGAAGGGAGTGATGGCCGACGCCGTCTGAGAATCCGCACGGTCCTTCAGGGCCTTGCGAGTGGCGAGGAGAGTGGAACAGTCGACCCACAGGCCGCAGGTCGCGTCCGGGATCGTCCGGCGCGACATGGTCATGCGCTCCGCGATCCGCCCCCGCACCCCCCGCACGGGAATGACCTGCCCGGGCCGGTCCCCACCGAGCGAGCTCGCGCCCGCGGGAGCGCCGGTCGGGGTGAGGGCCTCGCTCTCCCACCAGCGCGGACCGGCGGGGGCCGGCGCCCGTTCCCCCGATGCGGCCGCAATCACCTCATCCCTGGTGATCACGTCGTCGGGACCGGTGCCCGTCAACCCTCCGAGTTCGACACCGAGGTCGCGCGCAAGCTTTCGCACCGGTGGCGTCGCGCGCACCCGGACCCTCTGTTCGACCTGCGCGACCTGCGCGACCGGCTCGCCGCGCTGCCAGCGACGACGCCGGCGCAACGGTGGCCGGTCCGCGGCCACCCCGTACCCCACGAGCACCGCCTCGCGTCCGGCGCCGGCCGGCTCCGCCGAGGTCGGCGAACCGTCTCGGGGATCGGCGGACGGATCGATCGCGCCGGCGCTCGTCTCGATGCGCAGCAGCAGCTCACCCACCCGGAGCGTGGCACCCACCTCACCGTTCCGTTCGACCACGCGCCCGGCAAACGAGGAGGGCAGCTCCACCTCGGCCTTGGCCGTCTGGATGGAACCGATCGGCTGGTTGAGCGCCACCTCGTCGCCGACCCCGACGAGCCACTCGACGATGGTCGCCTCGTCGAGGCCCTCCCCCACATCGGGCAACCTGATGTCCCTGATCACCGGTATCGACACCCGACAGCCCCCGCCACCTCAACGCTCGGCGATCTCGGCGGCGAGCTGACGACGCTGCTCGTCCAACGCGGGGCCGACCGACGACAGGACGTGATCGAAGATCACGAGGGGGTCGGGTGGCGGGGCGTCGAACAGCGCCGCCCGGAGGCGATGGGCCGCCTCTTCCGCTGCTTCCCGGCTCCGGACGTCCTCTTCCGGCAGCCACTTGCCCTCCAGCACGAGATGCCGCTGGAGGCGCTCGATCGGGTCGAGGCGGGCCCACTCCCGAACCTCCGAGTCACTGCGGTACCGGGTCGGGTCGTCGGAGGTGGTGTGAGCCCCCATCCGGTAGGTGACCGCCTCGATGAGAGACGGGCCCAGTCCCCGGCGAGCCCGGTCGACGGCCTGCTCCATGGCTGTCGAACAGGCGAGAACGTCGTTGCCGTCGCAACGGACACCCGGCATCCCGTAGGCCGCCGCCTTGTCGGCGAGCCTGGTGACCCGCGTCTGCTCTGCCAGGGGCACCGAGATCGCCCAGTGGTTGTTCTGGATCACGAAGATGCAGGGCACCTCCATGACGGCAGCCATGTTGAGCGCCTCGTGGACGTCACCTTCGCTGGTGGCACCGTCACCCACGTAGGCCACGGCCACGCCGTCCGAGCCATCGAGGCGCAGCCCGAGCGCGTAGCCGACGGCGTGGAGCGCGTGGGACCCGATGGGGATGGTGATCGGTGCGCAGCAACGCTCGACGAACCCGAGTCCTCCGTGCAAGGTGCCGCGCCACATGTGCCCGACCCCTGCCGGATCGATGCCCTTCACGACGAAGACCCCGAGCTCACGATATTGGGGAAACGTCCAGTCGTCGGGTCGAAGGGCCGCCGCGGTCCCGACCTGAGCCGCCTCCTGGCCACGGCACGACGGGAAGAGGGCCAGCTGGCCCTGCCGCTGCAGATTGATGAGCTCCTCGTCGAGACGACGAGTGAGCCGCATCGCCGCGAGCAACTGCCACAGCTGTTGAGCGTCGAGGTCGGTCGGGTATGGCGTACCCGCCACCCGGGCACCATCGGAGTCGATCATGCGGAGCGTGGCCGCCCGACCCTCCGCCCGTCGGTCGTCGTGCGTCAGTGTCATCTCGTCGGTGTCATCTCGTCGGCCACCGTCCGTACGCCGGGGTGATTCGGTACGGGCCGCTCAACTTGCCTTCCCTCCCTGCGGACCCGAGAACACGACCCTGGTTCGACGATACCTGGCACGCCACCCGTAAGGCAACCACTACCGACGCCCGTGGGCACAGAGCGGAAAGGCAACGCCGGTCCCGGGGCGAGGTCTCGCCGCTCTCGCGTGCCGCAATCAGCAACTAGTCGTTGGCTCTCCCACGCCTATCCCGCCACATCGGGTGGAGGGGTCTGAACCGCTCACCGCCGTCCGAGCCACCTTGCTGCACCGTCGGCCGGGCTCGCTGCCCTTTGGAGCACGTGCTCGGCGTGGCGCAGGACGGGCGCGTCCACCATGCGGCCCTCAAAGGAGAAGACCCCTCTGGCCTGCGAGGCGGCAGCGAGCACCCGACGGGCCCAGGCCACCTCGTCGTCGGTCGGACGGTACGCCTCGCGCACCGCGGCGATCTGCGAGGGATGGACACAGGCGGTGGCGGCGAACCCGGAGGCCGCGGCATCGGTCGCCTCGTCTCGCAGACCTTCGAGATCGCCGATCTCGAGGTGCACCGCGTCGATCGCGGGAACCCCGTGTGCCCCGGCCGCCAGAAGGACCTGTGACCTGGCATGGCGGGCAATGTCGCGATAGCCGCCGTCGGGACGCCGGCTCGAGCGGCCACCGAGCCCGGCGACGAGATCCTCCGCTCCCCACATCAGCGCGACGATCCCACCGGCGGCGGCGATGGATCCGGCGGCGAGGACTCCCGCCGGTGTCTCGCACAGGGCCACGATCTTGCGGGGCGCAAGGGCAGAGACCTGGTCGGCAGACTCGGTCTTGGCCAGCATGACCAGCTCGTAGGGTGTCGCTGCCAACGTCGCGACGTCACGCGCATGATCCTCGGTGCCGCTCGGGTTCACACGCACGATCGTCCGGGCCGGATCGAGCAACGTCCGACCGAGCGCACGGCGCGCCGCCACCCTGTCGGCCGCGGCAACCCCGTCCTCGAGGTCGAGGATGACCATGTCGGCGGCGAGGGCCGCCTTGGCGTAGCGGTCGGGACGATCGGCAGGGCAGAAAAGGAGGGCGGGTCCCGGCGGGGACCACGTCATCGATCGTCTCGCGGCTTCATGCGGACCAGCGTCGAGCGCACGGCTACCGCCACGACCTCGCCGTCCTGGTTCCGGGCGGTGTGCTCCAACGTGACGACGCCCTCGCCGGGACGGCTGCCGGAAGCGCGTTTGTCGAGCACGATGGTCTCGGCGTACAGCGTGTCGCCGTGCATCACCGGACGGGGAAACCGGATGTCGCTGAACCCGAGGTTCGCCACGATCGTCCCCAGTGTCAGCTGGGCGACCGACAGGCCGACGAGCGTCGACAACGTGAACATGCTGTTGACCAGGCGATGCCCGAACGGCTGCTGCGCGCTCCACGCCTCGTCGAGGTGCAACGGCTGGACGTTCATGGTCATGGTCGTGAACAGCACGTTGTCCGCTTCGGTCACCGTCCTGCCAGGGCGGTGCACGTAGCGCGCTCCGAGGTCGAACTCCTCAAACCACAACCCGCGCTGCTCCACCAGATGACGCTCGGTCTCGTTCGCCGTCCCGGTCGTCGGGGTTCGGGTCGTCGGGATCTCAGTCATCGGGGACCTCCCTCGTCTCGGCCGTCACAGCCCGAGCTCCCGGGCGATGAGCATCAGCTGGACCTCCGTCGTGCCCTCGCCGACTTCGAGGATCTTGGAGTCTCGGTAGTGACGCGCAACAGGTGATTCGTTCATGAACCCGTACCCGCCATGGACCTGCGTGGCGTCCCGGGCGTTGTCCATGGCCGCCTCACCGGCCACGAGCTTGGCAATGGCGGCTTCCTTCTTGAAGGGCATTCCGGCCGACATCCGAGCCGCGGCATGGTAATAGGCGGTACGGGCCGCGTGCACCCGGGCCTCCATCCGGGCGATCTTGAACGCGATGGCCTGATGCTGGGCGATCGGCCGCCCGAACGCGTGGCGTGCCTTGGCGTACACGATGCTCTCGTCGACGCAGCCCTGGGCGGCGCCCACCCCGAGGGCCGCGATGGCGATCCGTCCCTCGTCGAGGATCCTGAGAAAGTTCGCGTAGCCGCGACCGCGTTGTCCGAGCAGGTTCTCCTCGGGCACCCGGACATCGTCGAAGCCGAGCGGATGGGTGTCCGACGCGTGCCAGCCCACCTTTGAGTACGCAGGACCGACGGTGAACCCGGTGGTCGGCACCGGGACCAGGATCGTGCTGATCTCCCTGCTGTCGCCGGCCGGGCCGGTGAGAGCGGTCACGGTGACCAACCGGGTCAGGGTGGTGCCGGAGTTGGTGATGAACTCCTTGCTGCCGTTGACGACCCACTGCCCGTCCTCGAGGCGGGCCGTCGTACGGGTGCCGCCGGCGTCGCTGCCGGCTCCGGGCTCGGTCAGCCCGAAGGCTGCCAATGCCTGCCCCGAGGCGAGACGGGGCAGCCACTCCCTCCGCTGCGCCTCGGTGCCGAACCGGAAGACGGGCATCGCACCGAGCGACACTGCGGCTTCAAGGGTGATGGCGACGCTCTGGTCCACCCTGGCGAGCTCCTCGATGGCGAGGCACAAGGCGAAGTAGTCGCCACCCATCCCGCCGTACTCCTCGGGGAAAGGCAGTCCGAAGAGCCCCATCTCCGCCATGGCGCGTACCACGGCGTAGGGAAACGTCCGGCTCTCGTCGTGGTAGGCGGCCACGGGTGCCACCACCTGGCGGGCGAACTCCCCGACGGTCGACCGGAGAAGCTCCTGCTCCTCGCTCAGCTGCGTGTCCGACACCTCAGACCACCTCATCATCGGGCTTGTCGGCCCCGGCGGGCTCGATGCGGGCGACCACCTCGTCGACCCCCACGGGGTCGCCGACGCGGACGAGGAGGTCGAGCGTCCCGTCGTGCGGAGCCGTGAGGAGGTGCTCCATCTTCATCGCCTCGATGACCACCAGCGCCTGGCCGGCGCAGACCTGCGCACCGGGGACGGCACGGAGCTGGATCACCGTTCCGGGCATCGGGCTGCGGACCACCCGGTCGGCCGCGCCGGCTGCGGCGGTCCGCCGAGCCATCGGCACCTCGGTGAACGCCCAGGCCTCCCCGTCGACGAAGACCCAGACGGTGGGGCCGTCGGTCGCCGTCCATGTCCGTCGTGCGACGCCGGTGACGGTGACCAGGGATCCGTCAGGGGTCGACCGGATGCTCACCGCCAGCTCTTCGCCCGACCCGATCCGCACCCTGGCGTCCTGGGGGGTGCCGGTCACGGTGACCACCAGCGGCACATCGCCGGCACCCGCGAGAGCGAACGACAACGGGCGGGGACGCCCCGGCCTCCACCCGCTCGGCACGTCCCAGAGGTCGACGACCGGCCCGGGGGGCCAGGCGTCGCGAAGTCTGCAGAGTGCGTAGGTGGCACAGGCCGCCGCCGACGGCTCCCTTCGGACCAGGTCCTCGCTCTCCCGCTCGATCAGGCCGGTGTCGAGCCGACCCGCGACGACATCGGGGTGGGCGGTCAGCGCGAGGAGGAACGAGACATTGGTGACCACCCCGAGCACGACGGTCTCCCGTAATGCGCTCCTGAGGCGCGACAAGGCGGTCGGCCGGTCCGGGCCCCAGGCCACGACCTTGGCCAGCATCGGGTCATAGCCAGGCCCGACGTCAAGACCCTGGCACAGGCTGCTGTCGACCCGCACCCCGTCACCGGTGGGCTCCCGGACCACCATGACCCGGCCCCCGGTCGGCAGAAAGCCGCGCCCGGGATCTTCCGCGTACACCCGCGCCTCGATGGCGTGACCGCGTCGACTGACGTCGTCGGGCCCGAACGCCAGCGGCTCTCCCGCCGCGACCAGCAGCTGCTGTTCGACAAGGTCGAGGCCCGTCACCATCTCGGTCACCGGATGCTCCACCTGCAGGCGGGTGTTCATCTCGATGAAGAAGAACTCGTCCGGACGCTCGGAGGCGACGATGAACTCCACGGTGCCCGCACCGGTGTAGTCCACGCTGCGCGCCGCCGCGATCGCCGCGGCACCGAGACGGTCGCGGCTCGAGGCATCGAGCAGCGGCGAGGGAGCCTCCTCCATCACCTTCTGGTGCCGGCGTTGCAGGCTGCACTCCCGCTCACCCAGATGCACGGTCGTTCCGTACGCGTCGGCCAACACCTGAACCTCGATGTGGCGGGGCCGCTGGACGAAGCGCTCGACGAACAGCGTGTCGTCACCGAACGACGACGATGCCTCCCGCCGGGCCGCCTCCAGAGCCTCTCCCAGCTCGGCCGCCTGCTCCACCAACCGCATCCCCTTGCCGCCCCCGCCGGCCGAGGGCTTCACGAGCACCGGGAACCCGATCTCCGCGGCCACCGCCGCCAGATCGTCGTCCGACATGCCCGACGCGGCACGGCCGGGGACGATCGGGACCCCGGCCTCGGCCACGGTGAGCTTGGCCCGGATCTTGTCGCCCATGAGGTCGATGGCCTCCGGCGAGGGCCCGATGAACACCACGCCGGCCTCGGCGCAGGCCCGGGCAAAACCCGCGTTCTCCGCGAGGAACCCGTAGCCGGGATGGACGGCCTGGGCTCCGGTGGCCGCCGCAGCCTCGAGGATACGCCCGCCACGCAGATAGCTGTCCTGCGAGGGTGCCGGCCCGAGCCGGACGGCGACGTCGGCCTCCCTCACGTGTCGCGCTCCGGCGTCCGCGTCGCTGAACACCGCGACCGAACGGATCCCGAGGCGCCGCAGGGTGCGGAGGACCCGCACGGCGATCTCACCGCGGTTGGCCACGAGCACGGTGTCGAACATGGCGCTCACATCCGGAATATGCCGTAGGACACCGGTTCGAGCGGTGCGTTGGCACACACCGAAAGCGCCAACCCGAGCATGGTCCGGGTGTCGAGAGGGTCCACCACACCGTCGTCCCACAGGCGCGCCGTCGCGTAGTAGGCGTTGCCCTGTTCCTCGTACTGCTCTCTGATCGGCGCCCGGAGCGCCTCCTCGTCCTCGGCGCTCCACGACGTCCCCGCCGCCTCGAGCTGGTCCCTGCGGACGGTGGCCAGGACCGCCGCCGCCTGGTCCCCGCCCATGACCGAGATCCGGCTGCCCGGCCACATCCAGAGGAAGCGGGGCGAGTAGGCCCGGCCGCACATCGAATAGTTGCCGGCACCGAACGAACCGCCGATGACCACGGTCAGCTTGGGGACCCGGGCGCACGCCACGGCCGTGACCATCGTGGCGCCGTGCTTGGCGATCCCGCCCGCCTCGTAACGACGGCCGACCATGAACCCCGTGATGTTCTGCAAGAACAGCAGAGGAACCTGGCGCTGGTCGCACAGTTGGATGAAATGGGCGCCCTTGAGCGCCGACTCGGAGAAGAGCACGCCGTTGTTGGCCACGATCCCCACCGGGTGCCCGCAGATGCGGGCGAAGCCGGTGACCAGGGTCGTGCCGTACTCAGCCTTGAACTCCCCGAAGCGGCTCCCGTCGACGAGACGGGCAACCACCTCACGCACGTCGTAGGGCGTCCGGGGATCCGCCGGCACCACTCCGTAGAGCTCCTCGGGGTCGACGGCCGGCTCCTCGCTCGGAGCGACCTCCCATGGCCGCGGTACCCGAGGGGCCAGACCGGCGACGATGGAACGAACGATGGCCAGCGCGTGCGCATCGTCCTCGGCCAGGTGGTCCGTCACCCCCGACGTCCGGGCGTGCAGCAGTCCTCCGCCGAGCTCCTCGTCGGTCACCACCTCCCCCGTGGCCGCCTTCACCAGAGGCGGCCCGCCGAGGAAGATCGTGCCCTGGTCCCGCACGATCACCGCCTCGTCGGACATGGCCGGGACGTAGGCGCCACCCGCGGTGCACGACCCCAGGACGGCGGCGATCTGCGGGATGGACCGGGCGCTCATGGTCGCCTGGTTGAAGAAGATCCTCCCGAAATGGTCACGGTCGGGGAACACCTCGTCCTGGCGCGGGAGGAACGCACCGCCCGAGTCCACCAGGTACACGCACGGCAACCGGTTCTGCAGCGCCACCTCCTGGGCGCGAAGGTGCTTCTTCACGGTCATCGGGTAATACGTCCCACCCTTGACCGTCGCGTCGTTGGCCACCACGACGCACTCGCGCCCGCTCACCCGTCCGACCCCTGTGATGATCCCCGCCCCGGGTGCCTCGTCGCCGTACATGCCGTGGGCGGCGAGCGGCGACAGCTCGAGGAACGGGCTGCCCTGGTCGAGCAGGACGTCCACTCGGTCCCGGGGCAGCAGCTTGCCACGCGCCAGATGCCGGTCCCGGGCGGCTTGGGGGCCGCGCGAGCACCGATCGAGCCGCTGGCGCAGATCGTCGGCCAACGCCTGCTGGGTTTCCGTGTTGCGCCGGAAGGACTCGCCGTGGCGATCGATCACGGTGTGCAGCTCCTCCACCGGACACCGCCCCCTTGTGCAGTTGACGAACTTCAGTTAGGACTTACTAACTCAAGTAACATAGCATCGAGATCGGTGCCCGTCCAGAGGATCGCATGAACGAGGCGAGCGAGAAGCAGAAGAGCGAGGGGACCCATCGCGGGCGGCTGAAGGCCGAGCGTCGCCGGCAACTCCTGCGGGCGGCCGCCCGGCTCTTCGCCGACCGGGGCTTCCGTGCCGTGTCGATCGAGGACCTGGGTGCCGCTGCCGGCGTCAGCGGTCCCGCCGTCTACCGGCACTTCCCGAGCAAGGAGTCCATTCTGGCCGAGCTCCTCGTGGGCGTGAGCCAACGGCTCCTGTACGGAGGTGCCGCCGAGGCGGCTGCCGGAAGCTCGCCACGAGATGCGCTCGAGCGCCTCGTCACCTTCCACACCGACTTCGCGCTGAGGGACCCGGACCTGATCCGCGTGCAGGACAGGGACTTCGCCAGCCTGCCTCCCCTGCAGGCGAGGGCCGTGCGGAGGCTGCAGCGCGCCTACGTCGAGGTGTGGGTGGAGGTGCTGGTGCGCCTCGACCCGTCTTCGCCGGTGAGTGTCGCCCGCACCAAGGCCCAGGCCACGTTCGGCCTCCTCAACTCCACTCCCCACAGCGCGGCCAACCGCGACGCCGACGTCACCCGAAGTGTCCTCGAGCTGATGGCCGTCGCCGCGCTGGTGAGCCCGACCGGCCCGCCGGGGTGAACGCGGTGCCGATCCCTGCGCCGGCACGCAGCAGGCGGGACGGGTCTCAGTAGCCGAGCACCCGCTCCACCGCGTCGAGGATCCGGTCGACCCCCGGTAACCAGTCGTCCTCGATGCGGGCCGGCGGGTAGGGGGTGTCGAACCCCGTCACGCGCATCACCGGCGCCTCGAGACGGTAGAAGGCGTGTTCCTGCACCAGGGCCGCGACCTCGGCAGCCAGACCGAGGGTCCGGGGCGCCTCGTGGACGACGACACACCGCCCGGTGCGCTCGACCGAACGGACAACGGTCCCGGCGTCGAGCGGGGCGAGCGAACGCAGATCGATCACCTCGATGCTGCGGCCACCGTCGTCCTCGGCGATCCGTGCAGCCTCCACGGCGACCTGCACCATCGTCCCGTAGGCCACCAGCGTGACTTCCGAACCCGGACGGACGATCACCGCCTGACCGGAGGGTTCGGTCCTGACGGGAAGGGA
Source organism: Acidimicrobiales bacterium (assembly GCA_035532415.1). Classification (GTDB taxonomy): domain Bacteria; phylum Actinomycetota; class Acidimicrobiia; order Acidimicrobiales; family RAAP-2; genus DATKRB01. The sequence goes on along the minus strand of DATKRB010000008.1, from coordinate 7,635 downwards.
GACCTCCTGGCGCGTCCAGTAGCGGCGCTTCGGCTCGAGGTAGATCACCGGATCCTGCCCGCCGATCGCCTCCCGGAGCATCGAGTAGGCATCGGCAGGAGTGGACGGGGCCACGACGCGGAGCCCCGCTGTATGGGCGAAGTAGGTCTCGGGAGACTCGGAATGGTGCTCGGGAGAACCGATGCCGCCGAAGGACGGCACGCGTACGGTCACCGGCAGCGACACCGCTCCCTGGGTCCGGTTGCGGTACTTGGCGAGATGGCTGATGATCTGGTCGAGTGCAGGGTAGCTGAACCCGTCGAACTGAAGCTCGGGAACCGGCCGGTAGCCTCGCATCGCAAGGCCGACCGAAAGACCGATGATCCCCGACTCGGCCAGCGGGGTGTCGAAGCACCGCTCCCGGCCGAACTGCTCCTGCAGTCCTTCGGTGACCCGGAAGACCCCACCCAGCCGCCCCACATCCTCCCCGAGGACGAGCACGCGAGGATCCTCGACCATCGCGTCGCGCAAGGCCGAGTTGATCGCCTGGACCATCGTGACGGCCACTTCGCTCGGCCCCTCCTCGAGCACCTCAGCCGTGAGCCGTGGCGGAGGTACAACAACCCCAGGCTACCAACTCGTGCATCGGCGCCGTGCGCGCCCGGGCCCCCTACCGACCGGCGCGCCTAGGTTTGGGAGAGGCCCCGACCGCACAGGGTTCGGGGCCGTCCTCATCGCATCGGGAGGCACGATGGACGAAAAGCGTGCGCGAGCACTGCTCCGCGCCGAGCTCACGGTGGAAGAAACACAACAAGGCTGATCGGGCCTCGACCGTGGGTCACCTGGTGGCGGCACCGGACAAGTTCCGCGGCACGGCGAGCGCCCGCCGGATCGCCGCGGCAGCGGCCCGCGGTGCCGGGCGAAGCGGCTGGACCGCCCGGGAGGTCCCGCTCGCCGACGGCGGCGAGGGGCTGCTCGACGTGGTGGGGGGCATTCCCTGTTGGACCGAGGTCACCGGACCGCTCGGAGAGCCGGTCACAGCCGAATGGCGCCTGCTCGGCGACGCTGGTTCCGGCGGGCCGGTCGCGGTCATCGAGATGGCACGGGTCGCCGGCCGACTGCCGGCGCCAGAGGGGGACGAGAGGTCGGCGGTGGACGGGTCCGGAGCCGCCGACGACGCACCGGTGCGAGCCTCCACGGAGGGAGTGGGCGAGCTCATCCTGGCAGCGCGGGACGCCGGAGCGCTCGAGATCGTCGTCGGCTGCGGCGGATCCGCCACCACCGACGGCGGCTGGGGAGCGGTATCGGTCGTGGGCTCGTCCGATGCGCTCGCGGGCATCTCCCTGGTGGTGGCGACCGACGTGCGGACAGCCTTCAATCAGGCGGCCGAGGTCTTCGGGCCCCAGAAGGGGGCGAGCCCCGAACAGGTGCAGATCCTCACGGACCGGCTCGAGCGCCTCACCGTCCGCTACCGGCGCGACTTCGGGGTGGACGTGGCGACGTTGGCGGGCGCCGGGGCAGCGGGCGGGTTGGCTGGAGGGTTGGCCGCCCTGGGCGGACGCCTCGTGCCCGGCTTCGACCTGGTGTCGGAGTTGGTGGGACTCCACCACCACCTCGCCCGCGCCGATCTGGTGGTCACCGGGGAGGGCCGGTTGGACGAGAGCTCGTTCGCCGGCAAGGTGGTCGGCGGCGTGATCGACCTGGTGGCCGGGCGAGTCCCCGTGTTGGCCATCGTCGGGTCGGCGGATCCTCGGGCCCGGACCCTCACGCCTCGAGGTGTTGAGGTCGTCGACCTGGTGTCCCTGGCCGGCTCCGACCGGGCGCTCCACCAGACGGCCTCGCTGGTGGAGGAGGTCGTCGCCGACCGGCTCGGCGCCGGCTGAGACGGGGACTACGGCGGTGCCGGACCGGTGGGGTCGGGCCGGTGGGCCAACAGCCGCGTCACGTCCTCGGCCATCTCCTCGCAGAGCTCGATCAACAGCCTCAACCGGGCAAGCGGGTCCTCGGACTCGAGCAGCCGCTGGCGATCGAAGACGCTCAGGGGGGCGGCGGTGCACAGCTCCCACATGCGCCCGGCGCCGTCCGGCAGGAGGTCGGGGTCCGGCGGCAGCGCCGGGTGGTCGCCCAGCTCGGACAGCAAGGCGCGGACCCGGCGAACCCGGGATGCGGCGCGGGCCAGGACGGGCTCGCCCGGATTCAACAGCTCGGCAGGTAGGGCCCCCACCATCGCCAGCGGGTACGGCTCCTCCGGCAGCCACTCGGCCACCCTGAACCGTTCCGATCCCCTGGCCACCAGCACCCAACGCCCGTCGGCCTGGGGCGAGGCGGCCCGGATCCGGGCCATCGTCCCGACCCCCGTACGCCGATCGCCGCCCCCGACCTCGGACCCCCGGGTGATCAGCACCACGCCGAACGTGCCGTCCGTGTCGAGACAGTCCCGTACGAGCTCGCGGTAACGGGGCTCGAAGATGTGGAGGGACAGATCGGCGTGGGGAAACAGAACGGTCGACAGGGGGAACATGGCGAGCGGGCGCGGATCCATCGCACACAACTCTTGCACGGACAGGCGGCGGTGCAGACGTGAACGGAGCCGGCTCGAAACCGGCTCCGTTGCACGTATTGCAGCTGTCACCGATCACCTCGACCCCGGCCTCCGGCGCAATGGTGCGGGGGCCACCTTGTCGGTCGGCCGGCACACGCACCGGCGCGAACGCGGCCATCGAGATGCGTCGGGCCTCTCGCCGGGTGATCTGCTGGGATCGCGCCATCACCGGCCCAGAACCGGCGGCGCCGATTCAGCCCGGCGGATCACCCTCCTCGTGCGAGCTCTGCGAACCCATTCGCAAGCTCCTTCCCTACGGCCTCCGGTCTCCTCGCCCCATCGGCTGCGATGACCCGAAGCGCCTACCTCCATTGTCTCCCCAACAGCGGCGATCGCCAACCCCCTTGAACAGGGAACCTTCGGGGAGATCGCCGGAAGGCGCCCTCACCGCGCCGGCACGCCCCGGATCACCCCGGCCGCAACGCCGTGCCGGCGAGCTCAGCCTCGGGCGCGGGCCGCCAGCTCGGCGGCCAGGGAACGGAACGCCCGCCCCCGGTGCGAGCAGGCGTGCTTCTCCGCCGGGGACATCTCGGCGAACGTGCGCCCATCGCCTTCGTCGGGCACGAAGACGGAGTCGTAGCCGAACCCCGCCGTTCCGCTCGGGCGCTCGGCGATGCGACCTTCGACGGTTCCCTCCGCGACCACCTCGGTGCCGTCAGGGAACGCCGCCAGGGCCACCGTCCGAAAACGCGCCCGCCGGGGACGACCGGAACCGGGCAAGGTGGCGAGCTCCTCCAGCAGCTTGTCGACGTTGTCGGCGTAGGTGGCCACCTCGCCGGCGAACCGGGCCGAGCAGACCCCCGGTGCCCCACCGAGCGCCTCCACCTCGAGCCCGGTGTCGTCCGCCACCGCGGCCATCCCGGTGGCGGACAGGAGGGCGCGGGCCTTGAGCCGTGCGTTGTCGCGGAGCGTCTCCCCCGTCTCCTCGACGTCGTCGACGCCGGGCGGACGAGGGAGCAAATCGATCGCCTGGGACGAGAGGATGGACTCGATCTCGGACACCTTGTCGGGATTGGCGGTGGCCAGCACCAGAGTCAACCGACCCGAGCCGTCCCCGCTCATCCCGGGGTGCCCGGGCGCGGGGCCGCCGGCGCGGCCAGCACGTCGTTCTGGGCCTTGGTCAGCTCGGCGATCCCTCCCTCGGCGAGCGCCAGCATCTCGTTGAGCTCGCTCCTCGCGAAGGCCATCCCCTCTGCGGTCCCTTGCACCTCCACGAACCGGCCCGAGCCCGTCATCACCACGTTCATGTCGACCTCCGCCCGGGAGTCCTCCACGTAGGGCAGGTCGAGCATCGGGACACCGTCGACGATCCCCACCGACACTGCTGCCACCGAGTCGGTGAGCGGCTGCCCGCGCAGGGTACCGGCCTTCATCATCCTGTCGAACGCGTCGTGGAGGGCGACGTAGGCGCCGCAAATGGACGCGGTCCGCGTCCCACCGTCGGCCTGCAGCACGTCGCAGTCCACCGTGACCTGTACTTCCCCGAGCACCACGAGGTCACAGACCGCCCGAAGAGATCGCCCGATGAGACGCTGTATCTCCTGGGTCCGGCCCGACTGCTTTCCCTTGGCCGCCTCGCGGGTCACCCGTTCGGCTGTCGAACCCGGCAGCATCGAGTACTCGGCCGTCACCCAGCCCCTGCCGCTGCCACGCATCCACGGCGGGACCCGCTCCTCCACCGAGGCGGTGCACAGGACCCTCGTCCGGCCCATGCTCACCAGGACCGAACCCGCCGCGAAGACGGTGAAGTCCCGCTCGAAACTGGCGGGCCGGAGCTGGTGGACTGCTCGCCCGTCGGCGCGCAGGGTCCGCGGGTCGGGTGTCTCGACGTTGGTCGTCACTGGGGCTCCTGCTCCTCGTCAGCCGGCGGGCTCACCGGCACCGCCGGCCAACACATCGGGTCAAAAGTAAATTATGCGCTTGGCCCGCTCGACGACCTCGTCGAGATCGTCGGTCCAGGCGCCGGTGGACAGGTACTTCCATCCGTCGTCGGGCGAGACCACCACGATCACCGCCTCCTCGCCCTCGGGAACCTGGTCCGCACATTTCACCGCCCCGGCCAGCGCGGCGCCCGAGGAGATCCCGAGGAACAGTCCGACGTCGGTCAGCCGCCGCGCCCACTCGATCGACTCGCGCGGGCGCACCATCGTCTTGCGGTCGAGGAGCTCCGCCCCGCCCAGCCCTTCGAAGATGGGCGGGATGTACCCGTCGTCGAGGTTGCGGAGCCCGTCGACCATCTCACCCGACGGGGGCTCGACCGCCCACACCTGCACCGCCGGGTTCTGCTCCTTGAGGAACCGGCCCGCGCCGAGCAGCGTCCCCGAGGTCCCGAGGCCAGCCACCAGGTGGGTCACCTCGGGGCAGTCCCGCCAGATCTCGGGCCCGGTCCCCTCGTAGTGGGCCTTCGGGTTGGCCGGGTTCGCGTACTGGTAGAGGAAGACCCACTCAGGGTGCTCCTCGGCGAGCCGGCGGGCCAGTCGGACCGCTCCGTTGGATCCCTCCGATCCGGGCGACTCGATGATCTCGGCGCCCCAGAGCTCGAGGAGCTGGCGCCGCTCGGGCGACACGTTGGTCGGCATGACCGCCTTCAGGTGATAGCCCCGGACCCGGCAGACCATGGCCAGGCCGATCCCGGTGTTGCCCGACGTGGGCTCGATCAGGACCTGACCCGGCTTTCCGGCGACCAGGATGCCGTCGCTCTCCGCCTGGTCGACGAGCGAGAGGGCGACGCGGTCCTTCACCGACCCGCCGGGGTTCCGCCCTTCGAGCTTCACCAGGATCCGCACCTCGGGTCTCGGGCTGAGCTGGCTGATGTCGACGAGCGGCGTATTGCCGATCAGGTCGAGCACGCTGGAGAAAGCCGCCATGGTGGTACCTGCTCAGCCCCCGGCCACGGCCGGCAGGATCGACACCTCGTCGCCCTCCCTCACCGGGGTGTCGAGCTGGGAGAGGTACCGGACGTCGTCGTCGTTCACGTACACGTTCACGAACCGGTGCAAGGTGCCGTCCTCGTTCAGGACCTGTCCGGCCATGCCGGGGTACTCGCCGACGAGGCCCCGTAGCACCTCGCCGATGGTCGAGCCCTCCACCTCCACGGTGGACCGCCCACCGGCCGTCGCCCGCAGCAGGGTCGGCAGATGTACGTCGACGGGCACAGGGCCTCCCGGGATCTCGTTGGCGACCCGGCTCGCTGCCCGGATCGGATCGAATTGCTGACTTCTCCGGTTGGGATTCTATCGGTGCCGGGGCGACCGGGACCCAACGGAGCGCCGCGGCGCCGGCGGGTGAAGGGCGTGGCCGACCCGGGCTGCAAGCGGCGTGCCTGGTCAGCCGGTCGGCGTGGCCGGGCAGCCGATCAGCGGGTCGGCGGGACCGGGCAGCCGATCAGCGGGTCCGGGCAGCGTGTCCGGCGACCGAACCCGGGCGGTGCGGGCCGAGGAGGACGACGGACTCCTCGATCGCCCTGCCGTCGACGATCGAGTAGCTGCGGACCACCGGGTGGGTGTCCCGCAACGAGACGATCACGTAGTGCCACCCGGGGTCGGGGGCCTGGGTCACGTCGGTCGGCGACGGGTAGGCGTCCGTGTGGGTGTGGGAATGGAAGACCCCCAGGATGGAGTCTCCGTGCGATTCGGCGTCGCGGTCCGCCTTCAGGTGCTGGAGCGGGTCGACGGTGTAGATCCGCGCCGACGCGGCCACGTTGCGGGTCGGGTAGCAGGTCGTGACCTCCCCGGTCACGGGGTCTCCGCCGAGCAGGCCGCATGCCTCGTCCGGGAGCCCGGCGATGCAGTGGCCGATCATCTTGAGGTAGACCTCGGAGGGCAGCCGCAGCATGAACCGCAGCGTAACCAGGTGGATCGGGCTCGACGCGGATGGGTGACCCGACGCCGCCGGTAACCTCGTAGCCTATGGCCAGGGCCAAGCAGATCATCGGCAGGCGCCAGGCGGCCAAGGCGGAGCCAGCGGGCGATCGCACGGTGGCGTCCAACCGCCGGGCCCGCCACGACTACGACCTGATCGAGACCTTTGAGTGCGGGATCGCGCTGCAGGGCAGCGAGGTCAAGTCCCTGCGGGCCGGCAAGGCACAGCTGTCGGAGTCCTACGCCCGGGTCGCCGACGGCGAGGTGTGGCTGTTCGGGATGCACATCCCGCCCTGGCAGTTCGCCCAGGGGTTCGGCGCCCACGATCCCGATCGGCGGCGCAAGCTCCTGCTCCACCGCAACCAGATCGACGAGCTCCTGGGCCAGACCACCCAGCAGGCGCTCACCCTGGTCCCGATCTCGCTCTACTTCCACGACGGCATCGCCAAGGTGCAGCTTGCCCTGGCCAGGGGTCGAAAGCTCCACGACAAGCGGCACGCCATCGCCGAACGCGACGCCCAACGCGAGGCCGCCAGGGCGGCTCGGGACGCCTCGCGATGGTGAGGCGCCCGGACCCTGTAAAATGACCAGGTGGTCGTGCCGACCGGTGCTGCCAAGGACGAAAACCCAACCCAGGGGGTGAATGGTCTCGACTCCGGATGTCGAAGTGGGAGAAGCGAGCCGTGGTCTCCGGATCCACGTTAAAGAGCCGGAACCAAAAACAAACGCCGAGCCTCAGCTCGCGCTCGCAGCCTAAGAACTGCGACGTTCGTCCGGTCTCAGCCCTACGGGCCGGGTACGAGCGTCATCAAGTAGGGCTTACCTGAACGGTTGCGTCGACCGATCGTCAGGGACATCTCAGTCGGATACGGGGCGCCGCAGGAGCCGGCAGCGGCGGCGCCCCCGACAATCTTCTGGCGGCTGCGCTCGGAGAAGACCCATTGAGGTGCCGGAGGACGCGGGTTCGATTCCCGCCACCTCCACGATTTGCTATGAAAAGCCGACCGGTGTCCCCCTGATGGGCGGGCACCGGTGGCGCGTCCGGGCCGGGTTTGCCGCTCGGAGTGCCGGTCTCGCAGCCGGCCGGCACCCAGAAGTAGGGGTACGCATGGCGGTCGGGGGTGATCTCGACACGGTCGATCAGCTCGCGAAGCAGCTGCTTGACGGCGTCGGGGTTGCCGCTGTCGATGGTCC
>DATKRB010000007.1:0-6090 GCA_035532415.1 Acidimicrobiales bacterium | reverse complement strand
CGGCACCGATGCCGCTGGCTGCTCCGGTGATCACGGTACGGCGGCCTTCGAGGCGGGACATGGGGCTCCGATCGTTCGTCGAGGGGGTGCCGGCGCATCGTGGCACGCCCGGTCCCGACCGTCAACGCGGCCGGCACCAGGTGCCCGGCGGGGGATGGCGGTGTCCCCTCGGGCGTCAGCCGACCTCGTCGTGCTCGGACGCCTGCAGCAGCTCGCTCAACCGGGCCATCACCGGAATGGTGGCGCGGATGACCTTGCGCTCCGCCGGGGTGAGCTCGGCCAGGGCGCTGCGCAGGGCCTCGGTGTACACGGCCCGCAACCGGTGGACGAGGGCACCGCCTTCGGTGCTCAATTGGACCAGGCTCGCCCGTCCGTCGACCGGGTCCGGCACCCGCTCGATGAGGCCGAGGGTCGACAGGCTGTCCATGACCCGGCTCATCGTCGCCGCCGTCGTGCCCTCCAATTCGGCCAGCGCCCCCGGCCGGAGCGGGCCGTGCTGCTCGATCCGGGCCAGTGCCGAGGACTGGGAGGGGGTCATGCCCGACGCCGAACGGGTCCGGAGTTGCCGCTGGATCCTGACGATGGCCACCCGGAGGCCGGTCGCCTCCTCGATGGCGTCGAGGTTGTCCCCGTCCGTGCCGGTTGCGCTCTTGCCCATGGCGGCCAGCCTCCCCCGAGTCCGATCGACGCGCGGCCGGCACCCGGACCGTGCACGACAACTGTCGGGGCCCAGTATAGTTAGTTACCAACAAGCAACTACTGCGTTCCTGGCGGACGCATCGTCCCGGCCCGTCCCCAGGGTCGCGACAGGTTGGTACCCGGGAGGAGCGTGCATGCCGCCGGCCGTCGATTCCGAGAACTACAAATGGATCGCCCTGACCAACACCACGATCGGGACGCTGATGGTGACCATCAACGCGTCGATCCTCCTCATCGCCCTGCCCAACATCTTCCGGGGGATCGGCCTGAACCCGCTGTCCCCGGGCAACACCTCCTACTTCCTGTGGATCCTGATGGGCTTCCTGCTGGTCACCTCGGTGCTGGTCGTCAGCTTCGGACGGGTGGGCGACATCTTCGGACGGGTGAAGATGTACACGCTGGGCTTCGCCATCTTCACCGTGTTCTCGATCCTGCTGTCCGTCACCTGGATGTCGGGATCCGGTGCCGCCCTGTGGATCATCGTGATGCGCGTCGGCCAGGGGGTCGGCGGTGCCTTCATCTTCGCCAATTCGAGCGCCATCATCACGGACGCCTTTCCCGCCGACGAGCGGGGCTTCGCTCTCGGGATCAACGGCGTGGCCGCCATCGGCGGCTCGTTCCTCGGGCTCCTGCTGGGCGGCCTGCTCGCGCCCGTCGAGTGGCGCCTGGTCTTCCTCGTCTCCGTCCCGTTCGGGATCTTCAGTACCGCATGGGCCCACTTCCGGTTGCACGACAACGGCATCCGGATCAAGGCCGGCATCGACTGGGTCGGCAACATCGCGTTCGCCGTCGGGCTCGTCGCCGTCCTCACCGGCATCGTCTACGGGCTCCAGCCCTACGGTGGCCACACCATGGGATGGACCAGTCCCTTCGTCCTGTCGGCACTGATCGGCGGTGCGGCCGTCCTCGTCGGTTTCGTGATGATCGAGCACCACGTCGAGGACCCGATGTTCCAGCTCCACCTGTTCCGCAGCCGGGCGTTCGCCATGGGCAATCTGGCCGGGCTGATGGCCGCCCTGGCCCGCGGCGGCCTCCAGTTCATCCTGATCATCTGGCTCCAGGGGATCTGGGGGCCCCTCCACGGCTACAGCTTCGAGCGGACCCCGCTGTGGGCCGGCATCTACATGATCCCGCTCACGGTCGGGTTCTTCGTGTCCGGACCCCTGGCGGGCAGGTTGGCCGACCGTTTCGGGCCCCGGCCGTTCGCCACCGCCGGCCTGATCGGGAGCGGTCTCGCCCTCCTCGGGCTCCAGGCGCTCCCCATGGACTTCCCCTACGCGCTCTTCGCCCTGCTGCTCCTGCTCGTCGGTCTCTCCCTCGGACTGTTCGCCGCCCCGAACACCTCCGCGGTGATGAACAGCCTCCCGGCCGACCAGCGAGGCGCCGGCGGCGGCATGCTCAACACCTTCCAGAACTCGGCCAGCGTGCTCTCCATCGGCTTCTTCTTCACCATCATCACGCTCGGTCTCGCCACCGCGCTCCCCCATGCGCTCTTCGGAGGCCTGACCGCCCAGGGGGTGCCGGCGGCGGCAGCCCGGTCGATCTCCCACCTGTCCCCGATCGGCAGCCTGTTCGCCGCCTTCCTCGGGATCAATCCCATCCATGAGCTGCTGGGGGCTCACCTGCTGTCCCAGCCCGGGGTCCACGGCACCTACCTGACCGGCCGCAGCTTCTTCCCGGAACTGATCTCCGGGCCGTTCGGCAAGGGCCTGCGCCTGGCGTTCATCCTCGCCGCGGTGCTGTGCTTCGTCGGTGCCGTGTTCTCGTGGATGCGGGGTCCGGGTCCGTCGGAGGTGCACCGGTCGTTCGCCGAGGATGCCGCCGAGGGCCTGGCGGACGTCGGTGACGTGGCCATGACCGAGGTCGGCGCATAGACCCAGCGACGCTCCGACGCGGGTGCTACTCGTGAGGCGACAGGACACCGGGACGCAGCAGCCAGAGGAGCATCAGGGTGATCCCCGCATCGGCCCCGACCCCGGCGGTGGAGCTGAACACGGCCAGGAGGGTCGCCAGGAGATAGAGACCCGGCGCCAGGAGCAGTCGCCGATGGAGTACGCGCAACGTCCGTTCCGACGTCCCGACGGGCGCCAGTTCCTCGTGGTGCTCGATCCACCACCACAGCCAGGCGAGGGACGTGGCCACCGCGGTCAGGACCGCACCGAAGAACACGGCGACCGAGCGCTGGTCGCGGTTCTGGGCCATGAACGACGCGAGTGTCGACGTGGCGAACGGCAGGAACACGACGACCAGCAGGAGCACCACGTTGGAGACGAACACGGTGGCGTCGAGTCGCTCCAGATGCCGGAACACCCGGTGGTGCTGCAGCCAGACGAGGGCGATGACGACGAAACTGATCGCGTAGCCGATGTAGTGCGGCCACTGCTCGAAGAGGAACGATCCCAGGCTCTCGCGGGTCGTCGTCCTCGGTACGTGGAGGTCGAACACGAGGAGCGTCATGGCGACCGCGAACACGTTGTCGGACAGCGACTCGAGACGACGTGTCTCCACGGGTACCTCCGGTCATGGCCCGGATCGCCCGGCGGCCTCTGCAGGATCGCTCCACGTAGAAGTCTCCGTCGTCACCATGACGTTTGCGTGACACGCGACCCGCCCGTGCCGCTCGATGCCGACGCCGACCACCGCCCGGTCGTCGTCGATGCGGCCGGCGGGGGTGGACCCCTAGCATCGGCCCATGCCCTACGACGACTACCGCACGATCCGGGTCGCACTCGACGGCGGCATCGCCCGGGTCACCCTGGACCACCCGCCGATCAACCTGTTGGACCTCGAGCTGATCCTCGAGCTCGACGCCGCGGGCCGGGCGCTCGAGGCGGACCCGGGGTCCGGGTGGTGGTCCTCGACTCGGCGGACCCGGAGTTCTTCGCCGCCCACGCCGACGTGACCCTCATCCAGGCCCTCCCCACGGACGACACGTCGCTGCACACCGGTCTCGTGGGATTCCAGGCCGTCGTGGACCGGTTCCGGACCATGCCGAAGGCCACCATCGCCGTCCTCGAGGGGATCGCCCGGGGCGGGGGCAGCGAGCTGGTCCTGTCGTGCGACATGCGGTTCGCCTCGTCGGAGCGGGCGGTGCTGGCCCAGCCCGAGGTGGCGCTCGGGATCATCCCGGGCGGGAGCGGTACCCAGCGGCTCGCCCGGCTGGTGGGACGGGGCCGGGCCCTCGAGGTCGTGCTCGGGTGCGGCGACCTGGACGCCGCCACCGCCGAACGGTGGGGCTACGTGAACCGGGCCCTGCCCGACGGCGAGCTGCGGCCCTTCGTCGACGCGCTGGCACGCCGGGTGGCCTCGTTCCCGCCCGAGGCCGTGGCCCGGGCCAAGACGGCGGTGGACGCCGCCCTGCCCGACCCGGTCGGCGGCCTCCTCGTCGAGGACCGGGAGTTCCGCAGGTCGCTGTCCGACCCCGAGACGGCCGACCGGATGGCGGCCGCCCTGGCCCTGGGGATCCAGACCCGCGAGGTCGAGCGGGGCGGGCTGCCCATCTGAACCGTGACCGGCCCGTCCCGCAGGTCCGGTTCCGGTTCCGTGCGCCCCCGGCTAACTAGCGGATGACCCGCCGAACGCCGGCGGCCGTGGCCAGTTCGGGATCGGTGGTGTCGATGAACGTCGGCACCGGGATGGCCTCGAGCTCTTCGTGGACGTCCCCCGGGCGGACCGGGGACTCGACCGTCGTGTACTCGCCCTCGGTGGAGCGCTCCACGATGAGTGCCCGCTTGCGCTTGCCGATGCCCTCGGCCGCCCGCATCTCCTGACAGATCTTCAACGTCAGGAAGTAGGCGACGATCGGTGCCAGCGGCACGAAGAAGCGGAAGAACCACAGCACGTCGATGAGCGGCAGTTGGAAGAAGTTCGCCATCACGTCGGTGGAGGAGGCGAAGAACACGGCGAAGAGCAGGGTCAGCATCGCCGCGCCGGCAGCCGTCCGCTTGGGACGGTCGCGGGGGCGGTCCAGCAGGTTGTGGTACTCGCGGTCCTTGGTGTGGATCGACTCGATGAACGGCCAGACCAGCAGGATGTTGAAGATCAGGCCCGGGAAGATGACGGCGGGCAGGAACACCTCGAGCGGGATGGTGTGGCCCCAGCCGACCCACTCCCAGCTCGGCATGATGCGGAGCGCGCCGTCGAGCCAGCCCATGTACCAGTCCGGTTGGACGGCGTAGGAGATCTGGTACGGCTCGTACTGGCCGAACTGCCAGATCGGGTTGATCTGGGCGAAGCCGCCCAGCAGGAAGATCACGGCCGAGGACACGAACAGGAAGCCGGTGGTCTTGGCCATGAAGGTCGGGAACATCGGGGACCCGACCACGTTCCGCTCGGTCTTGCCCTTGCCCGGGAACTGCGTGTGCTTCTGTTTGACGAGCAGCCCGAGGTGGGCGGCCAGGAGCCCCACCAGGATGGCGGGGACGATCAGCACGTGGAGGATGAAGAACCGCGGGATGATCACCCCCGATCCGGGATAGTTGCCGCCGAACAGGAAGAAGCCCAGGTAGCTGCCGACCAGCGGGATCGACTCGATGATCGAGTAGGCGATGCGGATGCCGGTACCCGACACCAGGTCGTCGGGGAGCGAGTAGCCGAGGAAGCCGTTGACGATGCCCAGGATGAGCATGGTCACGCCGACGATCCAGTTGAACTCCCGGGGCTTGCGGAACGCCCCCGTGAAGAACACGCGGGCCATGTGCACGGCGATGGCGCCGAGGAAGATGTCGGCGGCCCAGTGGTGGGCCTGGCGCATCAGGAGGCCGGAGCGGACGTCGAACGAGAGCGAGACGGTCGAGGCGTACGCCTCGGACACGTGCTGGCCCCGCAGCGGTGCGTAGCTGCCGTGGTACACGATCTCGTGGGCCGAGGGCACGAAGTACAGGGTGAGGAAGACCCCGGTGCCCAGCAGGACGACGAAGGAGTAGAGGGCGATCTCGCCGAGCATGAAGGACCAGTGGTCGGGGAAGATCTTGTCGAGGAAGGTGCGGCCGCCCTTGGCCACGCCCAGGCGGTCGTCCAACCAGTTGAGGGACTTGTCGATCATGGGCGCTCCCAGAATCCGGGGCCGACGGCCTGGTCGAAGCTGCCGTTCGCCCGCATCTGCCCGGTCGGGTCCACCGTGATGGGCAGCTGGGGCAGCGGACGCGGTGCGGGGCCGAACTCGGGGACGGCACCGGCGTTGACGTTGAAGATCGACTGGTGGCACGGGCACACCAGCTGCTGGGTGCGCTGCTGGTAGAGGCCCACCGGGCAGCCGAGGTGCGTGCACAGCTTGGAGTAGGCCACGTAGCCCTGGACACCCCAGTCGGTCCTGCCCGGGGGGGCGATCGGGTACGGCGGGTCGTTCGGGCCGAGCTGGGCCAGGCGGAGCAGGATCACCTGGTCCGGGGA
>DATKRB010000006.1:0-123791 GCA_035532415.1 Acidimicrobiales bacterium | reverse complement strand
GCGAGCTTGAGGATGTAGACGTAGCCGACCGAGATCGGGTTGTCGTACTGCTCGCCCGTCCGGCCGTTGAACAGGACCGCCTTGCCCGTCGGCTTGATCTGAACGGTCTCGTCCGCCGAGTCCGGCTTCAGGGTCTCGAAGAGCTTCTGGATGGTCGGGTGCTTGCCGGCGTCCTCCTCCTCGTCCCAGTGGGCACCGTCGAAGACCGGGGTGGCCACCCAGGCGGCCGGCTGGGTGCGGGGCCGGGTCTTGCGCTGCGCACCGTCGCCCCGGCCGCTGGTGCCTGCGTCCTCGGCCGTCTCGAGTCCCTGCCACCCGTGGCGTGCGGCATACCCGAGATGGGACTCCAACACCTGGCCGACGTTCATCCGGCTGGGCACGCCCAGCGGGTTCAGGATGATGTCGACCGGGGTCCCGTCCTCGAGGAACGGCATGTCCTCCACCGGCAGGATCTTCGAGATGACCCCCTTGTTCCCGTGACGACCGGCGAGCTTGTCGCCCTCCGAGATCTTCCGCTTCTGCGCCACGTACACCCGCACCAGCTGGTTCACGCCGGGCGGCAGCTCGTGCGAGTCGTCGCGGGAGAAGACGCGGACGTCGATCACCTTGCCGGACTCGCCGTGGGGGACCTTGAGGCTGGTATCGCGCACCTCGCGGGCCTTCTCGCCGAAGATGGCCCGCAGGAGCCGCTCCTCGGGCGTCTGCTCGGTCTCCCCCTTGGGCGTGACCTTGCCGACCAGCACGTCCCCCGCGTCGACCTCCGCGCCGACCCGGATGATCCCGCGCTCGTCGAGGTCGGCGAGGATCTCCTCCGAGAGGTTCGGGATGTCGCGGGTGATCTCCTCGGCCCCGAGCTTCGTGTCGCGGGCGTCGACCTCGTGCTCCTCGATGTGGATGGAGGTCAGCACGTCGTCGCGCACCAGGCGCTCGGAGAGGATGATCGCGTCCTCGTAGTTGTAGCCCTCCCACGGCATGAAGGCGACCAGCAGGTTCTTGCCCAGCGCCAGCTCACCGTTGTGGGTGGAAGGTCCGTCGGCCAGCAGGTCCCCGAGGGCCACGCTCTGCCCCTCGGCGACGAGGACCTTCTGGTTGATGCAGGTGTTCTGGTTGGATCGGCGGAACTTGGCCAGCCGGTAGATCTTCCGGGCGAGGGGATGGCCCAGCCGGTCCTTCTGACCGGGCCGGTACTCCACCACGATCTGGTCGCCGGTGACCTCCGAGACCACGCCGTCGCCCTCGGACAGCACGACGTCGCCGGCGTCGCGGGCCGCCCGTGCCTCCACGCCGGTCCCGATGTACGGGGCCTCGGGGACCACCAGGGGCACCGCCTGCTTCTGCATGTTGGCGCCCATCAGCGCACGGTTCGCGTCGTCGTGCTCGACGAAGGGGATGAGCGCCGTCGACACGGAGACGATCTGCTTCGGCGACACGTCCATCAGGTCCACCTCGGAGGGGGGAACGAAGTCGAGCTCGCTCGTGGTGCCGTAGGACGTGTTGGTCGCGCCGACCCGCACGCCGGTCCCTTGCGGGCCGCGGCGGACCAGCACGCGGTCCTCCGTGAACTGGCCCACGTCGTCGATGGCGGTGTTGGCCTGGGCGATGACGTGCTCTTCTTCCTCGTCCGCGGCGAAGTACACGACGTCGTCGGTCACCCGCCCGTCCACCACCCGGCGGTAGGGGGTCTCGATGAACCCGTACTCGTTCACCCGGGCGTAGGTGGCCAGGGCGCCGATCAGGCCGATGTTGGGGCCCTCCGGCGTCTCGATCGGGCACATCCGCCCGTAGTGGGAGCTGTGGACGTCACGGACCTCGAAGCCGGCCCGCTCACGCGAGAGGCCGCCCGGTCCGAGCGCCGACAGCCGCCGCTTGTGGGCCAGGCCCGACAGCGGGTTGTTCTGGTCCATGAACTGGCTCAGCTGGCTGGTCCCGAAGAACTCCTTCACCGCGGCGACCACCGGCCTGATGTTGATGAGCGTCTGGGGGGTGATGGCCTCGACGTCCTGGGTGGTCATGCGCTCTCGAACGACCCGCTCCATGCGCGAGAGGCCCACCCGGACCTGGTTCTGGATGAGCTCACCGACCGAGCGGATCCGCCGGTTGGCGAAGTGGTCCTGGTCGTCGATGCGGTACGTCGAGTCCCCATCGGCCATGTGGAGGGCCAGGTGGAGCATGTAGGTGGCCGACGCCAGGATCTCCGACGGGCTCAGCACCCCCTGGCCGGGGGCCGGGCGCTCCAGCTCGATGTCGAAGAGCTCGGAGATGCGTTCGATCTCGGGGCCGAGCTTCCGGTTCAACTTGTAGCGGCCGACCCGGGTCAGGTCGTAGCGCTTGGGATGGAAGAAGGCGTTCTCGAAGTACTGGCGGGCCGCCTCCACCGAGAGGGGCTCGCCCGGGCGGGCCCGCTTGTAGATCTCGAGCAGCGCCTCCTCGCGGGTCGGCGCGAGGCCGCGCTCCTTCTCCCACTGTCCGCTGAGGAACTCGAAGTGCCGGACGAAACGCTCGAGGAAGGCCTCCTCGCCGTAGCCGAGGGCGCGCAGGAGCACGAAGAGCGACAGGCGGCGCTTCCGGGCCACCCGGGCACCGGCCGTCACGTCACGCGAGGGCTTCGCCTCCACGTCGAGCTCGATCCACTCGCCCCGGTAGGGATGGATGGTCCCGGTGAAGATGGTCTTGGCATCACGGCCGGGTTGGAAGATGACGCCGGGCGACCGGACGAGCTGGCTCACCACGACCCGTTCCGTCCCGTTGACGATGAACGTGCCCCTGTCCGTCATCATCGGGAAGTCCCCCATGAAGACGGTCTGCTCCTTGATCTCCCCGGTGGTGGCGTTGAGGAACCGCGCCCGGACGAAGACCGGGGCGGCGTACGTCATGTCCTTCTCTTTGCACTCGTCCACCGAGAACTTGGGCGGTGGCCGGAGATCGGGGTCCGTGGGGTCGAACTCGAGCTCGAGGCTGAGCTGACCGGTGAAGTCCTCGATCGGACTGATGTCGTCGAACGCCTCGGCCAGGCCCTTGTCGAGGAACCACTTGAAGGAGTCGCGCTGGATCGAGATCAGATCCGGCAACGGCAGTGCTTCGTCGATGTTGGCAAAGCTGACGCGCTCGGGACTGCGGGACCGTGCAGGCAACGGCCTACTCCTCCCAGATGGGGTGCTGGCGGATCGAACGGGAACTGCTCAACTGCTGAAGGTGGACGAGATCGGGCCCGTTTTGGGTCCGGAAGGTAGCCGTCGCGCGCGCCATTCAGCCGCTAGCGCAAGCAAGAAGGGAGGAGAAACGCACGGCAACCCGAGAGCCTACCCTGAAAGAGGCCGGGACGCAACCCGCAGAACCGGAAGCTCTGGACCCACTCGATCGGGACTCCACCGTACGACTGGGCGACAGGTTAGGAGCTGCCACCCGGATCGTCAAGGATCCGCCCCGGCGGGAGCACCAGCCGGGGCGGGGCCCGGTTCGACGGGTCCCGCTGCTACTTGAGCTCGACCGTGGCGCCTGCACCCTCGAGCGCGGCCTTGGCCTTTTCGGCATCCTCCTTGCTGGCCCGCTCGAGCACCGCCTTCGGAGCGCTGTCGACGAGATCCTTCGCCTCCTTGAGTCCGAGGCTGGTCAGGGAGCGGACCTCTTTGATGACCTGGATCTTCTTGTCCCCGGCCCCGGTCAGCACGACGTCGAACTCGGTCTGCTCCTCTTCCGCGCCCGCCGCCTCACCACCGCCGGCCGCCGGCGCTGCGGCAACGGCGACCGGCGCTGCGGCCGTCACGCCGAACTTCTCCTCGAATTCCTTCAGCAGCTCGCTCAGCTCGAGCACCGAGAGCTCGCTGATGCCGTTGAGGATCTGATCCTTGGTAAGGCTCCCTGCCATGTTGCTTCCTTTCGTGATTCCGATCGATTCGGTCGTGGCCGTGCTGTCTACTGGTCAGGCGTGCTGTCCGCGGCGGTCAGCCGTCTGCGGGTGCCGCGGCCTCGGCGGGTGCGGCCTCGGCGTCTGTCTCTCGGGCCGCCTGCTGAGCCTCGGCGGGTGCGGCCTCGGCAGGTGCTTCTCGGATGCCTGCGTCCTCGACAGCCGCCGACGAAGCCTCCGCCTCCGGAGCGGCCGGAGCGGCGGCGCCACGGAGGTCGGCAAGGGCCGACAGCCCGTACGCCAGGTTCCGCGGGAGCGCCTCCATCAGGGCGCCCAGCTGGCGCATCGGCGCCGCGATGGCGCCGGCGATCCTCGCCAACAGCACCTCACGGGAGGGCAGGTCGGCCAGCGTGGCCAATTCGGCGGAAGAGAGCAGGTTCCCGTCGAGCAGGCCGCCCTTCACCACGAGGTGGGCGTTCGCCCGCGAGAAGTCCCGGAGCGCCTTGGCCACCGCGCTGACGTCGCCGTGCACGAAGGCGATGCCCGTCGGGCCGGCGAGAAGGGGCTCGAGCAACCGGTGCTCACCGTCGGCGACGGCGAGCCGGACCAGGGTGTTCTTGAAGATCTTGTAGTCGCCGCCCGCTGCCGTCAGGGTCTGGCGCAGCTGAGCCAGCTGGGCCACGGCCAGGCCACGGTACTCGGTGACGACCGAGGCCGAGGCGGCGGCGAGGCGCTCGCGCACCTCGTCGACCACTGCGACCTTCTCTGCTCGGGGACTGTCCATCGCGACCTCCTCGCGGCACGGTGAGGTGCCGGTGCCGGGATGACCCTCCCGGCTGCGGGGCCGATCCCTCCGGAGTGCGACGGACTCGGGCAGGCCCTTCGGGCTGCCTGGGTCGCCTCATCAGGCGGGCCCGGCTGGGCCCATTAGGCACCCGGGGGTGCACCGGAGGTCTGCGGCGTCTGTCTTCGTGCTCGCTGCGTGCTGGCTGGCGTGTTGCCCACGGCCGGCGAGCCGTCCCGGCACCCTAGTACGGCCGGGCCGGCCCCGCCATCCGGCATCCACCCGGCCCACCGGCGTCGCCCGCCCTCGGCCGGGTGCGGGGGGACGCTTTTACGGCCGGGCCGGGTGGGCGGCAGGTACGGCTCAGGCCGTGGCGGCCAGCTCCTCCTCCGTCTCGTGAATCCGGGCCGGGTCGATCCGGACTCCGGGGCCCATGGTCGACGAGACGGTGATCGTCCGCACGTAGCGGCCCTTCGCCGAAGCCGGCTTCGCCCGCTGGAGCTCGTCGAGCACGGCACCGATGTTGCCGAGCAGCTGTTCGTTGGCGAAGGAGACCTTGCCGACCGGCAGGTGGACGTTGCCCACCTTGTCGGTCCGGTACTCCACCCGGCCCGCCTTGAACTCCGCCACCGCCCGACCCACGTCGGTGGTGACCGTGCCCGTCTTCGGGTTCGGCATCAGGCCCCGCGGACCGAGCACCCGACCCAGCGTTCCCACCTTCCCCATGAGGTCCGGGGTGGCGATGGCCACGTCAAAGTCGAGGAAGCCCTCACCGGAGACACGAGCCACCAGGTCGTCGGCACCGACCACATCGGCTCCGGCGGCCCTCGCCTCGGCTGCCTGCTCGCCGGCGGCGAAGACGGCGACCCGGACCGTGCGCCCGGTACCGAAGGGCAGGGACAGGGTGCCGCGGACGATCTGGTCCGCCTTGCGCGGATCG
Source organism: Acidimicrobiales bacterium (assembly GCA_035532415.1). Classification (GTDB taxonomy): domain Bacteria; phylum Actinomycetota; class Acidimicrobiia; order Acidimicrobiales; family RAAP-2; genus DATKRB01. The sequence goes on along the minus strand of DATKRB010000006.1, from coordinate 118,223 downwards.
ACCCCCAGGCGGACCGCCAGCTCCACTGTCTCGTCGAACTTGGCCGGCGCCGTCGTCTTCACCAGATCGACGCCCTCGGCGAGCCCGTACTGGGCCTCCCGGTCGACCTTGCCGATCGACTCGCGGTACTTCTTCCCGTGCTGCACCATTTCCCTCTTCCTTCGTCCTTCCCTTGCCTGCGCCCGTAGCCGGTCGCCGGTCGCCGGTCGCCGGTCGTCAGCGGCTGACGGCGATGCCCATCGACCGGGCAGTGCCGGCCACCTGCCGCTTCGCGGCCTCGAGATCGTCGGTGTTGAGGTCCTGGAGCTTGACCTTGGCGATGTCCGCCAACTGGTCCTCGGTGACCACCGCCACCTGCTCGCGGCCGGCGGTGGCCGACCCCTTGTCGAGCCCGGCCGCCTGACGGAGCAGGACCGGGGTGGGCGGGGTCTTCAGAACGAAGGTGAAGCTCCGGTCCTCGTAAATGGTGATCTCCACCGGGACGACCGTGCCCCGCTGGGACTCCGTCGCCGCGTTGTACTGCTTGCAGAACTCCATCGTCTGCACGCCATGGGGCCCCAGGGCCGTGCCGACGGGCGGCGCGGGCGTGGCCGAGCCGGCCTGCAACTGGATCTTCACCATCGCGAGCACTCGCTTCTTGGGCGGCATCGCGCCTCCTGACTGTCGTCATCGCCGTCGGCCCCGGGGATCTCGTCCCCGGCGGCCTTCGGGAACCGGCTACAACTTGGCGACCTGGCTGAATTCGAGCTCGACGGGCGTCTCCCGCCCGAAGATGTTGACCAGCACCTTCAACTTGAGCTGGTCCTCGTTGATCTCGGCGATCTGGCCCGAGAAGTCCGCGAACGGACCTTCCTTCACCCGGACCGTCTCGTCCACTTCGTACTCGAGCCTCGGCCGGCTCCGCTTGACGGGCGCCTCCGCACCCTCGGCCTTGACCTGGAGGATGTTCTCGACCTCGCGGCGCGACAGCGGGGTCGGCTTGGTACCGGGCCCGACGAACCCGGTGACACCCGGCGTGTTGCGGACCGCGCCCCAGGTGTCGTCGTCGAGGTCGCAGCGGACGAGCAGATACCCGGGGAAGACCTTCTTCTGGACGACGACCTTCTTGCCGCCCTTGAACTCCACCACGTCCTCCATGGGGATGACCACCTCGAAGACCCGGTCCTCCATGCCCCGCGAGGCGACCACGTTGCCCAGGTTCGAACGGACCTTGTTCTCGTAACCCGAGTACGTGTGGACGACGTACCACCGCCCGGGCCGGTCGTAGGGGCTCGGGACGATCTCCTCCGCCTCTTCGTCCTCGTCCCCCTCGTCCTCGCCGAGGACGTCCGGCTCCCCCGGAGCCGCGTCGGCGACGGGGTCGGACTCCGCACCGCCCTCGGTCGCGCCGGTGGCGATCGCGTCGCCGGTCGGGCTCTGGTCGTTGTCTGGGAGGGTCACGGGCACACCGTTCGAATCGGTTCGGGTCGTGGGCGGGGGGAGAGGGTGGAGGTCATTTCTGAAAGAGGAGGAAGACGGCTTTGCCGAAGAGCAGGTTCAGCACGAAGATCAGGGTGATCATGAAGACCAGGGTGGCCAGCACCACCGTGGAGTAGTTGACCATCTCCGGCCGGTTCGGCCACGCTACCTGGCGGAGCTCCTCGCGGACCTGGCGGAGGAAGTCGCGGGCTGACGTCCGCTTTCGCGCCGGCCGCTTCGCCGGAGCCTGCGCCTGACGACGGGCAGAGGCACTGCCGTCGGCCTCCATCTGTCCTTGGCGCTGCATCATGCGCTTGGTCTCGCGGTTCACGGTCCGTGCTCCGAATCGATGGGATGGGTCGGCGATGGCCCCGCCGGCGCGGTGGCGTTCGCGCAGGGCAGGAGGGACTCGAACCCCCAACCGCCGGTTTTGGAGACCGGTGCTCTACCAGTTGAGCTACTGCCCTCTGAGGGTCGCCCTCGGTCGTCCTCCGGCGGGTGCTCGATGTCACCTGACCTGGGGAGCGATCAGGGAGACTACCACCAGCGGGGGGTGGTCAGCTCAGCGGGTCTCCTTGTGGAGGGTGTGCTTGCGGTCCCAACGGCAGAACTTCTGCATCTCGATCCGCTCGCGGTCGTTCACCTTGTTCTTCATGGTGATGTAATTCCTCCGCTTGCAGACCTCACAGGCCAGCGTGACCTGTACCCGCTTCTCGTTCTTCGCCACGGCTGCTCCTTTCCTCCTCGCCCACGACGGGCCCCCGGGGCCGTTCCCCGGGGTCTGGTAGCGGCGGCGGGACTCGAACCCGCGACAACACGATTATGAGCCGTGTGCTCTGACCAACTGAGCTACGCCGCCTGGTGGCGAGCCCCCTGTCGGAATCGAACCGACGACACCAGCCTTACCATGGCTGTGCTCTGCCGACTGAGCTAAGGGGGCAAAACCTCAAATCTACCTCCTCTGGCGCGTCGCACTCCCAGGTACCATCCCCCGATGCGGATTCGCCCGGCCGTGGCCACCGACGCCGAGGCGATCCGGACCATCTACAACGCCGAGGTGGTGGGCAGCGAGACCACCACGTTCGATCTCGTGCCACGCACCCCCGGGGAGCAGGTCTCCTGGTTGGCCCGTCACCAGGGCGCCCATCCGGCGGTCGTGGCGGTGGCCGGGAGCGCCGAGGACGAGGTCGTGCTCGGGTTCGGCGCCCTGTCGGTGTACCGGACCCGGCCCGCCTACTCCACCACCGTCGAGAACTCGGTATACGTCGACCGGGACCACCGGGGCAAGGGCGTCGGCCGGGCCGTGCTGGAGGAACTGGTCCGGCTCGCCGCCTCGCACGGGTTCCACTCCGTCGTCGCCCGGGTGGTCGGGGGGAACGAGGCTTCGATCGCGTTGCACCGGTCCTGCGGGTTTGAGGTCGTCGGCGTCGAGCGGGAGATCGGGCGGAAGCACGGCCGCTGGATCGACGTGGTCGAGCTCCAGCGGATGCTCTGACCCCGGCCCGCTCAAGCCTCCAACGCCACCTGCGGTCGGTGGCCGTCTGCCCGTATCCCGGTCTGGGCCTCCGCCGGTTCCCTCCACCACGACGTCGTCCACTTCCCGAGCGGCATCACCAGCAGGGAGACCAGCACCGCCACCGAGACGACCACGGCCGCCGGGTTGGCCCGCAGCAGCTCGCTGATGAGGGTTCGACCGCCGGTGAGGCCGATGAACGGCACCACCGCGGAGAACACGACGAGCACGGTCCGCAACCTGCCCGCCGCGATCGGGGCCAGGATGATGATCCCCCAGGTCAGATACCACGGCTGCACGACCGGGCCCAGCAGGACGAAGAACAGCATGCTCAGCCCGAGTGCCCGCATCCCCCCGACCCGGTCGCTGTGCCACAGGAGGTAGACCGCCAGCCAGGCGGCGGCGGCGAGGCCGACGACCCGGGTGAGCGAGAGGACGCCGCCCAGGGACACCCCGATACCGACCGTGTGCGCCAGCCCGCTGAGCGCCAGGCCCACACCGGTCGCGGGTGCCAGCCAGCTCCTGACGGCACCGGGCGTCTCGAGATTGGCGACCCATCCCCATCCGAGGCCGCTGACCAGCGAGAAGAACGCCATCACGGCGGACGCCATCAGCCCCGCCGTGACCACGGGCCGGATGCGCTGGCGAACCGGCAGGCCCGGTCCCAGCCACTCCCACCCGACGTAAAGGATCCCCAGGGCCGCCGGCACCTTTATCGCCGCCGCCAGGGCGCACAGCACCACCCCGGCCACCGGGTGCTTGTACTTCGCCGCGGTGAGGCCGGCAACGAGCAGACCGGCCATGATCGCGTCGTTGTGCGCCCCGCCGACCAGGGTGAGGAGGACGAGCGGGTTCAGCACGGCCAGCACGAACACCGGACCGGCGTCGCGCCCGTAGGCCCTGGCCAGCTTCGGGATGCACCAGGCGATGAGGCCGACCCCGGCCAGCGCCAGCAGTCGCAACAGGACGACGGTCACCAGCTCGTGGTGGAGGCTCAGGGTGGCAAGGAACCCGTCCACCATCAGGAAGAGGGGACCGTAGGGCGCCGGCGTGTTCTGCCAGAGCGGGTCCACCGGGTTCGGGTAGGGCCCCGAGCCCAGCGTGTACGGGCCGTAGTTGTAGGGGTTGATGTGCCGGCTCACCATCTCGCCCTGGGCCGCGTACGAGAACACGTCCCGGCTGAAGAGCGGGGCCACGATCAGCATCGGCACGGTCCAGAGGGCCAGCATCAGGCCCAGGTACCTGAGGGGCACGCCCGGGCGCATGATCAGCGTCTTCCATAACCCGTACCAGACCCGGGCCAGCAGCACGAGACCCCCGTACACCGCCACCAGGCCGAGGAGGAGGTTGGCCTGGTCCCCCGTGGACCCGACGACCGGCACGCCGAAGAACCACGTCCCGGGCATCTCGAGCTTGAACGGCGAGCTGGTGAGCGAGGCACCCAGCGCGATCGCCGTCAACGCGACGAACCCGAGCAGGGCGGGACGCCGGAGAAATCGCCAATCGTCGGTGCCGTCCTCCTCCGGGCCCACTGTCCCGGCGGGAGCGGCCGGGCGCCCGATGCGGGCCTTCATGACCTGCCACCCGACCGAGAGCGACGCACCCAGCTCCACCGCCCGGGTGTTGACGCGGCGCATTACGTCCTCACTCCTCCTGAGGCGACCGCTCCGGAGGGCTCCGCCCCCGCTCATCGGTGGGGCGAGGCGCTGGTCGTCGGCATTCGAGTCGTCTCCCATGCTCGCCTCGGACTCACCTCGTCGGATCTGCGACTCGCACCTCATCCGGACCGTGGGGACCATCCGGTGGCCCGCCGGCGCCCTCGGGCCGGCGCACCGCCACCTCCCGGAGGCATCCCCGGGGGCGGTCAGCTCCGCTCGGGTCGATCCCGCCCGTCTTCGTATTGTAATCCCGATGCCGGCAGCCGCAAGCCGTTGCCACGGGCCCGCCGCTGCAGAGCTGGGAATATTGGTGGGCGCTGGGCGCTCGTATTCGAACTCCGATGACGTGCGGCAACGACTCGAAGTGCTCGAGTCCGCTCAGGAGATGATGTAAGCTTACATCATGCAGCGGACTCAGATCTCTTTGACCGACGAGGAGCGGCGTGCCCTGGATGCCGCCGCGCTGCGGACTGGTCGATCGCTCTCATCCCTGATCCGTGACGCGGTCGAGCAGGTCTATGGCTCGGAGCGCTCCGCCGAGGACGACCTCGCTGCGATGCGCCGTGCCTTCGGCTCCTGGAACGACCACGATCTCGACGGCGCAGCCTGGGTCGATCAGCTGCGCTCCGGCTCCCGTCTGGAGCGCGACCGCTCGTGAGCGCCCTGGTAGACACCTCGATACTGATCGACTACCTGCGAGGGAATGCAGGCGCTGGCGACCTGCTCGAACGGGAGCGAGCCGCGGACGTCCTTCATGCGAGTGAGATCACCCGCATAGAGGTCCTCGCCGGCATGCGCCCGGCAGAAGAGGATGACACCCGTGCGTTGCTGTCCACCCTGGTTTGGCACCCCGTCGACGCCGAGATCGCGGAAGAGGCCGGCGCCCTCGGCCGCCAGTGGCTTCCTAGCCACCACACCATCGACAGCGCCGACCTCGCCATCGCAGCCACCGCCGTCCGCACCGACGCACGACTCCTTACCCGTAACGTCAGGCACTTCCCGATGTTCACCGATCTCCAGGCGCCCTATTGACCCGCGTGGTGAGCGACCGTCGACCGCGCCCAGATACCCGTGATCGCGCCAACCGTGCAGCGAACGCGGTCCGTATGTCGTGTGCCTCGGTCCTCGGTGGGCCGTAGGCACTCGTATTCCGAACTTCGAAGACCTGCGGCTTCGGATGGTCCGGCTGGCCAGCGGGGTGCGACTGCTGCTCGCAGCCTGGGAAGATGCCAACTATGGACGCTGACACGTCAAGGGTCCCACACGGGGTGTGGCAGGGCCACGGGTCGGTGACTCTGGTCCAGGGGGTTTTGGCCCCTGGCACGTTGATCGCGTGGTCGAACAATGCGACGCGGTCAACTTGGCGGTCAAACCGCCTGACCGGACCCTGAGAGGCCGCCGCCCTGAGAAGCCAATATAGGCTCTCATCAGGGATTTCCTATTGGTGGGCCGGGGAGGATTCGAACCTCCGTAGGCTGTGCCGGCAGATTTACAGTCTGCTTCCTTTGGCCACTCGGACACCGACCCGCGCGGCCGAGGATAGCGCCGGCAGAGGCACCGGGGACACGGGTGGGCGCGGCGTCGCCCGGGGCCCGATGCCCGTCGGTACGCTGGCGGCCATGCCAACGTTCGACATCGTCTCGGAAGTCGACCTCCAGGAGGTCCGGAACGCGGTGGACCAGGCCAATCGGGAGGCCTCCACCCGGTTCGACTTCAAGAACACCGACTCGGTCGTGGAGATCGGCGAGAAGGAGCTGGTGCTCCGCTCGTCGACCGAGGACCGCCTGCGGGCGCTCGAGCAGGTCCTCGAGGAGAAGCTGGTGAGGCGCCAGGTGTCCCTGAAGGCCCTCGATCCCGGCAAGATCGAGGAGGCGAGCAAGGGGGCGGCCCGCCAGAGGATCGGGATCAGGGCAGGGATCTCCCAGGACCACGCCAGGCGCCTCAACCGGTTCATAAAGGACCTGGGGCTCAAGGGCGTCAGTTCCCAGACCCAGGGCGATCAGCTACGGGTCACCGGCAAGAAGCGGGACGACCTGCAGTCGGTGATCGAGGCGTGCAAGGCCGAGGACTTCGGGATCCCGCTGCAGTTCGACAACTTTCGCGATTGACGCCGCCGGTCACCCTCGGCGGTCGGCTTCACCGGACGGCGGCACCGGTGTGCTCTTCGGCGTCGACGTGCTCGTCGATCTCCTCGAGGAGCGGCTGCACGTGGAAGAGCCGGTTGAACAGCATCAGCTTGAGCACCCAGAACAACCCGAACGAGAAGACGTTCGCCACGAGGACGAGCGCGGTCAGCTCGGCGTGCCGGAGGTGGTGGGTGGTCCCGATATGGCGGGCCACCGACGCGCCGACGATCGAGAAGGCGATGCCGATCGCCGCCATCACCCAGAACGGCAGGACCTCTTTCACGAGGTGCGACCGGCCGGTCTTCCCCCAGGCCCACCTGCGGTTGAGCCAGTAGGAGGGGAAGGTCGCCGTCACGTTGGCGAACACGGTGCTGGGCACCTCGGACCAGAGGCGGAGGATCCCGTACACGATGAGGAGCACGGTGAACGAGGCCGCCGTCGAGATCACCGAGACCATCGAATAGCGGAAGAGCTTCTTCCCCTCGTGGGTGTGCAGCCATTCCCAAATGCGCCGGACCCTGGCTGCCATCGCGGTCACTCTACCCGGGCGGCTCGCGGCACCCGGATCACCCGAAAGACCTCCGTCATGTTCGCAAGCCTGCGAACATGACGGGGTGAGCGAGTCCCTCGACTTCCTTGTCCGCCTCCTCGACCTCGAGATGATCGAGGACAACGTCTTCCGCGGGGTCCAGCCCGCCGAGGCACGCCAACGGGTCTTCGGGGGCCAGGTGGCCGGCCAGGCCCTGATGGCCGCGGGGCGCACGGTGGGGCCGCGCCAGGTGCACTCCCTTCACGCGTACTTCCTGCGGCCCGGGGATCCGACGATCCCGATCCTTTACGAGGTGGACCGGATCCGGGACGGGAAGTCCTTCACGACCCGGCGGGTGATCGCCATTCAGCACGGCGAGGCGATCTTCAACATGGCCTGCTCGTTCCACGGCGACGAGGCGGGCCTCGACCACCAGATCACCATGCCCGACGTCCCCCCGCCCGAAGGGATCGCCTCGCTCCCCGACCGGCTGGCCCCCTGGCGGTCCGAGCTGGGCACCTGGTTCGAGCGGCCCCACCCCATCGACCAGCGCTACATCGGGGAGCTTCCCTCGAGGCGGACCGAGGTGACGGACCCCTACCAGCGCCTCTGGATCCGGGCCGACGGTGAGCTTCCCGACGATCCGCTGCTCCACGCCTCCGTCGCCGCGTACGCCTCGGACATGTCGCTGTTCGACGCGATCCTCGCCCCCCATCCGGGCCAGTGGGAGGCCGCCGACTTCATGGCGGCGAGCATCGATCACTGCATGTGGTTCCACCGGCCCTTCCGGGCGGACGAGTGGCTCCTGTTCGACACCGAGTCGCCGCTCGCCGCCGGGGGCCGGGGCCTGGCCAGAGGCTTCCTGTTCGACCGGTCCGGCCGCCTGGTCGTGTCGATGGTGCAGGAGGGCCTGACCCGGTTGCTCCGCTGATCGGGCGCCGTTCAGCGCCGGTCGGCCGGTACGTAATCGCGCGCCTCGGTGCCCGTGAAGATCTGGCGGGGACGGGCGATCTTCGAGTCCTGGTCGAGCATCTCCTGCCAGTGGGCGAGCCAGCCCGAGGTCCGGGGGATGGCGAAGAGCACCGGGAACATCTCGAGCGGGAACCCCATGGCCTGGTAGATCAGCCCGGAATAGAAGTCGACGTTGGGGTACAGCCGCCGTGAGGTGAAGTACTCGTCGGAGAGGGCGATCTCCTCGAGCTTGAGGGCGATGTCGAGGAGGGGGTTCTTTCCCGTCACCTCGAACACCTGCTCGGCCGTCCGCTTGATGATCGTCGCCCGGGGGTCGTAGCTCTTGTAGACGCGGTGGCCGAACCCCTGCAGACGGCCGCCCTGACCGCTCTTCACCGATTCGACGAACGCCGGGACGTTCTCGATGCTGCCGATCGACGTCAGCATCTTGATGACGGCCTCGTTCGCGCCGCCGTGCCGGGGGCCGTAGAGCGCCGCCGCCGCCGCCGCCGTGGCCGAGTAGGGATCCGAATGGGAAGATCCGACGACCCGCATGGCGGTGGTGGAGCAATTCTGCTCGTGGTCGGCGTGGAGGATGAAGAGGATGTCGAGCGCCCTCGCGAGGACCGGGTCGGCCTCGAACCGGGGCTCGGCGACCTTCCACATCATCGAGAGGAAGTTGCCGGCGAAATCGAGCGAATTGTCAGGGTAGACGAAGGGCATGCCGATACTGAACCGGTGGGCGGCGGCCGCCAGGGTCGGCATCTTGGCGATGAGGCGGATGATCTGCTTGGCCCGGGCATCGGCGTCGAAGATCTCCTTGGCATCGAGATAGAACGTCGACAAGGCCGCCACCGCGGAGACCAGCATCCCCATGGGGTGGGCGTCGTAGTGGAACCCGTCCAGAAAGCGCTTGCGCACGTTCTCGTGGATGAACGTGTGGTAGGTGATCTCGTGCTTCCACGTCTCGAACTGCTCGGGGGTGGGCAGCTCGCCCTTCAACAGCAGGTAGGCCACCTCGAGGTAAGTGGACCGCTCGGCGAGCTGCTCGATCGGATAGCCCCGGTAGCGAAGGATGCCCGCGTCGCCGTCGAGGTAGGTGATCGAGCTCTGGCAGGCGGCGGTGGACATGAACCCGGGGTCGTAGAACCAGACCCCCGGCAGCAGTTTCGACCACTCGGTGGCCGCGACCCCGCCGTCGATGATCGGGATCTCCGCGGACTCGCCCGTGCGGTTGTCGGTGATGGTGATGCTTTCGGCCACGAGAGTGTGAGCCTCCTGTCGTGGGTTCTGTCGGTCGGCCACTGGGGTTTTGCCCTCCCCGATCCTACGACGACCAGGTCGGGTGGTCGAGATGACGCCCGCCCGGCCCCTCGGGAGGGCGGAAGCGGCCGCCCGGTCCGCTCCTCGGGAGGGGGTGTTGGCGGCCCGCCCGGGATCAACCCTTCCGGGTCGTCGTGGTGGTCGGGGGCAGGGTGGTGATCGGGGGCAGGGTGGTGGTCGGGGGGCGGGTCGTGCTGGTCGGGGGCAGCGTGCTGGTCGGGGGCAGCGTGGTGGTCGGGGGCGTCGGGGGTGCCACCGTGATGGTGGTGGTCCGGACGAGCGGGCTCGCCGAGGTTCCACCGGCCGCCGGCACCACCGACACGGTCAGCACGTAGGACGAGCCGGCCCGCACGGCGAGCGGGGCGAGGATCTCGACATCGGAGCCTCCGGCCGGCAGGTCGAGGGTACGCCGCGTCGACCGGGTCGTGCCGGACCCGACCTCCTGAACGGTCGCGGACACGACCACCCCGGGTTCGGCCACGTTCCCGAGGTTGGACACGATCGTCGTCACCCTCAGACTGCTGGTGGGGGGCACGATCGAGGCGGTGGAACCCCCCACCGCCGGCAGTACGGCAGGCTGCAGCCGGAAGCCGACCAGGGCCAGCTCATGAACGGCCCTCAGCGTCGGCGATCCGTCCAACTGGGCCACCAGCGCGCCGACCCGCGCCGGCCCCCACGATCCGGTGGCGGGCACCCAGGCCGACGGGGGAAGGATGGGCCTGGCCCGAACCTGCCGCAGCCGCAGGCGGGCAGCGGCATAGTCCCGATCGGATGCGGTCAGCAGCGAGCCCACCCGGGCCATGTCGGCCGCGACCTGCGAGGGCGGAACGAGCGGTGGCGACGCGACCGTCGTGCCGCCCCCCGGAGACGACGAGCCCGGTGCCCCGATCACGTCCGAGGGTTGCAGGCCGAGCAGCCCGTACACGGCCGACTGCAGCTGGGCCGTCGCCTGGGCCCGAGCGGCGAGGGCCGAGGCGAGCGCCTCGCCTGCGCCCGCCTCGGGGGCCGGCTGCATGGCCCGGTCGGCGACGGTCGCCTGGGTCGCGGTCTCCGAGACGAGGGAGTCGAGCCGGTGCTGGAGCTGGGCTCGCTCGAGGCCCGGCACCGCCAATGCGCCGAGCAGGCCTCGCAGGGCGACCGCGGACCTGTTCGACTGGTCGGCCAGCACCGCGCCCTGGGCGGCAAACGAGCCGTTGACCGAACGGTGGTACGGAGCCGAGCCGGCGCCGATCTTGGCGACGCCACCGATGAGGAAGAACGCCGCCACGGCCGCAGCGACCAGAGCGGGCACCCGCACCCCCACCGACCGGCGCCGGGCCCGTCGTCGGTCGAGAGGCGGCATCGGCGGACGACGCTATCGCCCGGACCACGCCGACCGCTGTCGTCGACCTCGGCCCGGGGGGCGCTGACCGCCGGGCCGGTTCAGGCGTCGATGCTGTCGGCGGCCTCTTCCTCGGTCGGCGAAGCCGTCACCAGGGCGCTCGCCGTCTTGCGCCAGTTGACCGTCGGCCGGATCGCTGCGGGGTCCACCCGATCGCGGTGCCGGTCCGCCACCGACAGCAGCGACGAGATCGTGCCCTGGTTGAGCAGGTGGGGGACCAGGCCCAGATCGAGCAGCTTGGTGTGCGCCGCCCGGTAGTAGTGGTCCTCCTTCTCCACCCTGGGGTTGTCGTCGATGCGGGAGATCTCCGCCGGGCCCGGATAGGCCTCTATCACCATCCGTGCCAGCTGCTCGATGGAGAAGGACTCGGTGAACTGGTTGAAGACCCGGTACTCCCCCGAGGCGGGAGGGTTGTCGACGGCCAGCTCCACGCACGCCAAGGTGTCGCGTATGTCGAGCATCCCCCTGGTCTGCCCGCCCTTGCCGTACACGGTGAGGGGATGGCCGACCACCGCCTGCACGCAGAACCGGTTGAGGACGGTGCCGAACACCCCGTCGTAGTCGAAACGGGTGGCCAGATCAGGGTGCAGCACCGTCTCGTCCGTCTCCTGCCCGTACACGATCCCCTGGTTGAGGTCGGTGGAGCGCAGACCCCAGATACGGCAGGCGAACTGAATGTTGTGGCTGTCGTGGACCTTCGACAGGTGGTAGAAGGACCCGGGCTGCTTGGGGTATGGCAGGAGGTCTGTCCTCCCACGGTGGGTGATCTCGATGAAACCCTCTTCGATGTCGATGTTCGGCGTGCCGTACTCCCCCATCGTGCCCAGCTTCACGAGGTGGATGGACGGGTCGACGTCGGCGATGGCGTACAACAGGTTGAGCGTGCCGACCAGGTTGTTGACCTGCGTGTAGACGGCGTGCTTCTGATCGATCATCGAATAGGGGGCGGACCGTTGCTCGGCGAAGTGCACGACCGCCTCCGGACGGAACGCCTCCACCGTGCGGGTCACGAACCCGGCGTCGGTGAGGTCACCGATGAACGAGGCGATGCTCAGGCCGGACACCTCGCGCCACATCCGGATGCGATGGTGGAGCGTGCTGACGGGCACCAGGCTGTCGACCCCCATCTCGAGGTCGTAGTGGCGGCGAGCGAAATTGTCGACGACACCCACGTCATGACCGCGGCGGGAGAGGTGGAGCGCCGTCGGCCACCCGAGGTAGCCATCTCCACCGAGCACCAGGATCTTCACCCGCCGTCTCCTCTCGTCCATCTGCTGCCTTGTGCCGTCGCTGGCAACCGCCCGGTCCGTTTGTCCACCGGGGCCTGGAGCCGTTCCGTAAAGGAAGCCGTTCCGTAAAGAATGCACGCGGAAGCTGAGACTGAGCTGAGTCTCTCCTACGGCCCGGCTGAGCGACCCCCTGCCGCCCCGGTGGACCCGAGCCGATCGCTCGGCCACCGTACCGGTCGAGGACGGGTCGGCCGAGAGCTAGCCCAGCTCCTCGACCCGGGGCGGCTCCGGCGCGATGCCGCCTGGGAGGGCCTCGAGCCCTGGTCGGACCCTGTTGCCGCCCCCTTTGGAGGCAAGAGCGGCGTCGTCGGTCAGCTCCGGGGCCTGAGGCAGGCGCGGCGTCGCGACGACCTGCTCCAACTCCACCAGCTCCTTGCCCCCGTCGCCGATCCCCAGCCCGGGGAACCGCCGGGCAGTCACGAACACCCGGGACTCGAGGGAGCCCACCGTCTCGTTGAAGGCCTCCACCGCACCGTTGAGGTTGCGTTGCAACCGGCCCAGGTGGCCCCCCATCACGCGCAGGCGGCCGTACAGGTCGGTCCCCAGCTGCTGGACGACCCGGGCGTTCTCGGCCAAGGACTCCTGCTGCCAGCCGAAGGCCACCGTGCGCAGAAGGGCGATGAGCGTCGTCGGGGTGGCGAGGAGCACCCGGTTGGCCATGGCGTGCTCGATCAGTCCCGGGTCATGCTCGAACGCAGCGGCCAGGAGTGGATCTCCCGGGACGAACGCCACCACGAAGTCCGGCGAGGGGTCGAACTGGCTCCAGTACTGCTTCTTCGAAAGCTGGTCGACGTGGGTCCGCAACTGGCGTGCGTGGCCGATCAGCTCGGCCTTGCGCATCTCGTCGTCGTCGGCGTCGGTGGCACGCAGGAACGCGTCGAGCGGTACCTTCGAGTCGACCACCAGCTGGGCTCGCCCGGGAAGGTGGACAACGAGGTCCGGGCGGAGGCGGCCGTCGTCCGAGCTGGTGGAGACCTGCTCGTCGAAGTCGCAGTGCGCCACCATCCCGGCCATCTCCACGACCCGTCGGAGCTGCATCTCACCCCAACGCCCCCGGGTCTGGGGTGATCGCAGGGCCGTCACCAGGTTGCGCGTCTCCTTCTGCAGGGCTCCTTGGCCGGCATTGATCTGCCGGACCTGCTCGGTGAGCCCGGCGTAGGCGCCCTTGCGGTCCAGCTCGAGCTGCCGGAGACCCTGCTCGTAGCGGGAGAGGGACTCCCGGAGTGGCTCGACGACCTGGGCGATCGCCTCCTGTCGCCGGGCGAGGTCCACCTGGGTGGCGTCTCGGGCCGTGGTCATCCGGGCATCGGCGAGATTGAGGAATTGCTCGGCGTTTCGTTGCAGGGCCTCCGCCGAGACCTCGGCGAAGGTGCCGACCAGCCGCTCACGCTCCTGCTCCCACGCGGCCAGGCGGTCCTCGACCGCCTGGCGGAGCTGCTCGTTCTCCGCGGTGAGGCGAGCTCGCTCCGATCCGGCCGCCGCCAGCGCCGAGCCCGCCTGCTCGAGCTGCCCCGCCAGCCGGGTCAGCTCGGCCCGGGCGTCCGCCAACCGGGCTTCGGCGAGCTGGGACGCAGCGACGGTCGATCCCTGGCGCTGCAGATGGACCACGAACCCGACCGCGAGCCCGGCAATCGCCCCGACGGCGATGCCGATCAGGAGCCCGGCCATCATCGCGGCCGGCCTGTCTCCGCCGCGCCGGGAGACGCCGCGCCGTGTTCCGTCGGTCCTCGCATCACGCCCTCCGTTCCCACGGGCACGGGCCTGCCGTGCCTCGCCGCCTTCCGGCTCCGAACGGCCCGATCGATCGCGCCGCCTCGCTGCGAGCGTCGCTCGACCCTCGCAGCGGCTCAGAGAGCACAGTACCGAGGGGGTGTGTCGGGCGGAGGGACCCGAGTCGGCGCCGCACGGGTCGGGCGGGGGCCCGGGACCGTCGTGAACCGGTACCGTTGGGCATGGCCTTTCGCAACGGAGGCCGCGTGCGGCACAGCACGAGGCGGGCCGACGGTGACGTGGTTGCCCAGCAGGGCACCGCCGAACCTGCCCCGAAGGTCGAAGAGGACCCTGCCCAGCAGGTCGACGACCGGCCGGCGCGCCCGCTGGCCCAGGAGCAGGCCCTGTGGAAGCAGGGTGGCGCGGTGCTGCAGATCGGCGGGCGGCCCGAGCCCTGGCGTGACCCGGTGCCCCCTACCCTCGTGGAGATCGATCGGATCTTCGTGCAGGTGTTCGCCCTGGTCGGCGAGGCGATCGCCGGGGCCACCCACGCGCTGCTGGCCGGCGACCGCGAGGCGGCCAAGCACCTGGTGCAGAGGGACGAGATGGTCGATCTGCTGACCCGCCAGGTCGCCCACCTGGCCCAACGGCGGCTGGTCTCGGGCGACACGGACCCCGACGAGCGGAGAGAGCTGGTGGCCGTCCTCCGGATGCTGCCCGACCTCGAGCGCAACGGCGACCTGGCCGAGCACATCGCCCGGCGGGCGGCCCGCGGACTGGGGGCGGAGATGTCGCTCCGCAGCAGGGGCCTGGTGGAGCGGATGGGCGAAGTCGCCACCACGATCTGGAGCAGCACCGCGGACGCCTTCACCGAACGGTCGGCGGCGGGGGGCAAGCACGTCGACGACCTCGACGACGAGCTCGACGACCTGCACGTCACCCTGACCGCGGAGGTGGTGTCGGGCACGATGCCGCTCCCGGTGGCCATCGAGCTGGCCATGGTGGCCAGGTTTTACGAGCGGTTCGGCGACCACGCGGTGAACCTCGCCCGCCGGATGACGGCACTGGTCGGCGGCGGACCCGAACCGGGCACCCCGGGGCCCGACTGACCGCTGCCGGCGGTCCCGCGGCCCGGGCCCGCTAGCTGCGCAGCTCGAGCAACGCCTCGGCGATCTGAACGGCGTTGAGGGCCGCCCCCTTGCGGAGGTTGTCACCGACGACGAAGAAGGCCAGGGCACGGGGACGGCCCTCGACGGACCGGACCCGGCCCACCAGGGAGCGGTCGCCCCCGGCGACATCGAGCGGCGTCGGGAGCTCCACCACCTCGACCCCGGGTGCCGACCCGAGCAGCTCGAGCGCCCTCGCCGGCGTGATCTCCCGCTCGAATTCGGCCTCGATCGTCGCCGAGTGCCCGGTGAAGACCGGCACCCGAACGCAGGTGCAGCTGACGGCCAGGTGGGGAAGGCCGAGGATCTTGCGGGACTCGTTCCGGTACTTCTGCTCCTCGTCGGTCTCGCCCGAGCCGTCGTGGACGAACCGCCCGGCGATCGGCAGGACGTTGTGGGCGATCGGCCCGGGGAACACCGACGGCTGCGGCAGATCGATCGCATGCCCGTCGCGGGTCAGCTCGATCGCCCGATCCGCCGTCTTGGCCAGCTGCTCAGCCAGCTCGGCGACGCCGGCCAGGCCCGCCCCCGACACGGCCTGGTAGGTCGACACCGACAACCGCACCAGCCCCGCCTCCGCGTGGAGCGGTTTCAGCACCGGCATCGCCACCATGGTCGTGCAGTTCGGGTTGGCGACGATGCCCTTGGGGATCGAGCCCAGCGCCTCCGGGTTCACCTCGGGAACCACCAGGGGCACCAGCGGGTCCATCCGCCAGGCCGACGAATTGTCGATGACGGTCGCGCCGGCTCGGGCGATCCGGGGCGCCAGGGACCGCGACGCGCCGGCTCCCGCCGAGCAGAGCACGATGTCGAGCCCGGTGAAGTCCGCGGTGGCGGCGTCCTCGACCGTCACATCGGCCCCGGCCCAACGGAGGCTCGTGCCGGCCGAGCGGACCGAGCCGAACAGCCGGATCTGCTCCACCGGGAGCTCACGCTCCTCGAGCACGGCCAGCATGACCGACCCGACCTGTCCGGTGGCGCCCACCACCCCGACCCGCATGGCCCGATCCTACGGGGCCGGCGCTCCCTCAACGGCCATCAGCCGAGGCCAAAGGCGCTGTGCAGCCGCTGGACCGCGCGCTCCACCTCATCAGCCCGCACCATGCACGAGATCCGGATCGTCGAGGTCGAGATCATGTCGATGTTGATCCCCTCCTCGGCGAGCGTCTCGAACATCGTGGCGGTCACGCCCGGATGGGACTTCATGCCCGCCCCGACCAGCGACACCCGCGCCACCCCGTCGTCGGAGGAGATCCCGGTCGCCCCGAGCTCCTCACTGAGGCCCCGGCAGGTCGCCTCGGACACCGGCAGGTCCACCTTCGGCACCGTGAACGAGATGTCGGTGGTGCCGTGGAGCGAGGTGTTCTGAACGATCATGTCGACGTTGACCGAGTGGTCGGCGAGCGCCCGGAACAACCGGGCGGCGATGCCGGGGCGGTCGGGCACGCCCGAGACGGTGACCTTCGCCTCCGAGACATCGTGGGTGACGGCGGTGACGACGGCCTGTTCCATTGACGGCTCCTCCTCTACGACCCAGGTCCCAGGCTCCCAGGTGAAGCTGCTGCGAACGTGCAGCGGCACCTGGTGGTTGCGGGCGAACTCGACCGAGCGCAGCTGAAGCACCCGCCCCCCGGTCGCCGACATCTCGAGCATCTCCTCAAAGCTGATCCGGCCCAGCCGGTGGGCGCCGTCCACCACCCGGGGATCGGCGCTGAAGACCCCGGTGACGTCCGTGTAGATCTCGCAGGCATCGGCACCGAGGACTGCAGCCAGGGCGACCGCCGTGGTGTCGGAGCCCCCCCGCCCGAGCGTGGTGACGTCGCGCTCGGTCGAGACGCCCTGAAACCCGGCGACCACCGGGACCTTCCCCGCTGCCAGCGCCTCACGCAGGCGGTCGCCCCGCACCTCCACGATCTTCGCCCGGGTGTGGTCGGAATCGGTGATGATCCCGGCCTGGCTGCCGGTGAAGGACGCGGCATCGACGCCGAGGTCGGCGAGGGCCATGCAGAGCAGGGCCATCGAGATGCGCTCACCCGAGCTGACGAGCATGTCGTACTCGCGGGCCGGCTGGGACGAACTGACGTCGTCGGCCAACCGGATCAGGTCGTCGGTGGTCCTGCCCATGGCGCTGACCACCACCACGACGTCGGCACCGCCTCGCCGGCTCCGGGCGACGTGATCGGCGACGGCGCGGATCCGGTCGGCATCGCCGACCGAGGTCCCACCGTACTTCTGCACGAGGAGCGGCACGCAGGGACGGTACCGGTGCACCGTCGGGGGGTCAACCAGGGGCGGTGGTCGGGTCCCGCCCGGGGAGCGCTCCCCGGGCGGGACCGCGCACCCGGGGAGCGCGGATAGGGTGACGGCCCGTGCCCAGCGAGAAGCGAGCCCGTCAACGAGCCGGACGCGAGGCGAAGCTGGCGGTTCAGGCGAAGGCGGCGAAGCGCCGGCGCCTCCTGCGCAACAGCATCGGCGTGGTTATCGCCGTCGCCGTGGTCGGCGGGTCGATCTACCTGATCGGCCACCACAATCCGGCGAGGAGCGGGACCTCGAGCACCCCGTCGACCGCCGCGGGCAAGGGCACCGACGCGGCAGCGCAGGCGGCCGCCGACAAGCTGGCCGTCGCCGCCGGATGCGCTGCCAGCACCTCTACCCGGGTCAACACCCAGAGCTACAGCGCGGCGCCGCCGATGACGATCGACCCGACCAAGACGTACTCGGCGACCGTGGAGACCACTGCCGGGACCTTCGTGATCACCCTCGACCCGTCAACGGCCCCCAAGAGCGTCAACAACTTCGTCTTCCTCGCCGACAGGGGCTTCTACCACTGCGTCATCTTCCACCGGGTCATTCCCGGGTTCATGGACCAGACCGGCGACCCCACCGGAACCGGGTCGGGCGGCCCCGGCTACGAGTTCTCCGAGGCCGGCCCGGCGACAGCCACGCCCCAGTACCCGATCGGGTCCGTCGCCATGGCCAACTCCAACAATCCCCCGATCCCCGATCCCACCACCAACGGCAGCCAGTTCTTCATCGTGGCCGGGTCCGCCGGGGAGGCCCTCCCCCCCGACTACACCCTGTTCGGCCAGGTCACCTCGGGCCTCGGCGTCGTGCAGAAGATCAACGCCCAGGGGAACTCGAGCGCCACCGCGAACGGGGTGCCCCCGGCGGTGACGCAGCGCATCCTCAAGGTGACCATCGCCCAGGCCTAGCCCGGCAATCCGCACCCGCCCCGCCGGCGGCCACAGGCCGACCGGCACGACAGCACGAAACGAGGATCACGCAGATGCCCACCCCCGAATGCCCACCGGCCGACGGTTCGTCCTCCCAGCGCCAGAAGTTCGACGCCGAGCCCCCCATGTGCATCGACCCCGCCAAGCGGTACACCGCCACCATGAAGACGTCCAAGGGAACCCTGGTCATCGCCCTCGACGCGGCAAGCGCCCCCCGTACGGTGAACAATTTCGTCTTCCTCGCCCGCTACCACTACTTCGACGGCATCGTCTTCCACCGCATCATCCCGGGGTTCGTGATTCAGGGGGGTGACCCCGAGGGGACCGGGCGCGGTGGCCCCGGCTACCGTTTCGCGGACGAGCTCCCCAAGCCCGGCCGGTACCAGATCGGCTCCCTGGCGATGGCCAACGCCGGCCCGAACACCAACGGGAGCCAGTTCTTCATCATCAGCGGCCCCGACGGCGCGGCGCTCCCACCCCAGTACTCCCACTTCGGCGCAGTGGTCTCCGGCGGCGACGTGGTCACCACCATCGACGCCCTGGGCAGCCGGTCGGGTACGCCGAAGGAGTCCGTGACGATCGAGTCGGTGACCATCGCCGAGTCCGGGGACTGAGCACCTCGCCGAGTCCGGGGACCGCGCACCCGGGCGAGTCAGCCGGTCAGGACGGCAAGGCCCTCCTCGGCCCGGGTTCCGTTGAGGAAGACGGTGACCGGCCTCTCGCCGACGCTGCGCCACAGACCATCGGTTCCCCGGACGAGAGCGGTCCGTTCGGGGATCCCCACCACGGGTAGCCCCTTGGGGGCGAGCGCCACCGAGCGATGGAGCTTCTCACCATGGGCGTCCTCCCCCACGTCCCCGAAATGGGTGACGACGGTGAAGGTGTCCACCATGCCGAGGCCCACCGTCAGCGCCCCGCCCCGTGGGTCCACCATGGGATCGGTGAGGACCATCGCGCCGGCCGCCGCGCCGGCCACCACCGCTCCCCCCGCCCAGGCTGCCCGCAACGCGTCGTACACCTTTGAGCCCTTCAGCACGGACCGGAGATGGAGCGGCGAGCCGCCGCTCAGGTAGACGAACCGGGCCCGACGCACGACCTCGGCGGCGCCGTCGTCCTCTGCGTCGGCCCGCCCGAGGACCATCAGCCCCTCCACCCGGGCCCCGAGCCCGGCAAACCACTCACTGGCGGCGAGCACCCTGCGTTCGGGGTGCTCGTAGGCGGCGGCCGTGGGGAGGACCAGCACTTCGTCGGTCCCTGACGCGGCCAGCAATTCGGCGTCGAAGCTGCAGCCGGGAGTCCATTCCGACCCACCGACCAGGGCGAGCAATCCTGCGGGTCCGTCCATGACCGCCACTCTGGCATGCCGGCGGAGCGCCCGGGACCATCGCCCGGAGATCCGCCCTCGGGCCCGGGGTCGCCCTGCCTAGGCGCTCGGGCGCTCGCGGCCCAGGGGGATCGGCTTGTTCCACCACCGACCGCTGAACCGCCAGGACCCGTGGGCGGGATCGCGGTCGTCGGGGGGGGCCGCCGCGGGCCGCTGCCACACTGCGTCGGCCGCCGCGGCGATCACCGCCAGCACGGCGGGGGACGGCCCGGCGGACGCGTCGTGCCGGGTCACAGGGGGACGTTCCCGTGCTTGCGCTTCGGCAGGTCCTCGCGCTTGGACGAGAGGATCGCCAGGCTCCGGCAGAGGACCCTGCGCGTGTCGGCCGGGGAGATGACGTCGTCGATGAAACCGCGCTCCGCCGCGATGTAGGGGTTGGCGTAACGCTCGGTGTACTCGTCGATCAGCTCGGCACGGCGGGCCGCCGGGTCGGCCGAATCGACCAGCTCGCGGCGGTACACGATCTCCACCGCACCGTTGGGACCCATCACCGCCAGCTCGGCCGACGGCCAGGCGTAGGCGAGGTCGGCGCCGATGGACTTCGAGTTCATGACGACGTAGGCCCCCCCGTAGGCCTTGCGGGTGATGATCTGGACGCGGGGGACGGTCGACTCGCAGAAGGCGTACAGGAGCTTCGCCCCGTGGCGGATGATCCCCCCGTACTCCTGGTCGGTTCCCGGCATGAACCCGGGCACGTCCACGAACGT
The DNA here is from genome assembly GCA_035532415.1 of Acidimicrobiales bacterium. GTDB lineage: Bacteria > Actinomycetota > Acidimicrobiia > Acidimicrobiales > RAAP-2 > DATKRB01. The sequence continues at coordinate 97,795 of DATKRB010000006.1, read as the reverse complement.
GACGAGGGGGACGTTGAAGGCGTCGCAGGTCCGGACGAATCGGGCCGCCTTCTCCGACGAGTCGATGTCGAGGACCCCGGCCAGCACGGCGGGCTGGTTGCCGACGATCCCGACGACCCGGCCGTCGAGCCGGGCGAAGCCGCAGGTGATGGACATGGCCCAGTGGGAGTGCACCTCGAAGTACTCGCCGTCGTCGACCACGGCGGCGATCACCTTCTTCATGTCGTACGGCTGGTTGGGCGACGACGGCATGAGGTCGATCAGCTCGGGGGTCGCCCGCTCGGGGTCGTCGCCCGAGACGGAGGCCGGCGGCAGCTCGAGGTTGTTGGAGGGCAGGAAGGACAGCAGGTAGCGGACGTCGTCGAGACAGGCCTTCTCGTCGGGCGAGACGAACGTCGCGACACCCGACTTGGTCGCGTGGCTCATGGCCCCGCCGAGCTCCTCGAGCGTCACGTCCTCGCCGGTGACCGTCTTCACCACGTCCGGCCCGGTGATGAACATGTGGGACGTCCCCTGCACCATGAAGATGAAGTCCGTCATCGCCGGGGAGTAGACGGCTCCGCCGGCACACGGCCCGAGGACCACGCTGATCTGGGGGATCACCCCCGAGGCCGCCACGTTGCGGTGGAAGATCCCGCCGTAGGAGTGCAGGGACACCACGCCCTCCTGAATGCGGGCGCCGGCACCGTCGTTGAGCCCGATCATCGGGACGCCGGTGGACGCGGCGAGGTCCATCACCTTGTGGATCTTCTCGGCGAACACCTCGCCGAGGGCACCGCCGAACACCGTGAAGTCCTGGCTGAAGACGCAGACCCGCCGGCCGTCCACGGTGCCGAACCCGGTGACGACCCCGTCGGTGTAAGGCCGGTTGTCCTCGAGCCCCATGCCGTGGGCGCGGTGGCGGGCGAGCATGTCGAGCTCCTGAAACGAACCGTCGTCGAGGAGGTACTCGATCCGCTCGCGTGCGGTCATCTTGCCCTTGGCGTGGTGCTTCTCCACCGACGCGGGGCTCCCCGCGTGGAGGGCCTGCTCCTTCCGGGCCGAAAGGTCCTCCAACCGCTGCGCCATCGTGTGTTCCATGAGGCCCGAGGCTACCAACGTTGCCGTTCGCGTCTTACTGGCGCACGGGCACGGCGGGGGGGCCGGTCCTCACTCCTCCACCAGCTCGATGAGCGTCCCGAACGACGTCTTCGGGTGGACGAACGCCACCGTCGTCCCCCGGGACCCGGGCCGGGGCGCCTCGTCGATCACCCGGCCGCCGCTGTCCTTCACCGCCTGCAGGGCCACGGCACAGTCGGCCACCCGGTAGCCGACGTGGTGGATCCCCTCGCCCTTGCCGGCCAGGAACTTCGCCACCGTCGAGTCGCTCCTCGTCGGGGTGAGGAGCTGCACGAACGAATCGGCCACGGCCAGAAGGGCCTCCTCCACCCCGTCCCGCTCGACCACCTCGCGGTGGGCGACGGTGGCCCCGAAGACGTCCTGGTACCAGGTGATCGCCGCCTCGAGGTCCTCCACGGCGATGGCCACATGGTCGATCTCGGTCAGCAGGGGCGTCATGACGCCGATCGTACCGCCGCGCCGCCCGCCGCCCGCCGCCCACGTGCCCTCGGGGCCCCGGCGCCGGGCCGGTAGCCTGGCGGGCGATGGGTTGGGCTCAGCGCCATCCCACGAACTCAGCGATTCGGAGGACCAAACATGCCTGGCTCGGTCATCGTCGCCGGTGCTCGCACCCCTATCGGCAAGCTGTCGGGCAGCCTCAGCGCCTTTTCGGCCATGGAGCTCGGCGGGCTCGCCATCACGGCAGCGCTCGAGCGGGCGGGCGTCGCGGCGGAGCAGGTCGACTACGTCCTGATGGGACAGGTGGTCCTCGCCGGACAGGGCCAGGACCCGGCTCGGCAGGCGGCGGTGAAGGGGGGGATCCCCCTGAGCGTGCCGGCGACCACGGTCAACAAGGTGTGCCTGTCGGGGCTGAACACCGTGTACCTGGCCGATCGGATGATCAAGGCGGGCGACGCCGAGATCGTGGTCGCCGGGGGGATGGAGTCGATGACCCGGATCCCCTACGTGCTCCCAGGAGCTCGGGGCGGGTTCCGGCTCGACAGCACCACGCTGCACGACGGCATGATGCTCGACGGCCTCACCTGCGCGTTCGACCAGTGCGCCATGGGGCTCTCGACGGAGCGGTTCAACCGGGCGGTCGGCATCTCGCGCGAGCGACAGGACTCGTTCGCCGCCGCCTCGCACGAAAGGGCCGCGGCGGCGACCAAGGAGGGGCGGATGGCCGAGGAGATCGTCCCGGTCAGCGTTCCCCAGCGCAGGGGCGAGCCTGTCGTGGTGGAGTCGGACGAGGGGATCCGCCCGGGCACCACCCCCGAGACCCTGTCGGCGCTCCGCCCGGCCTTCGACCCCGAGGGCACCATCACCGCGGGCAGCGCCTCGCAGATCTCCGACGGAGCGGCCGCGGTGGTCGTGATGTCGATGGCGAAGGCCGAGGAGATGGGCGTCACCCCGCTCGGTGAGCTCGTGGGCTACGGCCAGGTCGCGGGCCCGGACCTCTCGCTGCTCCATCAACCCTCGCGGGCCATCACCAAGGCGCTGGCCAGGACCGGTGGGAAGCCGGGCGACATCGACCTCTTCGAGATCAACGAGGCCTTCGCCGCCGTGGTCCTGGCCTCGGCCGACGACCTCTCCATCCCCGAGGATCGGTTGAACGTGAACGGCGGCGCCATCGCGCTCGGCCATCCGATCGGCATGTCCGGCACCCGGCTCGCGCTCAGCGCCCTGCTCGAGCTGCGCCGCCGTGGCGGTGGGCTCGCCGCGGTGGCCCTGTGCGGCGGCGGCGGCCAGGGCGACGCCGCACTGCTGCGGTCCCTCGACTGAGCCCTCCGGTCCCTCACCCGGACGCGTAGGGGGGCCGGTAGAAGCCGACGAGGCGACCGGTGTCGCCGATCACCTCGTCCCACCGGCCGACCGGCAATCCGACGATCGCCACGGCGCAAGTCGGGAAGCCTTCCCGATCGAGCCGGTCCGCAGCAGGCCCTTCCTGTAGCAACTCCATCGCCAGCTGGTGGACACCGGGGTTGTGCCCGACCACCATCGCGGTGCGGGTTCCCTCGTCGAGCTCGCGCACCTCGTTCATGATCTCCTCGGGGGCCGCTGCGTACAGCGACCGGCAGAGCCGGACGGGGGGAGCCTCGGGAAGGGATGCCAGCACCAGCCTGGCCGTCTCGACGGTGCGGGCGGCGGTGGAGCACACGACCGCCCGCGGGAGGTCGTGGAGCCCCAACCCCATCCGATCGCCGTCGCCGCCCAGCCGCCGACCCAGCGCCTCGGCGTCCCGCCGCCCGCGCGGCGAGAGGGTGCGATCGTGATCGGTCTTGCCCCGGGGCGGGTCCGCAACCGCCTTCGCGTGGCGGAGGATCCACAAGAGACGCCCGTGGTCCCCCGGTCGACCGGTCACGGCCTCCATCAGGCCTGCAGGTCGCGGCGACCCTCGAGCGCCCGCCCGAGAGTCAGCTCGTCGGCGTACTCGAGGTCGCCGCCCACGGGCAGACCACTGGCGATCCGGGTCACCCTGATCCCGAGGGGTGCGAGCAGCCGAGCCAGGTACATGGCCGTCGCCTCCCCCTCGAGGTTCGGGTTGGTGCAGAGGATGACCTCGCTGATGCCCTCCTCGGCCACCCTGCCCAGCAGCTCACGGATCTTGAGCTGCTCGGGCCCAATCCCCTCGAGTGGATTGAGCGCTCCCTGCAGCACGTGGTACCGACCCCGGAACTGCTGGGTCCGCTCGACGGCCACGATGTCACGCGGGTCCTCCACCACGCACACGGTCGTGACGTCCCTGCGATCGTCCGAGCAGACCTGGCAGAGCTCGCCACCTTCGGCCACGTTGAAGCACCGGGCGCACAAGGTGGTGCGCTCCTTCACCGCCACGATGGCGCTCGACAGCCGGCGGGCATCTTCGTCCGGCACCTTCAACAGGTGGAAGGCGATCCGCTGGGCGGACTTGGGCCCGACCCCCGGGAGCCGGCCGAGCTCGTCGATGAGGGCGCGCAGCGGGACGGTGTACACCTACTCCTTCACCTCCTCCGCCCCCGGAAAGGCCTCGAGCAGGCGGGACCGGGCGATCGACTCGATCTCCACCGGCACGCCGGGGTCGTCGGGGTCGAAGTCATCCTCTCCGAGGTCCGCGTGCAGGCCCGCGGCGGCGCCGGTCCCGGGGCCGGTCGTCCCGGGACCGGCCGGGCGACCCGACGGCCCGCCCTCGGGTGCGGGGCGCGACGACGCCGGCGCCTCCACTACCAGCTTCAGGCGAACCCGCGCCCCCACGCCGGCGGCGATCGCCTCCTCCACCGGTCCGCGAATCTCGTCGCACTTGTCGCGGTGCGGCACGGACGGGAGGGCGAAGACCGCCACGCCGTCTTGCACGGAGACGAAGCGGCCGGCGCCGAAGAGGGCCTTGGCCTTGGGGGGCAGCGACGCGAGGACGCCATCGCCCCAGGCCTGCACCAAGGTGTCGCGATCGGGCGGTTCGGCCCGCCCGGACGGCGAGGGGTCGGCCTGGCCGGGTCGTGCAGGTTCGGGCGGCGCCGTACCAGGCGGGCGGGTCCGGACGGGCTCCGGCGGCAGGTCCCCGGTCGCCCCGGCTCCCGGAGGCGGGCTCGGCGGGGGCGGGCTCGGCGGGGGCGGGGGCGTGACCGCAGGTGTCCCCGGTCCCCCTGCCGCCGCCTGGCGGCGGCGGAGCGCGCCGATCGTGGGCCGGGACGCGGCATCGGCGGCCTCGCCCCCCCGGGGGGGCGCCACACCCGGACCGGTGGACGCGGCTGCCGGAACGCGAGCCTGGGCGGGGTGGGCCGCAGGGCCCTCGGGCGGACGGGCAGGGGGGGCGCCCTGCCCCCGTTCGAGACGGGCGAGGCGGTCGAGCAGCGCCGCGGGCGAATCGTCCAGCTCGGGCCGGGCGAGGCGGACCACAGCGACCTCGAGCACGACGCGGGGGTCCGGCGCATCCCGCATGTCGACCTGGGCTCGGCCGAGAACCTCCATGGCCCGGACCAACCGCGGCAGTCCGAGACGCTCCGCCCGTGCGGTCTGGAGTTGGAGCTCGACCCCGGCGGTCCCGGCCAGCTCGGGGGCGAGCACGGACAGGAACGCCTGCCGCAATTCCTCCACCAGCTCCGTCGCCAGCTGCTGGGGCCCCCAACCCGCCTCGTGCAACGACGCCACCGAGAGCAGCGCACGACCGCCGTCGTCGTCGGCGATCGCCTGCAGCACCTCCGCGATCTCCGGAACGACGTCGTCGGCGGATCCCGACGCCACCACCTGGTCGAGCGCCGACAACGCGTCGCGGGCCGAACCCCTCCCGCGGCGGACGGCCACCGACAGGGCGTCGTCGTCGAGCGGGAGACCGGCCCGGTCGCGGACCTCGTGCAGGAGCTGGGACAGGGTGTCCGTCGCCAGGAGCCGGAAGTCGAAATGCTGGGTACGGCTGCGGATGGTGGCCGGGACCTTCTGCGGGTCGGTGGTGGCGAGCACGAACACGACGTGGGCCGGGGGCTCCTCGAGCGTCTTCAGCAGCGCGTTCGCCGCGGCGTTCGAGAGCATGTGCACCTCGTCGACGATGTAGACCTTGGAGCGTCCCGGGGTCCCGAGCGCGGCGTGCGACACGAGGTCGCGCATGGCGTCGACGCCGTTGTTGGAGGCGGCGTCGAGCTCGTGGACGTCGAGCGAGTTGCCCCGGGAGATCTCCACACAGGAGGAGCAGACCCCGCACGGCTCCCCGCCCTGGGGGTCCGCGCAATTGAGGGCCTTGGCCAGGATCCTCGCCGTGGAGGTCTTCCCGGTCCCCCGAGGGCCGCTGAAGAGGTACGCGTGGGCGACCCGGCTGTCGCGGACCGCCGTCTGCAGGGCCCGGACCACGTGGGGCTGGCCCTTCAGCTCGCCGAAGCGGCCGGGCCTGAACCGCCGGTAGAGCGAGACGAAGGGCTCGCCGCCGTCTCCGGCGTTCGTCCCTGCAACCGTCCCGTGCCCGTCGCCCATGCGGGGCGAGCCTACCGGTGGGGCCACGCCCTCGGATTGGCCGGGTCACCGACGCTCGGCGCGGCGGCCAGGTTGGCTACGGCACACGGCCTCACCCGCTGAGAGCTGCTGCCTTCCGACCCTGACTCGGTTCACGAGCGACCGTTGCGCAGGACCCGGCCGCCGCGCCCAACGTCGGGCCCGGCTGGGCCTCAGCGTAGCCGCGGATGGCGGCGGGCCCACCGTCGCCGGGCATCCGGCCCCGGTGCCTCACCGCCTCTTTCCCGGCCGGCCACCTCGGTTAGCCTGTCGACGCTTGCCCCGGGGAGGAGTGCGAGAGCGGCCGAATCGGCACGATTGGAAATCGTGTGTGGGGCAACCCACCGTGGGTTCAAATCCCACCTCCTCCGCCACATGCTCATCGACGCGCCCCGAGACGCCCCGCTCACCGATCAGGCGGCGATGCGACTGGCCCTTCACGAGGCCGCGCTCGCACCGGGGCATGGCGACGTGCCGGTCGGGGCCGTGGTGCTGGTCGGGGGCGAGGTGATCGCGGCGCGGCACAACGAGCGCGAGCTGCGAGCCGATCCCACCGCGCATGCCGAGCTCCTCGCCCTGGCCGACGCCTCGCGGGCCCTGGGAACCTGGCGCCTCAACCCGGTGACCCTCGTGGTGACGCTCGAGCCCTGCCCCATGTGCGCCGGTGCGCTCGTCGCCGGGCGGGTGGGCCGGCTGGTCTTCGGTGCTGCGGACCCCAGAGCGGGCGCATGCGGTTCCGTCTACAACCTGTGCGCCGACCCGCGGCTCAACCACGAGCTCCCGGTGGTGCCCGGCATGCTCGAGCGCGAGTGCGGCGCTCTCCTCACCGATTTCTTCGAGCAGCGCCGGGCTACCGGGCAACGCTCGGTCAGCTGAGAGACCGGCCCATGGCAGGACCCCTCAACGGTGTTCGGATCGTCGACCTGACCACCGTCTTCTCCGGCCCCTACGCGACGCTCCTGCTGGGTGACCTCGGCGCCGACGTGATCAAGGTGGAGGTACCCGGCGGCGACATCGTCCGCAGGGTCGGACCGGCCCCCACGGAGGCGATGGGACCGCTGTTCATGGCCGTCGGCCGGAACAAGCGCGGCATCTGCGTCGACCTGAAGGACCCCTCGGGCCAGGAGGTGCTGGGCCGCCTGGTCGACCGGGCCGACGTGCTCGTGCACAACATGCGCCCGGCTGCGGCCCTGCGGATCGGGGCCGACCCCGAGTCCACCCGGTCCCGCAACCCGCGGCTCGTCCACGTCGCGGTGCTGGGCTTCGGGTCCGACGGGCCCTACGCGGGCCTCCCCGCGTACGACGACGTGATCCAGGCGGCGTCGGGCCTGGTGTCCGTGCAGTCCCGCCCCGGCGAGCGGCCCGACTACGTGAGGACCGTCGTCGCCGACAAGACGGCCGGCATCCTGGCCTTCGGCGCCGTCTGTGCCGCCCTCGTGCAGCGGGCCCAGACGGGCGAGGGGTGCGCGGTGGAGGTGCCCATGTTCGAGAGCTTCACTTCGTTCGTCCTGCTCGAGCACCTTTACGGGTCGACGTTCGATCCGCCCACCGGCCCGTCCGGCTACCAGCGCATGCTGGCGGAGGACCGCCGCCCGTTCCGAACGGCCGACGGGTGGCTGAGCGTCGTCTTTTACGACGACCGGCACTGGCGGGCCTTCTTCGACCTGACCGGCCGGCCCGGGCTCGCGTCCGATCCCCGCTTCGCCGACCACCGCTCGCGGACCACCAACACCGAGGCGCTCTACGCGATGGTGGCCGAAGTCATGCCCGGGCGCTCCACCGCCGAATGGCTGTCGCTCCTGCGCGAGCTCGACGTGCCCGCCATGCCGGTGAACGAGGTCGGCGACGTGCTCCGGGACCCGCACCTGCAGGCGGTCGGGATGTTCGAGCCGTCGGAGCACCCGACCGAGGGTCGCTACGTACGCGTCCGCAACCCCCTGCGCTTTTCGTCGGGGCTCGACGACGACCGGGTTCAGCCCCCCCTGCTCGGCCAGCACACCACCGAGGTCCTGCGGGAGCTGGGCTACAGCGATGACGAGATCGCCCAGCTCATGAACAAGGGGGTCACGGCCGAACCGGCCGGCTGACCGCACGACGTCTCGGGGCCGGGACCCTACCTCTCCCGACCAGCCGGTGGTGGGCCGGGCCTGGCCGGCTCTGACCAGGCCCGGTGTAAAGTCCCCGCCGGAGGGATGCGAGAGTGGCCGAATCGGACGGTCTCGAAAACCGTTGTGGGTCCTGCCCACCGTGGGTTCGAATCCCACTCCCTCCGCTGCGTGGCCGGTAGCGGAATCCCCGCCACCGGAAGGTGGCGCATCCCTCACGTTTCGCTCGAAGTCACCTCCGGGGAGACGTGAGGGGTGCCGGGTCGATACCCGGCACCCGGCGCGCGCCCTCCGGGCGAACGTGGCAGCTCACTGGCCGATCTGGAGGCCCCCGTCAACGCGCACCAGAGCACCGGTGGTGAAGCTCGACGCCGGGCTGGCCAGGAACAACGCAGCGGTGACGATCTCCTCGGGGCGCCCGGGCCGGCCCAGCGCGTTGTCGGACCTCTCGCGGCGCTCGGCCGGCCAGGCCTTTGAGATGTCGGTGAGGTAGGGACCGGGCGACAGGGTGTTGACCCGGACCTTCGGGCCGTACTCGGCGGCGAGCGAACGGGTCATCGCGTTCAGCGCCGCTTTGGAGCTCCCGTAGGGGATGACGCCAGGCAGCGGCATGAGCGCGCCCGACGACGAGACGTTGATGATCACGCCACCGTCGCCGTCGTACATGCGCTTGGCCACCCGGCTGGCCAGGCGGAACGGGCCCTTGAAGTTGAGGCCCACGACGCTGTCGAACAGCTCCTCGGTCACCTCGTGGCTGGGCATGGGTGGGCTCATGCCCGCGTTGTTCACCAGGAGATCGATGCGGCCGAACTCGGCGTACGCCACCTCGATCAGCTCGTCGATGGAGTCCCATTTCGCAGCATGCACCTGGCAGGGAAGCGCCCGCCGGCCCAGCGCCCGGACCTCTTCGGCCACCTTCTCGCAGTTCTCGAGCTTGCGGCTCGCGACGACGACGTCGGCGCCGTGCTCGGCGAACGCCCGTACCATCTGGTACCCGAGGCCACGACTACCCCCGGTCACGAGGGCGATCCGTCCGGTCAGGTCGAAGCAGGAATCGAGGGACATCCGCCACATACTCCCATTCGCTCACGGCCGGGGCCACGGGATGCAGTCCCCCGACCGAAGCCGCTGTCGGCCGGCTGCCTGCTAGGATGGGCAACCGTCCGGAACGCTACTCGTGCTGGGCGCCGGAGCACTCCGGCAGGGCCTGATTCGAGATGCCGGTCGGGTTGGCTCTTTCTCGACCCGACCGGAGCGACTCGAATTCCCGGGATCTCGGAGCAGGGTGTCCGGGCCCTCGTCAGAGCACGGACGGTACGACCAAGCGCCCCGCTTCGGGCCTCTTGACCAGGGCGTTCCCGGAACGGGAGGGGGCCCGGCACCACCGGGGTCGCCGGTCCGTACCACGAGCACCTGATTTGTAATCATCCGGTCACACGGCCGAGACTTCGTCCAGCACCGAGAGCACTTGCAGCACAACGCGTCAGAGAAAGAAGGCCATCATGCCAACCGGCTCCGCAGGGAGGACCTTCCTCACGCTCCACGCCGGTCCGCGGGTCGAATTCGAGGTCGCATCGGGCCGCAAGGGCGACGCGGCGAGGAACGACCAGCTCATCTGACGCCGTGGCAGCCCATCCGGCGGGCGGTGCACATGCACCGGCCCGCCGATCAGTCGAAAGGAGTGGTGCATGGCGCGTCCTCGCTCCACATTCGGAAAGCTCCAAAGAGACCAGGCGAAGCGGGCCCGGACGAAGGCGAAACAGGAGGACCGGCTGGCGCGGCGTGAGGTCCGTGCCGAGGGCGGCGATCAGCCGGCCCAGGGGCCCTCGGTCGACCAGGCCAGCGTCCTCGAGCAATTCGCCCGCCTCCACGAGGACATGGCCGACGGCCGGATCTCACTCGAGGACTTCGAGACCCGTCAGGAGGAGCTCCGGGCTCTCCTCCAGGTCGACTGACCGGCGCGCTCAGCCCGGCGGGTGGGAGCCGTGGTCCCGGGTCTCGATCCACCGCAGGAGCCCCGCGGCATTGGAATGGACCCCGTTCATGACCTCGAGCTTCTCGCGGTGCTCGGGCGCGACGTCGCCCACCAGCGGGTCGAAGCGCTCCGACAGCGCCTCGGCGATGTCGGAGCCGGAGGCGAACGCCTGCTCGGCCGTCTCGGCCCACTGGCGGAGCGTCGCCGTGGCCTCCTCGAGCAGCTCCCGGGGGTCGGGCAGCAGCCCGTAGTGGGCGAGGGCGATCCCTGACGGCTGCCGTTCGGCAAACCGCTGCAGCGAGCGCAGCGCCTGGTCCAGATCGAAGTCGGGCGGTGGCGTGGCGGGCCGCAGCACCCCACCGTCGGGCAGCTTCACCCCGACGGCATCCCCGGCGAAGAGGATCCCGCTCGTCGAGTCGTGCAGGGCCACGTGGTGCTTGGCGTGCCCGGGGGAGTCGACGGCGGTCAGCACGCGACCTCCGCCGACCCGGATCTCCTCCCCGTCGGCCAGCACGTGCAGCCGCTCGGCGGGCGTGGGGTCGAGGCGCCCGTACAGCGAGTCGAGCAGCGGCCCGTACACCCTGGCGGCCGAGCTCACCAGGCGGGTCGGGTCGGCCAGGTGCCTCGCTCCCTTCTCGTGCACGTACACGGTCGCCTCGGGGAAGGCCCTCGCCACGTCGCCGACCCCGCCGGCATGGTCGAGATGGATGTGGGTCACCACCACCCCGGCCAGATCGCGAGGACCGAGACCGAGCCGGGCCAGCGACGCCAGCATGACCGGCGCCGAGGACTGGCTCCCCGTCTCCACCAGCACGGGGTCGGGCCCCAGCAGCAGGTAGCCGGCCGTGACCCGCTGCCAGCCCCCGAGGAGGGTGTCGATCTCGAGCACCCCGGGGGCGAGGACCGTCGGGCCGTCGGGATCCGCACTCAACCGGGGGCCACCTTGCCGGCGGCGTTCACGCGCGCACCCTATCGATCGGGATGCCCGCTGTCGTTCCCCTCGTGCCCGGCGGGCCCGAGATCCCCGCCCGACCCGGCGAGCGCGACCACGTCGCTCTCCTGGTGCTCGGGCTGCACCGGATTGCCGAAAGTGGAACGGACGCCCTTGCGCGGACGGGGGTGGTCGGCGACCCGCCACTTCGACCGGCTCGGCTTGCTCGACCCGGCGAACGTGCTCCGGCGCTCCGTCAAGAGACTGCGGACCTTCGCGGCGATATGGATCTGGCCGGGGCCCGGCGACGGGTGCCCGGCCAGTCGGCAGGCGGAGTTCACCAGGGACACGTGGGAGAACGCCTGAGGGAAGTTCCCGACCAGGCGCTTGGCGACGGGGTCGTACTCCTCCGAGAGCAGCCCGAGGTCGGTGGTGAGACCGGCCAGGCGCTCGAAGAGCACCCGGGCGTCGTCCGCCCTCCCGATGAGGTGAAGGCAGTCGACCAACCAGAACGAGCAGGCGAGGAACGCCCCCTCGCGCCCGGTCAGGCCGTCCACCGAACCGTCGTCGTCGGTGCGGTACCGCAGGACGAACCCGTCCTCGACCAGCTCGCGCTCGACCGCCTCCACCGTGCTGATCACCCGCGGGTCCTCGGGGGGCAGGAACCCCACCAGCGGCAGCATCAGGATGCTGGCGTCGAGCCGATCGCAGCCGTAGTACTGGGTGAACGCCTGCTTCTCCTCGTTGAAGCCCTTGGCGCACACCTCCTCGTGGATCTCCTCGCGCAGCGCCCGCCAACGATCGACCGGGCCGTCGAGGTCCGGCCACTGCTCGAGCGTCCGGACGGCCCGGTCGACCGCCACCCACGCCATCACCTTGGAGTGCGTGAAGTGGCGGCGCGGGCCCCGGACCTCCCAGATGCCGTCGTCGGGCAGCTTCCAGCCCTCCTCCAGGAACTCGATGAGCTTGATCTGCAGATCCCAGATGGCCCGGCTGTGCACCCCGTCCGCCTGGGCGGCGGTGAACAGCGCGGACATCACCTCGCCGTACACGTCGAGCTGGTACTGCCCGGCTGCGGCGTTGCCGACCCGAACCGGGGCCGAACCCTCGTAACCGGGCAACCAGTCGACCTCCCACTCGTCGAGGCGGCGCTCGCCGGAGGGCCCGTACATGATCTGCAATCTCGACACGTCGCCGGCGGTCGCCCGGAGCAGCCAGTCCCTCCAGGCCATGGCCTCCTCGTGGTACCCGCCACGCATCAGCGCCTCGAGCGTGAGGGTGGCATCGCGGAGCCAGCAGTAGCGGTAGTCCCAGTTGCGGTTGCCGCCCAACGCCTCGGGCAACGAGGTGGTCGCCGCCGCCACGATGCCCCCGGTCGGCTCGTAGGTCAGTGCCTTCAGGGTGATGAGCGAACGGAGGACTGCGTCCCCGTGCTCGCCCCGGTACGTGCAGGCACTCGACCAGGCCCTCCACCAGGCGTCGGTGTTCTCGATCGCGTACCAGGGGTCCATCGGTCTGGGAGGGGCCTCGCAGGACTCGAACCAGGTCAGGACGAAGGGCAGCTGCTGGCCCTCGCGGATGGTGAAGTCGCTGACCGTCCGCATGTCCTCGCCATGGGTCTCCACCCGGGCCCAGAGCGCGACCGCGTCGGGACCGGCGGTCATCGTGTGCAACCCGTCGTTGCGGGTGACCCACGGGATGGACTCCCCGTACCCGAAGCGCATGGCCAGCTCGAAGCGCATGGGCACGTCGCCCCGGACGCCCTCCACGAGCCGGACGACTTGCGGGTTCTTCTCGCGGATGGGCATGCAGTCGGTCAGCCGGACGGTCCCTTCTTCCGTGTCGAACTCGGTCTCGAGCACGAGCGTGCCCTCCCGGTAGGACCGCCTCACCGCGGTCACCGCTCCTGGTCCTCCGGCGGGGGCGATCCTCCAGAAACCGTGCTCCTCGGTGCCCAGCAGGCGCGCGAAGCACGACGCCGAGTTGAAGTGCGGCAGGCACAGCCAGTCGATCGACCCGTCCCGCCCGACCAGCGCCGCCGTGTGGAGATCGCCGACGATCCCGTAGTCCTCGATCGGCGACGCCATGGCGCCATTCTTACCCGCCACCTGGCCTGACCGGCCGCACCGCGTGGCCGGGACCCCCGGGGCGGGGCGGCTCAGGCCCCGGTGCAGGCTCCGTTCCCGACCGGGGTCCGGGTGCGCTCGGCCCGGTCGACCCTGGTGAGCACCCCGGGGGACGCGAGGGCGTACCCCACCGTGCCGTCGGTCGTCGAGCGCGAGAAGACGACGCCGATCACCTCGCCGCGCGGGCCGATGAGCGGTCCGCCCGAATTGCCCGGGCGCACCACCGCCTCCAGCTGGTACACGGAACGGACCACCAGGCCCACGTTGTAGATGTCGCGGCCCTGGGCCGTGAGCACCGCGGTGACGCCTGCGGCCCCGACGGTGAGGGGACCGTCCTCGGGGTAGCCGAGGACGGCCGCCTGGGTACCCCGGACCGCCGGACCGGCGTCGATGGTGAGGGGTGGGCCGAGTGGCGCGTCGGTCCGCAGCACCGCCAGGTCGAAGCTCGGGTCGAAGAGCACGGTGGTGGCCGCGTACCTGACGGAGCCGACCACCACCTGGGTCTGGGTCTCTCCGGCTACGACGTGCGCGTTGGTGACGACCAGGCCCGCGGCGGCCACGAACCCCGAGCCCTCCTGCAGGCTGCCGCACGCCGCCCCGAGCACCTTCACCGTGGAGTACCCGGCCCCACCGGCGATCGCCGATGCCTGGGCGGCGGTGGGTACCCGGACGGGCGAGGCGATCGGCGGGGAGAGGGCGGCGAACACCGGGGGGAAGCCCTTGGCGCTCAGGAACGACTGCACACGGGAGAACACCGAGGGCACGGGCGGAAGGGCCTGGTCGACCGAGCGCAGGATGTCCGAACGCTGCACGGCCGAGCCGAGCCACGCGTACTGGCCGGCGACGACCAGGTTCCCCACCAGCCAGGCGGACAGGAGCACCGCAACGACGGCCACGCCCACGCCCAGACCCGAGTCGATGGGGCCGAGGTGATGCCGCCGGAGCAGGGCGTTGCTCCAGCTCCCGACCACGCGCCCGCCGGCGGCCAGCAGGGTGGCGAGCCCCAGCACCAGGGACATGGTGACGGCGGTCCGGACGGTCTGGGACCGCGAGGAGCCCACCAGGGCGACCGAGAGCACCGCCCCGAGGAGGAGGCCGAGCCAGAAGCCGCCGAACGTGAGGAGCTGCGCCAACGCGCCGAGGCGCAGGCCGTGCACCGCCGCCGCCACCATGAGGACGATCAGCACGATGTCGACAACGTCCACCGGAGGGCGAGGGTAGACGACGAGGTCTCGCCGCCAACGGCAGGGCGGTAACATCGACCGGAGTGCCGATGACCAGCCGGGCGGGCCGGGGCGCGAGGGGACGGGTGCTCCGGTGGCTGGTTCTCGTCGTGGCCTTGGTGGCATCGAGTTGGTCCAGCCCGTGGAGCGGCGCGACCCGGGCGGCACATGGCGGCGCCGCGACCCGGGCGGCACGTGGCGGCCCCCGTCCGGCCGTCCTCGGTCACCGGGCCCCGAAAGGGGTGGCGGAGCTGCTCGCGGTCTCCTGCGGGTCACCCGACCGATGCTGGGCGGTCGGATCGGGGAACCCGGTTCCCCGATCACCGAGCGGTAACCCCTCGGTGATCGTCGGCACCACCGACGGCGGCGCCACCTGGGCCGTCCAGCCGGACCCCCTCCCGACCCCGTCCACCCTGTCGTCGATCTCGTGCCCCGATGCCCGGCACTGCATGGCCGTCGGGTACCTGGCCGGCGCTCAGCTCGCCGGCACGGCGGTCACCACCTCGGATGGTGGGCGGCGATGGCACACCGTGACCGCACCGGCCGGGGCGACCGAGCTGGTCGGGGTCGGCTGCCGGGGCGCCGGTCGCTGTCTGGTGCTGGCGACGGACGGTTCGGCCCTGTGGTCGGCGACGACCCTCGACTTCGGGAGCTCCTGGCAGCGGGCCGGCACCCTGCCCGCCGGGTTCGCCGGAGCCGGCGGCGTCTCCTGTCCCGACACCGCCACCTGCCTCACCGCGGGCTACGTCCCGACGGGCCCGGGTCACGGCGGCGGCGCCATCGCGGTGACCACCGACGGCGGCGCGTCGTGGCAGCCCGCCGCCGTGCCCACCGGCACCGGGCTGCTTCACGGCGTCGCCTGCACCGATGATCGGACCTGCGTGGCGGTCGGGACCTCGTCGACAACGACCAGCGGCATCGCACCGGACAAGGGGACGGTCGTCACCAGCTCCGGCGGGTTGGCCACCTTCGGCGTGGCGCGAGCGCCGTCGACCATCGGCGACGTCTTCGGCGTCTCGTGCCATCGGCCCGCCTCGTGCGCAGCGGTCGGCATCGCCTGGACCTCGGCCAGCCCCCCGGCACCGATCGCCGGCGTGGTCACCACGCTCGACGGAGGATCGGCCTGGCGCACGCCCAGAAGCCGGTACGTGCCTTCGGGCCTGGCGGGCGTCGACTGCCCGACCGCCACATCGTGCATCGCCGTGGGCGGCGACGTGATCGCCAGGCTCACGTTGCCGACGCCCGTACCCGTTCGCTAGTGGTGGTGGTGGTGCCGAGACGGCCCCACCGGAGATCACGGGAGACGGCCCCACCGGAGATCACGGGAGATTTGCCGAAAGTTTGAGTTCCCGTCCTCTGGCGTTTCCCGGGCGTTCACCTGGGCTCGTTACCTTACGGACATAACGAAATCTTCACCACACCGTAGCGAGCGCAGACCGACCGCCGGTCGGTCTGCTTCTGACCCGGCGGGAGCCGACCATGGGCGTTGAGGACAACGGCAGGCCGACCCACGCTCCCAGCCCGGCGCCGCCCGCCCCGTCACCGCTGGCGGACGGCAGGGCGCCCCGCTCGTTGGTGGACCCGGTCCTTCAGGCGCTCGATCCCGACCGTGAGCGCCCGTCCGAGGTGATCACGTCGACGGGGCTCTCGCTGAGCTTCGGCAAGAAGACGATCCTCTCGGGAATCGACATGAAATTCCCGCGGGGAACGATCACCGCGCTGATCGGCCCGACCGGATCGGGGAAGTCGACGTTCCTCCGCACCCTCAACCGGATGAACGACAAGGTCGTCGGCTTCCGCTATGAGGGCGACGTGATGCTCGACAACCACAGCATCTGGTCCCCCCGTCAGGATCTGCTCGCCCTCCGGCGACGGGTCGGGATGGTCTTCCAACGACCGAACCCGTTTCCCATGTCGATCCGCGACAACGTGGTCGCCGGGGTGAAGGCCCATCGGATCGCCAAGGGGAAGCAGCTCGACGTGGTGGCCGAGCGCCGGCTCCGCGAGGTCGGCCTGTGGGACGCCGTGAAGGACCGCCTGAGCGACTCTCCCTTCCGGCTGTCCGGGGGTCAGCAGCAGCTTCTTTGCCTGGCCCGGGCGCTCGCCGTCGGGCCCGAGGTGCTCCTGCTCGACGAACCGACCTCCGCTCTCGACCCGATCTCGACCGAATCGATCGAGACGCTGATGCGCCAGATGACTCCGGCGCTGACTCTCATCGTCGTCACCCACAACCTCGGCCAGGCTCGCCGGGTATCCCACAACACCATGTTCTTTTACGACGGTGCGCTGGTGGAGCACGGACCGACCCACCAGATCTTCGAGCGCCCGCGAGAGGCGCGCACCGAGCACTACGTCACCGGCCGAATGGGCTGAGCGGGCTCGGACCACCACTCTCCCGAGTTCACTCAGCAGTCCACGGCCTCGGGCCTGCCCGGGCTGCCCCTGCCTGCCGCGAGACACCGACCACCCGATAACCACAGACCACAGACCACAGACCACAACAAGGAGGAAATTGGTGAGCAAGACACTCCGAGCACGTCGCCTGATACCAACGTTGGCGTTGGCCGGGGCCATAGCGATGGCGGGATCGGTCTCGGCCGCGTCCGCCGCCAAGGTGAAGATCCCGAAGAGCGGCGTCGAGGCTCCGCCTTCCACCAGCCTCAGTGAGACCGGGAGCACCCTGCTCTACCCCCTGTGGAACATCTGGGCCCCCGCGTACAACCAGAAGTACCCGCACGTGAGCATCACCACCGCCGGGACGGGCTCGGGCACCGGGATCGCCGACGCTGCGGGCGGGACCGTCGACATCGGTTCCTCCGACGCGTACCTCTCCCCTTCGCAGCTGCAGGCGAGCCCGTCTCTGCTCAACATCCCTCTGGCCATCTCCGTGCAGGTCGTCTCCTACAACATCCCCGGAGTGACCGCGCACGTGAAGCTCAGTGGCAAGGTGCTGTCGGAGATCTACCAGGGCACCATCAAGACCTGGGACAACCCGGCCATCACCGCCCTCAATCCCGGGCTGACGCTCCCCAACCTGGCCATCGTGCCCTTGCACCGGTCCGACGGAAGCGGTGACACGTTCATCTTCTCGCAATACCTCTCCAAGCAGGACCCGAATGGCTGGGGGACGAAGGTGAGCTACGGCACCACGGTGCCATGGCCCAACGTCCAAGGCGCCCTCGCCGAGAACGGCAACGGCGGCATGGTCTCGGGCTGCAAGGCGACGGTCGGCTGCATCGCCTACGTCGGCATCAGCTTCCTGTCCCAGCTCCTCGGGGACGGGCTGACGTACGCCCAGCTCCAGAACGGCAAGGGGAACTACGAGCTCCCCACCCAGGCGGCGGTGGCGGCCGAAGCGGCCTACTTCGTGAAGAAGACGCCGGCCAACGGCACCATCTCGTTGATCAACGGCCCGGTGGCCAACGGCTACCCCATCATCAACTACGAGTACGCCATCGTGAACGCCCACCAGCAGAGCGCGACGACGGCCAAGGCGGTCCGGTCCCTGCTCGAGTGGGCGATCAACTCCAAGTACGGGAACAGCTCCCAGTACCTGAGCCAGGTCAGCTTCCAGCCGCTGCCGAAGAAGGTGACGGGACAGTCGCTCAAGCAGATCGTCAAGATCAGCTGAGGATGCCCGCCTTCGGGGGCAGTACCGAGCTCCCCATGCCGCAGTCACCAGCGAGCACCGCGGCCACCCGCCGGGCCCCAGTGGTCCGGCGGGTGGCCGACGGGCTCCGGTCCCATGAGGAGCACGCCTGGCGGTGGGGTGCCCGCGCCGCGTCGATCATCCCGCTGGCCGCGCTGGCCTTCGCACTGACCGTGCTCGCGGTGAAGGCCTGGCCGGCCGTGAGGGTGAACGGCCTCAACTTCCTCACGGGATCCGCCTGGAGGCCCGGCAACACGTACGGCGCCACCGTGCACACCGGCGGGGTCGCCCACCCGCTCGGGTCCGACTACGGCGCGTGGCCGCTGATCGCCGGCACCCTCCAGACGTCGGCCATCGCGGTGGCGATCGCCCTCCCGATCTCCATCGGTGCCGCGCTCGCCCTGACCGAGCGCCTCCCCCGTTGGGTCTCGCGCCCTCTCGGCCTGGCCATCGAAGTCCTGGCGGGGATCCCGAGCGTGGTCATCGGCCTGTGGGGCGTGCTGACCCTGGGCCCCTTCCTCTCCCAGCACGTCTACCCGATCGTGGCCGACCGGATGCCCGACGTCCCGGTGCTCCGCTACTTCCGCGGCCCGACCGGCCACGGCGAGGGCCTCCTCACCTCGGGCATCGTTCTGGCCCTGATGATCGTGCCGATCATCGCGTCCACCACGAGGGATCTGTTGCAGCAGGTGCCGCCCCTCCCCAAGGAGGGCGCCGAAGCGCTCGGGATGACCGACGCCGAGGTAGCCCGGCGGGTGACACTGCCGTGGGTCCGGTCCGGCATCATCGGCGCCACCGTCCTCGGGCTCGGCCGGGCGCTCGGCGAGACCATGGCCGTCGCCATGATCACCGGCTCCATCCTCGGCCAGGTGACGCCCAACATCTACGGGACCATGACCACGATCGCCGCCACCATCGTGAGCCAGCTCGACTCCGCGGCCACCGACGGCACCGGCTTCGCCACGGCCACGCTGGCCGAGGCCGGGCTCATCCTGGCCGTCATCTCGGTCGGGGTGAACCTCGCCGCCCGGACGATCGTGAACCGCACGTCGCGCCTGTCGGCGCCCGTCGGGAGGGCCTGATCATGGCTCCCACCCGGTGGCGACGGACCAAGGAGCTCGGGTTCCGGGTCGCCACCGTGGGGGCGCTGGCCCTGGTGGTCGGGCCGGCCCTCTGGCTCGTCCTGGGGGTGGTGCTGCGCGCGGTGCCCCACTGGAAGTGGAGCGTGCTCACGACCCCGACCCAGGGACTGAGCGGCGGTCTGGAGAACGCCATCCTGGGCTCCCTGGTGCTCATGGCCGGAGTGCTGGTCATCGCCGGGTCGGTCGGGGTGCTCGCCGGCATCCACCTGGGCGAGCTCTCCCGGCCTCGCCGGCACGGCAAACCGAGCGGGACGATCCTGCGCACGGCCACCGAGGTGCTGTCGGGCTTCCCTTCCATCGTGCTCGGCTACGTGGGGTACGTCGCCCTGTGCGTCGGCCTGCACTGGGGCTACTCCCTGCTGCCGGCCCTGTTGATCCTGTCGATCATGGTGGTGCCCTACATCGCCAAGTCGACCGAGACGGCCCTGCGTCAGGTCCCGACCAGCTACCGCGAAGGCGCCGAGGCGCTCGGCATGTCGACCGGGCAGGCCCTGCGCAAGGTGGTACTGAAGTCGGCGGTGCCCGGCATCGCCACGGGCCTGCTGGTCGCCCTGGCCATCGCAGGAGGCGAGACCGCACCGTTGCTCTACACCGGGGGATGGAGCAACAGCCTGCCGTCGGCCTCCCTGGTGCACCAGCCGATCGCCTACCTCACCTACCCGGTGTGGGCGTTCTACAACCAGCCGTACAAGGAGGCCCACTACCTCTCCTACGATGCCGCCCTGCTGCTGATCGTCCTGGTGCTGGTGCTGCTCGTCATCTCGCGCCTCGTCGTGGCCCGGAGCCAGCGGCACGCCGAACGCCGCCGCTGAGCCCAGGCGGCGGGGTTCAGGCGGAGGGGTTCATGGCGATCACCGCGAAGACGGCACCAACCGAGTCGGTCATCACCGAGAACCGCCCGGGCGGGACATCCATCGGCGCGACCAACGTGGTGGCTCCCAGCCCGTTCGCCGTGCCCACGGCGGCGTCGCAGTCCTCCACCGCGAAGTAGGTGAGCCAGTAGGCGGGGACCTCGGCGGGGACCTCGGCGGGCATCGGCATCATGCCCCCCACCGTGGCGTCCCCGAGCTTCCACTCGGTGTAGGTCGTACCCTTCATGTCGGCGGTGCTCGCCCTCCACCCGAAGACGGTGGTGTAGAAGCGCTCGGCGCCGTCGGTGTCCCTGGTCTGCAACTCGTTCCAACAGAACGATCCGGGCTCGTTGGCGATGTCGGCACCCTGATGGGCACGGGGCTGCCAGATGGCGACGGCGGCGCCGGTGGGGTCGGTGAAGACCGCCATGCGCCCGACCTCCAGCACGTCCATGGGCTCGACGAGGACCGTCCCGCCCACGTCCTTCACCTTGGCGATCGTGGCATCGGCGTCCTCGACGCTGACGTAGGTGGTCCACGCGGCGGGCTGTCCCTCCATCATGATCGGGCCCACACCGGCCACGTTCCTCCCGCCGAGGGTGAACATCGCGTAACCGCCCGCTTCGGGGCCCTGTTCGGCCACCTCCCAGCCGAAGAGGCCCGTGTAGAAGCCCTTGGATGCATCGAGGTCCGGACTGCTCAGATCGACCCATGACGGCTGGCCGGGTCGGTACGCAGCGAATTCGGGCATGGGAGACCTCCCCCCGTCCGGCGGGAATGCGCTCGGCGGTCGCGAGCCCCGCTCGAACCGAGGGTAGCGGAGGCCTCGCTCCGGTGCACCGGGCTCAGTCGGGCAGGAACGACTCCAGCCCGTCCTCAACGGGGACTCCCAGCGAGTTCAGGAGGAGCGAGACCAGGTGGTAGTACCCGACGAGCATCGTCGCCTCGGTGACCTGGCGATCGTCGTACCGTTCGGTCAACCGGCCCCACGTGGCGTCCGCGATGGTGCCGACGGCGTGCAGCTCGTCCGCAGCCGTGCACAGAGTCGCCTCAAACGGGTCCCAGCCAGGAGCCTGGGGGCCACGCTGGATCCGCCGGATGTCGTCGAGCCCCATACCCAGGCCGATCGCAACTCGGCGGTGCTGCGCGAACTCGTAGGCACTCCGGCAGTTCCAGCCGGTCCGCAGGATCAGGATCTCGCGCTCACGCCCAGGGATCGTCCCGGACCGGAGCGTCCGGCCCAGGGTCACCATGGCACGCGCCAGATCGGGGAAGCGGCCGATGGTCGTGTAGATGTTGACGGTCGCACCCTCGACCAGCCAGTCGATGACCTCCTGCTGTTCGGGCGTGCGCTCGTCCTCGGGGAGCGGCGCGATGCGCGGGCCCCCGGGCCGACGCTCCGCATGGTGGACGGTGGCCATGAGCCTCCTTCCTCGTCCGAATCCCGGACCGGTGCCGAGGACCCCGTCCCGGTGCGGGACAGACCGTCACGGTAACCGTTCGCCACGCGGCTACGCCCGTGCGTTCACGCGACCCCGTACCGGTGCCGGTACGTTGATACCGCTGCCGGGATCGAGCCCGGCACCGCAATCGCCACAATGGCCGCGATGAACGAGGGGTACGAGCATGCCGGATCGAGCGTTGGTGACAGGGGCGTCACGGGGGATGGGCAAGGCGATCGCCGTGGCCCTGGCGGAAGCCGGGTTCGACGTGGCCCTCGCGGCCCGCACCCTCGAGCAGGGGGAGCCAACCCGCGACCACAGCACGAGCGTCCACAAGGCGGACGCCAGGCCGCTTCCCGGCAGCCTTCAGGAGACCGCGGCGCTGGTGGAGGCGAAGGGGCGCGAGTCGCTGCCGCTCCGCATGGACCTCACCGACCGGGCCACCGTCGACGCGGCGATGGCGACCCTGCAGGAGACGTGGGGCGGGGTGGACCTGGTGGTCAACAACGGCCGCCACATCGGCCCGGGCCTGATGGACACGATCCTCGACACTCCGGTGGAGGAGTACGAGAAGTTCCTCCTCGCCCACGGCGTCAACGCCATCCGGATCGTTCAGCTGGCGCTTCCCGGCATGCTCGGGCGCGGGCGCGGGACCTTCGTGACGATCAGCTCCGGTGCCGGCACCAACTGGTACCCCAAGGGCAAGCCCGGGCAGGCCGGCGTGGGCCTCGGGTACCGCATCGGCAAGGCGGCCGGCCACACCATCGTCGGCAGCGTGCTCGCCGAGTACGAGGACCAGGGGATCCGGGCGTTCAACGTCGATCCGGGGTTCGTCGCGACCGAACGCAACCAGCTCGATGCGGCCGACCTCGGGTTCGACCCCTCGTTCGCTGCGCCGCCCCAGGCCATCGGCGCGGTCGTGGCGTGGCTGGCCACGAGCCCCGATGCCGACTCGGTCCTGGGAACCGACATCGAGGCACAGCCCTTCGCCCTCCAACGTGGGCTCTACCCGGACTGGCGGTCAGGAGCCTGATCGGCTTGGGGCCGGGCGCGCCGCCCACACCGGGCCTGCTGGCGTCCGGGCCCACCCCCGAGGTCGCGCCTGCACGCGGGAAACCCCGCCGGACCAGCCGGCGGGGCTCCCAGGCGACGCGCCTCGCGTCGGCGTGAACCAGGGGGGGACCTCTTCACGCCGTTCCGTTGGCGACCGCTTGATCTCTTCAACCCCGGGTCGCCGCCAGGCATTCCCGACCGGCGTGACCGGGCGGCCGAGCATGGCGTGACCGGGCGGCCGAGCATGGCGCGACCGTGCGTCCGAGCGTGGCCGGACTACCATTCGCAGCGATGCGGGATCTGGCCATCCCCCCCGGGGGGGCCCGCCACCACGGGAGGGAAGTCATGACGACGCTCGGCGACGCAGCGGTCCGGGGCGAGGTGCGGATGCTGATCGACGGAAATCTCGTCGATGCCAGGTCAGGCAAGACCTTCGACAACATCAATCCGGCCACCGAGGAGGTCCTCGGCCGGGTCGCCGACGCCGGCCACGAGGACGTCGACGCGGCCATCGCCGCCGCCCGCAGGGCCTTCGACGAGTCGGCCTGGGCAACCGACCGGGAGCTTCGCAAGCGGGGCCTGGCCCAGCTGCAGGCGGCGCTCGAGGACGAGCGGGAGCTGTTGCGTGCCGAGCTGGTGGCGGAGGTCGGCACACCGGTGCTCCTCACCTACGGTCCCCAGCTCGACGCACCGCTGGCAGAGGGCCTGACCTGGCCGGCCAACTTCATCGACCAGTTCCAATGGGAGCGCGATCTTCCCGACGGCAACGCCTTCGGCTCCCGCAGCTGGCGCAAGGTCGCGAAGGAGCCGGTCGGGGTCGTGGCCGCCATCGTTCCTTGGAATTACCCGTTCGAGGTGACCATCAACAAGCTGGGTCAGGCCCTGGCCACGGGCAACACGGTCATCCTGAAGGCTGCGCCGAACACCCCGTGGAACGCGACCCGGATCGGCCGTCTCGTGTCGGAGCGGACCGACATCCCCCCGGGCGTGCTGCAGGTCGTGACGACGTCGGACAATTCGGTAGCCGAGGACCTGGTGGTCGACCCGAGGGTCGACCTGATCTCCTTCACCGGCTCGACCGCTGTCGGTCGGCGCATCATGGAGAAGGGTGCGCCGACCCTGAAACGGCTCTTCCTCGAGCTCGGCGGCAAGTCCGCCGACATCGTGCTCGACGACGCCGACTTTCAGGCGAAGCTCTCGATGGCGTTCACCGTCTGCTCGCACGGGGGCCAGGGCTGCGTGATGCTGACGAGGATGCTCCTGCCCCGTTCCCGCTACGACGAGGGTATGGCCATCATCGAGGCGGGCTTCAAGAACGTTCCCTACGGTGACCCGACGGACCCGGGCAACATCCAGGGGCCCCAGATCAGCGCCCTGCAGCGCGAGCGGGTCCTGGGCTACATCGAGAAGGGCAAGGCCGAGGGAGCCCGGCTCGTCCTGGGTGGCGGTAGGCCGGCGCACCTCCCGAAGGGCTACTTCGTCGAGCCGACCCTGTTCGCCGACGTCGACAACTCGATGACCATCGCGCAGGAGGAGATCTTCGGGCCGGTCCTGGTGGTCGTTCCGTTCGACGACGACGACGACGCAGTCCGCATAGCCAACCAGAACCAGTACGGGCTCGGCTGCGGCGTCACCTCGGCGTCGGAGGCCCGAGCCCTGGCGGTGGCCCGCCGGGTCCGGGCCGGAACGGTCGGCGTCAACGGGGGCGTCTGGTACGGCCCCGACGCCCCCTTCGGCGGGTTCAAGGCCAGCGGGATCGGCCGGCAGAACGGGATCGAGGGCTTCGAGCAGTACACCGAGACGAAGACGTACGCGGGGGGGCTTCCTGCGCTCGGGACCTGAGCCGGCCCGGGCCTGCGCCGACCGGGAGGACCGAGTTGGGTAGGTACGAGGAACAGGTCCTGCCCCGGATCATCGATCTGGCCATGTCCGGCCGATCGCTGGGACGGCTCCGGGCCCGAGCCGCCGCCGGGCTCGAAGGCGAGGTGCTCGAGGTCGGCTTCGGCTCCGGACGCAACGTCCCCTACTACCCGCCGGCGGTCACCCACGTGTGTGCGGTCGACCCCGCGACAGTCGGGCGAACCCTGGCGGCGAAGCGGGTGGCAGCCAGCACCGTCCCGATCGACTACGTCGGGCTCGACGGGCAGCGCCTGCCCATGGAGGACGGGAGCGTCGACCACGTGCTGACGACGTGGACCCTGTGCACCATCCCCGACGCCGGGCGCGCCCTTCACGAGATCCGCCGGGTGCTGCGCGTCGGGGGCTCCCTCCACTTCGTCGAGCACGGCCGGTCCCCGGACCCGGGGGTCGCCGCGTGGCAGGACCGGCTCACACCACTTCAGAAGCGACTGTTCGGCGGGTGTCACCTCAACCGTTCGATCGACCGGCTCGTGGCCGGTTCCGGGCTCGAGCTCACAGCGATGGAGAACCTCTACATGAAGGGCCCCAAGCCCCTCGGCTACCTGTTCGTGGGCACCGCCACCAAAGGCTGAGCCCACCGTCTCCACCCTGGCGGGCTCAGAGATTGAGTGCCGTCGGCTCCTCGGTCGTGACGTCGGTCACCCGGAGCCGCGTCACCTCGCCCCGGAGACCTTCGGGGGGTGCCTGCGGCCCCGCCGTCCGATCGCCGTCCCCCGAGACCTCCTCGAGCGTCCGCTTCGCGGGCTCCGGGAGCACCAGGGTCACGAGGTAACCGAGCACGGATGCTCCGGCCGCGACCCCGAGCATCCCTCTCAATCCGATGCTCTTCTGCAGCTGGGGAACCAGGAAGACCCCGATGAACGCCCCGAGCTTGCCGATGCCCGCGGCGATGCCGTGACCGGTCGTCCGCATGCTGACGGGGAACACCTCCGAGGGAAGGACGAACGTCGTCGTGTTCGGCCCGAACTCCACGAAGAAATAGCTGACGCCGAAGACGGCGAGGAAGAGCGGCACCACCGTCGTCAAGCCCGGCACCGCCCCCAGGGCACCGAAGGCCACAGCCATGACGGTGAACCCGACGAACTGGAGCCGGCGATGCCCGATCCGATCCATCCGGACCACCGCGAGGAGGTAGCCGGGCAGCGCGAACACCACGAACAGGCCCAGGGTCCAGACGAGCTTGGACTCGAGGGTCGCGTGGGGGTCCACGCCCTTCAGGATGGCCGGGAGCGAAAGGGTGTTGCCGTAGTACGCGTAGTCGAAGAGGAACCAGGCGCCGGCCGTCCCGATCAGCAGGCGCAGCATCCGTCGATCGGTGAGGAAGGACCGGAGCCCCAGCCGGGACGCCCCGCCGTCCTGTGTGCCCGTGGCGTCGACGATCCCATCGGAGAAGGTGGCCAGCGACCGGGCGGCGTGTTCCCCTCTTCCCTGTACCTGGGCCTGGAACCGGGGCGATTCCGGCATCTTGGTCCGAAGGTAGATGACCGCGGCGGCGGGGACCGCTCCGAGGGCCAGCATGAGCCGCCAGGCGGCGTCGTGGTCGATCCCCGACGACAGCAGGACGATCCCGACGAGGGGGCCGACGACGAGCCCGAGCGCCTGCATCGAGAAGACCAGGCCGACGAGCCTGCCCCGGTCCTCACGGTTGGAGTACTCGCTCATGAGCACCGCGGAGACCGGGTAGTCGCCCCCGATACCGAGACCGAGCACGAACCGGGCGGCCACCAGCCAGGCGAACCCCGGGCTGAGGGCAGACGCCACGGCCCCTGCCACCATGATGACGGCCACCAGCGTATAGACCCGCTTCCGACCCAGGAGATCGGCGATCCGGCCGAAGACGAAGGCGCCGACGAAAGCGCCGAGGATGGCCGACCCGGCCACCCAGCTCGTCTCGGTGGTGGTCAGGTTCCATTGGGACTTCACCAGGACGGCGACGGTGCTGATGACGAACAGGTCGTAGGCGTCGGTGAAGAAGCCCATGCCCGAGACGACCACCGCCCGGTGGTGGAACCGGCTCCGAGGGGCCTCGTTCATCAGGTGGGTGACGGATGGCCCGTTCTCGGACGAGGGGCGGACCGAAGGCGCCCCGTTCCATCCGCCCGGCGGGTTCTCCACGACACTCCTCGTATCTCGGCCGCTCAGATCTTCACCCGCCCAGGTGACGAAACACCTATCTGCGGGTGAACCGAAGATGAACGGCCCGCGAACTTTCGATGACACCTTTGGGTAAGGTTCGCCTGCATGAGGCCATCCGCCCCGACCGCCGATATCGACCAGCAGGTGGCCGTGCTCTTCGCCCTCGTGACCGAGGCGCTGGCCAAGGCCACCGACGCGCTGCTGACCGGCGATCCGATGGCCGGGCAGGACGTCGTCGACCGGGACGTGGCCATCGACCGGCTCACCCGGGAGGTGGGGGAACTGGTGTGGGACCAGATCGACTCGCATGCCGCCCAGGGGGACTACCTCCGGCATCTCGTCGGGGTGCTGCTCATGCTCCCCGAGCTCGAGAGGAGCGCCGATCTGGCCGAGCACATCGCGCAGCGGGCCGTGGAGAACCTGGGCGTCGAGATGAGCCCGTTCAGCCGGGGGATCATCCAGCGCATGACCGAAGTGGCCCTCGGGATGTGGCAGACCGCCGGCGAGGCCTACGCCGAACGCACCGCCCAGGGTGTCGCCCTGAGCGAGGACGACGAGGAGATCGACATCCTCCACGAACGGCTCACCCGGGAAGTGGCGACGGGGGCGATGCCGGCGGCCGTCGCGGCGCAGGTCACCCTTCTGGCCCGGTTTTACGAGCGCCTGGGCGACCATGCCGTCAACCTCGCCCGGCGCGTCGGCACCTTCGGCACCGGCGGGCGGTAGCCGGGCGTCAACGACCCGAAGCGACCTCGTCGGCGATCCGCAGGACGTCGTCGCGCAACTGCCCGAGGCTGCGCGAATAGGGCTCGATCGTGAGCCAGGTCACTCCGGCCTCCTCGTACGCGCCGAGGTCACGGCGGATCCGTCGGGACCACGACGCGGCGTCGGCCTGGTCGCCGAAGGGGGCGAAGCAGACGTCGAGCGGATCCCCCCCGGCCTGCTCGCGCCGCCTCCGCAGATCGGCCGTCATCCCGGCGAGCTGCTCGATGGACTCGAGCGGCGGGGTCCGCGTGATCTTGGCCATCGCCTCCGGTTGGGCGATCGGTATCCAGCCGTCGCCCTTTTCGGCAGCGCGGCGGCGCGCCACGGCGCTGTTGCCGCCGATCCAGAGGGGCGGACCGCCGGGAAGGGCCGGGGGCGGCAGCTGCGTGTGACCATGGGCGGGGAACGGCCCGTCGATGTCGACGCTCTCCCCGCTCCACGCAGCCCGCATGGCGTCGATGGCGGCATCGAACCGAGGGCCGCGATGGTCCCAGTCTGCTTGGAGCACCTCGAACTCCGACTTCAGGTAGCCGCCGGCCATCCCGACCACGACCCGCCCGCCGGAGAGCTTGTCGAGGCTCGCCAGGGCTTTCGCCGCCAGGTACGGGCTCCGGTACCCGGCGACGAGGATGAAGGTCAACAGCTGCACCCGTGTCGTCTCTGCCGCCATGAACGAGAGCGCAACGAATGGGTCGAACGCGTGGTGGCCGCCGTGGGCGAGCCACTCGTCGTCGGGAAAGGGGTGTTCGGTCGCCGACACCGCGTCGAACCCGGCCTCCTCGGCCAGCCGCGCGACGTCCACGAGATGCCCGTCTTCGATCCACCGGTCGTAGTGCTTGGTGGCCCGCATCGGCATCAACAGGTTCAGTTTCACGGCTTCCCCCACCCTCCTTCGGTCACTGCGTCACCGCTCGCGCCGCCAACACCGCCGTCCACCCCGTTCAGAGGGCGGCGATCCACTCCGCGAGGCCGTCAAGGGCCTCGTCGAGCTGGTCGGGCTGATCCTCAAAGTAGTGCGTGGCCCCCGGCACGAGGTGGAGCTGGCGCGGGGCCTCGGTGGCGGCGTCGTACATCTGGTGCGCCATCTGCGGAGTGACCACCGGATCGGCCGTCCCCACCACGACGCGGACGGGCACCTCGATCTCGGAGAGCCAGCGGAGGGCGTCGCCGAGCGTATGGTCCACCGACCACTGGTTCAGCCAGGACCGCAACGTCGTGCAGCGACTGATCCCGGCCGGCAGATGGTTGGCGATCGGCGGCGGCCCCCACAGCGTCACGCCGATCGCTCGGTCGCTCCGGTCGAGGCTCTCGTCGAGGAACCGGAGGTCGGCGACCGTCCCCTGAACGACGAACGCCAGGTCGTCGAGCCCTCGGGGTTCGTGGTCGCCGCCAGCGAGCGCGCGGAGCTGGCCCTCGGCCCAATTCGAGATACGGCGGTTCCGGGCGAGCTGGGCGGCGCGGTACCGCGCGACGAACTCGGGGGTGAACGGCGGACCGTTGTCGGAGTTGTACATGTCGAGCGTCCGGTCGCGCTCGAACGGCTGGCGCTCGTCGAAGACGGCCGGGTCCAGCCACTCCGTCGACAGCCTGGCCCGCGAGGGATGGGCGTTGAACATCACGATCGCGTCGGCGGGATCGAGCCCGGCCGCGGTCAGGTCGGGGCCGCCGCCCGGCGGTGCGGTGACGGTGGGCGCGGCCGCCTGGGCCTGGTAGTACGGAACGATCGAGGCGCCACCCGAATTGCCGACCAGCACGACCCGCTCGTACCCGACGGATCGGAGGTGGCGGACCATCGACCCGATGTCGAGAAGGCAATTCTCGAGGATGAGGGCCGTGTCGTTGCCGACGTAGCGGGTTGTGAGGCCGATGGCACCCAGCCCGCGCTCGGCCAGGCCGGGGAGGGCGTAGTGCCCGAGGAAATTGGCCGTCGGGTGACACCAGACGACCGCCGTCAGGGGCCGACTGCCGGCCTGCTTGACCTCGCTGGCCCACACCGTCCGGGCCAGTCGGGCAACGCCCGAGTAGATCTCCACCTTGGCGTGCGCCTCCTGGGGCGCAGCCAGCAGGTTCCGCTCGAGGGCTGTGCTCATGGCACCGGCATACCACGGTGGGCGAGGTAATCGGGCGAGAGCTCGGGCACCGGCAGCCCGAGGCGGCGCGCCAGCATCTGGGTGACCGTGTTGTCGTGGCCCATTCGGGTGCCACCCGGCGCCAGCCCCGCCGCCGCCCGAGCATCGGCTTGTCGGATGAGGGTGGTGGCCATGAAGAGCTCTTCCATCATCTCGAAGAGGTCGAGGTCCCCGAGGCGACGGCCGGACCCGGACTCGTAGCGCGAGACGGTCTCGTCGCGATCGGGCCATCCCTTCAGGCGTTCGACGCCGCAGGCGCCGGTGGCGAACTCGTCGAAGAACAACCAGTGGGCGACGTCACGAGCCGCGGGGCCGATCGACGCGACCTCCCAATCGATTGCCGCGGCGACCCGGTGGTCGGGGCCGAAGATCATGTTGCCGACTCGGGCGTCACCCCAGACGAGCACCGCTGCGTCGTCGCCCAGCGCCGATCGCCGGGCCTCGATCGTCTCCGCCGCGGCATCCGTGACCGGGAATTCCCTGCCCGCCGCGGTCCACCGGTACCAGTCGAGGAGCCAGTCGACATAAGCCGACGCCGTG
This sequence comes from Acidimicrobiales bacterium, assembly GCA_035532415.1. GTDB lineage: Bacteria > Actinomycetota > Acidimicrobiia > Acidimicrobiales > RAAP-2 > DATKRB01. Next base: position 67,754 of record DATKRB010000006.1, on the reverse strand, counting down.
CTGTCGCCGTCATGGCCATCGAGGAGGAACGAGTGCCGGCGACGCCAGTCGACCTCGTGCACGGCGACGAGCGTGTCCATCGCCGAGCACCACAGCGCCTCGCGTTCGGTGGCCGTGAGGGTCGGGAGCCAGCCCACCGAGTGGATCGACGGCTTGCCGTGAGGGACCCGACCGGCGACATGGTCCATCACGAAGAACTGCGCCCCGAGCACGGAGGGGTCGGGCTCGGTCCAGCGGACCGAGGGCACGCGCACCGCGGTGTCCCGCAACCCGTCGAGGACCCTGGCCTCGCGCAACACGTCGGCATCACGAAAGATCTTGTTGTCGCCCGCCTGCCGGCGCACCACCAGACGGGCGGAGCCGCCCGGCCACGTCGCCGTGAAGGCCATGGTGTCGTTGGACTGACCGGCGGCCGGCCGCTCGAGGTCGGTGACGACTACCGGGCCGGGGCCGATGCCGGCTTCGGCCAGACGGGCGCCGATCCACTCCGCCAGCGGCCCGGCCAGATCGCCGAGCGCCCGGGGCGGGGTCATGAGCGGCCCCCGTCGGTGAAGGCGTCGATCAAGCCGGCGAGGCGCTCGACCGTGCTGCCGTGAAGGATGAGCTCGTCGGCGCCGGCGGCCAGGTACTCCCTCAGGCGGCTCGCGCAGACGGCACCGTCGCCCTCTGCCGACGACGACGGCAACCAGTGGTCGGGCAGCCGCCGGCTGAGATCGATGAGCTCGTCCCGCGAGAGGTTCTTGTCCGCCGAACGATCCCCGAGAGCCTTCAGCTCGGGCTCCGTCCGGTAGCGGGCCAGGTCACCCGGGTCCCAGCCGTTGGCCGCCACCAGCGCGTCGCCGAGACCCCGAACCTGAAAGTAGCCGGCCGCTCTGGCGCCCACCGCGAGGGCCGCGTCGGCCGCCGCCGCGTCGGGCGCCACCACCACGGTCGCGTAGCAGCGGACGGTGGCGGGGTCGCGACCGGCTCCGGCGGCGGCCCGCCGCACGGCCGCCACCGTCCGGGCAACCGCGTCAGGGGTGAGGAAGGGATGGAGGATGACACCGTCGTAGGCCCGCCCGGCGACCGCCAGCGTCTTCGGCCCGACCGCCGCGAGCAGGAGCGGCGGCGCTGCGACCGCGGCCCGTTGGGCGAGCCGGAGGTCGGGGAACGACCCCGCCGGCCCCTCGTAGTGCACCGTCCGGCCCGCCCAGAGGTCGCGGAGGACCACGGCGATGTCGGCGAGCGACGCGAGCGTTGGCGCCGGTACCCCGTAGGCACGCCACCGCCAGGCGGCAGACCGGCCGAGGCCGAGGAGGAACCGCTCCCTGGTGAGGGCCTGCAGCGTCTGCCCCATCGACGCCAGGACCATGGGATGGCGAAGCCCCGGGCTGGTCACCGCCGCACCGATCCGGACCCGGTCGGTGACCTGGCCGATGGCGGCAGCCAGGGAGGGGAGGTCCTTCGTGTCGTACCGCTCACCGATCCAGACGCATCCGAGCCCGAGCTCTTCGGCGTGGCGAGCCTGCTCGAGGCCCTGCCGGGGATCGGTGACCCCGCCGGGAAGCACGTAGCAACCCAACAGGTCGGCGGTCGTCATGGCACCTCCTCGCTTCGTGGCTCGGCCCGTCGACATAGCCGCTCGGCCCGACAACATAGCCAAAGGCCGTGGGCGATGTGCTTCGATGTTGGCATGCTCCAAGGCACCGGACCGCAGCCGGCAGGACGCGCAGACCCGGGGGCGACGTGAACATCGGCCGGATGCTGTCGAACAGCGCCCGGAGGTTTCCCGCGCGCCCGGCGGTGACGTGGGGGGACCAGAGGCTGACCTACGCCGATCTCGATCGCCGGAGCGACGCGCTGGCGCACGGCCTGGCGTCCCTCGGGGCGCGCAAGGACGACCGGGTCGTGGTGCTCATGCGCAACCGACCCGAGCTGATCGAGGCGATGTACGCCTGCTTCAAGGCCGCCTATTGCATGGTGCCGCTGAACAGCCGGCTCACGGCCGCCGAGGTCACCTTCCACCTCGGCGATTCGCAACCGGCCGCCGTGTTGACCGACCCCGAGGGGGTCTCCGTGCTCGCCGCCGCCGACAGGTGCGGAGCGGCGGTGGTGGTCGCCGGCACGCATGGAGGGGACCGGCTCCCCGTCTGGGCTCACGACCACGAAGACGTCATCGCCGCCGGCGCCGGCCGGCCGAGCGCGGTCGCCGAAGTCGACCGCGACGACCTCGCGTGGCTCTTCTACACCTCGGGGACCACCGGCCGCCCGAAGGGCGCCATGCTGAGCCACGGGAACCTCGGGTTCGTCACGGCGTCCTGGCTGGCCGATCTCACGCCGATGACCGAGGAGGACGTCACGCTCCACGCGGCGCCCCTGAGCCACGGCGCCGGCTTTCACGCGCTTGCCGCGACCGCCCGGGGCGCACATCAGGTGATCCCCGCCAGCGGGCGGTTCGATCCGTCGGGGATCCTCGAGCTGATCGCCGCCGAAGGGGTCACCAACACCTGGCTCGTGCCCACCCAGATCGTGATGCTGCTCGACGCGGCCGGCGACAGACCGCCGGACCTCCCGTCGCTCCGTCACGTCGCCTACGGCGGCGCTCCCTTCGCGCCGGCCGATCTCCGGCGGGCGCTCGAGGTGTTCGGGCCCCGGTTCGTACAGCTGTTCGGCCAGGGGGAGACGCCGATGACCGCGACCGTGCTGTCGGCGGCCGACCACGCCGCCGCGCTCGCCGGCGACCGACCACAGCGGCTCTCCTCGGCCGGGGTCCCTCGGCCGGGCACCGACGTGCGGGTCATGAACGATGACGTCGAGCTGCCGGTGGGCCAGGTCGGTGAGCTCTGCGTCCGGGGGAGCGCCGTCATGCTGGGCTACTGGCAGCGTCCGGAGGAGACCGCCGGGACCCTCCGCCACGGTTGGCTGCATACGGGCGATCTGGGGCGCATGGACGAACACGGGTACCTGTACCTGTTGGACCGGGCAAAGGACCTGATCATCAGCGGCGGTTCCAACGTGTACGCCGTTGAGGTGGAGGCGGTGCTGGCCGGCCACGAGGCCGTGCGCGAGGTGGCCGTCGTCGGCGTCACCGACCGCACGTGGGGGGAGACGGTCGTCGCCGTCGTCGTCTCCGGGGAGCCGGGTCCCGACACCGAGGTGGCCCTGGCCGCGCACTGCGCCGGCGTGCTCGCCGGGTACAAGTGTCCCCGCCGCTACGTCTTCCGGGAGGCACTGCCCCGGAACGCCTACGGCAAGGTCCTCAAGCGGGAGCTGCGCGAGGACCTCGCTGGAGACCCTCCCGGGGCTGGCGCTCGAAGGGAAGGCGGAGCGCCCTGATCGCGTTGCCGCGGACCACCCGGTAGACCTGGTCCTCCGTGAGGCCGGCGACGAGCCTGGTCACGATCTCCTTCGTGTCGGGCCAGGTGGAGTCGCTGTGCGGGTAATCGGTCTCGCACGTCACGTTGTCGACGCCGACCTCGGCGAGCGAGGCCAGGCCGTGGGGGTCGTTGATGAAGCACCCGTACACCGACCGGTAGTAATAGGTCGACGGTGGCTCCGGTATGTGCTTGGTCCGCGCCCAGCCCTGGTTGTCCTCCCAGACCTGGTCCACCCGCTGCAGGGCGTAGGGGATCCACCCGATCTGACTTTCGGCATACAGCAGTTTGAGGTCGGGGAACCGGACCAGCACCCCGGACATCAAGAAGTCGACGAGCGAGGACATCGCGTTGCCGAAGGCCAGGGTCGCGCTGACCGACGGCGGAGCGTCCGGCGAGGCGGCCGGCATCTGCGACGACGATCCGATGTGCATCGCCACCACGGTGCCGGTGTCCGCGCACGCCTGAAAGAACGGGTCCCAGTGACCACTGTGGATGGTGGGGAGCCCGAGATGGTAGGGAAGCTCGCTGAAGCACACCGCCCGGAAACCGCGCTCCGCGTTCCGGCGCACCTCGGCCGCCGCGGCGTTCACGTCCCACAGCGGGATGATCCCGAGCGGGATGAGACGGCCGCCGGAACCGCCGCACCACTCCTCCACCATCCAGTCGTTGTAGGCCTTGACGCAGGCGAGACCCAACTCCTTGTCCGGTCCATCGTAAAAGGTCTGCCCGCAGAACCGGGGGAAGGTCGGAAAGCACATCGAGGCCTCCACCCAGCTCACGTCCATGTCCTCCAGCCGGGCCTCGGGGTCGTAGCAGCCGGGGCGCATGTCGTCGTAGGTGATGGGCGTGAGGGTCATCTCCTCTTTGGAGTACCCGGCGGCAGCGACCATGCGCTTGTGTGTGTAGACGAGGTCGCCGTACGTCCAGCAGTCGACCTTCGTCGGCGAGTCGTCGTCGAAGTGCTCGACGTAGCGGGCGGTGCCGACGTAGTCGATGTCGCGGATCCCGCGTCGCACGACCTTGGGTCCATGGTCCCGGTACTTCTCCGGCAACCACTGCTCCCACACGTGCGGGGGCTCGACCACGTGGTCGTCGACGCTGATGATCCTCGGGATCTCCCTCATGACCTTCGGTGGCTGCGCTCGCGAGCCAGATCGTGGACCATCGTCACGAGATCGGTCCCCTCCTCGGACGCCCGGCGCTTCACGTCCTCCCACTCCGCCAGGCTCGCCCGGGCCTGGTCGGCGTTGTCGTTCCACACCGGCGACGTCGGCGTCGTGATCTCTAGCCGGATCCCGCTCGGGTCGCGGAAGTAGATGCTGTAGATGATCTTGTGGTCGACCGGGCCGAGCACCTGTACGTCGTTGGCACGCAACCAGGCGCACCAGCGGTCGACCGTCTCGACCGAGTCGACCTGCATCGCCAGGTGCTGAAAGGTGTCGTAGGCGGGGTGCGGCGGTGCAGCCAGAGGGGGGAGCTCGGGCGCCTCGAAGAACGCCACCGTCGACCCATCGGCCATCCTGAAGAACGAGTGGAAGTACGGCACGGGCTCACCCGTGGACGGGATCGCGTCGTCGAGCACGGCGTTGACCAGTTCCATCCCGAGCACGCGGGTGTAGAAGTCCGCGGTGGCAGCGGTATCGCGCGTGACGTAGGCGACGTGGCTCAGCATCGCGGGCTTCCCCGGCCGCTCCGCACCGCCGAGGGCCAGACCCTCGCCCGCGGGGTGACCCTCGGCTGTGGAGAACTCGGTCCTGGTCATGCCCTTCAGGCTACCTTCGGCGGGCAACCAGGAGGGCGTCAACGGCGACCGGCCCGTCGGGGGTGACGATCAGGGGATTGAGGTCCGCCGACTCGAGCCACGAGCCGGTCCGTCTCCACAGCTCGGCCACGGACTCGATCGCCGCCACCAGCCCCGGCGCCGGCCACGGCTGCCGGCCGCGGAGCCCGCCCAGGGCCGCCTGGCCGGCGACCTCTTCGAAGAGCTCCGCCGCCGCCCCGGCTCCGAGGGGCAGCAGGCGACCGGCGACCCGCGGGGCGATCTCGAGCAGCACGCCCCCGCGCCCGAAGAGCACGACGGGCCCGAGATCGGTCCGCCCCTGAATCCCGATGAACGCCTCGCCGTGACCCTCCACCATGGCCTGCACCGCCACCGTCGCCGGCACCCCGTGGGCGGCCGCGATGCCTCGCATCTCCGCCACGGCGGCGGGCACGTCGTCGGGGAGCACGCCGACCCGGACCGCACCGAGCTCGGTGCGGTGGGGCACGTCGGCGAGCTTGACGACCAGGCGGTCGCCGAGCGACGCGACGGCCGGGACATCGCCGTCCGGGTCGAGCAGCACATAGGGCGCGACGGAGACACCGCCCTCCCCCAGCAGGTGCATCGCCTCGCCGAACGGCACGATCCACCCAGCCGGGCTGTCGACCAGCCCGGGCGGATCGCCGGGAAGAGGAGGGGCGAGACGCACGAGGCGCGGGGCGGGTGCCCGTGCCACGTCGTCGAGCGCGCGCAACGCCCGATAGGTGGAGCGCAGACCGCGGCAGAAGGCGACGCCCTGCTCGCGCAGCGGGGCCGTCCAGGCACCCACGGCCGTCGTCTCGACCGGGGTCACCACGAGGGGGACCCGTGCCGCTGCCGCCACCTCGGCGAACGGCTCCAACAGGGTCCGGCTCCACGCCTCGTCCCCGTCGGCGGCCCACCAGCACAGGACGAGGGCGTCCACACCCTCCGCCCCGGCGTAGCCGCTGAACATCTCGTGAAGCAGCTCCCGGTCCCGCATGACGAAGCCCGTCAGGTCGAGCGGGTTGAGGCTGCCCTCGCCCGGGACACGGTCACGGACCCACTCATGAAGCCCGTCGAGCGAAGGAAGGTCCGTGCCCTCCTCCGCGCCGAGGTCCGCCGCAACGCCGGCGACGCCGCCGGAGCTGGCCATGACGGCCACGCCCCTGACCGGCCGCCACCGCTGTTTGGGCAGCTGGGCCAGGAGCTGGGACCGGTCGAGGAGATCGTCGACGTCGGTGGCCGTCAGGACGCCGGCAGAGCGGAGCACGAGATCGTAAACCCAGCTCTCGTCGGCGATGGCGCCCGTGTGGGAGCGCATGATCTCGCGCGAGCGGTCCGTCCGCCCCAGCTTCAGCGCGATCAGCGCCTTGCCCGCCGAGCGCACCCGGTGCACCGCGGCGAGAAAGGCCTCGGGCTCGCGGATCTTCTCGACCACGAGGCAGATGACCGACGTGCGATCGTCGTCGGCCAGCAGATGGAGGTAGTCGGCGAGGCTGCACACCGTCTCGTTCCCCGAGGACACGCAGACCCCGAAGCCGAGCCGGCGCTGCTGGCCGGCGGCGAGCGTCGAACGGAGCAGGAACCCGCTCTGGGAGATGACGGCCAGCCCGCCCGGCTCGAGGGCGATGCGGCCGCCGGTGAAGAGGTTGACCCGGAGGGGGACGTTCATGAAACCGCTGCAGTTCGGACCGACGACCGCCAGGTGCTCGCCCGCCGCCGCGGCAAGTCGCTCCTCGAGCGCGGCCCCTTCGGCCCCGAGCTCCCGGAAGCCTCCGGCGGCGACGGCCACACCCCCGCACCCCATCGCCGCCGCCTCGGCGACCACCCCGACGGAGCGTTCGGCGTTCACGAGCGACAGGACGGCGTCCACCGGCTCCCCGACGGCCGACAGCGTCGGGAACGTGGGCCTGCCGTACACCTGGTCGCGGTTCGGGTTGACCAGCCGGACCTCCAACCCGGCCTCGAGCATGGGCAGGACGGCATTGTTGGACATGCCCAGGTTCTCGCTCGCGCCGACGACCGCCACCGACCGGGGCGCGAGGAGCCGCGCTAGGTTCGCCTGGTTCACAGTTTCGAACTCTATGCGCCGGCCGGTGCTCGAGCCTGCCGGACCCGAGGGGCACAGGAGCAGCCGATGGACCTCGACGAGATCACCTACGGCAAGCGTGACGGGGTCGGCGAGATCACCCTCTGCCGGCCGGCCCAGCTGAACCCCATCTCGGGCCGCCCCGGCGGTACCCGCGACCAGATCCTGTGGGCCCTGTCGGAAGCCGAGGCCGATCCCGACGTCGGCTGCGTGCTGCTGACCGGTGCGGGCAAGGCGTTCTCGGCCGGTGGCGACCTCACCGGGAACAAGCCGCGTGAGAGCGCGTTCGAGCAGCAGGAGTTCGTCGACTCCGCCGAGGCCTTCCTCCGTCGCCTGCGCGACGCCCGGCTCCCCGTGGTCGCCGCGGTCAACGGGATCTGCCTGGGTGCAGCGGTGGGCATGGTGTGCTGCTGTGATCTCGTGCTCGCCGGTGAGAGTGCCCGCTTCGGGCTGCCCGAGGGAAGGATCGGCCTGGTCGGGGCCGGACCGCTCGTGCCCCTGGTCGGGCGCCAGTGGGCGAAGTTCCTCATTCTCAGCGGCGAGCTGATCGACGCCCGGCGCGCCAGGGACATCGGGCTGGTCCTGACCGTCGAGCCCGACGACCGGCTGCTCGAGCGGGCCCGCGAGCTCTGCCGGCGCCTGGCCCGCCTCCCCCGCGAGGCGGTGCTGCTCAACAAGCGGCACGTCGACGCGACGGCGGACGCCTCGGGCGACGCCGCCGGCCGGCTGGCGGGCGCGGCCCACGACGCCCTCACGCTCAGCAACAGCGGCCGCGCGGTCGCTCCCGACGGCAGGACCTTCCGCGAGATCATCGCGGCCGAAGGGACCGCCGGGCTGAAGAGTGCCCGGGCCGCCCAGTACGAGAGCCCATGGCTCGAGTAGGGGGCTGCTCGAGCAGGGAGCTACAGTGCCGTTCTGCCGGCCCGGGGGACGGGGCGGGGACGGGGACCGAAGAGATGCGCCTTCAGGACGGGATCATCACGGCATGGACGCTCCGCTGAAACCGACGGTCCGGTGATGGCCGGCAGCTCCGACGTGCTCGGCACGACCGTGCTCCACCGCGTCGAGCACGGCATCGCGACGATAACCCTGCACCGCCCGGAGGCGGCCAACGCCCTGCTCCCCGAGCAGCGGGACGTGATCATCGAGCTGCTGGCGGCCGCGGACCCCGATCCGGACGTGCGCGCGGTCGCCGTGCGCTCCGAGGGCCGGCACTTCTGCTCGGGCGCCGACGTCGGGACCATCCGCTCCGGTCAGAGCGGCGAGCCGAAGGTTGGCGACGGGATGCGGCGGATCATGAACGGCGCCCAGCGCCTCGTCGCCGCCGTTCTCGACTGCCCCAAGCCGGTGGTGGCCGTGGTGCAGGGGACCGCCGCCGGCCTCGGCGCCCACCTGGCCTTTGCCTGCGACATGGTCGTCGCCTCCGAGGACGCCGCCTTCATCGAGCCGTTCCTCCTGCGCGGGATCGTGGTGGACGCCGGCGGTGCCTACCTGCTCCCCCGCCTCATCGGCCTTCAGCGGGCCAAGGAGCTCGCATTCCTGAGCGAGAAGCTGTCGGCGGCCGACGCCAAGGACCTCGGGCTCGTGAACCGCGTGGTCCCGGCCGGCGAATTGGACCGGACCGCCGCCGAGATCCTCGACCGTCTGGCGCGGGCACCGACCGGTGCCCTCTCCCTGACCAAGCGCCTGTTCAACCGCTCGCTCGACGGCGACCGGGCGGCCTCCTTCCTCGAGGAGGCCATGGCCCAGGAGCTGCAGTCCCGCAGCCAGGACGCCAACGAGGGCATCAGCGCCTTCGGAGAGCGGCGCTCGCCGGTCTTCAAGGGATATTGAGCCGAAAAGGTATCGTGACCCCATGCCCGGTGCCCGCCGCTTCGACCTTCCCACGATCGAGCCGGAGAGCCAGCCCTTCTGGGACGCCGCCCGCGAGCACCGTTTCCTGATCCGGCGATGCAACGCCTGCGGGCGCGTGCACCACTATCCGCGCCCGTTCTGCCCGACCTGCTGGGGCGAGGATCTCTCGTGGGAGGAGGCTTCGGGCCGCGGCACGCTCTACACGTTCTCGACCGTCTTCATGAACGATCTCCCCCCGTTCGCCGAGCGGCTCCCCTACGTCGCCGGTGCCGTCGACCTGAAGGAGGGACCCCGGGTGATGACGAACGTGGTCGACTGCGACCCCGCGGACCTACGCGTCGGCATGGCCGTTCAGGTCACCTACCGGGAGCTCACGCCCGAGATCACCGCCCCGGTCTTCCGGCCCGCCTGAACGGGCGACGGGTCCGGCGACCGGCCCGCCCGGCTACGAGAGAGGAACACGATGGGACTCCTTCACGACAAGGTGGCGCTCGTCACCGGTGCCGGGCACGGGATCGGCCGTGCCCATGCCCTCGAGCTGGCCGGACAGGGCGCCAAGGTCGTGGTGAACGACCTGGGCGGCTCGGTGCACGGGGAGGGGAGCGGACGCGACGCCGAGCGCGTTGTGGCGATCATCGAGGAGCGGGGCGGCACCGCCCTGGCGGACTTCGGCGACGTGGGGGAAGAGGCGGCGGCCGACGCGATGGTGGACCGGGCGATCGCCGAGTGGGGCCGGCTCGACATCGTCGTCAACAACGCCGGGATCGTGCGGGACCGCGCCATCTGGAACATGGGCGTCGACGATTTCGACCTCGTGATGCGCGTGCACGTCCGGGGGACCTGGCTCGTGTCGCGCGCCGCCGCCCGGCACTGGCGGGAGGTCGCCAAGCAGCAGGGCGGCCGGGCCCCGGGCCGCATCATCAACACCATCTCGGGCGCCGGGCTGCTCGGTAACTTCGGCCAGTCGAACTACGCGACGGCCAAGGCCGCCATCATGGGCCTCACCCTGACCCTCAGCCTCGAGCTCGCCGGCATCGGCGCGACCGTCAACGCCATCGGACCGGGGGCCGTCACCCGGCTGTCGGCCGGGGTGGAGGGCGTCGAGACGGCCCGTGAGGCCGACGAGTACGCACCCGACGAATGGGACCCGCTGAACCCAGCCGTCAGCTCGCCCGTCGTGGCCTGGCTGGCCAGCGACCGGTCCGGGTTCGTGAGCGGGCAGTGTATCCGCGCCATGCGGACCCAGATCCACCTGATGGAGGGCTGGCGGGAGGTCCGGAGCATCGACAACGGCGGGAAGTACTGGGACGCCGAGACCCTCGGCCGCCGGATCGAGACCGATCTGCTCGGGACGCGGGCTCCCGGCCTACGCCTCGGGGGCTAGGAGCGCCCGCAGGGCCGGCTTGTCGACCTTCAGCATCGAGGTGACCGGCAGCTCGGGCACGACGACGACCCGGTCCGGCGCCTTGTAGTCGGCCAGGCGGGCCCGGCACCACTCCCGCAATTCGGCCGTCGTCGGCGGCGTCCGGCCGGCCGAGACGACCACGAACGCCACGCCCGTCTCGCCGATGACCGGGGTCTGGACGCCCACGACGGCGGCCTGCTCGACCGCCGGGTGCTCGACGAGCACGTTCTCCACCTCGAGCGGGTAGACGTTGTAGCCGCCGCGGATGTACAGGTCGCCCAGGCGTCCGGCCAGGACGAGGTTTCCGTCGGGCTCGAGCCGGCCCAGGTCACCGGTGCGGAGCCAGCCGCCGGCGTCGAGGACGTCGGCGGTCAGCGCCGGATCGTTCCAGTACCCCCGCATGACGAGGTCCGAGCGCACGAAGATGCGGCCCACCTCACCCGGGGTGACCCGGAGCCCCGACTCGCCCCGAAGCTCCAGCTCGACGCTCGCCTGCGGGCGGCCCACGGACCGGTAGAGCGTCTCCGGCGGGTCACCGGGCTCGGTGCCGGTGATGGACGGGGCCTCGGTCATCGCGTAACGGACGATGAGCGGGCAACCGAGCCGACGGGTCACCTGCTCCACCAGCTCGGGCGGGGCCGGCGCGGTGGCGACCACACCCAGGCGCATCGGCCCGAGATCGATCTCGTCGAGCTCGGGCCGGTCCAGCATCTTCGCCCACTGGGTGGGGACTCCGCCTGCGACCGTGACGCGCTCGTCGCCCATGAGGCGCACCGCCTCGGCCGCCGACCACGGTGTCGGGCAGATGACCTGGGTCGTCGCCCAGGCGACCTGCTCCCAGAGCTTCGTCATGTACCCCGCGTGGGCGAACGGGGTGGACGCCAGGCGCCGGTCGTACGGCGCGGTCATCACGCCCGCCGAGGCGACCGCTGCCCGGAGGTTGTCGTGGTCGAACCACGCACCCTTCGGGAGGCCGGTCGTCCCGCTGGTCCAGACGATGACGGCGGGGTCCGATGCCCGGCCACGGTGGTTCGGAACCTCGCCCCCTCGGGCCGAGGCCGCTTGGATGTCACCGCGGTCGAGCACGGCCGCTCCGGCGAACCCCTCCGGTCCCGGCCGCTGCTCGACGACGAGGACCTTCGGCTTCGCGCTCGTGAGGATGACCTCCGTCTCGCGTGGCCCCAGCCGGATGTTGAGGCCGGTGGAGACCGCCCCCAGCCGGGCGGCGGCCGCGCAGACCACCGCGTAGTCGATGGAGGGCGCCAGCCGGACGGCGACGATGTCGCCCGGCCCGACCCCGGCCTCGGCCAGTCGGGCGGCGACACCGGTGGACGCGCGCACCCACTGGGCGAACGTGAGGCGGCGCTCCCCGTCGACATAGGCCTCAACATCGGCCAACTGCTCGCCTGCCGCCTCGAGTGCATCGCCCAGGGTCGCGAAGTGTCCCCGGAGCGGAGTCTCGAGCCTGGTCGTCGACACCGGAGCTGGTCAGTCGACGCCGAGGACCATCGTGCCGCTCGAGCAGAACCAACCCCCGGTGCCGCTCACGCAGGCCAGGCGGGCGTCGGCCACCTGGCGGTCCCCGCACTCGCCGCGCAGCTGGCGCACCGCCTCCACGATCAGGAACAGCCCGCGCTGGCCCGGGTGGCATGCGCTGAGGCCGCCGCCGTCGGTGTTGGTCGGCAGCGCGCCGCCGACGCGCAGCTTCCCGTCCTCCACGAAGGCGCCACCCTCGCCCTTGCGACAGAAGCCGAGGTCCTCGAGCGTGATCAGGAGCATGGAGGTGAAGGCGTCGTAGATCTCGCAGACGTCCATCTCCTCGGGGCGCACGCCGGCTCGCTCGAAGGCGAGCGGGCCCGACACCGCGGCGGGGCCGGTCGTGAAGTCCTCCCACTGACCCATCGAGACGTGGGAGCCGTGCTCGGCGGCGCCCAGGACCCAAACCGGGCGGGTTGCCAGATCCGGCACCCGGTCCTCGGCCACGAGCACCGCCGCCGCACCGCCGTCGGATCGCAGGCAGCACTGCAGGGCCGTGAAAGGGTCGGCGATCATCCGGCTTCCGAGCACCTCGTCGATGGTGAGGGGATCGCGGACCTGGGCGTCAGGGTTCAGGGCGGCATTGGCGCGGGCGCTCACGGCCACCTCGGCCAGCTGCTCGATGGTGGTGCCGTACTCGGCCATGTGCCGGCGAGCCGCCATGGCGTACTTCGAGATCAACGTGATCCCGTGCGGGGCCTCCCATTGCTGGGGCCCGCGAGAGCCCCAGTCGAGGTTGGCGGTCCGAAGTCCCTTGCGCAGGTCGGACCGGGCCGTCGATCCGTAGGTGAGGAGGATGACGTCGGCGTGGCCCGCGGCGATGGCGTCGACGGCATGGGACGCCATCACCTCCCAGGCCGCGCCGCCCACGGCGGTCGAGTCGAGCCAGCGGGGGCGGAGGCCCAGGTACTCGGCAACGTCAATGGGCTGCAGCGTGCCCAACCCGGTCGACCCCAACCCGTCGACGTGCTGAGGAGCCAACCCGGCCTCGGAGAGGGCCCGGCGCGACGCCTGGGCGATCAGCGCGTACGGCGTGACGTCCTGCCCCTTGGCCACGTACGAGGCGGCCACCCCGGCGACGGCGACCCGGCGCGTCACGCCGGTCCTCCCCGGTGGCGTGACGCGCTCGCCTCCATGAATGCATTGACACGATCCTTGAAGTCGTCCGACATGAACAGCATCGTCTGGGCCATCCGGTCGAACTCGCGGGCCGTGCGGCGGTCGACGCTTGCGGCCACGTCGATGGCCGCCTTCGCCAGGCCCATCGCCTCACGGGGCAGACCCGCCAGCTTCCGGGCGAACGCCTGCACCTGCCCGGCGAAGGTGTCCGCCGGATAGACCGCGTGGGCGAGGCCGATGGCGAGCGCCTGCTCGGCGTCGACGGTCTCGCAGGCCATCGCCAGCCAGCGGGCCCAGTGCGGGCCCACGAGCCGGGTGAGGCGGCTGATCCCGCCCGACCCGGGGATCACGGCGATATTGGCCACCTCGGGCAGGCCGAACGTGGCGCCCTCCGCCACCAGGCGGAAGTCGCACGACACGCCGAGCTCGACCCCGACGCCGAAACAGTGGCCCTGGGCCGCCAGGACGACCGGCTTCTCGATCGACTCGATCTCATCGAACAGGTCGTGATGGGCCTCTGCCCGGTACTGCCGTCGCATGTTGGAGCCGCGGACGATACCGTCCGTCCCCTCGCCGACGCTGAGCCGAAGGCTGGCGAAGTCGAGACCGGAGGTGAAGAAACGGCCCTCACCGGTGATCACGAGGACTCGCAGGTCGTCCCGATCTCCGAGGTCCCGCACCGCCCCGTACAGCACCTCGAACATCCCGGGGGTCACGGCGTTGCGGCTCCGGTCGCGGGTGAAGGTGACCGTGACGACTCCGTCGACGTCCTCGCGGCGGACTTCGTCGGCCGTCGCTCGAGACTGAGCGCTGTCGTCCTGTCCGGCCACGCAAACCTCCCCCTCGGCCCCGTCTGTCGCTGCGTCGGCAGCCTAGTGCGATCCCTCCTCGGGGGGCGCCTCCCCCGCGCCCCTGCCGACACCGGTCCCGGGTTGACTGGCGGGGGCCGATGGGTTGAGATGGGCAGGTTCGCCATGGAGAGGACCCGATGACGCTCGATCTGGCCGCAGCCGGCTACACCCTGTCGGGCCTCCGGCCGTACCCCGTCGCCATCACCACGGTCGCCGACGGCCGGGCGAACGGCCTGATCTCCCTGTCCGCCGGCGCGGGCGGGATCGTGCCGGAGGCCCCCCGGGTGACGATCAGCCTCACCAAGTACAACCTCACCCACGATCTGGTGGTCGGGTCGGGCGTGTTCGCCATGCACCTCCTGGGCAACGATCCCGACGTCATCGAGAGCTCGATGGCCCTCATCATGGGTCTCGGCGGATCTTCCGGTCGCCACGGCGACAAGATCGGGGCGTTCCCGACCAGGCCCGGGGTGACGGGATCGCCGATCCTCCTCGACGCGCTGAGCTACGTCGAGGGGCGGGTCGTGGGGACGCTCGATGCCGAGGAGAACACGATCTTCCTGGCCGACGTGGTCGGCGCCGAGCGCCTCCGTGGCGGTGGTCGGCTCCACATCAACGAGGCGTGGTCGAGGCTCCCACCCGAATGGATCGAGACCTACGAGCGCAACCATCTTCCCCAGGTCGAGAGCGCTCGCCGGTATCGCGGCCTGGTCGACTGAGGAAAGGAGGCAGACGATGACGCCGAGCCGAGACGCCGCGGTCTGCCCGGTCGCCCACGACTACGACCCGCTGGCCGGGGAGACGTTGCTCGACCCCTACGGGGCGCTCAACCGGCTGCGGGACGAGGGCCCCGTCTTCTACCTCCCCGAGCTGGACCACTACCTCGTCACCCGGTACGACGACGTCGAGCAGGTGCTCCTCGACCGCGAGACGTGGTCGGCGGCCAATGCCTCCTCCCCGCTCATCCCCGTGGCACCGGCCGTCCAGGAGGTGCTGAACGAGGGCTTCAGGCGGGTCCCGACGCTCAACAACGCGGACCCGCCGCGCCACGGGCCGATGCGCAGGTCGGTGCTGTCGTGCATGACGCCCCGGCGCCTCAACGCGCTCGAGCCCGTCTTGCGGGAGTACGCGACCGACCTGGTGGAGGCGTTCCGGGACGAGCCGGTGGTCGATTTCGTGGACGTCCTGGCGTTCCCGTTCCCCGGGTACGCGGCCTTCAGCCTGCTGGGGTTCCCCGACAGCGACACCGAGCAGCTGAGGGAGTGGAGCCAGCGCCGGGTCCTGCTCACCTACGGTCGTCTCAACGAAGAGGAGCAGCTCGGCGTCGCCCACGACATCGTGGCCATGTGGCGCTATGTCGAGGACTTCGTCGCCGCTCGGGCCGCGGGCCCCGTCGACGACATGACCAGTGACCTGGTCCGCCTCTCGGTGCAGAAGCCGGACCAGCTCGACCAATTCGACATCGTCAACATCGTGTACTCCATGGTCCTGGCCGGGCACGAGACCACGCAGAACTCCATCGGCAACGGCATGCTGGCGCTGCTGCGCGACAGGGCGCAGTGGGAGGCGCTCCTCGCCGACCGGTCGCTCATCCCGAACGCCGTCGAAGAGATCCTGCGCTTCGACGGTCCCGTGGTCAACCACCGACGGCTCGCCAAGGTCGACACCACGATCGGCGGGACGCCCATCCCGGCCGGCGCCAAGGTGATGCTCTGCTTCGCGTCCGCAGCGCACGATCCGCGCCACTTCACCGACCCCGACGAGTTTCGGGCGGACCGAGCCGACGCGACGCTCCACTTCGCTTTCGGGAAGGGCCCCCACCTCTGCCTCGGCGCCCCGCTCGCCCGCCTCGAGATGCGCATCGTGCTCGAGCTGCTGACGGACCTGACCCCCGACATCGAGCTGGTTCCGGACCAGAGCCTCCGGTACAGCCCGAACGCGCTGTTCCGTGGCCTGCAGACCCTGCTCGTCGCGCCCGGCGGGCTCGCCCGCACCGTTTAGCGGACCACCGGTCACCGAGCGGTCGTGGCGGTCGTGGCGGTCCGCTGCCCCCGGAGACTACTGCGGTGCCTCCGTGGCCAGATCGGTCCCGGGCGCTTCGGCGAGGTGACGGGAGGCTCGACGGGAAGGGACGGCAAGGCCGGCGAACACCGCACCGCCGCAGGCGAGGACGGCCGATGAGAGGAGTGCCGATCGAACGCCGTGCATGAAGGCCAGGCGGGCGGCTCCGAGCAGCGCACCACGAGAGCCGCCCACGAGGTCCCGGGCCACCACGAGGGCCCCCGTGATGGACGAGCCGGCCCTATCGAGCGCCCCGCGTGGAAGGTGGAGCCCCGCACCGGAGAAGCCGGACCGGTACCCCATGGCGGCGATGCTGCCGCCGATGGCGACGCCGAGGGCCTGACCGAGCTGCCGGGTGGTCTGGGTGATCGCCGAGGCACCCCCGGACTTCTCCTTCGGCACCGCCGTCATGATCGCCTCGGTGCTCGCGGGGACGAACACGCTGAAGGCGGTCGCCATGACCACGAAACCCACGAAGAGAGCGACCAGTACGCGATCGCCCGACGGCGGACGCTCTCCTCGGTGAACACGTTCACCAGGATCGAGAGCGTCGCCGGCATGATGAGGGCTGCGCCCACACCCATCACCGCTCGCCACACGATCAGCTCGGTAGCAGTCGTCGACAGGCTCGCCGCCAAGGAGCTGCTCCCGAAGACCACGAGGCCCACCGTCAGCACGCCCCGCCGCCCGAACCGGTCCCCGAGGTTGCCCGAGGTCAGGAGCAGGCCTGCGAACACGAGCGTGTACGAGTCGACGATCCACTGGAGCTGCGAAGGGGTGGCACCCATCGTGCGGACCAGGGTGGGCAGCGCCACGTTCAGGATCCCGTTGTCGATGCTCACGACCAGCAGGCTCAGGCACAGGACCCCGAGGGCCGCCCAGTGCTTGGTATCCGAGCTCACCCCGGTGGAACCTCCATGTCTGCGGCCCTCTCCGGTCCCGCTACCACCCGTCCCGTTGCCCACCAGCGCCGAGGCAGATCTCGGACCGCCGTCAACCGGGCCCGGGCATCTGGGATGTCTATCGCAGCTTGCGGTCTCGAGCGAGTGAACACCTCGGGCAGTCGGGCCTCGTTCCCAACCGGAGGATTGCGCACGCCGGCATCCTCGGGTACGAATGCCGCATGGACCTTTCGGCGACCGACCACCTTCTCTCGACGACGCGCTCGGTACGGCGGAAGCTCGATCTCAATCGGCCGGTCGAGCCGGAGCTCATCGTCGAGTGCCTTCGGCTCGCCGTTCAGGCGCCGACCGGCGGCAACACGCAGGGCTGGCGCTGGGTCGTGGTCACCGATCCCGCGAAGCGCGGCCGGCTCGCGGATCTCTACCGGCTCGCCGACGGCGGCCGGTTCGCCCGTCGAGCAGAGCGGGCACGGGAGTCCGATCCCACGACGTCTCGCGTGTACGCGAGCGCCAGCTGGCTCGCGGACACGTTGGACCGGGTACCGGTGCACGTGATCCCCTGCCTCCTCGGACAGGTGGACCTCACCTCCAACGTGGCCGCCTCCTCCTTTTATGGCTCGATCCACCCCGCGGTCTGGAGCTTCATGTTGGCGCTCCGCTCACGCGGTCTGGGTTCGGCGTGGACCTCCCTCCACCTCGTGTACGAGAAGGAGGCGGCGGAGATCCTCGGGATCCCCGATGGCGTCACCCAGGTCGGGCTCATCCCGGTCGCCCACACCCTCACGGACAACTTCAGGCCTGCCTCGCGCACGCCGGCGGAGGAGGTCACCTTCTGGGACGAGTGGGGTCACCACCGTTGACCCGGGACGGCTGAGGGTCGCCACCTGTCAGCGCCGCCCCTCAGCCGTCGCCTCGATGCCGCGGACGTCACCGTCCTCGTCGACAAGTGCCGTGACGTCGACGTAGCCGAGGCGGTCCAGGTCGCCGCCGAGGGCGTCGGCCTGCTCACCTCCCAGCTCGAGCAGGAGCGCGCCGCCGCGCCGGAGGAGGCGGAGGCCTTCGGTCAGGACGCGCCGGAGCACGACGGTGCCGTCGGGGCCACCGTCGTAGGAGAGCGGCGACTCGAACACCAGGGTGTCGCGCGGTAGGAGCGACAGCGCCGGCGTCGGCACATAGGGCACGATGCCGACGACGACGTCGACGCGGCCCTGGAGCGAGCGCGGCAGCGGGGAGAAGAGATCACCGCAGTAGGCCTCAACGCCGTTCGCCGTCGCGCAGGCGACGGCGCGCTCGTCGACATCGGACGCCACGACGCGGGCGCTGGGGCGGGCCGTGGTCAGGGCCTTGGCCATCGCTCCGGCTCCGGTGCAGAGATCGATCGCCGTGCCGTTCGCAGGCAAGAGCTCGCAGGCACGGCGCGCAAGCGGCTCGCTCTGCCAACGCGGCACGTACACGCCGGGGTCGACCCGGATCTTCACGCCGCAGAAGCGGATGCTCCCGGTGATCCAGGCAAGCGGCTCGCCCGCCAGGCGGCGGCCGACGAGCGAATCGAGACGACCGCTATCGCCGGCCGCAGATGCGAGGAGCTCCTCCACCTCCTCTTCCGCCGCGACGAATCCGGCGGACGAGAGCTTCATGACGAGGGTCTCGTGCTCGCTCGCCGTCGGCATGCCCGCAATTTATAACGCCGGATCCGTCGATCAGTCGCGGTGGCCCAACCCGGACAGCCCGGCGTTGCGTGGCCGCCCGCCCGCGTGCTTCCGGAGTACCTCCCATTCGCGGCGGCACCGCCTATCGTCGGGGACGAATGGCTCGGACCCAAGCCGGTCTATCTCTGTCACAGAGCCGGGTAGTGCCGATCGGAGGAGGTAACCCATGGAAGTGTCGGTCGGACCGCCCGCTGTCACCATCCACTTCGACGACGAGGTGATGGTCTGCGAGCAATCAGCCGAGATGTCGAGCACCAAGGAGCAGGGCTACTTCACCGCTGACACTCGACTGGTCTCGGGCTACCGGCTGAAAGTATGCGGCGAGCGACCCGTGCTGTTCAACGCGGCCGCCGTGCGTGACCACTCGGCCCGATTCGAATTCACCAACCCGGCCGTCGTCGGCGCTGACGGCGAGCCACTGGACGAGCACTGCCTGCATCTCCGCCTCGACCGCACGATCGGCCACGGCATTCACGAGGACTACGACCTCACGAGTTATGCCCGCCAACGGGTCGTGGTCGAGCTCGAGGTGAGCATCGAGTCGGACTTCGCCGACCTGTTCGACGTGAAGAACCACCGCCACATCCACCGCGGATCACTCTCCAGCACGTGGGACCAGCAGGCCGGTCGCCTGGTCACCGTTTACGAGAACGGAGAGTTTCGCCGATCGATCGTGCTCGAGGTCGACCGGGCGGACTCGTCGCCGGGGTTCGCCAACGGTGGACTGACCTTCCGCGTCGAGCTCGATCCTGGCGCCAGTTGGCACACCTGCCTGTTCTGGACGCCGGACATCGAGGGGCGGGACCCTTCGAGGAGCCGACGGCCTTGCCACCAACTTCTCGGCGGGGACAGCAAGCACGACGAGGCCCGGCAGGCGTGGGTTGCCATGGCAAGCCAATTCTCCTCCAATGACGCCTCGGTGAACAGCACGGTTCGCCAGGCAGTCGACGATCTTGCCGGCATGCGAATGCACCGCCACGACGAGCTGGCCAAGAGCGGTGCGGCGGCGGGCGACCCCGACGCGTGGGTACCGGCGGCCGGCATCCCCTGGTTCGTCAGCCTGTTCGGCCGTGACGCCCTGACCGTCTCCTACCAGACCCTGGCGCTGTCGCCACGCTTCGCGTTGGGCAGCTTGCGCGCTCTCGGGACTCTGCAGGCCGACAGCTATGACGATCGCAGGGACATGCAGCCGGGCAAGATCGAGCACGAGGTGCGCCATGGCGAGCTGGCCACCCTCCACCTCATCCCCCACACTCCCTACTACGGGACTCACGAGGCGACGACGCTCTACGTGCTGGTAGCGGCCGAGGCCTGGCGCTGGCACGCGGATCGCGAGGCACTCGATCAGGCTCGCCCCCACGTGGAGCGGGCGCTGTCGTGGATCGACACCGACGGCGACATCGACGGTGACGGGCTGCAGGAATACCGGACCCGCGCAGCCGTTGGCGGGTACTACAACCAGGGATGGAAGGACTCGGGCGACGCCGTCGTGGACGCCGAAGGCATCGTCTCCAAGCTGCCGATCGCCCTCTGCGAGCACCAGGGTCTGGTTGTGGCGGCCAAGCGTTCCTGGGCGTCGGTGCTCGAGGAGGTCTACCGCGACCAGACCGCGGCCACCCGCCTGCGCGACGAGGCCGACAGGCTGGCCGATCAGCTGGAGGCCCGGTTCTGGTGGGAGGAGGAGGGGACGTACTATCTCGGCCTGGACGGGGACAAGAGGCCCATCGCCTCGGTGGCCTCGAACCCTGGCCACTTGCTGTGGCTACGTGTCGTCGACGCCGACCGGGCCCGGAGAGTGGCCCGCCGGCTGCTGGCACCCGACATGTGGTCCGGCTGGGGGATTCGCACACTGTCGGCTGCACATGTGGCCTACAACCCGTTCTCGTACCAGGTCGGCTCGGTCTGGCCCCACGACAACACATTCGCTGCGGCGGGGTTCCGGGCCTACGGGCTCGACGGTGAGGCCCATCAGGTGGCGCAGGGCCTGTTCGACGCCGCCGAACGCTTCGCCGGCCACCGCCTACCCGAGCTCTTCGCCGGCCTGGAGCGCGACGCCGGCTCGTTCCCGGTTCAGTACCTGGGGGCCAACGTGCCTCAGGCGTGGGCAGCGGGAGCCGTGACGCACCTTATGGCCACCCTGCTCGGCCTGGAGGCGGATGCGCCGGCAGGTCGGTTGCGGGTCCGGCCAGCGTTGCCCGAGTGGCTTCCCGAAGTGTCGGTGCACAACCTCACGGTCGGGCAGGCGGAGGTCGATCTCCGGGTCCTCCGCCGCGCTGACGGTGCCCACGAGCTCGACGTCGAGGAAGTGCGCGGCGCCCCGCTCGAGGTCGACCTCGAGCCGTGACGAGCACGAGCCGTGGCCCGTCAAGAGCGGCGACCAACCGGTAGCGTGGTCGCCATCGTCGACGGGTAGCGCGGGTCGTGGAACAGCTTCGCCGTGCGGGTCTCGAGCCCGGGCAGGGCGCCGAACGCAGCGACGGCCAGAAGCGAACCGGCCAGCGGACCGACGAGGTAGACCCACAGGCTGGCGGCGTTGGGCGCGAGCAGGGCCGGCGCCAGGCTGCGGGCCGGGTTGAGCGACGTCCCGGTCCAGGGTGCCCCCTGCCAGACCAGCACAGCGACGAGGATCCAGACCAGCAACGGCGTCCAACGAGCCGTCCTCGGGGACGAGACCATGACAAGAATGCCGACTACAAGCATCAGTGTCATCAACGCCTCGATCCCGACGGCGGCGGCACCGATGCCGTGGCCGGGCTGGGTCACCCCAAGATCGACGGCCCGGGCCTTCGTGCCCCACCACCAGCGCACCAGCGCCGTTCCGGTGAAGGCCCCGGCGACCTGGGCCACGGTGTAGCCGGCCAGATCGTGTGAATGCATGTGGCCTCGCCGCCAGAAGGCCAGGGTCACCGACGGGTTGAGGTGGGCGCCGGAACGACGACCGAGAGGACTCACCGCCACGAGCGAACCGGTACCCGCGAAGAGCAGTCCGGTGATCAACAGCCGAGCGGAGTGGTCGGGCACCACCGACGCAACCGGGCTGCCTGGCGCGAAGTCCAGGCACACGGCGGACAGCCCACCGAAGAGGAGCAGCGCCGTGCCGACGAGCTCACACGTCCACTCGGTCCAGTGCCAACCGCCCTGGGCACCGGTCCCGGTGATCTCGCCGCCGGCCCGCCCGGGCACCCTCGAAGCAGTCCCGGCGGCCATCTGATCGATGCTATCGACCGCCCCGTAGGCTACCGACCGCCCCGTATCGCAGCGCGGCCGAGAACTCCCCGAGTGTGACACTTCGACTGAGCGGCTTAGCTCGGCGGCACAGGCCGCGAACCGCGGCCCCGTCACTCTTTCCGGCCGTGGCCTGGTGCGAGTGCTCGGTGTGCGGACAGTTCGCCCACGGTGAGATCCCATTCGACGTCGCACCGGGGTCGCCACACTGACGCCCGGCTCGACCGGAGAAGTATCATGACGTGATCCAATGACAACTCTTGGCGTTTGCTTCCTCGGCCATGACGCGGGCCACCAGCAAGTCTTTCGGTCCCGCCGGGCCAATCGGCTGCTCGGGCTGACTGTCGGCAACGCGGTGATCGGCATGAGCTTCGGCGGGTGGGTTCCCAAACATGACGCCCATCACGCATACCCCACCCAGGTCGGTCGCGACCCCGACATAGGAGAGGGCCTCATGGTCTTCACCGCCCTCTGATGCTCCTATGTTTGTCAAGCTGCTCGTTTGGCGACTCCGTCTCCAGCATGGGCGAGCCAGTGCTCATAGCGCTGGACAAGGTCGGTGTTATGAACCTGGGCGGTTGAAGGACCTTCCGCAGTTCACGCCCGGGAGTGTCGATCGAGCCGTTCTCTCGGTTCCGCATCCGGAGCCTGGGCAGACCCTGATGCAGATGTTGGTGCTCTACACCTCGGGCATGGCGCCCACTGCCTGGGCGCCATGGTGACCGATCTCAGTGTCGATCGCCGACGTGCTCGGTCAGACGAACGCGGAACCCAGACCGCCCGCTGGCCGTCAATCACGGGCCGATTCGAGGAGAAGGAAGTGGTTGGTCAGATGGGGCCAGCCGAGGCCGACGGCGCCGACGGCTCGGGGAACCAGCTCAAGAGTGACAGGCGCCGTGGCCCGCAGAAGGCGCCAAAGTGGGCCACCAACTACGGCCGCATCACGCCGGGCGAGTGGCGGAAAGCGTCGAATCAGGTTAACCAGAGCGACAGCGACCTCCATGTGCTCGTAGCCCCGGTTGCGCTCGACGGCAACGACGCGCATGGCGGCCTCGGCAGCCATGGCTTCGTACTCCTTCAGTGACCGGTATACCACCTGATATGTGCCGGTCCGTACCTCTACACCGGCGCGAA
Source organism: Acidimicrobiales bacterium (assembly GCA_035532415.1). Taxonomy (GTDB): domain Bacteria; phylum Actinomycetota; class Acidimicrobiia; order Acidimicrobiales; family RAAP-2; genus DATKRB01. Next base: position 44,733 of record DATKRB010000006.1, on the reverse strand, counting down.
TCCCCGATTCCCGCATGATGATCCGACCATTTGGTGCCAGCTGGCCGAGGCGGACGAGCAGTGCCACAGCGTCAGCTCGATCGAGGTACATCAGCAGTCCTCCGAGAAGGACGCCTTGGAAATCACCGTCGAGGGCGACGGTCAGGGCCTCCCCCCGCACCAGTTCGACGTTGCCCTGCCCGGCCAGTCGCCGCCGGGCTGCGGCCAGCATGCCGACGCTTGTGTCCACGCCGACGACTCGTCCGTAGCGCTGCGCAAACAGCTCTGTCCACGCCCCGGCGCCGCATCCGAGGTCGAGCACCGAGGACGTGGGTCCCAGTCCGGCAAACCATCGGTCGACCACCGCCCGCTCGAGCGCGAACCGATGCTCGACGCAGTCGCTGGGGAGGCCCTGCTCATGGGCCATGTACGAAGCCGATTCGGCATCCTGGGCCGCTTCCTCCCAGTAGGCGCGCACGACCTCGTAGTCCAGGAGACGATCATCACTTCGATGAATCGACACTTTATGAGATTTTAGCGTTGCTGACCTGGCGTCGCAGTATCTCGGCTCGTGAACGCCGGGTGAAGGTCACGCGAACTTTTGGTAAAGTCGATGCGGACGGTCGACAGAGATCCTCTCGTCCTTTGATTGTGCGCCGCCGTTCCTTCAATGTTCGTTGAACTGTTGGCGCATTGGATGTCGACGTGGCCATCGAGAGGCGTGGAGGCTTGTAGTGACGCAGACGGTGGGGGTTGCCGCGCAGGAGCCCGTCCCAGGGAACCTTTCGGCGGGGTCGTTGCCCGTGCGCCGAGCGCTCATCCTCGCTGCGGGCCTTGGCCAGCGGATGCTGCCTCTCACCGCCTACGTACCCAAGTGCCTCGTCGAGGTGAACGGGGTCCCGATCCTGTTCCGCTCGCTCCGGGTGCTGGCCTCCGCTGGGGTGACCGAAGCCATCATCGTGGTCGGCTACGAAGCGGCCCAGGTCCGCCGGAGGATAGGGCACAGGTTCGCCGGGATCGACATCGAGTACGTCGATGCCCCGTCGTTCGACACGACCAATAACATTCGCTCGCTGTGGGACGCTCGCCGTTACTGCGACGAGGACATTCTCTTGCTCGAGGGCGACATCCTCTTCGATCGTGCAGTCGTGATGCGCTTGCGAGGGCAGCCCGGCAGCAGTATGGCCGTGGCCCCCAACAACGCCAACTTCTCGGGCACCGTCGTGCGTCACGACGACAACGGCTTCGTCACCGCCTTCATTCTGGGCGCCGAGCTGGACGGGCTCCTCACCGGCAAGGATGCTCAAAAGACGGTCAACATCTATCTCCTACGGGCCGAGGTACTGCGTACCAAGATCTTGCCTGAACTGTGCCGCCAAGTAGAAGGCGGCAACGTGCAAGCCTACTACGAGACGGTGTTCCGGGATCTCGTGGCCGACGGGTCATTGCCGGACCTCGCCGCGGTCGACGTGTCGGCCAGCCGGTGGTATGAGCTCGACGATTACCGCGACCTCGAGGCGGCCGAATTCATATTCCTGAGCCGTGAACGGCAGTTCGATCGCCTCAAGTCACTGCATGGGTCGTACTGGCGTTACGGCGTCGCCGACCACTCCTACCTTTACAACCTGCACTTCCCTCCGCCCGCCCTACTCAGCGACCTCCGCGACGAGCTACCCGACATCGTCAGCAATTACCCGGTTGGCCAGTTGGAGCTCGACCGCCTCGTCGCCAAATGGACAGCGACCGACCCGGCGACCATCGTCGTGGGCAACGGGGCCGCTGAGCTGATCAAGGTGCTGGGCCAGCACTTCATCGAAAAGATGACTATCCCCGTCCCCTCCTTCAACGAGTACGAGAACGTATTGCGAGCCGAGCAGGTCGACAGGGTAGCGCTCGACCCGGTGACTTTCGAGCTCGACCTCGACGCTTTCGCTGAGTCGGCGCGGCGGGCGGGCTCCAACGTCGTCGTCATCGTCACCCCCAACAACCCGACGGCCCTCTCGGTCGATCGCCAGGCAGTCCTGAAACTGGCCCTCCGCCTAGCGGAGCATGGGTGCCGGCTGATCGTGGATGAGTCATTCATCGAGTTCTCCCGCGCCGGCCGGTCGGCCAGCGTCGAGGGCGACATTGCCAATCACCCCAACCTGGTCATCATCAAGAGCATGAGCAAGGTATTCGGCATCGCCGGCCTACGCATCGGCTACCTCCTCACCGCCGACCGCTGTTTCGCAGCTGCCGTTCGTGCCCATCTACCCATCTGGAACCTGAACGGCGTGGCGGAGTCCTTTCTTCGTCGGGTGGGCCGCTACAGGAGTGAGCTCGCAGCCAGTTGTGAGGTGGTGCGCGACACCTGTCAGGAGCTCTACCGCTCCCTTCGCGAGCTGCCAGGCCTGGCTCCATTCCGGCCCGACGCCAATTTCGTGTTCTGTAAGATCACCGCACCCGGTCCAACGGGGCCGGCGCTGGTTCGAAGGCTGTACGTCGAACACAGCATCCTGATCAAGGATTGCGCGTCGAAGACAATGCCTGAGGCCGATCGCTACCTGCGCATCGCCTCGCGCACAGGGGCCGAGAACCGGCGGCTCGTCGACGCCCTGTCCCAGCTTGGGCTGGACCGGACCTGAGCGCATCACCGGTCGCTGATGCGCGCGGGGGCGCCGCTCCGCCGCCTCCGACCATCCTGTCCCACCTCGCCGATGCCGCCAATCTGCTCACTCTCACCGGGCTTGCAGCCAGCATTCTGGCGACCACGCTGGCCGTGCGGGGAGCACACGCTGGAGCCGCCATCAGTCTCCTGGGCGCATTCGTCCTCGACGTGGTCGACGGTCCGGTGGCCAAGCGGACGCCGGGGCGCACCGGGGAGCAGGGCGCATTCGGGGCCAGTCTCGACTCGCTGGCCGACATGGTGTCGGCCGGAGTTGCCCTCGGCGTCGTCATCTTGTCGTATGGCCACTTTCGGATTGCGTACGTGCCGGTGGCCGTACTGCTCGCCGCGGCCACGGCCATGCGACTCAGTTACTTCAACGTCCACGGCCTCGACGCAACCTCGGGTACGTATACCGGCTTGCCAACCGACCTGGCCATCATCAGTTTTGTCGCCTTGATGCTCCTCGATGGGCCGCTCGGCCCCGCCGCCTTCCGCGCCGCCCTCAGCGCCGGCGGGGTGGTGCTGGCCGTGCTCATGGTCAGCCCCTTGCGCATCCCGAAGCTGACCGGGCGACGGTCCGTCGCTCTCATCGTCTTGGCCCTCGCGCTGGCGGCGGCTCACGCCGCCCGGCTCATCACCTGAGCTGAATCTCGATCGCGACGCTCGACCACGGCCGGGAACACTTCGTGCCGCTGCGACGATGCGACGGCGGGCGCTGGATGATTCTTCATTGGGAGCGGGCGATGGGTTCCCGGTGGGTGCCCAAGACCTCATCCGTAGGCTCACGCAGCCGCTCGAGGACGAGCTTCGTGGGGCCGGGTGCGGTTTGTCGGATACCGTTGTCGAACTGAACCCACTCGACTGCCACGCTGGCTTCCGAAGCTCGGATCTCGATAGGACGCCACCACAGCGGGGCGAGCAGGTCCAGGTAGGGCCGCTAGCTCATCGGGTAGAGCAGGGGACTTTTAATCGGAACCTGGCCGTCCCGAGCCGTCTTGAGCAATGGCTAATCGGCGCATTCTCCCTGGTGAATGGCACCGCTCGGTCGCAGGCCATCTACGACCGTCGCAGCAGTTCCCTCGAGAAAGATTGGATGAAAGATTGGATGGGGCGGCCCCCGTGCTCGCGCAGCCAGGGGGGCGGGCTGTCAGCGCCAAGTTTGGGCAATCCTCGGGTTCACCGACATTCAGTAACCCTATGTCTCCCGGAATTGCCCCAGAAACGTGAATCCCCTTGGCACCCGTGTCAACGACGGCTGAATTTCGACGCCCTTGCGACGGCCAAAAATTTGACCCCCCGGCGGGTCAGCTCTCCTCGTTCGTCGTCATCCTCCCCATGTCCCGGTCCTTCAGGCGGTAGCTGTCGCCCTTAAGGTTCACTACCTCGGCGTAGTGGACGAAGCGGTCGATCATGGTGGCGGCGACGACGGGGTCGCCAGAGCGCTGATCGCGCCGGAGCGGGCGGATGAGCTCGAGGACGGGGAAAGGGAACTGGCGACGGTTCGCTGACTCATGGCCTCTCCCGACCATCACGAGCTGTCGCACCTCGAGGAGCTCCGGGCGCCGCCGGCGTGGATGGCCCGGGCGGTCTGCCGGGGTCAGGGACGACGTCGTTCTTCGTTGGCCGCGTCAAGGATCAGTCCCGGGCCGGGGCGGCCTGCTCTAGCTGCTCGGTGCAGACCGACTGCCTCGACTTCGCCATGGCGGATCCGGAGCTCCAGGGCTACTGGGGCGGGACCAGCGAGCGCGAGCGCCGGAGGGGGCGAGACGGGGCGGGGCGACGTGGTTCGGCCCGAGTCACCCCATGCGACGGCTCTCAGGAGGGCGCCGTTGGCGTCGGCCGACTTCGTGGGTACCATGGAGATGCACGAAGCACCTGCTCACACGTGTGAAACTACAGGGATGTGGTTATTGGTGAGCCAGGAGCCTGGGCAACCGGGCCAGATCCGAGGAGACCACACGGCGTGCCCATAGATGATCGGCAGCGGACCGAAGTAACCAACGAGGCAGAAGTAGCGCGGCAAAATCCAGACGTTGCTCCTATGACCGAAGCGGAGCGAGTGCGGGATACCTACGCACCTGATGGCCGGCAGCGAGTCCCAGTTCTGAACGTCGCCTAACCCAGTTCGGCGACGCCGGCGCCGCGCTCGCCTTGGAGCTGCGTCTGCTGCACCCAATTGACGCCTCCGGTCGGTAGAACCGTCGCGATCTCGATTGGACCGCCGACGCCGGGCCAAGAGCCAGGGGCTCCGGCAGTCCCGTGGGTCAGCCGTTGCACGTCGATGGTCGTGCGGATGGCAAGCACGGCAAAGTCGATCCCGTCCTGCAGGTTCATCGAATTGAAGGGCACGACGTATTCGACCTTGGCGAAAGTGGGCATCAGTGTCATGAGCTGGTTTCGAATCTCGTCGTCAGCCGTTCGGATCGCACAATCGAGATCGATCCCCTTGATCAACCGCGCGACCACATCGGTCTGTCCACGCCAAGCGGCGCCCCCTGTGGTGGTATCGGCCAGCCGCTGCACCTCGCTGGAGGGCAACGCAACTTCGTAGAGTGCTCCGATTCCATTCTCATAGCCGCCAACGAGGAACCCGAGAACGGTGTCGCCCTCTGCCGGTCGCGGGTCATTGCCCACTGCGAAGTGCGATTCCAGACGTTCGCCGAAGAAAGTCCCGAGCGCAGTTGCAAGCGCTTCGGGACCAACACCCCCCCGCTCGACGATCTCGCGAGTGAACTCGGCCATGTGACCGGCGATGTTGCGTTGGAGCAGAAACGCATAGCCATATGTCGCCACAGCCGACCCGCTTGTCGCGAAGACCTTGTGAGTGAAGTCGCTGATCACTCGCCGAGGGGCGTCGGGAAGCTGGCCGGTTGTGCGGCTGTCCGCTGCTACGACAATGCCGTCGGCCGTCGCCACCGCGATGGCAAGCGTCACAGTCGGCCCTCTGTCCTTCGGGACTCGGCGAGCGCCTGTGCCGATGCGAACGTCTTCATCAGCATCTCAATGCCCTCCGAGGTCGCCGCCCTGCGACGAGCGAGCACCGCCTGCACAGCGGGATCCGGATCATTCGGCTCTTGCTCTCGGACGATTCGATGAATCTTCGCTCGATTGAGACCGAGTACTCGAGCCGCAGCCGAACCGCCAATGGACTTGTAGACCTCGTAGATCGCCCGCGCCCGAACCTCGGCAATTGCCGACATGAGCTCTCGGGCCTCCTCCGTGGCAACCAACGCGGTCGCTGCCCGAACAACGGGATCCTTGATATCGCTAAGAGCCTGGACCTCAGGTCGGGGTCTGTTCATGATATGAACACTGTAACCGGTGGGGATGGCACAGTCCAGTCACTGGAGCCTAGGCCCGCTCGAACTCATTGAGAGCCGATCAAGGGAGCGACCGCACGACTCTTGGCCCACGCGGGTGTCGTCACGCTGCAGCGCCTTCCGACGACGGATCTCTGCTGCTTTGTGGTCCGGCGCATCCCAGCTGGCTAACTGGACCCGCCTCGCGGAGCGTGTGCGAACGCCTCGTCCCAGGCCTGGGCGATTTCAGTGAGGGCAGCGCTCATGGGCGAATCTTCGGCGCGAGCGGCAAGGTCGTGAACCCGCTGGCCGGTCGACCGGTCGCTTCCTTCAGGAAGTACCCGGCGTCGTATCCGCCCCGAGCGATCACGTCTTCGAAGCGGTCCCGGGCGAAGGTGATGGCGGCCGCAGGGCCGACCGTCCGCCGCCATCGGCGCTGTCTCCACCACCTAATCGGACAAGCCCAGGGCCAACAGAGAGATCCCGATCGCCACCCATGCCGGCGCCATCACCGTCGCCCCCGTGTCCCACTCTTCCTACAGTCTCCGAGCTTGCTCCGCCGTCTCTCGCCTACATCGTTCCTAGTCGGACCCTGTGTCGCCGTTTCGAGTGATCCCGTGCCGTGCCCGGAATCGCATTACGAGTGCGAGTCACGGCTTGTCGGTAGGCGACCCGAGACGACGGACCGCCCTCTGACCAGGCCTCTTCATTTCGTGACACTACTGAGCCCCAGGGCGTCCGTTGCACGAATATGGGATGGATATGGGATGCCGACATCGTCCGGTGGTCCACCTTGGCTCGGCAAATCGATGCATCGAGTCCAGGGCGATCCGGGGCGGCCAGCATCGTCCACGATGGCCCCGTGATTCGCCCTGGGATCCGCGGAGGCTCTTGATGTGGGGATGGAGTCATGCCACAGGAACAACCACGCAGGAAGCCGACCGCTCGGCGCTACACGCCGGACGAGAAGGCCCAGGCCGTCCGGCTGGTGCGCCAGCTCCGAGCCGAGCTCGGGACCGACCATGGGACCGTCAAGCGGGTGGCCGCTCAGCTCGGCTACGACATCAAGTCGGTGCGAAACGGGGTCCGCCAGGCCGACATCGACGAGGGTCGAACAGGCGGAACGATGACCGCCGATGCCGAGCGGATCAAGACGCTCGAGCAGGGGAACCGGGAGCTGAAGCGGTCCAACGAGATCCTGCGCCGTGCGTCGGCGTATTTCGCCCAGGCGGAGCTCGACCGCCCGTGGAAGTGATCGTCGGCTTCATCGATGAGAACCGTGACGATAGCTCGGGGTCGAGCCCATCTGCAGGGACCTGCAGGTGGCCCCGAGCACCTACTACGCAGCCAAGTCCCGGCCGACGATCGCCCGGATCTGGAAGGCCTTCGGCTTGAAGCCCTGGCGAGAGGACACCTTCAAGCTGTCCGAGGACCCCTTGTTCGTCGACAAGGTCCGCGACGTCGTCGGGCTGTACCTGAACCCGCCCGAGCGGGCCGTCCTGCTGAGCGTGGACGAAACGACCCAGGTCCAAGCGCTCGATCGCACCCAACCGATCCTCCCGACGCTGCCGGGGTTCCCGCCCGCCATAGCCACGACTACGTCCGGCACGGCACGATCGACCTCTACGCCGCCTTGGACCTCGCCAGTGGAGCGGTGCTCCACCAGCTGACCAAGCGCCACCGGGCGATCGAGTTCAAGAAGTTCTCGAACCTCATCGATGACAACGTTCCCGAGCATCTCGCTGTGCACGTCGTTGTGGACAACTCCTCGACCCACAAGACCCTGGCCATTCATCGCTGGCTGGTGGCGCACCCCCGCTTCGAGCTGCACTTCACCCCGACCTCGCCGTCGTGGATGAACCTCGTCGAGCGGTGGTTCGGCGAGCTCACCCCTAAGTGGCTGCGCCGCCGCACCCATCGCGATGTGAAGGAGCTCGCCGACGCCATCAGCGACTGGGCGATGTGGAACGAGGATCCACGGCCCTACGTGTGGCACAAGACGGCCCAGGCGACACCGAGACGACATGACCGCGGCCCCGCCTCCATCCCCGCCTCGCCTGCCGCTCAGGGCTGCACCCGGCCTTCCAGCAAGCTGACGAACTGCATCCAGCGGTTAGCGCGCCTGCGAGCCTCGTCCGCGATCTCATACAAACGGCTGATCGGGATCGACCAGACATACTGATGCCACTCGTCGCCCAGATCGGTGGAAGTGAACCACTGTGCGAAGCGTTCCGTGTCTTCCGACGCGGCAAGGGCAGTGTCGTTGCGCCAGTCTCGGTTCTCCCGAGCTGGCTCCTCTCCGGCGAACTCGACTACCCGGCCGGCTTGTGTTTGATGTCGAGCCCTCACCCTCCGCACCGTCTCGGGCGAGGCACCGCCCGCCGCCATGGCAATGGCTCGCAATGAGCCTTCTGGGTTCTGCTCAATGGCCTGCTCGATGCGCGCGGTGAGGTCGATCGGACGAACGGGACGCCGCCTTCCATCCCGACCGATTCGGTGCCCCATCCCGAGGATGACCGCTTCGCGCTCGTCTCGTCGTACGCGGCCAATCGCCTTGTCCGACAGGGCGCAGAGACAGGCGATACGGCGGTCCGACCAATCGGGGTGCTCGGTGAGGATTCGGCGGGCGGCGCGTCTGCGGTCTTCAAGGCTCAGAGGAAGGCCGTGACTGATGTTCCGGCGCAGTGACTCGAGGTAGGCATCCTCGGCCGATCCGCTGTACCGAGTGGCCAACACGCGAGTATGACCGAGCCGCCGTGCTGCATCCACGCGATGGCAGCCATCGAGGAGCAGGTTGTTCCGTCCCCAGACGAGTACCGGTGGCCATTGACCTGCCGCTTCGACCAACAAGGTGACGTGGGCTTGGTTGACCCCTTCGCCCCGCAGGCTGTCTCCGAAGGTCAGCTCGCCGATCGGAATCTCAATGCCGGCCGACTCGGTCACCCTGGTCAGTGCCCCCACTCGGCGAACCCTCCCGTCCATCTACCTGCCGTTTGGTATCAAACAGACAGCAGGTAAATCGTGCACTTCAGAAACGACGGGGTCAACCCTCATGAGGCGTCGGGAACCGGGTTCCGGCGCACTGCGAGGATTTCATGCCGCCGAGGAAGCGGCCCGGGATGCTTCAACGTTGCGGCGGTCAACTGGAGATCGGCGATGTGGGTGACCCGGTGCGTGTGACTTGGTGCGAGCGCCACTCCGACAACTGGACCGGCGATCCCGCCTCCAGGAGAACATCTTGTGTGGGCACCTAGTGTCCTGAGTCGTAGTTTCTTTGGGAAATAGGAATTTCGGCGTGTCGCAGCGCGTTCTGTCTGTCATCGGCGACGATGGGAGGCAGTCATGGCACGACGAGGCAGACCGACGGTGGAGATCACGCTCAGCGACCAAGAGCGTGCGACGCTCGAGCGCTGGGCGAGGCGACCGAAGAGCGCGCAAGCCCTGGCGCTGCGCTGTCGGATCGTGCTTTTGTGCGCGGACGGCGCCACCAACACCGAGGTGGCCCACCGACTGGGCCTGAGCAACCCAACCGTGTCCAAATGGCGTCGTCGCTTCGCCGAGCGGCGCTTGGAGGGACTCTCTGACGAGCCGCGCCCGGGGGTTCCCCGTTCGATCACCGACGACCAGGTCGAGGCCGTGATCGTCAAGACCTTGGAGGAGACGCCGGTCGGCGCGACCCACTGGTCGACGCGCTCGATGGCCCAGGCCCAAGGGATGAGCCAGTCGGCCGTCAGCCGGATCTGGCGCGCCTTTGGGTTGAAGCCCCATCTTTCGGAGACCTTCAAGCTCTCGCCCGACCCTCAGTTCGTCGACAAGGTGCGTGACATCGTCGGGCTCTATGTCAATCCACCCGAAGCAGCCCTCGTGCTGTGCGTGGACGAGAAGACCCAAGTCCAGGCCCTCGATCGAACCTCCCCGATCCTGCCGCTGCGTCCGGGGCTCCCCGAGCGGGCGACCCATGACTACGTGCGCGGCGGCACCACCAACCTCTATGCCGCGCTCGACATGGCCTCGGGCAAGGTCATCGCCGACATGACCGAGCGCCACCGAGCCGTCGAGTTCCGCAAGTTCTTGAACACGATCAATCGCAGCGTCCCCGAAGACCTCGAGGTGCACCTGATCGTCGACAACGTCTCGACCCACAAGACGCCCGAGATCCACCGGTGGCTCCTGCGCCACCCGCGGTTCCATCTGCACTTCACGCCCACGTACAGCTCGTGGATGAACATGGTCGAGCGCTGGTTCGCCGAACTGACCACCAAGTGGCTACGGCGTGGGACCCACCGCTCGACCAAGGAGCTTCAAGCGTCGATCATCGAGTGGATCGAGACCTGGAATGCGAACCCCCGGCCGTTCGTGTGGAAGAAGAGTGCCGACTAGATCCTCGAGAACCTCGGCGCATATTGCAAAACTATCTCTGTCTCAGGACACTAGATCACCGTTCCACGCTCCTGCCAAGCGCGCGAACCTTTGTGGTCAGGCACTAGCTGCGAAAGGGCTGTTCGTTAACATTGAGGGGCCCCCGACGGCGTCGCCCTCGACGTGGGGCCACAGTGGCGCGCCAGCTCCCTGACTTCGCACGATCCGGAGGTCAACCTTTCAGTCGCTTTCTACACCAATGGCTATCCCGTCACCGGCTATGATTGGCCGCTCAGGGCGCAACCGGAGCGCCGTCATCAGCACACTCGCCGGTGATGTGATCCACGATGAGTCGTAACAGAAGACGAAATGGCCACGGCCAAGCGTCGTGGAGTCGCAGGAGGGGGTGATGACCCTGCCCCAGCAGGGAAATGGAGTGCCAGACGCCGAGAGCCCGCTCGAAGGCCTCGAGGTCCTCGACCTCTCGAGCGCCCTTGGCGCCTATTGCACCAGGCTTCTGGCGGACTTAGGCGCGGACGTGATCAAGGTCGAGCCGCCATCCGGCGATCCCATGCGAAGCCGGCCACCGTTCAAGCAGGGGACAACTGGGCTCGAGGCCAGTCTGTTGTTCGCCAGCTATCACGCCAACAAGCGAGGGGTGACGCTCGACACGCGGGAGGACATAGCGCTGCCGTTGCTGTCGGAGCTGACCGCTGAGGCGGACGTGATCGTGATATCACCCTCGCGGCGAGCGCCACTTGCCGGGTTCGCCTGGGAGGAACCCTCGCTGTCGTGGGCGCCGCACAATGCCATCGTGGCGGCGATCACACCCTTCGGCCTGACCGGTCCGATGCGCGAGTTCCGCGCGACGCCGTTCGTGTCCTTTGCGTTCGGCGGGGGCATGCTCCACATCGGGAAGCCAGAGGGGCCGCCAGTCGCCATCCCCGGACAGCCGTTGTGGGACTACGCTGGCCTCGCCGGTGCAGTCGGGATCATGGCCGCGGTCCGAGCCCGGGCACGGCTTGGCGGGCAGGTCCTCGATCTCAGCGTGCATGAAGCCGCAACTGCCATGGATTTTCATATCGAGCGCTATGACGCCGAAGGCGCGGGCAACCGCGGCCGGGCTGTGGGCATCGGCTACCCGCCGACCGGCACCTGGCGGTGCCGGGACGGCTCTTTAGAGGTTTCCTGCCATCAGCAGCACCATTGGGAGGCCTTCCTCGAGATGCTCGATCACCCTGACGAGCTCACCGAGCCGGCACTCGCCGATCCGCTCATTCGCCGCGCGGCCTTTGAGGGGCTTCGCGAAGTCATCGCCGGGCTGCTGGCCGATCGGGACGTCCTCGACCTGTTCGAGCGGGGTCAGGCCGCCGGTCTGCCGTGCAATCCGCTCTACAGCGTGGGCCAGTACGTGCGCGATCCCCAAGCGCACGCCAGGGCCCTCTTCGCCACCACGACGAAAACCGGTCTGGGCTCGGTTGAGCTGCCTTGGAAGGCTTTCTCGTCCACTCCGCCGCTGCTCTCGTTGCGCCGCCCCGCGCCGTGCCTCGGAGAGCACAACGTCGACGTGTTTGTCGACGAGCTCGGCCATAGCCCCGGTGAGCTCGAGGACTGGAAGGAGTCGGGGCTTGTCTGAGCGTCTCCCGCAGGCCCTGGAGGGGCTCAAGGTGCTGAGCTTGGGCGCCTTCGTCGCCGGGAACACCGCCGGACTCCTTCTGGCCGAGCTGGGTGCCGATGTGGTGAAGATCGAAGCACGGGGGCGCCCGGAGGTCCTCCGCACGCCGGCCTATGCCATCGGGCCCCCGGTCACCGATCCCTTCGGGGTGCCACAGACGGTCATGTACGGCACGTTGTCCCGGGGGGCCAGAAGCCTGTCCTTAGATTTCCGAAATGAGCGGGCTCGGCCAACCTTCTTGGAGTTGGCGCGGCGAGCCGATGTGCTGATCGAGAACTTCGCTGGCCCCAGCCTCGCCCGGTGGGGGTGCGGGTTCGACGACGTGGTGGCCAGCAATCTCGGGCTCGTGTGGCTCTCCCTCTCCGGCTACGGCCGAGACGGGCCGAGGGCGAACTACCTCGCGTATGCGACCAACATCTCGGGATACATGGGCCTCACGTCCCTGTCGGGATACCCGCACGGCACATTCCCCGACTACGTGACGGCCACAACTGGCGTCGTTGCGGTGCTCGGGGCGCTTGCGGAAGTGCAACGCACCGGCCGCGGCTCATGCCTCGACGTGGCGCAGATTGACGCGATGACTCAGCTGCTGACCCCGGTGCTGCTCGACCCCCTGGTGAACGGCATCGAGGAGCCCTGGGCAGACAACCTGGTCCCTGGGTCGTGGCTGTCCGGCGTGTACCGGGCACTCGGGCGGGACGCCTGGGTAGCCGTCGAGCTCGAGGATGCCTCGGACTGGTCGGCACTGTGCCGGTTCCTCGATCGCCCCGAGCTGGACACCGACGACGCCGCAGTGGCCGGCGGCTATCGGAAGGAACTCGACGAAGCGTTGGCCTCCTGGATTGGCGAGCGCACCGCCCACACGGCGACGCACCTGCTGCAGAAGGTCGGGCTGGCTGCCGGCCCAGTCCAGGACAGCGAGGACATTTGGCGGGATCCGCAAGTCCGCTCGCGTGGTTTTGCGGTCAACCTTCCCAACCCGGACTACGGGCCGCTTCACTATCCCGATTCGGTGTTCCGCCTCAGCCGGTCACCCGGCAGGATCGAGCGGAGTGGCCCCCGGCTGGGCCAGCATACGTACGCCATCTTGCGGGACTGGATTGGGAGCGGAGAGGACGAGCTGGCATCGCTCACCGCCTCCGGTGCGATCTACCAGGCGCCCGAAGAAGCCGACGCAGAGATCCAAGCCGGTCACTGACCGCCGATCACACGGACGTGAGTGAGAGCTCTCTTCGGCTAGTGCCCTGACCACAAAGGTTCGCGCGCTTGGCAGGAGCGTGGAACGGTGATCTAGGCGTCTGGGTGTCTCGGGCGGTGGTTTCGGAGGGAACGGGGGTGTCGTCGGGCGGTTGGGTCACGTCGGATCGGGCGTCGGGACGTGATGATCCAGCGTTCGGGTGAATCGCCCGTCGTCGCGGTGAGCGCTATGCGGCTCGGGCCCGAGGTTGACCCCAGCGCCGCCGGGCCTCGCCCCGGAGCATGGCCCGGTGCTTGGCCTCGAGGGCGAGGATCTCGGGATCCCGGGTGTTGGCGTTGCGCCAACGGATGTAGTTGCGGATGGCGGTGGCCAGTTCCCCGTGGCTCTGGTGGTCGGAGTTGGCGATGGTGAACTGGCGCAGCGGTCCGAAGTGGGCCTCGATCGGATTGGCCCGCCCCCTCATCTCCGTCGGGTAGGGCGTGCGCCTCCGACTCTTCTCCTCTGACATGGCTCCATCCTCTCAAGAGGTGGAGTCACCAATCCCCGGGGATGCTTCAATGGGCCGGCCGTGGGGGCACAGAGGGTTGCTCGTCGAAGCAGCGTTCGCCGCATCACGAGCACCCGGACCGCTGCGAGGGTTCTTTGAGCGCGTCAAGGCCCGGCGGGGCTGGCAGATCGCGACGGTCGCAGTCGCTCGGAAACTGCTGGTGGTCGCCTGGCACCTGGTCCACGATCAGTCCGACTATGCGTTCGCCCGCCCGTCACTGATCGCCAAGAAGACCCGGGCCCTCGAACTCCGCGCCGGTCACCCAGCCCGACGGGGCGGCCCGGCAGGCTCCGCGGCCGCCTACTCGCTCAAGACCGTCCGCGACCGTGAACGGGCCTTGTTGGAGCAGGCCGAGACCGCCTATCAGGACATGGTCATCGGCTGGCAGAGCCAGCGACCGGCAGGCGCAGCGCAGCAGACGAGGCCCTCCGGCCCTCGCCCGACAAGTATGCCAACGACAATTCCCCGGTCCCTCAAGGCAGCCCCTGCGGGGCGGCTCCGCCGGCCTTGACCGCCCTCTCGCAGCAGCTCGAACGAAACAACCCGGACACGCGGCAAAACGCTTGATTCTTTCATCCGTGGTCTTGAGGTGGATCCAGTGCTCGGCGGGGAAGTCGAAGAACGCCAGCAGGGCGTCGCGGTCCTTGGTCACCTTCTCTGTCGCGTTGGGCCACTTGGCCTCGTAGTCCTTCACGAAGGCCTCGAGGGCCCGATCGGCGTGGTCCTTGTCCTCGGCGTCATGGACCTCGGCCAGGGCGGCCCGAGCGGCCGGCTGGGCCGACTTGGGTAGGGCGTTCATGACGTTGGCCATCTTGTGGACCCAGCAGCGCTGGTGAGCCGTGTCGGGGAAGACGTCTGCGAGCGCGCCCCAAAAGCCGAGTACCCCGTCACCGACGGCCAGCACCGGAGCGGTCATGCCCCGGCGCTTCACGTCCCGGAGCACGTCGGCCCAGGACTCGGTCGACTCGCGGTGCCCGTCGGTGATCGAGACAAGCTCCTTGGTCCCGTCGGCCCGCACATCCACGATGACCAGGGCACAGAGGCGAGCCTCTTCCAGGCGGATATTGAAGTGGATCCCGTCGGCCCACAGATAGACGTAGTCGACATCCTTCAGCGAGCGATGGGAGAACTGGTCCCGTTCGCGCTGCCACTCGGTGGTGAGCCGGGTGATCACCGACGCCGACAGCCCGGCCGCCGAGCCGAAGAACTCCTCCAAGGCGGGGACGAAGTCCCCCGAGCTCATCCCGTGCAGGTACATGAGAGGCAGCACCTCGGCCACCTTGGGGGACTTGCGGGCCCACGGCGGGAGGATCGAAGACCGGAACCGGCACCGCTCGCCGGTCATCTCATCGATCCGCCGGTCGTCGACCCGTGGGGCCCGGACCTCGATCGGCCCCGCCCCGGTCACGATGGTGCGGGGCTCGGCGTGGCCGTTGCGCACCACCAAACGGCGCCCGTGCTCGTCGCGCTGGTCGGCCAGCCACGTCAGGTAGTCGTCCACCTCAGCCTCGAGGGCGACGGCCAGCATGCGCCGGGCCCCTTCGGCCACCAGGCCATCGAGGGTGGCGGAGCGCTCCGCGTCCGGCGTCTCTTCAACAGCTACTGTCAACATTGGCGTCACCTTCCCGCCGGCGTTTCAGCGCCAGCGCTCTTCGTTTTGGTCAACGAGGAAGGTACGCCGCGCCTCCAGTCAGGTGGTGCATCCACAGGTTTCGGTTATAACTCGGGAACTGCTGGTCACAGCGGGGGAAACCCCAGCGCTTGCGAGCCAACTTCCACAAGAGCACCGGGGTGCGCCAGTTCCACGGCTGCTACTCGGTCGGCGACGACCTGCTGTTCGGCACGGTCCTGGAGAAGAAGGGGGCGGTCAACACCCTGACCGCCCTGAAGCAGATCCGGGCCCAGAGGCCCGATGCCAAGACAATGTACGTCATCTTGGACAACCTGTCGACCCACAAGGGTGGGAAGATCCGCACCTGGTGCGCCACACGCGCCGTCGAGCTGTGCTTCACGCAGACCTACTCCTCCTGGACGAACCCGATCGAGTGCCAGTTCGGCCCGCTTCGCGAGTTCGTGCTCAACAACTCGGACCACCCAAGCCACCTCGTCGTCGCCAAGCGCATCCCCGCATATCTCGCCTGGCGCAACGCCAACGCCAAGCCCCCCGACGTGCTCGCCGGCCAGCGAAAGGAGCGGGCCCGGATCCGTTCCGAGCGCCAGCGACGCTGGGGCCGGCCGGCGACCCGCGCCGCCTGAGCAGCGGTCATCCCTGCAGTTCGCCCAATCGCTCGGTCGGCGCGCCCGCACATTCCTCGAGCGGCACCCCGCTACCCCTCGGATCGCCCTCAACGGCACCTGGGGCCGGCGATGCGCCCTCTACCAGGACCAAGGCGCGCGAACCTTTGTGGTCATGGGCACTACAACTAGCGATCTCGGATGACCGCTCACGGGCGGCCCCGGGGCGACCCGACCGCCCTCGTCTCGCCGCACGGTGATCGGGTGTCCGACGGACTGCTCCTCGTCGGACAGCACGCGGCGTTGCGGGGATGATTCGGCGGCCAGCTCTAACGACGGGCCTGCCAAGGCGCCGCCCCCCGGGCCGGGCGATCGAGCAAGGTCGCCCACAACGTCCGACGGCGCTGGCTGCGGCGGAGTAGGTATCGCAGCAGGGTCTCGTCGGCGGCCTCGCCGCCGGCCTCGGCCGCTGCCCGCAGGGCGCCAGGGTCGTCGGGGTCGATCCCGGTCGCCTCGAGATCGACGCGATCGAGTGCGTCGAGGTCGTGGCCAAGCCGGTCGTAGGCGCGTAGGTAGTGGACGAGGATCTGCTCGTTGCGCGTGTGCTCGCGCAGGTCCTCGTCGGCGATGCCCCGAACGCCCGCCCGGATCCCCTCGAGCAGGTGGTCGTACCAGGGCGTCCGGTCGGTGGGTGCGCCCTCAGGGAGCTGTACCGGCGGCTCGTCCACACCGAGGTAGGCCGACAGCGCAGCGGCCGTCCCCTGGAGGTACCGCTCGGTCACCATCAGATACGGGGCCCATCCCCGCGCGCCGCCTCCACGGGTGACGGCCAAGGTGGTGGTGATCGCGCAGCGGTACTGCACGGCGATCGCGTAATAGGCGACCGAGCGCCCGTCGACCTCGATCCCGCTCCGTTTGCGATAGCGGTCGAGGTACGGGACCGGGTCGCCGCCCAGCCCGCGCATCAGGATCCACGCTAGGTCGTCCATGGGGTCGCCGAGGTGGGCGAATTCCATGTCGACCAGCCCGGTCACCCTGCCGCCGCTGGCCACGAAGTTGCCCGGACCGGTATCGCCCTGCACCAGGCAGGTGCGGGTCACCCGCGCCGGCGGGTGGGCCAAGAGATAGGCGCCCGCGTACCGGGATAGCGGGTCGAGGTCGACGCCGGCGTCGTCGGCGAGGCGGTGCCAGCGGGCCAGGTCGAGCCGGGCGTGGTCCTCCGGGGTGCGTGGTCGGTCGAAGCCGGCGAGGTCGAGTGCATCCACGTCGAGGCGGTGCAGGGCCGCGATGGCGTCGACGAAATCGACCAGGGTGGCTCGGCGTTCCTCATCGGTCGCGCCCAGCTCGGCCGAGCCCGGGAGCCGTTCCAACAGGATCGCCGCACCGCCGGGCGCGACGCCGAGCAACCGGGGGGCGGGGACCTCAGTCTTCTCGAGGGCCCGGTAGACCGTCGCCTCGCGCTCCACGTTGATGTCGGTTCCGGCGAACGAGCCGCCGGCCTCTATCCTCAGCACCGCCTGCGCACCGTCGCCGGTCTCGAGGAACCACGTCTCGCGTGACCCCCCGGTGGGGGTACGCGTCGCGACGGTCACCGGCGTGGCGAGGGTCGCCTCCGCCCACGCGATCAGCCCGGGGTCGAGGCCCGGGGCCGCGGTGAACTCGTCTCCTCGGGCGCTCAGGGCTCAGCCCCGGTCGGGCAGCCGGAGCTGCATCCTCGGGAACTCATCGAGCAGCTCTTGCTTGCGGGACAAGACGTAGTGCTGCCCCTGGATGTCCATCGTGATCGCCGATGCCCGCTTCGCCTGGCGCAGCGGGAGGGGGTCCTTCTCGGCGAGCTGCCGGGCGAAAGCCAGGCTCTCGGTGTGGAGCGTCTCGAGGTCTGGGTACGGCCGGTTCACCTGGCCTATCGCGTACAGACGTTCCGCAGGGAGGCGGATGCCGTCGTAGATCATCTTCTTGGCCAAGCGGGGCCCGTGGAACCAGGTGCGGAGGTGGGATTGGATGCCGCCGATACCCATGTCCGCGGTGGGGTCGGCGAAGAACGCGTCCTGCGTGCAGAAGACCAGGTCGCGGGGCCAAACCATGCGCTGGCCGCCAGCCGGCAATCATCGGCTTCGTCGTCCCCTGGATGAGGCGGATCTCCTCCCAGAGGGGCAGGATCTCAGCGCTCTCAGGGGCCCCCGCAGTGGGTTGCGCAGGTTAGCACCGGCGCAGAAGTGACGGCCGGTGACCTGCATGATCACGACCCGGGTGTCGGGGTCGTGCCGTGGGCGCGGACCACGCCTGCTAGAACTCGACATGGAAGGCGTCGTCGTAGAGGTTGATGGGTTGGCGGTCGAGGGTGATCACCGACACCCCGTCGACCGCCTCGGAGCGGACGAGCATCTGTGTGCCTCAGCGCACGCAAGGAGCGAGGAACGCCTCGAGGTTCTCGCGCATGATGCGGCGCTGGTCCTCCTCGGAGAAACCGCTCAGCTGGGCACCGACGTATTGGGAGGGGTAGGCGAGACCTTCGCCGTGTGGGAAGTCCGAGCCGAAAACGATCGGCTCGACTCCGACCTCATCGACGACACGCCGCACGTTCTCCTCGGGGTAGGGGGCCACGATGAAGTGCTGCCGGAAGATCTCCGAAGGCCGGCGGTCGAGGCGGCCGTTGTCGGCCCACTTGGCCATGCGACCCATGAGGAAGGCATGATCGGCCTTGCGCAGGGTGTAGGGGAGCCATACCGTGCCCATCTCCGACAGGCAGACCTTGATCTTGGGAAATCGCCCGAAGAAGTTGTGCAGGATCAGCGCGGCGGTGATCTCCATGGCCGGGCGGTCGCCCCAGTACATCATCCATTGGAAGGCATCGAAGTCGCCGAAGACGCACTCAGGGTCCTCGGACCAGTCGGCGCCGTACTTCTGGTAGTCGGTGCCGCCGAGGTGCACACATAGGCGGATCTCGGCCTCGTTCACGATCGACCAGAACCGGTCGTAGACCGGGTCGGCGGGGGAGCGGCCGCCCCACGGGTTGTCAACGCCGCCATGGGCGTGCCCGGACTTGGTCTGGATCATGGCCGCCCCGTCGGCGATGACGCGCTCAAGCTCGGCGACCGCGAGATCGGGGTCAGCCAGGGCGATGTATGGCGGGAGGAACATACGGTTGTCGGCGACATAGCCGACCTCCTCGTGCATCCACCGATTGAAGGCGCGGATGTTGGCGTAGAGGGCCGGGATGTTGTCCACGAACTCATATTCGATGTCGTGCGCGGCCGCTGGGAACATGAGCGCCTTGTCGATGCCCTGTTCGTTCATGAGGGCCAGCCGCAGGTCGCGGTTGCCGAACGCCTCGGACTTGTGCCGAAACTCGCTGATGAACGCCTTGCGCTGTTCCTCGTCGAGGCCCTTCAGCGGGTTGAGGCGGTTGAGGAGCATGCCCGGAACGATCGAGAGCTCCGGCTCACCCTCATTTTGGGTGACCGTGCCCCGACCGGTCCCGATGTTGGACGTGTCGCCCAGCATCTTCTTGAGCTCCTCCTTGGAGAAGGTCACCTGGTTCACGTTGAACTTCGATGGTTGGCCGGCGAACAGCTGCACGCGCTTTCCATCCGGTCCCGTCACGAACCGGATCGCGAGGTCGGCATCCTTTGGATCGATGTAGCGCTCGAAGCAGTCGGGCGGCTCGTTGAAGTGGTTGTCGGCGTCGTTGATTTGGTAGCCGAGACCGGTCGTCGTCTCGCTCGTCAGGGTCATGTGCTCCCCCTATCTCCTGATGCCGGCTGAGGCCGCCATCAGGAGATAGTTTAGAGGTGCCGGTCCGGGGGAGGTAGTGCGAGACGCGAGAACGTCGTTCCCCTCCTCGGTCCAGTGGCCCCGGACGCGGGCACGACTGGGCATGGCACTCCCCTCGGTCGTGGGCGGAGGCGGCAGCTTCCTCGACGGGTACGCCCTGTCCGAGGAGATGGGATGCTCCCTCGTCACGAGCCCCTTCATCGACACCGTTGGGGTGGCCGGCACCCTCCTGGCGTCACAGGACCATGGCCGCTTCGACGATGTGCTCGGGCGGATCCTGGATGGGACCTGCATCGTCAGCGGGATGGTGGGCGACCGCCTGGGTCGCGTCGACCGCACCGACGTCAGGGCCAGCCGCGACGGCGGCGGGTGGCGCCTCGAAGGGGTGGCCTCCGCTGGTCGCCTTCGCCTCGAGCGCCGAGTCCTTCGTCTGCGCCGCCCACGCCACGCCCGGCGGTGCCCCGGCATTGAGCCCCTATCTACTTCCCCCTGAAAAACTCGAGGTAGGTACTCGCGATTCTCGCGGCGATCGACGATGATGGCCTCGACCCGTAGGGCTAGTGTCCCGGAAGGTTGAAGCGCCGTGAAAACTGGATCATGCGCCGGCGTTGATGGCGGCGCAGGAGGAGGCCAGTCGCTCGAGGATCTGTTCGGCCGATTTGGTCCACACGAACGGACGTGGGTTCTCGTTCCAGGTGGTCGCCCAGTCCAAGATGTCGGCGGCCAGTTCTTTGACGTTGCGGTGCGCCGAGCGCTTCAACTTCTTGGTGGTGAGCGCGGAGAACCACCGCTCGACGAGGTTCATCCACGACCCGTACGTCGGGGTGAAGTGGAAGTGGAACCGGCGGTGGCGCAGCAGCCAGCGGTGGACCTGGGGCGTCTTGTGGGTCTGCAAATTGTCGAGAATCACGTGCACGTCGAGCTCGGACGGGACTTCGCGGTTCACCTCGTCCAAAAGAGCGATGAAGTCGGCGCTGGTGTGGGACTTACGGATGTCGGTGATCACTGTCCCCGTGGCCACATTCAGAGCGGCGAAGAGGTCGCAGGTGCCGTTGCGCTCGTAGTCGTGGGTGGCCCGGGCCGGGGTCGTCGGCAGCATGGGCAAGGTCGGTGCGGTGCGGTTGAGCGCTTGGATCTGGGGTTTTTCGTCGACGGCGAACACCGCGGCCGCGATCGGCGGGCTCATGTAGAGCCCGACCAGGTCGCGGATCTTTTCCACCAGGTCGGGATCGGGCGACACTTTGAAGCTGTCCGCTCGCCACGGCTTGAGCCCGAACGCCCGCCAGATCTCTCGCACCGTGGTGTGGCTGATCCCGTGCTTGGCGGCCAAGCCGCGCGTCGACCAGTGCGTGGCGTCGGGCGGCGCGCTCTCGAGTGTTTCGACCACGACCGCTTCGATCACGTCGTCGCCGATAGTGCGGGCGGCCCCGGGACGGGGGGCGTCGACGAGGCCATCGAGACGATCAACGGCGAAGCGGTGCCGCCATTTGCCCACCGTCACCGCATTACAGGCCAACTCGGCCGCGATCTCGGCGTGGGTGGCTCCCCCCGCCGCGCAGGCCAGTACGATCTTGGATCGCAACGCCAGCATCTGCGACGACGAATGCCGGCGTGCCCAGCGCTCCAGCGTGGCGCGTTCCTCGGCGCTCAAGATGATCTCGACAGTGGGGCGTCCTCGACGGGCCATAGCGTTCCTCCGATGTTGGCGTATAACACCGGGTCAACGCGACCCAAACCAGAAAATTCCCGTTCAACCAAGATTTACTGGCGCTTCAACCTTCCGGGACACTAGGCGACGAGTAGGATTGGTGAGGGCGGCGAGAACGAACTCGGTCACCGCGGCAACCACCGACTCCCGGTCCCCCGGAGGACGGCCGTGATCCTGGTCGATCCAGCTACACAAGCCCTGCACGAGCATGCCGCCGCGTTCGGGATCGGCGGCCGGGAAGCTGCCGTCCCGCACGCCGTCGGCGATCGCGGCGCGTAGCGGGCGGCCCGTGTCGACGTCGGGGTCGTTGCCGTCGATGGCCAGGTCCCGGACCTCGGCCGGCAGCGTGGTGATCCAGCGGGCCCGCGGGCCGGCGCGATGTCCATAGCGGAGGCTGACCACTGCCGCGACCCAGGCCCGAACCCGCTCCTCCGGCGTGCCCGTAGCGGTCAGTTCGTCGAGGATGGCGGTGGCCCGGATGAGCTCCTCTCGACACAAGGAGGCCATCAGCTCCTTCTTGCCGCCGAAGTGCCGATAGAAGCTCCCGATCGAGACGCCCGCACGGCGGGCGACCATCTGGACCTTGAGATTGTCGTATCCGGTGCGGACGAGGACGTCCCACGCCGCCCCGACGATGCGCGTCACCTCATCAAGGTTCGTCTCCGGAGGGCGCTCGATTGCCATAGGTCGTAACACTACCGAGTCGGCCGTGGGGGCTCGGCCTCTCGCCGCCGACGCTGCATCTCGTTGGAGCCGCCCGGCGGGCGAGATGCCCCTCGACGGCAGCCAGGCCCGGCCCTCGGCGCCACCGGGCTGCTCATCCGTCCAAATCACACCGTCGGCGGCCGCCACCGCCATGGCCATGGCCATGGCCAGCTCCGCGTAGGCGGGCGAATTCGTGGGCCGCCATGTCGAGGCAGGCCCGTCCGGCGCTTGGCTCGGACAGCAGCTGGATGAACTCGTGCTCGCCGCGGAGCATCTTGGGCAGGTGGCGCTGCTTGAGGGTCTCGGAGCCGAAGTCGAGCAGCGTCGGGGCCAGCATCCCGATGGACACCCCGTAGACACGAAGTCGAGCGCCTCATCGAAGAACGCCTTCTGGTGATCCAAGGTGAGGCCGGCCCCGCCGTACTCGGCGGCGAACGCGAAGCCCGAGAAGCCGGCCTCGAACAGCTTGGCCTGCAGCTCCTGGTTCGTCCGGCGGTCGACGAACGGCTGACCGGCCCGCTTGGGCTCGAGGTTCGCCCTGATCCACTCCCGGGTCCGCTCCCGGTAGGTCGCCAGGTCCTCGATCTGCTCCATCATCTCAGCCCTTCTCGAGGAGCGCGCACAGACGTTCCTGATGCTGTTCGGGCGTGCCATAGGGGGGCTCGGTTGAGCGCGACCCGGCGCTCATAGAGGTGGACGTCGTGCTCCCATGTGACCCCGATGCCGCCGTGCAGTTGCACGCAATCGCTCAGCAGGTCGATCGAGGCCGACGTAGGCCATGGCCACGCTCACCACGCGAGTGGGCCCCGCTGCCGACAGAGCGGGCGGCGGCCTCCGCACACCCCATCCCCGTCTCAAGCCACAGCAGCATGTCGGCGATGCGGTGCTTGAGAGCCTGATAGGACGCGAGGCGCCGCCCGAACGACCACCGGTCCTTCATGTACTCCTGGGTGAACTCGAACACCCGGTCCCCTGCCCCAACGGACTCGGCCACCCGATCTGGAGTTGGCACTCCACGTCGTCGGCGGGCGCCCACCTCGCCCACCACCGCGCTGGCGGACACCCGGACCCCCTCGAAGCGCACGTCGCCGAACCGTCGGACCAAATCCACGCTGCGGCCCGGGATGACCGTGAGCCCCGACGACGTTGCCGGCACGAGGAACTGGGTGAGGTCGCCGCCCGTGCGGGCGGTCACCAAGAACCAATCGGCGCTTGCAGCCGCCTCCACGAAACGCTTGACCCCCCGGAGGACGAAGCCGTCCCTGTCGGCCTCGGCGACCAGTTGCACCCCCGCGGCGTCCCATCGACCGTTCGCCTCGGCGAATGCCCAGGTGGCGATCGTGTCGCCGCTCATGAGCCCAGCCAATACCTCCGCATGCCGATCCCCCGCCCCCGACCGGCCGAGGGCGGCGGTCACGAGGTTGATCGGCAGGAACGGCCCGGGCGCGACCAGACGCCCCTTCACCTCTGCCACGATCGCCAGATCAGCGACCGGGTTCGAGGACACGCTGCCACCGCCCTCCTCCTCGGGCACCAGGAGCGACGTCCAGCCCAGCTCCGCCACCTGGCGCCAGTACCCGCGATCGAACCCGTGGAGGTCGTCCTCGAGCGAGCGGACCACGCTGAGCGGGTACTCCCGTTCCAGGTACTTCCGAGTGGTCTCCTGGAAGAACGTCTGCTCGTCGGTCAGCTCCAGGTCCATCAGCCAGCAAGCGTG
The DNA here is from genome assembly GCA_035532415.1 of Acidimicrobiales bacterium. Classification (GTDB taxonomy): domain Bacteria; phylum Actinomycetota; class Acidimicrobiia; order Acidimicrobiales; family RAAP-2; genus DATKRB01. Next base: position 20,890 of record DATKRB010000006.1, on the reverse strand, counting down.
GCTGCCGACACCGGACGGCGCCACCGAGAGGAGCGGGTGGACGCCGGAACGCCGCTCCATGCCGGCGACCTCCCAAGGAGCCGCCTGTAAGATCCGCTGGCGTCTCGCGCCGTCACCGTCGAGGGGGAACCCACCATGCCGTCAACCGCCGAGGAGGCCCGCCAGGAGTGGCGCACGGGGGTGGGCCGGCTCATCTCCTACCGCTATCTCGGCACCTATTCGGAGACGACGGGGAACCACGAGGCCGAGGGCTGGATCACGATCCGACGCGACCTCCGGGGCCCCGTCGGATTGCTGGCGGCCCCACTCGGCATCGCCCTCCTCGACACGGCGGGGATCAATGTCGACCCGATCGCGGTCGTCTCGCCCACCCGGATCGACGTCCACCTCTTCGAACGGGCATCCGACGTGGACCGTGTGCACCTGGAGGGTCGCATCCTGCGGGAGGGCAGGACGCAGCTCTTCACCGAGAGCCGGCTCACGGACGTCGCTCGTCCCGACCGGCTCATTGGCCTCGGTAGCACCCATTGGGCCGTGGGGGGACCCAACCCGGGGTTCGACTACGTCGACAACCGGCCCGGCGTCGACGACTCCCCCGACCTGCCGCCGCTGTACGAGGCGTTCGGCGCCCGACGCCGCGGCGACGGCAGCCTGGAGATCGCCGAGCTCACCGACGAGCTCGGCCGCAACGGCCTGCATCAAGGATCGTTCCAGGTCGTGCCCGAGGCGGCGGCCATGATCGCGGCAGCCGAGGCCGCCGGCACTGACCGGTTCTGGATCGAGCACCTCGGCACCTCGATCGTGGCCCGTGGGGTGGGCGCCCCCTTCGTCACCCGGGCCGAGGTGCTGCGCATCGCCGAGGGCTGCGCGCAGGTCCGGGTTGAGCTGCGGGCCGCGGGGGCCGACGACCGCCTGTGCTCGGTGACATTCTGCCGGTTCCGACTGGTCGAGCCGAAATGACCGAGACGCCGAGGGGGGACTCGTCGTGAGCGGCCACCACGTCAAGGCCATGTTCCACTCCACGGCGATCGAGCGGGACTACGACGAGGCCGTGGCCAGTCTCGGCGCCCTCTTCGGATTGCGGGTGCTCGAGTACGGCGTGTCCGACGACCCGACCGTCGGCCGGCGGGGCGGCATGACCTGGCTGGGCGATGGATCACTGGAGCTAGCCGAGCCCGTCGTCACCGGCGCCGCCCCCGATCGTTTTCTCCAGCGCACTAGGGGCGGAATGCAGGGCGTGGCCCTCTGGGTCGACGACTTCGGCGTCGCCGCTCGCGGCCTCGCCGCCACCCTGGCCACCCTGGCCACCAAGGTGACCTTCGAGGCGTCCGGCGACGCCGCCTGCTCCCTGGTGACCCGAGGAGCTGCCCCGATGGCTTGCTCAGGGCCCCCAATCCCCGCTCCGGCACCTTGGCCGGTCTCTCTGCCTCGACCGGAGGGTTCCGGCCGCCCCAAGAACGCCGTTCCACCGACTTGGAGCGGCCTGCTCTGGTGCGCCCGAACGTCATGAATCCCGGCGGCCTTCCCGACATCCCGTTCCGGCCCACGCTGCCCGAGCTGCTCCACCGGGCCGCCGAGCGGTTCGGTGACGACGACTTCGTCGTGCTCTGGGAGCGGCGAATCAGCTTCGCCGGCGCCGAGCGGGCCTCGGCGGCGCTCGCCAAGCAGCTACTCGCCGCCGGCGTGGGAAAGGGCACCCGCATCGGGATCGTCCTGCCGACGGGAATCGACTGGGTGGTCGCCTGGCTCGCCTCGGCCCGCATCGGTGCCATGCCGATGCTGTTCCCGGCCACTTACCGGCCGGCCGAGCTGCGCCGAGCCCTGCGGATCAGCGACGCCGCGCTCCTCTTCGCCGGCCGCACCCTGCTCGGCAAGGACTTCGAGGCCTTCCTCGAGGAGGCGGTGCCCGGCCTGGCCGACGGTCATGGTCGACCGCTCCGCGACCCCGAGGTGCCGTACCTGCGAGAGATCTGGATGGTCGGTGGGAGCGACCGGTCGTGGGCCACCTCCGTCGAACCGGACGAGCCGGCGGCCATCACCGACGAACTCCTCGCCAACGTCGAGGCCGAGGTCAGCCCGGCCGATCCCCTCCTCGTGATCTACACCTCGGGGTCGAGCGCGGACCCGAAGGCGGTCGTGCACACCCACGGGGCGGCGATCCGCAAGGTCCAGGCCCACCTGGGCATGTGCCTGCCGGGCTCCTTCCCGGGCCGGACGTTCTGCGCCATGCCGTTCTTCTGGGTGGGCGGCCCGCAGGAGCTCCTCGGTGCGCTGCACTGTGGCGCGGCCATCGTCACCCAGGAGCGTTTCGAGGTTGGTGGCTGCCTCGACCTGTTGGAGCGCGAGCGGTGCACGTCGATCCTCGGATGGGCGACCGTCCTCGACCAGGTGCGCGCCCACCCCACCTTCCCCTCACGAGACCTCAGCGCGTTGACGCTGCCCCAGCCGGGGGCGGCGATGGTGTCCTCGAAGGGCGACCCGCCGAACCTCGGCATGACCGAGACCTTTGGCCCCCATGCCAACCGCGCCTGGTTCGACTACAACGTGATCGACCTCGAGACGGGCGATCCCGTGCCCGACGGGCAAGAGGGGGAGTTCTGCGTCCGGGGTTTCGGGCTCATGGCAGGGATGTACAAGAAAGAGCGCGAGGAGGTCTTTGACGCCGACGGGTGGTACCACACCGGCGACCGCGGCTACCTCGAGGACGGCCGCATCTGGTTCCGAGGCCGCTACAGCGAGGTAGTCAAGACCGGCGGGGCCAACGTGTCGCCTCTCGAGGTCGAACGGGTCTTGGGGTCCTTTGCCGACGTCAGCATGGCGTTTGTGTTCGGGATGCCCGACGCAGCGCGAGGCGAGGTCGTGGCTGCGGCTGTTATCCCCGCCAAGGGGGCCGCCATCGACGTCGAGGACCTTCGCGAGCGGGTCAACAACGTGCTGTCCGCCTACAAGGTGCCGACCCGCTGGCTAGTACTCGACGAGGACGACATGCCGTGGCTCGGCAGCGGCAAGCCGGACAAACGAGCGCTGAGGGACCTTTGAGCTCGCTCGGGCCGGCCCCACGGAATCGTGGGAGCAAGTTCTGCCCGTGCGCAGATCCCTTCAGGCGTCGATCGGATGGCCAAGCAGAAATTCGGCCATGTTGTCGCGCATCATCCTCTTGGTTTCCTCCGCCGAGAGGTCCGGGATCATCAACGCGTACTTGGACGGATCGTCAAGGCCTTCGCCGTGCGGGAAGTCCGAACCGAACACCAATTGGTCGACGCTGAGCACTTCAAGCACCCGCTTGACGCTCTCCTCGGGGTACGGCGACACCCGGAAGTGCCGGCGGAAGATGTCCGAGGGTCGTGAGGTCAGCCGGTCGCCGAAGGTCGTGGGACGACCGAGCATGAAGGCGTGGTCCATCTTCCGGACCGTGTAAGGCACCCACACAGACCCCTGCTCGGAGAGCACGACGTTGATGTTGGGGAACCGCGAGAAGAAGTTGTGGAAGATCAGGGCCGCGGTGAGCTCCATGATGGGACGGTCACCCCAGTACGCGAACCACTGGAAGGCGGTGAAACCCGGCTGGCGGGTGTAGTGGCGGTCGGGGTCCTCGCTCCACATTGCGGACTGCTGCTGATACTCGGTGTAGTTGAGATGCACGGCGATGTTGACCCCGGCCTCCTGGGCCCGTGCCCAGAACCGGTCAAACTTCGGGTCGGCCGGCGAGTGCCGGTTGATCGGCCCTGGCGGCAGCAGGAGCGTGCGAGCCCCGTCGGCGATCACCCGATCCAACTCGGCGATCGCCAGGTCGACGTCGAGGAACGACATCGCAGCGGGGATGAAGATCCGCTCCTTGTAGGCGAAGCCCCACTCGCTGGCCACGAACCGGTTGAACGCCCGGACGTTGGCGAAGGTCGCCTCCACGTCGTCGGGGAAGCAGTTGTGCACGATCAGCCCCTCGCGCTGGGGGAACATCAGCGCACCCTCCACCCCCTGGGCATCCATGATCCCGAGCCGGCCCTCGACGGTAGCCGCCTGGTCGCCGAGCGCCCGGAACTCGGCGATGCGCACCTCACGCTCTTGGGGCGAGAACTCGGTCCAAGGGTTCAGCTTGTTGAGGGACGTCCCAGGACGGATAGCGTTGTCGTCGAGTTGAGGGATCTCGACCTCACCCTGGCCGGCGGCCTTCGCCTCGGCCCGCATGCGGTCCAGCTCCCGCCGGACGACGTCAACCGCCAGCTTGCCCGTGTCACGGAACTTCGGGTCGATGTAGTCGGCGATGGCACGCTCGGGCTCGGCGAAGTGCTGGTCTGCATCCCATAGCCCGTACTCCAGGCGCTGTTCGAACATGCTCGCTCCCTTCGCGCAACACGCCGAGGCCGGCCCACTGCCCGAAACGGTCGTGTCGATGTCAACCGTAGGTGTCGCACCTCCTCCGATGGAAGAGGAGAACCGCATTCCAGCAGGGAAACGCGTTCCGGGGCGCCCCGGGGCGCGGGCCGAAAGACACGCCACTCGGACGCCCGGGGGCGTCGTGCGGGTGCGTCCGGCCTACGTGCGTCAGTCGATCGGCCCGAACCGGCCGGCCCGCCCGTCGGGGAGGCCCTTCTGCGTCCGGCGGAAGGCGGCCCACGTATTGAGGGGCCACGCATCCTGGTCGTCGCCGAAGGCCTCCACGCCGTTGAAATCGTAGCGCACCAGGCTCTGCCAGCAGATGCCGGCGACCCCGGAGATGGGAATGACCATGCGGCTCACGCTCTCGCCAACCGCCTCGAAGGAGCGACCCTCGCTGTCGGTCCCAGTCACGATGATCCTGGTCATGAAACCCCACTCGGGGTCGCGTTCGCGCCGCACGGAGCCCGAAACAAGAGGCCGACGAACCCCGTCGAGCAGAAGAAAGCCGCCCTGGCCGGCGCCGAAGAACGCCGTCTCGGGGTCGGACATGCAGGTGATGTAGGTGCTGGTGCCGCCTCCGCGCTTCCACAGCTCGGGTCGCAGGTGCCACCACGACCGGTCACGCATCGCGTAGCAGTCGACCGGGATCGTCTCCCCATGGAGCTGGAGAGTGCCGGTGACACGGCCGAACTGGTCGAGGTGGCGGGGCTTCTCGGACTGGTCACCAGCGCGGGTGTGGGGCTGGGCGCTGACCCGCACCCACGGATTGGTCACGGCGCGCCAGTCGAGGGATAGGTCGATGCTGTCGCGGTCGCGGTACGTGATGCGATAGTGGCGCAGCGGGTCGACCATCTCGAAACGCTCCCCCTCGGGGAAGGTGAAATCGCGCAGTGACCGCTCGGCCGGCAGCGGCATGTTCGACCAGTTGAAGTAGTAGGGCACCTCGAGGTGCGACCAGGCGGTGTCGTCGAAGATGAACAGCCCGCCGCCGGTGACCCCGATGTTGGGACGAAGATAGTGGTAGTGCCAGGCGCCCAGCCGCCGCTCGGCGTTGAACCACCAGAACCACAGCGTCTCGTGCTCCCACCACTCCTTTGTCTCGGGATCGTAGAAGTCGTCGTCCACCAACAGGGCGCTGTCGGCCTCTTGGTCCCGCATGCTCAGAGGATGCCGGCCGCGCTCAGCGGCTCGAAGACGTCGTTGGAGTTGGAACGGAGCGAGCGGACACGTTCGCCGGGCCGCTTGGGCGTCGCCCCCGTGATCCCCCGCTTGCCGGCCACCATCGTAGTCAACCTAGTGCCGTGACCGGCAACAGGTCCATCCGGGACAGGAACCGAGCCGGCGGTGTAGGCGGGGCGCAGGAGCCCAAACTCCACTCCGGTGATGTGGGCGATCGGGACCGGGAGATGGATCCGGTCCCGCTAGCTCAGCGTCCACGCCTCCCCCAGCTGACGGGTATCGGCGACGAGCGTGCGCGACGAGTGCACGGCACCCTTGGGCGCCGACGTCGTGCCCGCAGGGAACAGGATCAGCGCCGGCGCGTCGGGGTCGAGCGGCTCTGGTTCGACCGCGTCCGGGTCGGTCGCCAGCGCCTCCGGCCACGGGGTCCACCCAGCGCGTTCGCCCCGAAGGAGGGGCCTCGCCGGTGGTTCGTGCCTGCGGTCTTCCAGCAACTCGTCGAAGGCGGCGGCGTGCGGATGGCGGCGTACTCGGCGACCGTGACCGACGCGGCCGGTCGGGTCTGGGTGAGGATGCCTTCCAGCTCGTGGCGGCGGTAGATATCGACCACCGGGTCCTGGCCCGTGGTGGCTGGCGCACCGGGCGTGACGGATGTGCCAGTCCGGGTCGCGGCGAGCCGACGCGACACCGATGGGAGCATCGGGACCGCCGATGCCGATCGCCTCAGTCCGAAGCCGGCAGGCTCTTTGCTTGCTGCACCTGCAGCGGGGCGCCGTTGAGCGTCAGCGTGCCCTGGCCGCCCTTCGTCACGAGCAGCTCCAGCCCGAGATCGGGATCGGCGTAGCGCTTTCCGAGCTGGGTACCCGACGAAGCCTCGGGATCCGAGCGAGCACCGACGGGCGGCTCCATGCCCTCTGCGAGCATCTGGTGCCCGCCGCAGCAAGGCTCCAGATCAGAGGCGGGAGCGCGGGTCACGATGACCTCGGTCTCGCACACGACGCTTCGGAGCCGGCTGCCCACCTTTACCCGCACACCAACCCTCTTTCTCTTGTCATTGCCCCGCCGGCACCCCGCCGTTGCTCGGGCTGATTTCAGACGTGATCGTACTTTCCCAGCTGGCGGGCCCCCTCCCCAGAAACCGGGCTGTCCAATGCCTCGAGACGCAGCGCCAAGGACGCACAATGGCTGACGAACGATACTCCTTGGACTGCGGCGAAAGGGGCGGAATGCTCGAGGTGCGCAACGTGACCGTCGGCTACGGCGACGTGACGGTGCTCTGGGACGTCTCCATGGAATGCCCACCGGGCTCGGTTATTGCACTCCTCGGCCCCAACGGTGCCGGCAAGACTACCCTGCTGCGCACCATCTCGGGGCTCTTGAAGCCCGCCGAGGGGCAGGTGCTCCTCGGCGGCGAGGACGTGACCGGCATGCGCATGTACCACATGGCTCGCCGCGGCGTGTGCCTGATCCCCGAAGGCCGTGGGATCTTCCCTTCGCTGACCCTCCGAGAGAACCTCAACCTCTTCTCCCCCAAGGGGAGGGCACGCGTCAAGGAGACCTTCGACAAGGCCGCGGCCTCGTTTCCGATTCTCGGGAGCCGAATGAACCAGACGGCGGGCAGCCTGAGCGGCGGCGAGCAGCAGATGCTGGCCATTGTGCGTGCGTACATCTCGAACCCCAAGCTCGTGCTTGTTGACGAAGCCTCGATGGGCCTGGCACCGCTCGTGGTCGACGGGCTCTTCCAGTTCCTCGAGCAGGTGGCAAAGGATGGAACCTCTCTCGTCATTGTCGAGCAGTACGTCACCCGCGCCCTTGCGCTCGCAGACTCGGTCTATCTCTTAAACCACGGCCGAATCGCGTTCTCCGGATCGTCGGACGAGCTCAGCGGGGAGGAGATCTTCGAGCGCTATCTGGGCGTCGAGCTCTGAGACTCGGGCGGCCCAGCACGGACGCTCTCACAATCGACGGAGCGTGAGCGCCGATCCGGAAGGTCAGGAGGCCGGGCTCGTCTCGCCTGCGCCCGCTGTGACCTCCTGCGACGCGAGTTCCGACTCCTCCACACCTTCCGAACCGAGGTAGGCCGCCTTCACCACCTCGCTCCGCAGCATCTCAGCCGGCGGCCCCTCGAAGATGTGTTGGCCGAAGTCGAGGACGTACACGATGTCGCAAATCTGACGAACGAGGGACATGTCGTGCTCGACGACGAGGAGTCCGATGCCTCGTTGCGAGACAACTCTCGCCAGGATCTGTCCGAACCGCTCCGTCTCGCCCTGATCCAAACCGGAGGACGGCTCATCGAGCAGGATCAGGTCGAAGGGACCGGCGAGCACCCGAGCCAACTCGACGAGACGCCGCTGTCCCGTCGAGATATCGGAAACGGCACGATCCTGGATGGCCCTGATCCCGGTGAGCTCGATCGCCTCAAACACGGAATCGTCGACCACCTGTCGATCGCCGCGGCGCGTCAGCAGGTGCCGGACCGGATTCCGACCAGCCAATATCGCCTCTCGGCCCATCGCCACGTTCTGGATCACCGATAGGGAGTTGAAGAGTTCCACCCGTTGGAACGTACGGCCCAAACCTCTTCGGGCCCGTTCAGCGGGACCATCGCGCGACACGTTCTCGCCGTGAATCCAGATTTCTCCGTCGGTCGGCTTCAGCAGGCCACAACACGCGTTGAATGTGGTGGTCTTGCCGGCCCCGTTCGGACCGATCAGGCCCGTGATCCGGCCGGTGGGCGCCTTCAGGCTGAAGTCCAGCACCGCTGCCACGCCGCCGTAGTACACCGAGAGGTTTCGGACCTCGAGTCCGGCCCCCTTCTCGACCGGCCAGCCTGCCTGTGGCGCCGTGGCGTCGACCTGCTGGTCCCCTCCCGCTGTCGCGGCTCGTCTGATCTCGGGATTCGTCGGGGACGTGCGCACCTCGGCCACGAGACCACCGACGACCCCTCCGTCACCACCCGGTGACGCGGGCGCGAGGATCCTTGGCCTCCCACCCCCCATGAGCCTGTCGAGCCGTTCGACCCCCCGCCGCAACACCGGTGGCATGCCAATGTGCTTCAAGTGGGGGGTCAGTGCCGGGAAGATCATCGCGGATGCACCGAAGAGCATGGACAAATAGACGGTGATGTTCCCCAGGTTGATGTACATCGGAAGAATTTCGAGGTTGAAGGCTGCGATGACGGCGTACCAGGGTGCACCGGCAATGATGATGACAAGCAAGGCCACCAGCGTGAGGGAGTTGAACGACGCGAACTCGCTGGGCACGGCGAAGTGAAAGAGGCTCGCTGTGAGCGCGCCGGAGATCGAGGCCACGAACGACGAGATACAGAAGATCAGAACGCGCGCGACATTGACTGTCGCGCCGTGCGTCTCCAACGCAAGCGGCGAATCTGACATGGCGCGCAGGATTCGCCCGAGCCTCCCCTCCTTGATGAACATCACGAGCGCCACGGTGCCAAGCAAGAAGACGAGGATCACGTAGTAGAAGCCCCTATCGCTGCCCACCGGCAGGCTCCCGAGATGCGGCCTCGAGGCCGCCACGCCGCCGGTGTTCGGGCCGAACATCCAGCTCTCGGTGTAGAACGTGCTCGACATCAAGATGCCGAATCCGAGGGTTGCCAGGGCCAGGAACACCCCCGTAAGCCGAATGGCCGGAATGGCGACAACGGCTCCGACCGGGATCGCGATCAACCCTGCCAGGAGGATCGAGACAAGCCATGGGATCCCCAGACCCGTGGTGAAGTGAGCCATCGAAGCAGCGCCGACAGCTGCGAACGCGTACTGACACAGCGAGACCTGTCCGGCGTGCCGGATCAACAAACCGAGTGAGAGGAACAGGATCACGTCAACCAGGCCCGCGGAGTAGACGGGCAGGTTGGAGCCGGCGAAGCCCGGTATGGCACACAGCAAGACGAGAAACATTCCCGCGAAGGCCAGACGCGGACGGAGCGGTGCGTACCAGGCATCCGGCAGGGTCTTTGACGGGACGAAGCGCCTGCTTGCCAGCCGGGCCCGCGGCGTCACGATCAAGACAATGAACAGCACGATGAAAGGCAACGAAACGGGCAGGCCCGACAGAGACGGCACCTCGGCGACGTACTTCGTCGAGAGTGCGCCGAGGATGCCAATCACGAGGCCGCCGATGTAGGTCAGCGGAAGGCTCGAGAAGTACCCGATCGCGGCGGCGCCGAATGCCTGCACCACGAGCAGGGTGAGCAGGGTCGCGTCGAGACTGAGGCTTGGCGCCAACAGGATCCCGGACATCGACGCGAAGACAGCGCCGATGACCCAGGCCCAGCGTCGGACCATGTTCGGGTTCTGAGCGTTCATCGCGAGCAGGTCGCTGTCGTCCACCACCCCCCGCATCGCGACGCCCAGGCGCACGAACCGAAAGAAGTAATAGAGGACCGCGGTGGCGACGAGCGAAACGACGATGACGATGATCTGGTCGTATCCCACGTTGACACCGAGCACCCGAACCGTGGTAGTCGGAAAGTAAGGCGGCACCTGCGGAGCGGTCGGATACCAGATCTGTCCGAGGCCGAGCACGAGCAGCACGATGCCGATGGTGGAGGCGATTTTCTGCGTGTCACTGACGGTGGCGAGCAGACGAGCCAGTCGCTCGAGCAGCAGTCCCATGGCGGGCCCGAGTACCAGGACGCAGAAACCTGCGGCTACCGGCCATGCGACGTTGTGCTCAACGTGAAGGAAGTAGAAGACGAATACGGAAACGGCGGCGACCGATCCATGGGCGAAGTTGAAGATCCCGGAGGTCTTGTACGTCAGGACCAGGCCAGTCGCAGCTAACCCATAGACCGAACCCGAGACTAGGCCGATCACGATGAACGGAAGTAGACTATGCACGACTTCGCCCCCTGAATGGTGTACGCGATCTCAGGCCAATGCAACGCCCTGCCCGGGCGACGCACTGCGGCGTTCGGTGGCCTCTCGACCGGCCGCACCGCACCGCACTCGTGCGCAGCATAATCCCTACCCCGTTCCGTCCACCGGGTCGACGCGGCGGGGACTGATGAGGTCAAGCGCGTCCAAGTGCGGAAGCTCGTACTTGGACGCGCTTGTGGTCGTCGTGCGCGCTGAACTTTAACTGTAGTTGACAGAAGATCCGGACTGCCGGATCATGAGCGCGGCCTCGTCAAGGAGGCGGGTCGCTCCAAGAGGCCGAAGGGAGCCCGGCATGAGCTCAGGAATGTCCGAGGGCAGGTTGGCCCGAATTGCGTCCATGCTTGATCGCCGCATCGATGAGGGAATGATCTCCGGCGCCGTTGTCCTGGTGGAACGCCACGGCGAGGTGGCCTATCGGGAGGCTCGGGGGTTCAGGGACCTCGAGTCGGGCGACCCGATGCAGCCCGACACGCTGTTCCGCATCGCCTCCATGACAAAGCCGGTCACCGTCACAGCAGCGCTGACGCTCGTCGAAGAAGGCGCTCTGCGGTTGGATGATCCAGTCGATTCCTGGCTTCCCGAGCTCGCCGGTCGCCCGGTTATTCGCCGGCCAGCTGCGGCACTCGACGACGTCGAGCCCCTGGAGCGACCGATCACGCTTCGGGACCTGTGCACGCACCGCAGCGGGCTCATCTCGGCAGGGAGGCTCCGTGGGCCGCTCGGCGATGCCCTCCGCGACATTGGCGAGCTGTGGACCTCTGAATTGACCGGTGACGAGTGGATCGCGAGACTGGGCTCTCTCCCGCTCCTCTTCCAGCCTGGATCCAGGTTCGCCTATGGGATCTCCCACGACGTGCTGGGCCTCTTGATCTCGCGGGTGACGGGGCTGCCCTTCCCCGACGCCCTTCGAGAACGGTTGTTCGAGCCCCTGACAATGACGAAGACCGCCTTCCGAGCGGTCGAGCCAAGCCGCCTCGCCGTCCCCTACCACCAGGGCCCCAACGGCGGCCTTGTCCCTGACCCGTTCGCACACCACGAGCGGTGGCTACGCAACCCCGCGTTCCCCTCGGGGGCCGGGGGCCTCGTCAGCACCGCGGCCGACTACGCCCGTTTCGGCCGCATGCTCCTGAACGGGGGTGTTCTCGAGGGGACCCGGGTGCTGTCGCGAAAGACGATCGAGCTCATGACGACGGACCAGCTCACTGCCGCCCAACGCGCCACGACCCGGAACCAGGGACGGCTGTTCTTCACCTACCGTGGCTATGGCCTCGGGGTCTCCATCGTCGATGACCAGAGTTGCACGCCCGGACTGGCGTCGTTGGGCAGCTTCGGCTGGGGCGGGTACTTCGGCTCGTGGTGGTCAGCCGATCCCTCAGAGGACCTGCTGTCCGTTCTCATGATGCAGGTCTCCAACGCCGAGGAGAACCTGCCCGTCGCCATGGATTTCCAGACGCTGGTGCTTGCCGCAATCGACGACTGACCCGTTACGCGCCTGGGAACTCGCTGGCCCGCCCATCCCAGAGCTTCGACTGAGGTATTCGGCTCGCAGGAGGGGTGTCATGCCCAGCGGAACCAGGCGGTCGCGACACGTCTGATCGAGCGCCTCCCTTAACGCCTCCAATGTCCACTGGTCCCGTTCGAGGACCGGATCGAGCACGACCGGGTGAGCGACCAGCGCCAATTGCGTCCTCTCGATTCGGACGATCTGCCCGGTGATGTCACGGGCGCGATCGGAAAGGAGAAAGATGGCCACGGGGGCGTTGACCTCCGGCTCGGGTGAGGTTTGGTGGGCAACCGTTCCGAGCCGTGCGATTCGAGGAACGAGGTCCCCGTCCCCCCATCCGAGTCCGCGCCAGTGGCGGGGTCGCGTTCACCCGGAGCCCGGTGCCCCTGAAGCTCGAGCGCCACGTGCAGGTCAGTGACGCAACCGCTTCCTTGCTGGCTGCATAGGCCGACATGTTAGGTAGTCCGAAATGCCCTCCCGAAACGACGCTCACGATCGAGCCAGTGCCCTGTCCGACCATGTGGCGAATGGCGTGGGGCCCGCATGCCGCCACACCCACCCCGTTCACAGAGAGGATCGCCTCGAGCTGCGCAGGGTTCGCCTCGCCTGGCAGCGACATGTCGAACAGTCCGGCATTGTTCACCAACCCGTCGATGCGACCTGTCTCTGACACGCAGCATTCGATCAGCTGTTCCGCCTCGCGCCATTTCGACACGTCGGTAGGGCAAACGATGGCCTGTCCACCAGCAGACGAGATCTCCCCCACTTACCGCTGCAGCGGGATCCTCGTCGATGTCGTTCACGATCACGGCGGCAACCAGCCGAGCGTACGCAGCCCCGATGCCACGACCCGCTCCGGTGACGACGACCGACTTGCCTCGCAGGCGTTCCATGTTCATTCCCTCTTCTGTACAACCGAGGCTCGTGCACAGCAGAGGAACGACGTCAGCGCCTGTCTTGTTGCCATAGACGTGCGCATGAGCCTAACGAGTCGTTAGCGCATCGGTTGGCGACGCCTGCGAGCCCCACGGCCGCCATCACGCAGCGCTCGGAGCGTCGATGCTTACAAGGATGCCCAGCCCGACGCCGTAAGCGATCATCAATCCGGGGCGTCACAACCGCACGGACGCGACCACCTCTGGGACGTTGGCGCCAGGCTCTTCCGCGTGAGCCTCGCTCCCAGACGCAGTCGCGTTGCTCCGTGATCGTCGAGCGACGTTCGGTTAGCAGGGTGCCGAAACTCGACCCTTCGTGACCAGGACCGCCGGACCCGAGCTGGCGGATCGGCCCGAGAGGCCGACATCCTCTGGCCCGGCCTTCGTGGTCGGGCAGCGGTGTGCTCTTCAGGCGTCCTTCAGGCGGTTGCGGCGTCCAGGGCTGCGATCCGGATGATGTTGTAGACGGCGCTGGTCATGAGGAACCAGGCCCGGTTTCGCTGTCTGCCGATGTAGCGGAGCTTGCGGCCCCCGGCGACCGTCTTCATCCAGCCGAAGGGCTCCTCGATGCGCTTGCGGATGCGCTGGCTGATCGAGTGGCCGGCGTGCCGGGTGGTGCGGGAATCGATGGCGCTTCTGCGGTTGGTCGTGTTCTGGGCGACGTGGGGGGTGAAGCCGAGCTCACGGACATCGGCGACGAAGTCGGCGGTGTCATAGCCCTTGTCGGCGGCGAGCGTTCGCCGTCGGGCCCGTGGTGGCTGGCGACCGAGCATCTCTTTGGCCGCGTCGCGCTCGGCGTAACCGCTCGCCTCGGTGAGCTCGGCATCGACGATCAGGGCGTTGCGGTGCTCCATCAGAAGATGCCCTGCATAGCAGAGCCTCGCCGCCGTGGCGTTCGACTTTCTGGCCAGGCGGGCCTCGGGGTCGGTGCTCGAGCCATGGGTCGTGTTCGATCGGCGCTCGCCAAGCTCACCTCGGCGTTGCGGCCCGGGGCGGGTGGGGCGGGCGGTCCGTCCTTGGGCTTGAAGCTCTTGTGCGAGGCCCAGGCCTCCAGCAGGGTGCCGTCGACGGAGAAGTGCTCGGAGGAGACATAGCGGCGGAGCTTGGCCTGGGTGACGACAGCGGCGAAGAACCGGTCGGCGATCTCGGCGTTCAGAAGACGCTCGCGGTTCTTGGTGAACGTGGTGGCGTCGAAGGCCCGGGCCTCGATGGGCAGGTCCAAGAACCACTTGAACAGCAGGTCGTAGTTGAGCCGCCCGCAGAAGGCCCGCTCGCTGCGGATCGAGTACAGGGCCATCAACACGGTCGCCTTCAACAGCTGCTCGGGCGGGACGCTCGGGCGACCGATGCGGGCGTACATGGCACCCAGCTCGCCGTCGAGCTCGGCGAGCACCGCCTCGACAACTCCCCGGATGCGCCGGATCGGGTGATCGCCCGGAACGAAGTCCTCGAGGTTCACCATCGCCAACATCGCCAGCTGCCGCTCCGGCGCACCGCGCACCTGCCACCTCCACACTCGGCCGTCAGTAAAGGATGGCCGATGGCGCTCGCCATCGCGAGCATTCAAGAGGGGTATTTCAGCACCCTGCTAGGGCTCGTCTACCTTGAGAGGCGCAAACTGCTCCCGAATGGCGTCACGGGGCGCAGATGTACTTGGCGCCATTCGGAAGGGTGAACTTGCCGTTCTTGATGCCCCACTCGACGAAGCACTTGACCACCGTGGGCTTGTTGGGCACGTAGGTAAGGTGCTGAAGAAGCCCATTGTCGTTGAACCCCTTCAGTGCGTAGAGACCCTTCTTGACCGTGCCGGGCGTGAGAGGCTTGCCGGCTTCCAGCAGCATGGCCCGCTTGAACACGTCGAGGGCCGCCCAGGTCCGGATCGCGTCGGGGTACTGACTCAGACCAAGACCAGGCGCGTACTTGTCCATTGCAGTGACATATGGCTTGTACGCCGCGAAGTGATAGTCGCTGAAGTACGGCAACTGCAGATCCTGTCCGATGGCCTTCTTCTCGAGCCCTGGCGAGGTCAATTCCGTTGGCAACGGGTTGGGCAGCACCCACTCCTGGTTGAGGCCCTGCTGCTTGCAGTCCGAGGACATCTGCTCGATTCCCGCCGGGCCGGCCGAGAAGTAGAGGACGCCCGCATGGAGCCCACCCAAGACCACGCATTGCGCCGTGTAATTCGGCGCCTGGATCGGAGCACTCGGTCCGATCGTGTACTTGATCCTCACCTTGGGCGCCACCTGCTTCTGAGCCTGCACGTCAGACAAGCATGCCGGCACTTCGGTGCAGTAGGCGGCGGCCATCGACTTGGCACCGATCGAGTGGGCCACGTAGACGTCGGCATAGCCCTTTGCGCTCACTGTCGCGTACGTCGCGAAGTAGTCGGGGTTCGTTTCCCACACCGTCTCGAAGTTGGCTCCACCGATGTTCGGCACGCCCAGCTGCCGCAGTTGGCCGGCGTAGGTGCCGTCCACCGTCGTATCGTCGTTCCCGACCAGTGCGATGACGTGATCCTGGTTCACCAGGGTCTGAATGTCAGCCTGTGCTCGGCCCGGGTCGTTGTTGTCTTGCGACTGATAGATCTTCACCGGATGGCCGTTGATGCCGCCGTGGGAGTTGGTCCACGCCGCCCATGCCTTGGGAACCGCGATGTCAGTAGGGCCGGACGCCAGACCCGGAGCGCTGGCTCCCGGAATGACGTTGCCGATGACGATAGGAGACTTGTTCGCCGCGGCCGCGGCCATCCCTGTCGAACCGGCTCCCACCACCACGGCCGCGGGCAGGCCGAGGGCGCCGGCCACGATCAGACGAACAAGTTTCTTCATGAACCCTCCAGGGAAATGACGGACCGAGCGTGACATCGAAGGCGGACCGACTCTCTTTTGGCGCCGATTCGATTCTTACAATACGTCGTCAACGAGATCAACCGTTTGTCATCATGGACACGTCGCCGACGCGCAGTCGGTCGACCTCCACAAGATGCTCGTCGATCCTGGTTGGCTGTGCGGGCGCGCTGGCGGGCGTCCGCGGAAGGCGGCTGACTGATGTGCAGGTGGGTCCATCCCGAGCTGATATGTTCGATCCTCCCGAAACAGCGCTCGGATCAACTGCGGAACCTACGCACTTGGACGCGGTACTCGACCGCCAGTCGTCATCTCGTGGCTGCGCTGTCTAGAAGGACCAGCCCGGAAGCGATAGAGAGCGATACCGCGAGCTGTAATCGAAACCTGT
Organism: Acidimicrobiales bacterium; assembly: GCA_035532415.1. GTDB lineage: Bacteria > Actinomycetota > Acidimicrobiia > Acidimicrobiales > RAAP-2 > DATKRB01. The sequence continues at coordinate 4,757 of DATKRB010000006.1, read as the reverse complement.
GGATGCACCACCTGACTGGAGGCGCGGCGTACCTGCCGCGTTGACCAAAACGAAGAACGCTGGCGGTGGAACGCCGGCGAAGTAGGGCACGCCGATGTTGAGAGTAGCTGTTGACGAGGCGGTGGACGCGGAGCTGTCGGTGACGCTGGGGGAGCTGGTCGCCGAAGGGGCCCGATCCGGGCCCCGCGAGTGGGCGACCGCCGGGTCGACGAGGCGACTGGTGAACGCTGTCAGTCCGGTCTTCAATCCTGCCGCCTTGGGCCCGCAAGTCCCCCAAGGTGGCCGACGTGCTGCCCTTGATCTACCTGCACGGGATGAGCTCGGGGGACTTCGTCCCCGCCTTGGAGGAGTTCTTCGGATCGGCCGCCGGGCTGTCCGCTTCGGTGATTACCCGGCTCACCACCGACTGGCAGCGCGAACGGGACGAGTTCTCCCACCGGTCGTTGAAAGACGTCGACTACGTGTACCTGTTTCGCCGACGGGACCCACTTCAACGTCCGCCTGGAATAGGCTCGCCTGTATGCCCTCGTCATCGTGGGTGTGCGGGCCGACGGGACCAAGGAGCTCGTCTCGATCACCGACGGGCACCGCGAGTCCAGCGAGTCCTGGGCCTCGGTCACCGGACCCTCACCGACAAGGCGATGACCGCCATCCATTCGGACCACACGAGCGCCCACGGGGGCCTCCCTCGCAGCGAGTTTCCACCCCCGCTCAGCGCTGAAGGTGGACTCTCACACCGCCGCCCGGAAGACTAACCCCGAGGGCCGGTAAACGGAGAGCGTTGCCGCCGATCTCGGAAACTCCCCACTGTCGATCACGGCGGGCTCAAGTGATCCAGGCAATTCCTCGGCGAGCGGACCAAGGTTGGTTCAGCTCACTGAGGAGGATCCAGATGCCCAACCGGTTGCCGCTCGAGTTGGAGCGAGAAGTCATGCGTCTCGCCGGGAAGGGCCATTCGAAAACGGAGATCGTTTGGCTGGTTGCGCGCTCGAGGCATGCCATCGACAACGTGTTCGTCCGTGAAGCCCGGCGGGCATCCGAGCCGGCCAAGGAGTAGAACCCGTCGCCGGCCCGCTTGTCGATGAGCGAGCGGGAGGAGGTCCGCGCCGGCCTTGAACGCGGCGAGAACTTCACTGCGATTGCCGCCATGATCGGCCGGGCGGTCTCGACGGTGTCGCGCGAGGTGGCCGTCAACGACGGTCGGGACGGCTATCGGGCCTGCAGGGCACATCGCGATGCTGGACGGCGGGCGAGACGCCCGAAGACCCCAAAGCTCGTGCACGGCCATTTAGCCGAGAAGGATCTCGGAGCGCACAGTGCCGAAGATCTGGAGCGCATCGCTCGGAGTCTCAACAATCGCCCCCGCGAGACCCTCGGATTTATGAAACCATCAGAGAGGCTCGCCGAACTTCTTGCGCTGACCGGTTGAGCCCGCCCACTGAAACTCCCCAGCCGGCCGCTCGGGCTGCCCTGGTCGAGGTCCGTGACGCCGAGGACCGTGAACACGCGGAGCAGGCGATCGAACGCTTCGCCAAGGACTACGAGGCGAAGTGACCCAAGGCCGTGGAGAAGGTCGTCAAGGACCGCGACGCGTTGCTCGCGTTCTTCGACTTCCCCGCCGAGCACTGGATCCACCTCAAGACGACGGATGAACGAATCAAGCGTTTGACCCTGGTCTGTCTTGTGGCAGCTGGGGAGTGAGGGCGGTTACGGCCGGCGTAGCCGCCCGCAGGGGAAGCCTTGACGGCCCGGGCAGTGTCGGTCGGCAGACTGGTTGAGCGAGCCCGTTTCGGGCTCGCTTGTTGCGTCTGGCCGGCCGGTCGGGTCTGCTGCCAGTTGCGGGTGAGGTGATTGTAGGCGGCTTCTGCTTGCTCGCCGAGAGCTCGTTCGCGGTCGCGGACGGTTCTGAGGTTGTGGGCGGTGGCCAACCCGGCTGGTCATCCTCGATGCGCGGGCGCCCCGGCCCGCAACTCGAGTGCCCGGGTCTTCTTAGCGACCAGCGGCGGGCGGGCGGGCGGGCGCGTAGGCGTACGCGCGCTGGTCGTGGAACATGTGCCAGCAGATCACCAGCAGTTTGCGGGCCACCGCGACAGTCGCGATCTGCCAGCCCCGGCGGGTTTTGACTCGCACTCGTAGTACCCGTGGAGCGGTCCCGGGGGTGTGGCTGACTGCATGGGTGGCCTCGACCAGCATGCGCCGAGCCCACGCCCGGCCCTGCTTGGAGATTCGCCCATGCGTGGCCATCAGTCCACCGGATTGGCGGACTGATGCGCTCAAGCCGACGTAGGACCCCAGTTTGTCCGGGGACTCGAAGCGGGAGAAGTCTCCGACGGTGCCACGATGGCTACGGCGACGGCCATATCCACGCCGGGGATGGTCATCAGCCGCAAGGTGTTGGTGTCGCTGAGCGCGAAGCGGGCCAGCTCGGCGTCGACCAGTTTCAGCTCCCCGCCGGCGAAGTCCAGCTGACGCACCAGGGAGCGGACCGTGCGGCGTTCATCGGCGGGCGGCTCCTGATCGTCGAGCCATCGCAGCCCTTTGATGCCGAACAGGTCGGCGAAGGGTTAGCGGGGCAACAGGTTCCGGGCCAAGATGGCCTGCACCTGGTTCTTGACCCGGGTCCGCTGCCGGACCAGCGTCAGGTGCTGGCTGACCTGGCGGCGCAACGCCTTGGTCGTTTCGTCCGCCTGTCACACCGACGGCAGATAGGCAGCGGCCAGCAATTCGGCCAACACTCGGGCGTCGACCTTGTCGGTCTTGATCTTGGCCTCGGCGATCACGCGAGTCTTGAAGGGGTTCGACACCACTACCTCCCTGGCCCGCTCAGATAGCAGCCCGACCATCGCCGCGGTGTTCATCGTCGCCTCCAGTGCCACCCGATCGGTCCGGCGCAACGTCTGGGCGAACTCGCGCAGCCGCTCGGGTGACGTTGCCACCCGGCCGGCGTCTCTGACCCGACCCTTCTCCCAGATGGCCACCTGAGCGAAGTCCCGGTGCACATCGAGGCCGATACACCTGCCCATAATTACCTCCCCCTTGCTGGTCTGGACGGGGAACCGACGGGCGAAACGACAACAACGGATTCGCGCTCGCAGCGCACCCGGACGAGTCGCAGGGGCGTCCACCTATTAACATGGGCTCGCAGCCCATCTTTTAGATCGGCTTGCCCGATCTGCGTTTCCCCTGGTCACCCCTGTTCCGGATGGGTCGCACCATACTTCGCCGACCGCTCACCCCACCCTGGGATGCCGGTCACCGTGGGACCAGCGAGTGCCTGGTCCCTTTCATACCGGATACCAACCCCATCGAGTCCACCTTCGCCACCGTTCGCCTGCGGACCAAGGTCACCAAAGGCCCGGGTTCACGAGCGGCTGGGCTTGCCATGGCCTACAAGCTGATCGAGTCGGCCCAGACTCGTTGGCGGGCGGTCAACGCACCGCAGCTCGTCGCCCTCGGGCCGGCGTGAAGTTCGAAAAGGGGGTGATGCGTCGAGCGATCCGACGAGCAGGACACGGAGGTCGCCGCGTAGTCAGCCAGGTTTCTCATCCACAGGCGTTGACTATTTCTCGAGACGACAACTCCAGGCTACCAACTCGGCAGATCGGTCCCTCGGGCCCCGTCGTGACCTCACGGGGTTGCGGGCACCCCATCGTGGCAGGTCCCCTCGTCGAGGCCGCAAGGCTCGGGCCGGGCTCGCTGTCGCTCGGCCTTGGCGGCCCCTCGGTTCCCCGCCCTCTGGGTGTATCGCAACCGCACCGAGGGAGGACCCCGACATGGCAACCAACACGAGAACCGCCGACGCCATCAAGCTGCTCACCGACGGCGTCGAGCACCTTGGCACCACCGGCGCCTGGGAGCGGTACCTGCGAGCAGCCAGGACGTTCCACACCTACTCGTTCAACAATGTCCTCCTGCTGACCCTCCAGAATCCTCGTGCCACCCGGGTCGCAGGCTTCCACGCCTGGCGAAAGCTGGGTCGCTCGGTCTCGCGGGGCGAGAAGGCCTTGTGGGTGCTGGCCCCAATCACCCGGCGCCGATCCGACGGCGCCGACGAGCACGACGACCGCAACGACGGTGACGCCGAGCGCACCACGGGGCCACGCCAACCCGTCGGGTTCCGGGCCGTCCCGGTCTGGGACCTCTCCCAGACCGAAGCTGACCCACTTCCCGAGCTCGCCACTCGCCTCCTCGGCGATGATCCACTCGATGAATCGGCCTGGGTTTGACGGAGGCTCGTTGGTTTGGTTCCTCATGCCACAGCGGGCTGAGATCTGAGACGGTACTCGGCTTCGACTTCGGCCGGCGTGCGATCGTCGAGCTCCCCGTGAAGCCGCTCCTCGTTGAACCACGACACCCAGGCGCAGGTGGCGATCTCGAGGTCGTCGAGGCCCTTCCAGGGCCCACCGTTCTCCGCGAGGGCGGCCGGGTTGCGGTGCAGCTCGGTCTTGAAGAGCCCGATGACCGATTCCGCCATGGCATTGTCGAACGAGTCGCCGATCGTCCCGATGGACGGGGCGGCTCCGGCGTCTTCGAGGCGCTCGGTGTAGGAAATTGCCGTGTATTGCGAGCCCGCATCGGAGTGACACGTCAGTCCTGCGAGATCGCTGTGGCGTCGCGTCCATGTCGCCATGTTCAGTGCGTCGAGGACGAGAGCCGTCGTCATCGAACGCGCCGCCTTCCAGCCGACGAGGCGCCGGGAGAAGACGTCGATGACGAAGGCGACGTAGACGATGCCCGACCACGTCGAGCAGTACGTG
>DATKRB010000005.1:0-33842 GCA_035532415.1 Acidimicrobiales bacterium | reverse complement strand
ACCTCGGCGACGGCGAGGTCGACGTCCCACATCGGGACGATGCCGAGGGGGATGAACCGGCCGGGGTAGGCCGCGCACCACTCGTCGATGTGCCAGTCGTTGTAGGCCTGGAGCATCACGTACGACAGCGTCTTGTCGCCCGCCTCGGTGAAGGTGCGGGCGTTGAACCCGGCCATGGTGGGGAAGCACATCGAGGCCAGCACGCCGTTCGCGTTCATGTCCCGAACACGCTCGTGCACATCGAAGCAGCCCGGGCGCAGCTCGGAGAAGGCGCCAGGATGGAAGCCCCACTGCTCGTGGGGCCAGCCCACCGTCGCCGCCATCCCGAACGGCGTTGACGTCGCCTCCCCCTGGAACACCCACTGGTCGATGCCCTCGGCATTGCGGACGATCTTCGGGGCCTGGTCGAGGTACTTCTTCGGCAGGTGCCGTTGGTACATGTCGGGTGGTTCGATCGAGTGGTCGTCGATGCTGACGAGGATCATGTCCTCCATTTGCATGGGATTCGCTCCTAACTGCCTCTGTTGGGTTCGCTCAGCCGATTCCGTACAGGTCGATCGCGCTCAGCGAGGTGACCTCCTGCTTCTGTTCGAAGCTCAGTCCGTCGAGCGCTTCGGCCAACTCCTCGGTGACGCCAGGGAACTTCGCGTCGGGATGGGGGTAATCCGAGGCCCAGATGATCCGACTGGCTCCGACCAGCGGCGACTGTGCCGTCGTGGCGAGCATGGCCTCGTCGGGATCGAAGCTGATCCAACATTGCCGACGCATGAACTCCGAAGGGAGCATCGACAGGTCCGGGACCTCCCACTGGAACTTCCGGCAGTGGTGGTCGAGGCGCTCGAGCCAGGGAACCAGCCAACCCCCGTTCGCCTCGAGGAAGATGAACTTCGCATCCGGGAAACGGTCGCACACGCCACCGGCGAGCAGGTAGGCGATGCTGCTCATCACATCCACCGGGTTGGCGATCGCCTGGGTGAACAACGTGCTGGGCCGGGCCTCGGGATGTTCGAGCTGTTCGGCAGTCGTGAGACCGTGGTTCGGATCGAAGTGCTCTACGTAAGAACCGTCGGGGTTGCGCGGACGCCCCAGGCGCAGGCCCACGCAAGCACCGGGAAGGTCGGGCGCGAGGAACGGGTGCAGCGCAATCGGCAAACCGGTGTCGGAGGCCGCCTGCCAGATCGGGTCGTAGACCGGGTCGTTGAACGGGCGCCAATCGACCGAAGGGTTGGGGCGCATGAACACCGACACCATGCCCGGCAGCTTGGCCACCCGGCGGATCTCCGCGGCCACGCGCATCACGTCCGCGGGCTCGTGCATGGGGGGAATGGCTCCGGCTCCGAACAGCCGTCCGTCGCCCTCCTGAACATGATCCGAGCACCAGTCGTTGTAGGCCCTCGCCTGGGCTTCGGCGAAGTCCACGTCGAGCTCGCTCTGCAAACCGAGAAGGAAGGTGGGGTACAGGACGGCCAGGTCGATGCCGTCCTGGTCCATGTCAGCCAGGCGAGCTTTGGCGTTCCACGCCGCCGGTCGGGTCTCCGTATAGCGCATCTCACCGCGGAAGGCACGGGCACGATCCTCGTCGCTGGCCCCGGCGACCCCGGCGGCCGACAACCCGTTCGCCGGGCTCCGGTCCCCGTTGTAGACGAGCCACTCCTCTCCCTGGGCGTCCGTCTCGATGTGCCAGATCCGATCGCGGTACTTGGCCGGGGCGTAGTCCGGCATGGCGGTCGGGTGCTCGAGGATGTGCCCGTCGGAGTCGATGTAGCGGAGACCGTCTCGAACGACCATGATCTTCCCCCTCGCTCGCGGCGTGCGAACACGCCGATGGTCCGATCCATCGACGTATGCCGCCGTCCGGACCAACGGGAAGTCCGCATCCCCTGCATGCCATGAAAAATCCCGTTTTCATTTATCTATCATCTGGTAACCTGAACGTCAACCTCAGCCGAGACACGGGAGACCTGATGGGCGCTGCCACACGCGGTCGATGCGGCGGCCCGCAGCCCGCTCAGACCCGGCGGCCGCCGATCCCGCCAGGGCGCGGCGGACACCGCCGCCCGATGCGTTAGCCGTGTCGACCGGCCAGTGGCGGGACCGGACCGTGGCCCGCTCACTCGAGCGGGCCCGGACGAGGGCCGAGCTCAGGGGCGCCCGGTTCGTCGACGCCGCATTCGATCTCCTCGAAGAGACCGGCTCCGACGACTTCACCATCCACGCGGTCGTGGAGCGATGCGGGGCGTCGACGCGAACGTTCTACGAGCACTTCTCCGGAAAGACCGATCTGATCGTCGCCATGTTCGAGGAGGCCCAACGAGAGTCCATCGCAGCGCTCGCGCCCTTGGTGGAGGCCGAATCCGATCCCCTGGCCCGCCTCCGAACCTTCGTCATCGGCCGCCAGAACCTCACCCGCCCGGGGCCGCTGAGCCGGCTCTTCGTCCACCACCGCTTCCGTCTCCAAGAGAACCACCCCAGCGAGCTCAGGATCGCGTTGGCCCCGGTCGTCGACTACTTGCACGACCTCGTAAAGGAGGCTTCCGATACCGGCGCCATCCAGTCGAGGGACTACGAGCTCACGACCGAGCTCATCCTGCAGACCCTCACCGCCTTCATTCAGGGCCGCGTCTTCGGATCGGCACTCGTCGAGCGGGAGACATCAGCGGAAGAGGTCTGGGCCTTCATCGTCGCCGGCCTCGTTGGTGAGCCTTCGACCTCGCTCACCTCACGGGCGCGCCTTTCTGCTGCGCCTCGAAAGTAGCGGGCCGCCGCGCGCGGGCAACGACGCTCAGCGCGGCGTGCTGTGGGGCAAGCCGGGGGCCTCTGAAGGGTCCCGGGTGACCTCGTGGTTCGCCCCGCCGGACATTTGCAGGATCCGCTGGTGACTCGGATCCGCCGCCCGGCTAATTCTTGAGCAGGCCGCCGAGGATCGACCCACCCACCGATGATTCGCGGGACTGCTCCTGCTGGGGCAGATAGGGGGCGATGGCGTGGGCCAGCTGGGAGATCGGCATCGTCTGGAGCCAGACCATTCCGGGACCGGTCAGCGACGCGAAGAAGATCGAGTCCGCCCCGAAGAGGAGGTTCTTCACGCCCTTCACCATCTGGATCTCGAAGCGCATCGACGCGTCGAACAGGCCGACGTGACCTGGGATCACCTTGAGGTTCTCCCCTGGCGCCAGGTGGTACTCGACCAGTTCGCCGCTGAGGGCCACCCACGACGTGCCCTCGCCGCTGATCCGCTGAAGGATGAAGCCGCTCCCGCCAAAGATCCCGGCACCGAGCTTCTGCTGGAATCCGATGGAGAGGCTCACCCCGGCCGTGGCCGCCAGGAAGCCGTGGCGGTGGACCAGATACTCGCGGTCGGGCGCGATGGCGACCGGGCGGATCTCACCGGGGAGCTTGGCGGCAAAGGAGATCGTGCCGGGCGCCCCGTCGGCCTCGTACTGGGTGAGGAAGAGGCCGCCGCCGGCGACGGTCCGCTTGAGAGCCCCGAAGACACCCTTCGACCCCGCTCCGGAGGTAGAGGTGGTCAGCCGGATCGACTCGGTCATCCACGACATCTCGCCGCCGGGAGAGACCACCTGCTGGCCGGGGTTGAGGTCGATCTGGAGGACCGGCATCACGGTACCGACGACGCGATGGTCGACCCCCGCCTGGGCGTCCACCGCCTCGGGATCGTCGGGCGACGGAGGCCCTCCGGGATTCGAATCGTCGGTCATGGGCCCACCTCCGCGCTCCGCCGGTCGACGCGGCGACCCTACCGGGTGGTCGTCGCGCTGTCCACCAGGCCGCGTTGACTCATCTAAAACCTCCGCGTAGGCCCATTCATTGCCTCACGTAAGAACCTCCGCGTGGCGCAGGTATTCGAGAGGTCCGGTTCGGGGCTACGCCTTCACGATGGAGCTATCGATGAGCGCACGCCGTGCGGTGACCCAGGAGCAGGGTTCGAGAGCGCCAGGCGGCGCTTTCGGCCGCACCGTCGCCTACGGGCTGGTCCTCGGCGGCCATCTCCGATCCGTCAAGATCGGGAGGCGCCGTCTGGTCGTCCGTGCGTCCATCGAGGAGTACATCGCCCGCCTCGAATCCGCCGGCCGGTAGTCGGCCGGTAGTCAGCCGGGTTCGGCGTAGAGGCCGCCCCTTACCGTCCGGCGCCGGCGGCAACCTTCCGAGAGACGTCCACAGGGTCGTCGAAGGAGATTTGGAGCTGCCGACTAAACGCGACGGCGATCTTCTGGAGGGTTGCGACATTCGGAGCGTGCTGGCCCGACTCGAGGCGCGAGATGGCCGACTTCGTCGTCCCGATCCGCTGTGCCAGCGCCTGCTGAGAGAGGTCGTGGTCCATGCGCAGCCGGATAATCTGCCGGGCGACCTGCTCGTAGGGCCAGATCCGCTCCAGCTCGGCCCGATAGTCGGGGTCCTGCTCGGCGTGCCGACGCATCGACTCGCTCACGGTGCTTCCGATAGGCGAGATACCCATGACCGCCAGGTTAGCAGTTATGCGAACTTTGTGAGGTCGTCCAGTGTCTACCGGTTCGGCTCAAGGGGCGTCATGCCCCGCAGCGCGAGGCGGCCGCCGGGGTTGGGCATCCATCCGAGCCTTGTAGTCCTCCCAGCGCTCGCGGGCCATTGCCTTGTCGGCTTCAGGCACGGTCCTGGTCGACTTCTCGAAGATGTGCAGGAGGACGAACAACCGGTCCGATCGACGGTAGAGGACTCGGAACAGCCGATTGCCGTAATGGCATCGCAGTTCCCGCAGCTCACCTTCCACCTGGCTGCTGTAGGGGAACGGCAACGGCGGATCGTTCGGCCCGAGCATGTTCAACCGGTCGACCTGCGCGTGGATGGCCACCCGGACAGCCGGCGACATTCCCGCGATGAAGTCGTTCACCGGCTCCGTTCCCCGCCGGTCCCGGTAGTAGACCGTCTGCATTCCGGCCATCGTCCGTCAGCCCGTTATCGCCCGATCGCCACCACGCCCATTCGCCCTCACCCGAACAGCACCCGGGCCAGCGCCGCTGCGGCCTCCTCGCGCTGGGGCTGGAGGATGTGCCCGTACACGTCGGCGGTCATACGAATCGACGAGTGGCCGAGCACGTCGGACACCACCTGGATCGGTACGCCGGCCGCCAGCATGAGGCTGGCCGCCGAGTGCCGCAGCTCGTGGGGGTGCCACTTGCCGATCCCGGCCCTGGTGCAGATGGTCTGAAAGTCGCGCTGGACGTTCCGGGGGTCGAGCGGGGTGCGGGCGAGCGGCCGCACCCGCATGCTGAGCACGTCCCGGTCCCACCGCTCCAGGAGCTGCGCAACCGTCTCCTCCTTGGTCACGAGCGCCTGACCCTCGTCGAGAGCCCGATGAAGCTCCCGGAGCTTTCGGCGGGCTTCCTCCTTCGTCCGGGCGCTCACCGTCTTGCGCCGGGGCCGCCCGGACTCGTCGTAGCCGAGCACCACCGCGCCGAACCACCGGCCGTCGGCGCGCTGGTACAGGCCGCCCTCACCGTTCATCCGCCGCCCGGCCATCGCAGACCCCCTTGCGCCGGGCACCCGCGGTCCCGCTCGCCGGACCGCCGCACCCGTTGCTTACACAACTGCTTACATCGCTGGATTCCGGGGTCCCGACGCGACGAAACCCCTAGCCAGATCATACCTGACCAGGGATTTCCTGTGTGAGGTCTTCACGTTTGGCGTTGAGCTGGAGCTCCGCCCCGTGATTTCGGAGTCACCCACAGGTTAAGGACCCGTCGCCCACACGGGAGTGCTCAGCGCTGGGTGCCGCCGCGGCGCGCGGAGCGAGGGTCCGACTCGATGGCCTCGATGCCGAGCGCCTCGAGCTCGGCGACGAGGGCCCGGAGCCGGCGCTCGTTGTCGAACCACTCCTGGTACTCGGCGACCTGGTCCGCGCTCAACAACTTGGACACGGTCTTTTGATCGACCTTGCGGGTCCAGTACCAGTACGGCCCGTGCAGGTGGGGCGGCTCTGCGTGGCAGTGGCAGCCGGCGCGGCCGCAGCGCATCGAGCGCTCGAGCAAGGTTCCCGGGACCACCGGGCCGAGCTTGGCGATTGCCTCGATGATCCGGCGTCGCTCGGTGCGCTGTGCGGGGGTCATGGCCACGGAACACACCTTCTCATCGGAGCATCCTCCACCTGGTGGTGGACCTACAGTATATATACAGAGTGCTCTCGGCTGACACGGTCGCCGCCCTTGACGCCTACGCGACTCGCTCGCTCTCGGGCGAAGTGGTGTCCTTCGCCAAGACGGTCGTGGCGAAGGCCGCGCCACAGAGCCCTGCCCGGGCCAAGGCGTTGCTGTTCGCGGCGGGAAAGCTCGGAGCCTTCGCCGCCTCGGTCGGTCTCGAGCTGTGCCCGGCGGTGGTGCTGTCGCCGGCGACGATCGAGCGCTTCGTCATGACCGCGGGCGCCCGGGCCCCCCGCCACCCGGCGCACGCTGCGCTCGAACCTGCGCTTCCTCGCCCGTGCCGTGGTGGCGGGTCCCCCGGCCCCGGTTTCCTTGTCGCGCGAGCGGGCCAAAGCCCCCTACTCGAGCGCCGAGATCGCCGCCTACCTGGCCCTGGCCGAGGCCCAGCCAACGGCGGCGCGCCGCATGCGTCTCGTGGGCCTCCTCGCGTTGGGGGCGGGGGCCGGGCTGATGGGGGCGGACCTGCGAGGCGTGCATGGCGACGACGTGGTGGTCCGCTCGGGCGGGGTGGTGGTCGATGTCACCGGCACCCGGCCCCGGGCGGTCCCGGTCCTCGCCCGCTACCACCAGCGGGCGCTCGACGCCGCCCGGTTTGCCGGGCCAGATTATGTGGTCGGGGGGTATTCCCCCTCCCGACGCAACGTCACGAGCGGGCTCGTCGCCTCGGTCGCCGGTGGGGCCGACTTGGGCGTCCTCGACACCTCACGGCTGCGGGCGACTTGGCTGTGCGAGGCGGCCCGGGCCATCGGGCTCAAGGCCTTCATGGACGCGGCGGGGATCACCTGCACCCAGCGCCTGGGCGACCTCGTCGCCGGGCTCGAACCCCTCGACGAGGCACGGGCCGTCTTGCTCTTGGGACCAGCACGGTGAGCGGGGACGACACCCTGGCGGCATTCGAGAGGACCGTCGACGACGCCGGAGTGGCCGAGCGCCTCGAAGCGCGCCTGCCTGTGGGGGTGCGTCCTCGCCAGCTGCGGGTGCGGATCCTCCTCCTCGGCATCCTCCTCGCCCTCGCCGACGGCCGACCGGCCCACCTCACCCGGGTGCACGGCGCCTTGGTGGGCCTCTGCGAGGACGAGCGCCGGCGCTTGGGGGTTGTCGTCGAGTGGAAGAACGGACCGCACCTCCTCACGTATCGCCAGGTGGAGCGCACGTGGGACCTCTTCGTGGGCGTCATGACCAACGAGTGCCCCGAGGGCGAGCCCGCCGCGGCGGTCCAGCGCCTGGTCGATGACCTCCTCGAAGCGTCGATCCCGGCCGAGCACAAAGCGTCGACGCGTGCGCTCGCCGTCGACTGGACCGACGTCGAGTCCTTCGCCCGGCCGCCCGTTGAAGAGGGCGGACCCACCCAAGACCCCGAGGCCTCCTGGGGGCACCGGCGCGGCGACGGCCCGGGTCAGCGCGACGAGCTCTTCTACGGCTCCCACCTCGGGCTCGCCACCATGGTGGCCGAAGAGCGCGGCGCGGCGGTCCCAGAGCTCGTGCGGCGCATGCTCCTCACCAGTTGCTCCGTCGATCCGGTGCCCGCCTTCGTCCCGGTCCTCACCGATCTGGTGGGCTCGGGGGTCACCCTCTCCGATGTGCTGGCCGACTCGGGCTACTCGCACCGCGTGCCCGAGCACTGGGCCCTGCCGTTACGGGCCATCGGGGCCGAGGTCGTCATGGACCTGCACCCTCATGACCGCGGCACCCAGGGCACCTTCGAAGGGGCGATCTGTTTCAACGGCAACCTCTACTGCCCACAGACGCCACCGGCCCTCTTCGCCATCGAGCCGTTGGCCCGGGGGGCGTGCGCGGAGCAAATCAGCGCCCACGACGCCAGGAGCGCCGAGCTGGACCGCTACCGGTTCGCGGTCGTCACCGGCGACGACCACGACGGCTACCACCGGGTCATGTGCCCGGCGGCGGCGGGCAAGCTCCGCTGCCCACGGCGCCAGGGCTCGATGGCGCAGCCCTTCGACCGTCCCGAGATCCTCGCCCCGCCCGAGCACCCGCCGACCTGTTGCACCCAGGTGACCATCACCGTCCCGCCGTCGGTCAACGCCAAGACCCGACAGAAGCACCCCTACCCCTCCGCCGCCCACCGCCGCTCCTACGGACGGCGCTCGGCGGCCGAGCGGGCCAACTCGACGATCAAGGACCCGGCCTCCAACGACATCGGACGCGGTTGGTGCCGCCTCATGGGCCTGGTGCCGATGACGCTCATGCTCACCTGCGTCCTCGTCGTGCGCAACCAGCGGGTGCTGGTCTCCTTCGCCGCCCGCCAGGCTGACGACGAGCACCGAACGGTCCAAGGGCTCGGGCCACGGACCCGGCGCCGGCGACGCAAGGGCATCGCCGAACTCATCGGCGGCGCCGCCAACGCGCCACCCTGAGCCGAGTCGCGCCCGCGTCCTTCGCCAACTGATGACCTGACGCGTCCAGGCAGGCGCCGAGAGGGGTATCGACCGCTCCCGGCCAGCCCGAGGGCGCGACACAACCCCCTGCTACAACCAAACGTGAAGATGGGTGAGGTCCAAACGTGAAGACCTCTGTGTGGGCCGTACAGGACTCGAACCTGTGACCCCTTGCGCGTCATGCAAGTGCGCTACCAACTGCGCCAACGGCCCGAGCCCCCGACCCTAGCATCCGGGCCCCGAGGGGCCGCTGCTGGTAATGGGTCAGTTTTCTGACTGACCACTACCCCGCTGCTCCATCACGGCCCCGGGTTCCTGGGGAGGGCCATCCGGGGAGAACGCCCCCGGAGAGCTCCATCGGTCCCGGTCGGTGGGCACGAGCGACCGATGCACTAACCGACGCGGAGGACGGCCGCTCCGTTGACCCGGTCGTGAGCGAGGTCCGCCAACGCGACGTCGGCCTCGTCGAGCGGGTACGCGGTGGTCGTGGCCACGACGCCCAATCGGGGTGCCAACCGCAAGAGCTCCTCCCCGTCGGTCCGGGTGTTGGCGGTCACGCTGCGGAGCACCCGCTCCTCAAAGAGGTGGTCCTGGTAGTCGAGCCCGGGCACGTCGCTCAGGTGGATCCCGGCGATCGCCAGCACTCCCCCTCGGTCGAGCGCCGCCAGGGCCACCGGCACGAGCTCGCCGGCGGGGGCGAAGAGGATGGAGCCGTCGAGCCGGACCGGTGGCTCGGCCGACGACTCACCCACCCAGGTCGCGCCGAGGGACCGGGCCAGCTTCCGTGCCTCCTCCGAGCGGGTTGCGACGAAGACCTCCGCTCCCTCGGCGAGCGCGATCTGCGCGGCGATGTGGGCCGATCCCCCGAAGCCGTAAATGCCGAGCCGCCCGCCGTGGGGAAGCCCGGTGAGGCGCAGGGCGCGGTACCCGATGATCCCGGCACACAGCAACGGTGCGGCCTGGTCATCGGAGAGATCGTCGGGGAGGCGGTAGGCGAAGCGCTCGTCCACCACCACCGACTCGGCATACCCGCCGTCGTGGTCCCACCCGGTGAACGAAGCGGACGGGCAGAGGTTCTCGGCTCCCCGCCGGCAGTACCGGCAGGCGCCACAGGTGGAGGCGAGCCAGGCCACCCCGACCCGATCCCCCGTGGCGAAGCGCCGGGCACCGGACCCCTGGACTTCGACGATCCCGACCACCTCGTGTCCCGGCGTCACATGCTCCCGATGAACCGGAAGGTCCCCCTCCACCACGTGGAGGTCCGTCCGACAGACGCCGCACGTCGAGACCCGGACCAGGACCTGGCCGGGACCGGGCTCGGGCCTCGGGCGATCCACCAGCTGAAGCGGCCCCTGCTCGATCGGGGCCGGCGTCGTCACCTGCCACGCGCGCACGCCCGGCATCCTCGCGCCGATCGGCCGGGCACGCGGCGCGAGCGCTCTGCCTGCTCTGCCTGCTCAGGCTGCCCCCGCCAGGCCGATCGGCCAGTGGAACTCCCGGGGATGGAGCGGGGTCAGGTTCTGGTCCCGACGCCATCGATCGAACGACTCGGCCCACTCCCGGTGCCACTCCACCTGGGACCAGTGCAGCTCGACCAGGGGCGTCTCGCACAGCTCCGGAAACCGCTGGCACATGGCACGCAGGACACCGATCGCCGCCTCGGCGTCGCACGCCGCGTCGTGTGCCTGCTCCACCATCACTGCGTAGTGCGCGCAGAGGTCGCCGAGGGTCCGGCGGCCCTTGCGGTACCGGTCGTAACGGCGGTCGAGCACGAGCCCGTCCAGCACCGGCCCGGTCCATCCGCGTTCGGCGAGGCCGGCGCCGCTCATCGACCGGCACTGCACGTCGAGCATCGTCAGGTCGAAGTCGAGCTTCATGCCCACCACCGGGACCCCGCGCCGGCCGGCGTCGACCAACGCGTCCACCATCAGGTTCACCGCGTCGGCCCGGGCCATTCCCTCGTGCCTCGCCCGCTCGGTCGTGATCCCGTGCACCGCCGTGGCCGCGGCAGGGATGACGCCGCCGGGGTCGACCAGGGAGGACTCCCGCCGCACCACCGCTCCGCCCTTCACCGTCACCAGGGCGAAGGAGACCGGCCGATCGGCCGTCGGGTCAACTCCCGTCGTCTCGAGATCGAAACCGAGGAGCTCTCCGTCGGGCCACGAAGGTGATGGGTCCATGAACGGAGCCTGACACGGGGGTGTGCCACAGCCGCGGATCCGCCATCGCGTCCGCCGACGGTCGCATGCCGCGCTGCCTACCGCTCTGCTCGGCGGCGTATGGCCCTGATCTGGGAGAATGTGGGCGGAGGTGAGAGCGATCGACGCCAGCTCGGTTGGAGAGGCGCTGTCCGTGTCCGTTCGGGCCGGGGTCCCGGTGCTCCTGTGGGGAAGCCCGGGGACCGGCAAGACGTCGGTCGTGCGCGCCCTGGGCGAGGCTCTCGGGTGGCCGACCGAGGTCGTCATCGGGTCCATCCGTGAGCCGGCGGATTTCGCCGGCCTGCCGATCGTCGTCGACGGGGCGGTCCAGATGGCGCCCCCGTTGTGGGCGAGACGGTTGGCCGCGGCCGAGCAGGGCCTTCTGTTCCTCGACGAGCTGACGACCGCACCCCCGGCCGTTCAGGCGGCGATGCTCCGGGTGGTGCTCGAACGGGTCGTCGGCGACCTGGTGCTGCCCGATGGCATCCGGGTCGTCGCCGCCGCCAACCCGCCGGAGGAGGCCGCCGAAGGCTGGGAGCTCTCCCCGCCGCTGGCCAACCGCCTGGTCCACCTCGACTGGCCGGTCGACGCCAAGGCCGTGTCCCAAGGTCTGGTGATGGGGTTCGCGGCGCCACGACCCTTCGACGGAGCCTCGCCGACCGACGCGCAGGCCCTCGCCGGCCGGGCCGCCGTCGGGGCCTTCCTTCAGGTGCGCCCGACCCTCGTCCTCGACGTCCCCTCGGCGGCCGGCCAGGCGAGCCGGGGATGGCCCAGCCCCCGCAGCTGGGAATCGGTGGCCAGGCTGGTGGCGATGTGCGAGGCGGTCGGGGCGTCCGAGGACGCCCGGACACTGCTCGTCCTCGGCGCGGTGGGAGAGGGTGCCGGGATCGAGTTCCTCTCCTGGTTGGCCAACATGGACCTGCCCGACCCCGAGCAGGTCCTGGCCGACCCGGACGGGTTCGACCTCCCCGAGCGCAGCGACCGGGCCTTCGCGGTGTTGACCGCGGTCGCCGCCGTGGCCATCGCCCACGGGGACGCTGCCTCGTGGTCGGCGGCATGGAGAGTGGTCGCCAGGGTGGCCGATCGCGCCCCGGACGTCGCCGCCCTGGCGGCGCGGGCTCTGGCCGGGGCCCGGCCGGCCGGTGCCGAGCTGCCCGCGGGGCTGCTCCAGATGGCACCGGTGCTGCGGGCCGCCGGTCTCATGCGGACCGAGGGGCACGGTGATCCTCGGCCCGATTGACCGGCTCGACCCCGAGCAGCGGCGGCGTTGGGCCGGCGCCCGGGTGTGGGCGGCGCACCAGGTCCCCTACCTGGCCAGCGCACTGCTGGCTCTGGAGCCGGTGGTCGTGGACCAGACCCAAGACCCGGATACCCGGCGCCTCGACCTGAGTGCGCTACCGGTCGACAACGAGTGGCACGTGTATCTCGATCCGGAGGTGATCGGCGCGCTCGACGTTGCGACCATCGGCTTCTGGCTCGTCCACCAGGTGAGCCACCTCCTCCGCCACCACGCCGACCGGTCGCCGGCGGCCGGTACGGGGCGAACCGGGTCACCGTCGACCGAGCGCAGCGCGGACCTCCGGCGCTGGAACCTGGCGGCGGACGCCGAGATCGACGACGACCTGGTGGCCGGCGACGCCGCACACCCCGAGTCCGCGGTCACCCCCCACGGCCTGGGACTGCCCGATTCCCTGACGGCGGAGGAGTACTGGGACCTGTTGGGCGGCTCGTCGGAGGGCCGGACCGGAGCCGCCGACTGCGGGAGCGGCTGCGACGGATGGCGGCGACCGTGGGACGGCAACGGCGGTGACGGTGGCCTCGACGACACCGGGCGCCGGCTCCTCCACCGCGACGTGGCCCGCCGGATCAGGGAACACCATCGCAAGTTCGGGAGCACTCCGGCAGGCTGGCAGCGCTGGGCCGACGACATCCTCGAGCCGTCTGTCAGCTGGCAGCGCCTGCTGGCCTCCGCCGTCCGCCGGGGTGTCACCGACGTGGCGGGGCGGGTCGACTTCAGCTACCGGAAGCCATCGCGACGCTCGTCGGTGGCCGGGGACGTCATCCTCCCCAGTCTGCGCCGGCCCCTCCCGAAGGTGGCGATGGTCCTCGACACGTCGGGGAGCATGCATGACCGACTGCTCGCCCAATCCCTCGCCGAGGTCGCAGGAGTACTGCGCAGCCTTGGAGTCGGTCGCCGGCACCTGCGGATCGTCTGCTGTGACGCCCAGGCCTTCGAAGCGCAGCGGGTGCTGAAGGCCGAGGACGTCCGGCTCCTCGGTGGCGGTGGGACCGACATGGGTGCGGGCCTGGCCGGCGCCTCCGGGCTGCGGCCACGGCCCGACGTGATCGTCGTGCTGACCGACGGGCACACCCCATGGCCGGCTACCCCACCGCGTGGCATTCGAGTCGTCGTCGGATTGATGGACCCCACCGGGTCGGTTCCCGAGTGGGCGAGGGCGGTACCGATCGGGCCGGGACCGGCGCAGTGAGCGGTCGGCCTGGGAGGACCTGGTAGTGCGCACCGGACTCGACGATCCCGAACCCGACGGCGGCGGCGGCGACGGACCCGACGACGGCGACCCCGAGGAGCTCGCCGACTGGGTCGCCACCGGTTTCGGCGCCGAGGAGGCCGAGGTTTGGCGCCGATGGCGGATCCCGATCGCTCGGGCTCGAGCGTGGCTCTCCGCGGGCGTCGGCGACGGGCTCCGCGCCGCACAGTGGTCGACCGCGGGGGTCACCCCCCACTCGGTGCGGGCCTGGTACGACGCCGGGATAGAGGCGACCGAGGCCGTGCGCTGGCACGAGCTCGGCTTCGACCTGACGACGGCCCGCACGGAGAGGCGGAAGGGCGTCGCGCCCGAGCAGGCGTACAACCAGGCTCAGACCGGCCGGTTCGCGGGCCTGACGAGCACGAGCGGGTTCCCCTCGGGCTCGTCAGGTGCCGTGCTGTCCTCCTTCGGCCCCGGCGGACCGCGCGATCTGTTCCAGCGGTTTCGGGCGGCAGGCATCGACCCTCGCCTCGTGCACGGCTACATGCAGAACCAGTGGTTCGACGACGACGCGCTCGCGTGGGCCGCCCAGGGCATCGAGGCGTACGACGCGTACACCTGGCACGACCTGGGGTTGGCCCCGCCCGAGGCCGGGCGCCTGGCGGCCCAGGGACGATCGCCCGGCGAGGTGATCAGGGAATGGTGGCGAGCAGGCATCCCCTTCGACGAGGTCGCCGACTGGATCGGCGCCGGCCTGAGCGCGCATGAAGCCGTCGACCAGCGAGGCAAGGGCATCACCGCCGAGCAGGCGGCCGCTCTGCGTGCCCTCCGACAGGACGACGAGCCGGCGCCCCGGACAGGACGGCCGCTGGCGTCGGTCCCGCACCGCGGACCGCCCCGTGCGGGCCCGACGGGTCCGCCCCCCGAGGACGAGGACACTGCCCGCGCCCGGATCGGCGAGGCCTTCGCCGGCATGCTCACACCCGACGAGACACTCGTTGCGGTTCCAACGGTGGAAGACGGCTCGAGCCTCGGACCGTGTCTCACCCAGGCGGGCGATCGGTTCGGCGCAAGCGGCCCGGTCACTTCGACGGTCACGGTGGACGCCATCCAATTCGTGAACGACCACGAGGCGCGGGTCTCCTACACCGTCGAGGTCAGTGGCGGGTTCGACACCCGCCTCGCGGACCGCATCGGAAGAGCGGTCCTCGTCGCGAAGGTCTGGATGGTCGCAAGAGAGACGTTCTGCGACTTCATCCGGATGGCCGGGGTGGAATGCCCGCCTCGGGGAGGGGCATCTCGATCGTCGGGGACCTCGACCCCCGATTAGTGACCTCTGGCCCTGTGTCCGGGCCGATTCCACGGCGTAGCTTGCGACCCGTGATGCCACTCGGTCCTCTCGGACGCAGGACCCCTGAATCGCCCGGCAGGCCAATCGGCAGGCGACCTGTCGGTCTTCTCGCGGGCCTGCTGACCACGGTCGTGATCACCATGGCGGGCTGCTCCAGCTCGTCGATCGGGACCCTACCGAACCTCGGGTCGGCGATCCGGTACCCGCCGAGCGCCGTTGACGCCTCGGCGCTCCGAGGGCCGATCCGCTCGCCGGGCGGCCCGTATCTGTACGACCAGCACGGGCGGGTGGTGTTCTTTCATGGCGTCAACGCCGTGTACAAGCTCCCTCCGTACGAGCTGTACCCGGCACCTGGCAAGGCGTGGAACTTCACCGCCGCCGATGCCTCGCTCATGGCCCGGCTCGGATTTGACGTCGTCCGGTTGGGGATGACGTGGAAAGGCCTCGAACCGGGGACCGCTCCGGCCAATGACCCGGCCATCTGCACGAAGGGCACACCCCACGACCCCGGCCAGTTCGACCAGGCGGTGCTCGACGACTATCTCGGCAAGCTCAGCCGGACCATCGACCTGTTGGGACGTTTCCACATCTACACGCTGCTCGACATGCACCAGGACGTCTACAACGAGATGTTCGACGGGGAGGGGGCGCCGAACTGGGCGGTGTGCACCGACGGCCTGCCCAACACCGATCCTCCGGGGCGGTGGTCCCAGAACTACGCGACCGCCGCGGCCGGTGCCGCGTACCGCCACTTCTGGACGAACGACGTCGTCGGTGACCTTCAGGGAGAGTACGACCGGGTATGGGCGGCGGTCGCAACGTACTTCCGAGGGAATCCGTGGGTCCTCGGCTACGACCCGTTCAACGAGCCGTTCTCGACCTCCCTCGTGACCAGTGGGGACGAGCAGTTCGACGGCCAGTTGCAGTGCTTCTACACCGGCACGGCTCTCGTCGGAGCGCCGGCTCACGGCGCCCCGGCCATCACCTGTCCCCCGGGGGATCCGGCTCTCGGCGTCATCCCGCAGATCCGTGCTGGTGATCCCGACCGCCTGATCTTCTACGAGCCCGACATCTTCGGAAGCCGGGGTTACCCGAACTTCGTCGGACCCATGAACTTCGCGAACCTCGTGTTCAACGTGCACGTCTATTGCGGCCAACGGAGCGGCAAGACGGGGAACCCGACGGACATCGCGGCCTGTGCCGCCCAGGAAGCCCGCTCGCTCCAGCGGCGATCGGAGGACCGGACCGACCTCGGCTCACCCGCCCAGCCCAAGGGTCCGGCGTGGTTCGTGAGCGAGTTCGGAGCCACGTCCAACGCGGCGTTGCTCGACCGGCTCACGAAGGATGCGGACAAGTCTCTCGTCGGCTGGGCCTACTGGTCCTGGAAGTACTACCAGGACCCCACCGGCAGTGCGGCCGAGGCACTGGTCACCGACGGCGGACAGCTCCGGTCGACGGCCCGCGTGCTGGCCCGCACCTACCCCCAGGCGATCGCCGGGCAACCGACCTCGCTGTCGTTCGATCCGGTCACCGGTGCCTTTCATCTCGCGTACGTACCGGACCGCTCGATCCGTGCACCGACCGTGATCTTCGTGCCGACCCAGGTCCACTACCCCGGCGGCTACTGCGCCCGAGCCTCCGGCGGCACCGTGGTCTCCAAGTCGGGAAGCGAGCTCCTCAAAGTGGTCAACGGGCCCACGGGAGGGACCGTGAGCGTCGGGGTCACGTCGGGATCCTGCCCGAATGCCTGACCGGCCCTTGCCGGCAGGTGAGGGAACAGAGCCGAAGGACCCTGTCCCGCCGGGCTCGGGGAGCCCATGCTCACGATATGCGCCCGATCGGTGGTGTGGCCGGCCGGCCCTCGTGGAGCAGGCGGCAGTTCCTGCAGGCGGCCGGCCTCGGCGCACTGACACTGGGCGCCGCCGCTTGCGGGACCTCCGCGGGAACGGCATCCGCGGGGAAGGCAGCACCGGGGACGCGCTTTCGCTCCCGCCCCGACCTCAACCCTCCGCCGGTCGCGGTGACCACGAGATCGACCGATCTGGCACCGGGGCTGATCTTCGTCACGGTCGGAGGACCCCTCATCCTCGACAACGACGGCCGGCCCGTGTGGTATCAGACCGTCAAGGGCAAGACCGCCACGGACCTGCGGGTCCAGCAGTACCGGGGCGAGCCGGTCCTGACGTGGTGGGAGGGCACGGTCTCCCATACCGGTCACGGATCGGGTGAGGGCGTCCTCGCCGATGCCACCTACTCCGAGATCACCCGGGTGCGGGCGGGCGGTGGGTTGTCCGCCGACCTGCATGAGCTCACCGTCACGCCCGAGGGGACGGCGCTGATCACGATCTTCTCGCCCCACCAGGCCGACCTGTCGGCGGTGGGCGGACCCAGGCGGGGAACCCTCCTCGACTCGCTGCTTCAGGAGATCGACATCGCCACCGGCCAGGTGCTCTTCGAGTGGCGCGCCAGCGACCACGTCGCCCTCACCGAGTCCCACGCCAAACCCGAGGCCGGCGTCCCGTTCGACTTCTTCCACATCAACTCGATCAACCTCGACACGGATGGGAACCTGCTGGTATCGGCCCGCAACACGTGGGCCGTCTACAAGGTCGACCGCCGGACCGGGGCGGTGTACTGGCGACTCGGCGGCAAGAAGACCGACTACGCCATGGGACCGGCGACCGTGTTCGCCTGGCAGCACGACGCCAACCGGCAGGACGACGGGTCCATCACCCTGTTCGACGACGAGGATGCTCCCCGGGTGGGCTCCCAGTCCCGCGGGTTGGTCCTGCGCCTCGACGACTCGGCCATGACGGCCCGGCTCGACCGCCAGTACCGGCACCCCTCACCCCTCCTGGCAGGCAGCCAGGGCAGCGTCGAAGTGCTTCCCGGGGGCAACGTCTTCATCGGCTGGGGGGCCGAGCCGTACTTTTCGGAGTTCAGCGCCGACAGGCGGCTCCTTTACGACGCCCACTTCGCCGGTAAGTCCCAGTCCTACCGCGCCTTCCGCTCCCCCTGGGTCGGCCGGCCCCCCGGCAGACCGGCACTGGCCGTCGCGCGCCCCTCGGGCAGCTCGCTGACCGCCTATGCCAGCTGGAACGGCGCCACCGAGGTGGCGGGCTGGCGGCTGCTCACGGGACCGACCGCGGACGGGCTGCAGCCCGGCTCCTCCACGCCCCGGTCGGGGTTCGAGACCGCGATCCCCGTCAGCGGTCCCGCCGCCTACGTTGCGGTGGCAGCGCTCGACTCCACGGGTTCGACCCTCGGGGTGTCGGCGACCGTACGCCCGTGAATCCCGTCAGGTCCCGGCGGCGCGAACCCACCCACCATCGCAGGGATCCGCGGTCTCCGCCCCCGGGACCGGCCGGCTACCCGGTGGGTGGTGAGGTGCACCCCTGGCACGGGGGCTTGCCGGAGAAGGAGAGGGGGATGGTGGGAGAGTCGGTGGGCGGGTTGGTGGGCAGGAGCACCGGCGCCCGGGGTGGCTGGTCGAAGTTGAAGTCCTGCACCATGTTGCCGAGCTTGGGCTGGTTCTCCCGCACGTCCGGTCTGGGGTCGGGGCGGCCGTCGGTCTTCGGGTTGAGCCTGGCACCACCGAGGAAGTCGTCCTCGATGAACTTCAGGTAGGCGTCGCTGCTGAGGGTCTGATGGTCGATGTAGCCCTGCTTGGCGTAGGGGGAGATGACGATCGCCGGCACGCGCAGCCCGTAGCCGTTCTGGTCGACCTTCGGGGGCACGACGTGGTCGTAAAAGCCGCCCCAGTCGTCCCACGCGAGGAAGATGGCGGTCGAGCTCCAGTCGGGGCTCTTCATCGCCGCATTGACGATCGACGTGACGTAGGCCTGCCCCTGATGGACGCTGGCCGGCGGGTGCTCGCTGTTGGGCCCCGACGGGGTGATCCAGCTGACCGCGGGCAGCCGACCCGCCTGGGCCGCACCGAAGTAGGAGCGGAGGGGCTCGATGTTGTGGAGCTGGTGGTCCTTCTGCACGTCGCCGAAGAGCGGCAAGGGGTTCCAGATCCCTGGCGTGCGGTAGCTCTGCAGGACCGAGGGGCAGGTCACGGCGGCGTTGTTGGCGCAGTCGGGCTGGGTGCCGGTCTGGACGTAGTACGCCCAGCTGACGTGGTGGGCGTACAGCAGCCAGGTGACGTCGGTCCACGCCAGGTCGATCGACGTCTTGCCGGTGGCCAGCTCCTGGTTCACGGCCCGTCCGAACTGCCCCACCCCGTAGGGGCCGACGATGTCGTTGACACAGCTGCTCGGGGAACGTGTCCTGCACCTGGCCGACCAGGCCGACACCGTGTACAGGTGGTCGGGCAGGGACCAGGATTCGACCGGCTCGAACATGTGGTCGTCGAGGACGAAGTCCTGGGCGTACGTCCAGTAGTCGGGGATCTCTGCCGCGGTGTGGTAGCCCATCACGTCGGGCGTGGCCCCCAGACTGCACGCGGGGTCATTGCGGTTCCTGCAGCGACGGCGGCCCGTCGTGCGCTCCTTGACGAACCCGTCCATCTTGCCGCCGTTCACGTCCGCTATGGCATTGGCCACGCCGTGCGGGCCGCCGCCGTTCACATCGGCAGTGTCGTGGTAGGGCCGGGTGCAGCCCCCGGCCGGGTTGGGCACGCACGCCGCCGGCACCCCGTTGCTCATCGGGAGGCCATCCGCTCCCGGGAAGGTTCCGAAATAGGAGTCGAACGACCGGTTCTCCTGCATGACGACGATGACGTGCTTGATCTTGTGGATCCCCGACGGCACCAGGTACGTGCCCGTCGGGCCGCCGCTCACCCGCACCACTGCGCCCGAGGACGCCCCCGAGGCAGCCCCCGAGGAGGCGGGCGGGACCAGCAGGCTGGTCATGAGAACGCCGACGCCTGCGAGGCCGAGCGCAAACTGGCGACGGACTCGGTGCCCGAGGATGCCCGAAGTTCGCTCGGCGACGTTCCGGCGTTGCAGGTGGCAGATGATACCGGAGGGCGGTCTCTGCTGTTGGGCCGCCGTGCGTGCCGCTCACGGCCCCAGGCGATGATCACCGCGGCGATGAGCGGGGCGGCGCAGACGAGGGCTATCGGTGTCCACTGCCAGGGGGGCAAGGTGAGCCGTCCCTGCGATGGTGAGGTGCTGGTCGACCGGGCCGGCCAGGTTGGCGGAATGGCCGGAAGCGACGACGCTGGTGTCACCGGGCCGGGCCCGCAGTTGGATGGGGAGGATACCGGTGTTGAACAGCCACGCATGGGTCCGGTTTGCACTGCGGGTGAGCGTTACGAGCTGCCAACGCACGAAGGGATGCAGGCGTAGCGAGATGAGCAACAGGGCGGCGCAGACCGCGTCGAGGTAGGCCCAGCGCCGCCACCGCGGAATGAGGAGCCCGATGATCACCGCCGCAGCCACGGCACCGGCAACGACCGGACCTGCCCGCAGAAGCCAGCCGAGGTCGGGAACGACCGTGGCGGCACGACCGATGACGTCCTCGGCCGGGACGGTCCAGGGGTCGGCCCGGGGATCGTTGTCGCCCTTGGTGCGGTAGGTGGGACCAGGCCCAACCGCGACAATGCGGTGGATGTAGGTGTGGCTGTCGCCGGGCGGGTGGAAGACGATCATCTGCCCGGCGTGCGCGGGCGAGACGAGCGGTCTGATGACGACGAGCGCGCCGACGGGAACAGTAGGGCTCATCGAGGGTGTCGAGACGATGGTCAGACGCCAACCGGAGGCAGCGAGCCATCCAACTGCGACGAGGAGGGCGCCGAGCCCCAATGCTGTTGCGCCGGAGAGAAAGGTCCGACCCAGCGACCGACCGGACCGGCGCCGACTGGCGCGGGCGTGGGCCCCGGTCCTGCTCACAGCTGGGTCTCACTGTCGGGGCCGTGAGCCCGTGCCTGCCAGCTGCCGGCGACGGCGGTAACGGCCACATCCGCGATGACGTCGGCCCCGACGAGCGAGGCCGGCACGGAGGCGCCGTCGGCGACGGCCAGGCCGAGCGACGCCGTGGCGCCCGCAGGGAGGTCGGCGGGGGTGCTCGCCGGGGCCGCTTGCAGATCGGTGAGCGCCATGCCGGCGGTGGCGGAGGGGCAGGCCGTCCCGGCGGTCTCGACGGGGGCGATGCACGTCGTGGTCCCCGCCACCGTCGCGGAGATCGTGACGGTCGCCGATTGGCACAGGTTGGTCTGGTCGGCGGCAGTGAGCGGCCACTCTGCGAGCGGGTGGTACGAGCCCACGTCCGCCCCCTGCCCCGGGGTGTGTTCACGCTTCGCGCTGCCATCGAGCGGGGGCGCCTCAGGGGACAGAAGGGACCAGACGGCCGATGGCGGAGCACCCGGGCCTGGGTCGACGAGTACGTCGCCAGCAAGTACCAGCGTCGGCCCTGATCCAGCCGTGGCACGAGAGCGCGGGGGCCGGAACCCTGGTTGGATCGAGGAAAGTCGGGTAGGGAGCTGGCGAGGTGGCAGTGATCCGGCTGGGCCGGGGGACGATGGGCTCACGGTGACCCCGCAAGCCGCCGGTCTCCACAGCCGGGCTGCTCCTTTTCCAGCTCCCCCCCATCGAACCGTGCATGCGGTTCTCTCGCACACGGCTCACCGACGTCATTCACCGAGCGGCATGCGCCGCTCCCCACCGGACGGTTCCCGTCAGACGATAGACCCCGATGGCACGGAGCCACTCCTTGCGATACCAGGTGGACCAGCCCCAACCCCGGCGTCCATGGCGCACCATCTCCAAGCGGGCCAGCCGCAGGTGGACGTAGGAGTCCATCTGGCTGAACTTGGCGCCGGAGTTCCCGTGGCGGAAGTACGCACCCCAGCCCCGCAAGAAGCGGTTGAGGGCGCCCACCGTGGACTCCAGCTCAAGGCACGCCATGTGCCGGCTGGTGAGGAACCTGATCCGAGCCCGGGCTCGCTTCATCGCCCTGGCCACGGTCCGAGACCGTGATCCCACCGACGTTGTCCGACATGCTCGCTGCCACGACGACCACTGCCATGAGGAGTCCGAGGGTGTCGACGATGCCGAAGGTCTTGCGGCCGTTGATCTTCTTTCCGGCGTCATATCCCTTGGTTTTCTTGCTTACCGTGGACGACGCGCGTACCGAGCGGGCATCGACGACGCCCGCTGAGGGTTCACCTTCACGACCCTCCTTTGTGCGCACCGCCACGGCCAGCCGCTCGGCGATGCGTTCCCAGGTGCCGTTTCTCGACCACTCGAGGTGGTAGCGGTGGACCGTGTTCCAGTTCGGATAGCTCGAGGGCAATGCACGCCACTGACAGCCCGTCGCCGTCACGTAGAAGATGGCGTCGACCACGCGGCGGCGATCGACCTTGACCGGGCGACCTATGGATCCTGGTGTCCAATACGGTGCGACCAGAGCCAGACAGACGACCGGGAATAACCTCGAGTTGCCGTGATGAGCTCACCTGCCGGTTCGTACCACGGTAACGTGGTACACTTTGGACGTGAGGAGACCGGACCCGATCGAACTCATCAGCCAACTCCTCGAGAGCCCCGTTCACGACACGGCGAATACGTCCATGAGGATCCCAATGGCGCTCAGGGACGCAGCTGCGCTCGCGGTCAAAGAGCTCGGGGTGGCGCCCTCGTCCACCGCGCTGACCGCGAGGGCGCTGCGAACAACGCTCGAGGCAATCGTGATGCAGGCCATTCTCGACGGTCACTACCAACGCCACCCCGAGGCCCGACCGGACCTCGGGGATCTCGCCGTCGCGGCAGCTGAGATCGACGGGAATCCGCTAGCGAGCGAACCGGAGCTTCTCCGAAGGGCCGCCGTCGAGATCGTCGAGAGACATCCTGATGCGTCCGCTGAAGAGGTCCTGCTGTGGGCCGAAGCGAGGAGGGCCTCTGCGGCATGAGCCAGCTCGTCCTGCTCGACAATGAGGCCGTCCAAGCGCTCTCCGATCCGATGCATCCCAAGCACCGCAGGGTCTTGAGTCACGCCCAGGTTGTCGCGAACCGCAAGCAACGTGCCACCGAAATAGGGCTGGCTGTACCGACCGCTGTCCGGGTCGAGGCAGGGTGGGACCGCACCGCACCGTCATGGTCGTTCACAAACGGACTGCGAATTACGGACGTGTCCCTCGACCCGGCAGCCGCCAACGTTGCGGCGGTGATCCGAAACGACACCGGGGTCTCGGTTCCCGACGCGCACCTCGGTGCCGTCATCCAATCGGCACCAGCCGATCGCATCACCGTCCTGACGAGTGACCCCGAAGACATGCGGCGAGTGGCTGGTGACGCTGCCGTCACCATCGTCAAGATCTGACATCGACGATTCCCTGAAGGTCGCGTCCCAGGTTTCGGGCACCCGGATCGCCGACCGCGGGCAGGGTTGTCAGCTCCTCCAAGCTCGCATCGATGTTCTGTACGGGGACCGCCAAACAGCCTCAAGAGGGCCCAATGACGCCGTTCGGTCCAACACCGCGCACATAGTCCACGGCGAAAAGCGAACCAAGCCCCGAGCTCGAGCAACTGGCGGGAGAGAACCCAAGGGGTGAGACGGAAGAGGGAGTAACGACAAGAGGGGAAGGCCAGCCCGAGAAGCGGACCTGAAACTGCAATTCGCCCGGTGCTGGTCCGCACCAGATCCAATCGAGTCCGACAATCGCTTGTGGCAATGCTCCGGATGGCGAGAGCACGACGGGACTCGTTGGAGGTGGCCAGTCCGGGGCGCGATGGTAGGTCGATTCTGTAAGGGCAAGGGGTGTCCCATTCCCGGCGAGGACGGTGACCGTTGGCTGCCCTGCCAGCGAACATGAGTGGCTCGTCTCGTTCGAGAGTCTGATAGCTCCGAGCTCCGTGCCGGTCGCGTTGAAGGCAACCGTCCCCGTCAACTGGTTCTCGGCGCAGGCGGCTGCTGTGACGGGACGAGTCGTGTTCGACGGCTTCGGCGAAGTGGTGGTCGACGATGAGGTGGATGCCGACGAGCAGGCAGCACAGAAGATGACGATTCCCAGAGAAAGCACCAGGCGAACGGAATGCGAAATCCTTGCTGTCATGCGACGCAAGCCTCCCACATCGATGGATCCGGATCGTCGAATCCCGCGCCCGAACGTCCGCTCCGACGTGACCGGTGACGCGGGTATCAGCCGCGCCCCGACGTACCGTTCTGCGCCGCCGCGACGACGACGGTCGTTTTATGGCCCGGCGTTCCGTGCTCAGCGGGGCGCGCGGTAACGCTGACTCGGTGATCGGTCTGACCGGCTGCTCGGAGCAGGCCCAGATGCATCCGTCGCTCGATTCGACGACCTGGGCTACCCACCGTTCGACCGGTAAGCTAGCCGCCTGTGCCCCACGGACTCGCATGTTCGGTCGTGCGACTCAGCGGACCGCAAGCCGACCGGCCGTGACGCGGACGGGCCACAGGTTGCGGGCATTCGACCGTTCCCTTTGATCAGCTGGCGTGGCGGCGGATGTACTCGTCGAGTGCGTCCCGGCTGACGTCGGCCAGCCGGCGGCCCTGGGCTGAAGCGATCTCTTCGAGGGCGGCCCTTGCGGCGCGGGTGACGCGCACGGTCATGACCGGAGTGCGCTCCCGATCGCCGCTTACCGATGGCCGGCCGGGATGCCGGCCATGGACTCGCTCGACGATCTCGGCCGCCTTGGCTTCAGTCAGGCGACTGCCGTCGGGCAGCCGGATGTCCTCGGCCTCGAGGTCGACGTCGGGCCCGATGGGAGTGGGCTTGCGCTGGGTCATGAGTTCCTCCGGTATTGAGTGGGCATCACGTGAATGACGAGCTGACAGGCAGGGCGCTCGATGGCGATGATCTCCAGCTCCCTGCCTCGTTCGTCGTCGCCGACCCACCTCGTGATGACGGCCCCCGTGACGTGGTCGACGTCGACGTCGGGTGTGACGGTATCGATGACGTGCCAAGCGCTGGCGCGCCCTATCCGGTGCTTGCGGCTCCCCCGGGTGAACCGGATTGGCTTCGATTCCACACCGCTATTATGTCATACACAACAGGAGTAATGCAATACACTATCTGGGTCTGATTGCAGATCGTCGACTTGCCCGAGCGGTCTCGGAGTGGTGGCCCAGGTCAAGATCGGCGCACCCGACTTGCCGTTCGGCGCTGCAAGTACGAAGGAGACGGCAGTCGTTCCGGTCCGACGTCCCGAGTGTGACGCACACCCCACAGCGTCAAATGACTACGATGTAGTCATGTCGCATCCAGTGTCCGTTCGCTTCCATGACCCCCGGGTGGTCGAGCAGCTCAGGTCC
The DNA here is from genome assembly GCA_035532415.1 of Acidimicrobiales bacterium. Lineage (GTDB taxonomy): Bacteria > Actinomycetota > Acidimicrobiia > Acidimicrobiales > RAAP-2 > DATKRB01. Next base: position 8,996 of record DATKRB010000005.1, on the reverse strand, counting down.
GAGGCCGCTAGCCGGAGCGCCTCGATCTCAGCATTGGCCGAGGAATTGATCGACGAGGGCCTACGCGTTCGCCGTCATCCGCAGGTGAGCTTCCGTGACGGTCCAGCCGGCCGTCGTGCCTACATCAGCGGGGGTCCCGATGTCTGGGAGGTCATCGAAGGCGTGGTCGGCGGGGACGTCCCCCCCGGCAAACGGGTCTCGCGAGCGGTCGAGGTATTCGGGCTGCGCCGCGAGCAGGTCGAGGCCGCGCTTGCTTATTACGCCGAGTTCACCGAGGAGATCGACGCCCAAGTCGACGCCAATCGCCGGGCGGCCGAAGAAGCCGAAGCTCTGTGGCGCCGCCAGCAGGACCTGCTGGCAGGGTGAAGCTGCTGCTCGACACCCACCACTCCCGCCTGGCCGCTGAGCGGCTCAGGAATGACGGTCACGACGTGGTTGCCGCAGCGGATGATCCCGTGCTCGCATCCCTACCCGACGAGGAACTGCTGCGGGCAGCAAGCCGAACCGGTAGAGTTGTGGTCACCGAGAACGCACGTGACTTCGACCGGATTGTACGGAGTTGGGCAGTCACCGGTGAACACCACGCTGGTGTCGTTTTCACCTCGCCACGCCGTTACCACCGCGGAAGCAACGCCTATCCCGCGAACCTGGTCGCCGCGATCGGATTGCTCATGGGAGACCCTCCCGACGTTGACGGCGATTGGGTCCACTGGCTCCAGTAGCCAAGCCTCGGTTGGCAAGGGCTGGGCGCTCGGCCTGTGGCCGACCATGAGCACACCCGACGTACCGTTCTGCGGCGCCGCCGCTGCGCCGCCGCCGCGACGGCAACCTCAGGAGGCAAACGGTCGCCAAGCCAGTTCGCGAACCGAGTTCCGACGCGACAGCGCGGGGAACTCCTCGATGAACCCGTCTCGTCCGCCTCCTGGTGCCTCGGGGAGCGTGCAGGGAGCACGCGGGGAGCGTGCAGGGAGCACGCGGGGAGCACGCGGGGAGCAAACCAGGGGGGTTCTGGGGGTTTGCGGTGGTCACCACCGGTCACGGGTGGTCACTCCAGAAATAGCCTCTGACCAGGCACGATAGCAGATCAGAGGCCGGAGGCGGCGGGCGGAATCGAACCGCCGTACGGGGCTTTGCAGGCCCCTGCCTAAACCACTCGGCCACGCCGCCGGCAGGGGCGTCAGCCTATCGGCTCACCGGGACCCCGCCCTTCGAGGCCCCGAGCCCCCGGTTCCCCCGGCCCGGCGTGCGGCCGACCCTCCCCCGACCGGCGTGCGGCAGTGCTTGAATCGTTGGATGCGGATCGGAATCGTCGCCCCCCCCTGGACCCCGGTCCCCCCTCCCCTGTACGGCGGCATCGAGCTGGTGGTGGACGAGCTCGCCCGGGGGTTCTCCGCCGCCGGCCACGAGGTGGTGCTCTACACCACCGGTGACTCCACGTGCCCGGTCGAGCGGCGTTGGGTGCTGCCCGAGGCCGAGGGGATGCGGATCGGCGCGGCGGTCCCCGAGCTCCGGCACGCCCTCGCCGCCCACGAATCGCTCACCGACTGCGACCTCATTCACGACCACACCCTGGCGGGACCGCTGCTCGCTGCGGAACGGGGGGGGCCGATCCCGGTGGTCACGACCATTCACGGGCCCCTCGACGAGGACCTGAGCGCGCTGTACCGGGCGTTGGGCGGACGGGTCCCGGTCATCGGCATCTCCCACGCACAGCGCAACGCAGCGCCGGACGTCCCGGTGGCCCAGGTCATCCACCACGGGATCGACGCGTCCCTCTTCGAGATGGGCGGCGGCGGCGGCGACGGCGACGGCGAGTACTGCCTCTTCCTCGGGAGGATGGGACCGGACAAGGGGGCACACCGGGCCATCGAGGTCGCGCGCAAGTCGGGAAGACGCCTTCTTCTGGCCGCCAAGATGCGCGAGGCCTTCGAGATCCGTTATTTCACGGAGATGGTCGAGCCCCTCCTGGGAGCCGACGCGGTCTACCTCGGCGAGGTTCCCCACCAGCACAAGCTCGAGCTGCTCGCCGGCGCCTCGGCCCTCCTCTTCCCGATCCGCTGGAACGAGCCCTTCGGCCTGGTGATGCTCGAGGCGATGGCATGCGGCACGCCGGTGCTCGCCTTCCGGGAGGGGGCCGCACCCGAGGTGGTCGAGCACGGCAGGACCGGCTTCCTCTGCAACGACGAGGAGGACATGGTCGCGGCGCTCGACCGCCTCCACGAGGTCCGCCGCGCCGATTGCCGGGCCGCTGTCGAAGGCTATTTCTCCACCGGGCGAATGGTCGCCGAGCACCTGGCGCTCTTCGATTCGCTCGTCGCCGGCTGAGACCCCGGGCCCCGACGCCGCCTCGGGCGCAACCTACTTGCGGCGGCCGAGCAGGAAGCGGAGGACGGCGTACACCAGCGCCACGACGACCACCAGCTTCACGAGGCCCCAGAGGAACCCGGCGACCGCGCTCAGGAGCCAGAAGGCGACCAGCACGCCGACGACGCCCACGACCACCAGGGCCAGCCCGTCGGCCGCCCGGAGCCCACCTCCGCCACTCTTCTCGATGTCGTTCGCCATCTCGGCCTCCTCGGCGGGCCGGCACCGGCGCCGCCAACCCGATGCTACGTTCCCCGAACATGGTTGACGTGTCGCTTCGTGACCGCCGCCAGGCACTCCTCGATCGCCACGACCTCCTCGGCTCGAGCTTCGGCGCCGCCTACGCCCACGAGGCCGACCAGTGGCTGTCGCACGTCGCCGACCGGGCCTCGGAGGGGAACCACCGCCACCTCGCCCTGTTGGCGGTCGGCGGGTACGGGCGGGGCGAGCTGTGCCCGTTCAGCGACCTCGACGTCGTGCTGGTCCACGACGGGCACCGTGACATCGCCCGGATCGCCGAAGCCATCTGGTACCCGGTCTGGGACCAGGGGGTCCACCTCGACCACTCGGTCCGGCGGCCCCGCGAGGTCCTCAATGCCGCCTCGGGCGACCTCCGGGTCGCCCTCGGCCTGCTCGACGCCCGCCTGGTGTGGGGCGACCCGAAGGTGAGCGAGCCGTTGATCGAGGACGCGGTCACCCGGTGGCGCACGGACGGTGGCCGGTGGCTCTCCTCCCTGTCCGAGCAGATGGCCGACCGCCACCGCCTGCAGGGCGACGTGGCCTTTCTGTTGGAGCCCGACCTCAAGGAAGGGCACGGTGGGCTCCGCGACGTCAACGTCCTGCGGGCCGTCGCCGTGTACGCCCCGCTGCTCGCCGACTACGTCGACCTCCCCGCTCTCGCGCCGGCGACCGACGTCCTGAACCGGGCGCGCGTCGAGCTGCACCGGTCGGCCGGTCGGGCCCTCGACCGGCTCCTGCTGCAGGAACAGGACCACGTGGCCGACGTCCTGTCCTATCCCGACGCCGACGCGTTGATGGCGGCGGTGGCCCAGGCCGGCCGGCGCATCGCCCGGGTCAGCGAGGAGGCCTGGCGGCGGCGGCGGTTCTGGGAACCCGAGTCGCCTCGCCGGTTGACCGGTCGTCTCCGGGCCCGGGGCGAGCCGGTCCGGCCCCCTCGTCCCGGGCGCGGGGCTCCCGGCGGCGACAACGGGCGGGGCGTCAGGACCGGTCCGCCCGAGGCGCTCGAGGTGGAACCGGGGATCACCATCGTGGGCGGCGAGGCCGCGCTCGCCCCGACCGCCCAGGTGGCCGACGACTCGTCGCTCCCTCTGCGCCTCGCCGCCGTGGCGGCCGAGCACGACCTCCCGATCGCCCGCGGTGCGGTCCACCGCCTGGCCGACAAGTCGCCGCCGCCGACGGACCCGTGGCCGAGCGAGACCCGTGAGTCCCTGGTCCGGGTGCTGGCCTCGGGCAAGCCGGCCATCGACGCTCTGGAGTCCCTCGACGAGCAGGACCTCCTGTCCCGGCTGCTCCCGGAGTGGAGCGCCGTCCGCAGCAAGCCTCAGCGGAACGCCTACCACCGCTTCACCGTCGATCGCCATCTGCTCGAGGCGGCGACCAACGCCGCCGCACTCGTCGACCGCGTCGACCGGCCCGACTTGCTGCTGATCGGGACCCTGTTGCACGACATCGGCAAGGGCTTCCCGGGCGACCACACCGAGGTGGGGACCGAGCTGGTGGCGGGGATCGGCACGCGCATGGGCTTCCCCCCCGACGACGTCGAGGCGCTGGTCACCATGGTGCGCCACCATCTCCTCCTCCCCGACGTCGCCACCCGCCGCGATCTCGACGACCCCGCCACGGTCGAGAACGTCGCCCGGGCCGTCGGCGACCGCCGCACCTTGCGGTTGCTCGCCGCGCTGACCGAGGCCGACAGCCTCGCCACCGGCCCCTCCGCGTGGGGCAGCTGGAAGGCCGGCCTCGTCGCCGAGCTGACCGACCGGACCGAACGCCGTCTCACCGGCGAGCCGGCGGCGGCGTCGGCCGGATGGGTGACCGACGGGCATCGCTCGGTGATGCAGGGGGTGCGCGCCGGAGGGGACCCCGCCGTGGTCCTCGATCCGCCGCGGGTGGTGGTGGCGGCGCCGGACCGGCGTGGGCTGCTGGCCGCGGTCGCCGGCACCCTGGCGCTGCACGGGCTCGACGTGCGCAGCGCCGACGTGTCGAGCGAGGACGGCGTGGCCGTCGAGGTCTTCACCGTGGAGGTGGCGCGCGACACCTGGCCGGACAGCGCACGGCTGCGGGCCGACCTCGAGTCGGTGCTGGCCGGCCGCATCGTCCTCGACGACCAGCTCGCGGCCAAGTCCGCCGCCTACGCGGGCAGCCACCGACCGACCTCCGCCCGGCCGGTGGAGCCCCGGGTGAGCTTCGACAACGACGCCTCGGCGTCGTCGACGGTCCTCGAGGTCCGCGCCCTCGACGAGCTCGGCCTCTTGCACCGGGTCACCGGCGCGTTGTTCGATTGCGACCTCGACGTGGTCTCCGCCCGGGTATCGACCCTGGGCAGCGAGGTCATCGACGCGTTTTACGTGCGGGACCGGTCGGGATCGAAGATCACCGAGCCCGAGCCCCTGCGCGCGGTCGAGCAGGCGGTGAGGAACGCCGTGCAATAGGCCGTGCAATAGGCAGCACCCCGCCACTGCGGCGGTGCCCGCGTCGGTTTAGGATGGCGAGCCCGGGTGTCGCACCTCGTTGTGCGGTCTCGTTTTCCGGGCCTCCTGGTAACGTTCGGCGGAGCTGCTATGGCGAAGAACCCTGTACACGGGCGCACCAGCCGGTGGGCCGGCAACTGGTGGGTGATCGGCGGCATCGCCGTGGTCGTCCTCGCTCTGCTCACCGCCGGTGGAGTGCTGTTCCTGCGGTCCGGTGGGTCGACCGCCTCCGCTGATCCCAAGCCGAAGATCGTCCCGCTCGACGTGCTCGCCACCACGCCGGCCAACGAGGCCGCCGGGATCGCCCCGAGCTCCACCGTCACCGTCGACCTGTCGACCGGGCTCGCCGCCGGCAGCCCCATGCCCACCCTGGCGCCCCCCGTGGCCGGTACCTGGTCCGAGCTCTCCCCCAGCGAGCTCCGGTTCGTGGCAGACGGCCCGCTCGTGCCCGGGTCGAGCGAGACCCTCACCGTCCCCGGTGGCCCCGACGGGCTGCTCGGTGCGCAGGGGCAGCACCTCGCGGCCGGCACGACCACGACGTTCTCGGTCGCCCCGGGCTCGCTCCTGCGGCTCCAGCAGCTGCTGGCCCAGCTCGGGTACCTGCCGCTCGATTTCACCCCGGCCACGCAACCGACATCTCCCCAGCAGGCCGCCGACCCGCAGCAGGGCACGTTCGCGTGGCGGTGGGCCAACCAGCCGGCGTCCCTCACGTCCTTGTGGAGCCCCGGCGCCGAGAACGAGATCACCAAGGGCGCGATCATGGACTTCGAGTCCCTGCACGGGCTCACCACCGATGGGATCGCCGGCCCCCAGGTGTGGACCGACCTCCTGCAGGCGGCCGCGGCCGGGGCGAGCGATCCACACCCCTACGGCTACGTGTACGTCGATCAGAACCTCCCGCAGACGGCCACCGTCTACCAGAACGGCTCGATCGCGTACACGACCCTCGCCAACACCGGTGTCGCCGCCGCCCCGACGGCCCCGGGGACGTTCGCCGTGTACGAGCGCTTTCAGGTGACGACGATGAGCGGCACCAACCCGGACGGCTCCAAGTACGTCGACCCCGGCATCCCGTGGGTCAGCTACTTCAACGGCGGCGACGCCCTGCACGGCTTCGTCCGGGCCCAGTACGGGTTCCCCCAGAGCGTCGGCTGCGTCGAGATGCCTCCGGCCAACGCCGCAGTGGTGTGGCCGATGACCCCGATCGGCACCCTGGTCACCGTCAGCTGAGGAGCCACCGTCAACTGAGGAGCGGGTGGACGAGCCCCACCTCGCGCAGGCTCGCACCGGGTTGCCGCTGCATCGCCACCGAGATCGGCGTGCCCGGCACCGCGAACACGTAGAGGTTCCAGAACCGTCCGAGCCCGGTCGGCTCGAGATCGGCGTAGAGCCGTCGCTCGATGCCGACCCACCGCTCCAGCCCGGCCTCGGCGAACCGGGCTGCCCACCAGGCGAACGAGGCGATGGTGAGATGCCCTTCGACCGGCAGGCCGTCGGCATCGACCGCCAGGTCCTCGGCGGGGACCGGACCGTCGTACTCGGGCCCGAGCGACCGGTAGTGCTCGAGCCGCTCGGGCCGGACCTTCCCCTGCAGGTGCCCGTCCGGTCCCGACTCGTCGGGCCCGAACGACGGGATCGTCGCGTACACCACCCCGCTGCAGACCCGCCGCAGCTCTCCGAGCGCCTCGGGGACCCGGTCCGGTGGGAGATGCTCGAGGATCTCGAGCGCGGAGACGAGGTCGAACTCCCCGTCGCCGTAGGGAAGGCCGCGCAAGGGGTCCCCCACGCGGACGTACCCCAGCGCGCCGGGCGCCGCGTGCTCGACGGCGTAGCCGCTGACGTCGCACCCGTTGGCGTCCACACCGAGCTCCCGGAGCGCCTCCACCACGAACCCGGTGGCACACCCGACGTCGAGGGTGCGCCGTACCCGGAAGTTCCTCCACAGGAGGTAGGCGGCGATGTCCGCGTTGGAGGAGACCCGGTCGTAGCTCGCGTACCCCGAGCGACCCTGCCGGTCGCCCGAGGGATCCCGGCCGACGCCGAAGTACGACGCTTCGTACATGGTCCCGTCTCCGCCGCCACCGGCGCGCGCGTCGGCGATCGCCTCGCCGATCCGGGCCGCACGCGAGAGCTCCCTGCCCGCCCTGGCCATCGCCCGGCGCGCCGGACCGGCCGCCGCTGCCAGTCTGACCAGGCCGGCGCGCCCACTGCGCACCGCCGGCGCGAGCTTCGGGCTCACCATGGCTGTCGACACTACCGGTCGCTCGAGCTCCGACCATGGTCACGCCCAAACCCACCCTGTAAAGTGCCCGGCATCGACCTAACGGACGAAAGAAGGTCCCTGCCATGAGCCAGATCCAGTCCGGATCTGAGGCCACCGCCGCGGCGCTCGTCGGGTCGCTCGCCACGTTCTCCCTGTTCGACGTGCTCAACCTGCTGGCCAGCACCGGTCACACGGGAGAGCTCCAAGTGGTCGGTCGGGCCGTCGACCAGCGGGTCTGGGTCGACCGGGGCGACCTGCTCGACCCGACGGGCCAGGGTTCCAACGGCAGCGCGCTCTTCGAGCTGGCCTGCGTCGAGGAGGGCTGGTTCTATTTCACGCTCGTCGGGTCGGTTCCGGAGGGGCAGGCCCGCGTCCCGATCGGGTCGATCCTGGCCGATCTCGGGCCCCAGGTGGAGGAATGGCGCGACCTGGTGGCGTCCCTTCCCTTCGACGCGCGGGTGTCGATGTCGGCCTCCACCCCGGGTCCTGCCGTGCAGATCCGGTCCGACCAGTGGCAGCTGCTCAGCCTGGTGGGCAACCCCGGACGGACCGTGCGAGCAGTGGTGGACGCCGCCGACACGCACCCCCTCGACACCTTGCGAACCCTGCGCGAGCTCGTCGATGCCCACCTGGTGTCGCTCGTTCTCGCTTCCCCCTCCCTGCCGGCGCACGTACCGGCCGGCAACCTCTACGGGGCTCCCAGCCTGTTCACGGGGGAGCCCGGATCCGGTTCGCTCGAACGGGCTGCCCACGCCACACCGGGAGCGGGCATCCCGCCCGCGGAGACACCCGAGCACGAGGGCCCGACGACCGAGGCGCCGCCGGAGCGGTCGTGGTCGACCTCCGAGCAGGCGATCGCCGAGCCCCGCGGAGAGCCTGAGGCCTGGCAGCCCGAGCCCGAACCGGCGCGGCGATCGGCACCGGCGAGGACCGGCTCCGCCCCGGCGGGATCCGGCGACGACCATCCCACCGCGCCGCCGGCCAACCGCGCCCCCTCACGGGCAGCCGGCACCGCACCGGCTCCCATCCCCCCGGCCCCCGAGGGCTTCGTCGAGCGGGACGAGAGCGTCGAGGGGCCGTTGCCGGGCTCGGCGGCCGGCGGTGACCCGGACGGGGACACCGCGCCGGTGGGTGCCCGCTCCTCGGGCGGCCAGGGCGCGGCGGGGACCACCAACAGCTCGGCCATGCCGCCGCCCATCACCGGTGACCCGTGGTCCACCGCCGCCTCGTCCGCCGAGCGCGGGCCCGGAGAGGACCGCTAACCCTCGGGCGGGCCGGGGTCGGCCGAGGGACCCCACTGGGCGGATCCCCGGCCCCCGATCTCGATCCCGTCGACTCCCACCGACGAGGCCGGCCCGACGGCACCCCGCCCGAACCGCCGGCGGATCCCATCGAGGGCTGCGGCGACCTCACCCCACTGTTCCTGAAGCCGGGCCGCCCGCACTCCGGGCGCCTCTTCGGCGGCAGCCCCCGGGCCACCGCGCTGGTCGGTGCCGTCGGCGACCGCTCGGGCATCCTGGGCAGTTGCAGGTGGCTCGGGCCGGTTGCGGGGGTCGGGCCGGTTGCGGGGGTCGGGCCGGTTGCGGGGGTCGGGCCGGTTGCGGGGGTCGGGCCGGTTGCGGGGGTCGGGCCGGTTGCGGGGGTCGGGCCGGTTGCGG
>DATKRB010000004.1:0-2427 GCA_035532415.1 Acidimicrobiales bacterium | reverse complement strand
GCCGTCGGTCGCCTTCAGGCAGATGCACCGCACCCGGCCGTCGCCGATCTGCTGTGCCACCTCGGCGGTGATGGTCTGGGTGCTGCCCTCGAGGACCACGTCGACCTCGACGGCACCGTTGATCTCGGGGAGGGCGTGGGGCGGGAACTCCACGTCGATGACGGGTCCGGCGATGGCGACGACGCGGCCGGAGGCCAGGGTCGTGGACTCGGTGGGCTGGGGGGCGGTGGTGGTCATGAGCGTCGGGCTCCCTTGATGTCGTCAGATGCTGCGGTGTCGGTCGTGGTGGCGGTGCGGCGTGCGTTGCCGTCGGGGCGGGCGGGCACGGGTCAGACCCTCGTCTCGATCACGAGGCCGCCCTCGTCACCTTCGGTGCCGGCCCGCAGTGCCTCGGCACCACCGACGATCTCCATGATCTCGGTGGTGATGGCGTCCTGGCGGGCACGGTTCATGATCCGCGAGTACTTCTTGATCAGCTCGCCGGCATTTTCGGTGGCGGCGGCCATCGCCCGTTGGCGGGCCGTCAGCTCCGACGCCGAGGCCTCGAGCAGTGCGGCGAAGATCTGCGTCTCGGCGGCCCGGGGGGCCAGGTCGGCGAGGAGGAGGGCGGCGTCGGGCTCGAACTCGGTGTAGCCCTGGCGGACGTCCACCTCGTGGGGGGCGATGTTGCGACTCTCCCCGACCTCGTGCTCGTGGCCGGCCTTCTGCTCGCCGTTGCGGGGGTCGACGAGAGGGAGGAGCTGGCGCACCTCCACCTTCTGGGAGCCCGCGCTGATGAATCGCGTCGAGACCACCAGGACCTGGTCGACGTCACCGTTGACGAACGGGGTGATGGCGGCGGCGGCCACCTCGCGGGCGTCGGCGAAACTCGGGCGCTCGCTCTTCCCGAGGAACGACCGTTCGACGTCCTGACCCCGGAACCGGAAGTAGCCCTGTGCCTTCTTGCCCACCGTGACCAGGCGGGTGGTCGCACCATCGGCCTCCTGGGCCGCCAGCAGGCGTTCGGTGGCCCGGAACACCGAGGAGTTGTAGCCGCCGCACAGGCCCCGGTCGGCCACGATGCTGAGCACGAGGACACGTTCGACGCGCTCGGGGGTGCCGAGCAGGCGACCGGCGGCCGCCGGGTCGCCCAGGGCGGTCTCGAGCACCAGCCGACCCATGCCCTCCTGGTAGGGACGGGAGGCGGCGATGCGTCCCTGGGCGCGCACGATCTGCGACGCAGCGATCAGCTCCATCGCCTTGGTGATCTTCTGCGTCGACTTGATGCTCCGGATCCGTCGACGGAGGATGCGCTCCTGGCCACCTGCCATGGGTCAGTCGACCTTCTCGGAGGCGAACGTCTCGGTGAACGAACGCAGCGCGTCGGCCAGGACATCGCCCTCCGGAAGCTTCCCGGACGACCGGATCCCGTCGAGCAGATCGGCGTGGTTGGCCCGGAAGTACGCCCGGACCTCGGCCTCGTAGCGCTGCACGTCGGCGACGGGGACGTCGTCCACGTAGCCCTCGGATCCGGCGTAGATCACCAGGACCTGCTCCTCGACCGGCACCGGCTGGTTGAGCCCCTGCTTGAGCAGCTCGGTGAGGCGGTAGCCCCGGTCGAGCTGGGCCTGGGACACCTTGTCGAGCTCGGAGCCGAACGTGGCGAACGCCTCGAGCTCGCGGAACTGGGCGAGGTCGATCTTCAGGGTGCCCGACACCGCCTTCATGGCCTTGATCTGCGCCGCACTGCCGACCCGGCTCACCGAGATGCCCACGTTGATGGCGGGCCGGACACCGGCGTAGAAGAGCTCGGACTCGAGGAAGACCTGGCCGTCGGTGATCGAGATCACGTTGGTCGGGATGTAGGCCGACACGTCGCCGGCCTTGGTCTCGATGATCGGGAGCGCGGTGAGCGATCCGCCACCGGCCTCGTCGGACAGCTTGGCGGCGCGTTCGAGGAGCCGGCTGTGCAGGTAGAAGACGTCGCCCGGGTACGCCTCGCGGCCCGGCGGGCGGCGCAGCAGCAGCGACATCTGGCGGTAGGCCTCGGCCTGCTTCGACAGGTCGTCGTAGACGATGAGGGCGTGCTCGCCCGAGTCCATCCAGTGCTGGCCCATGGCGCACCCGGCGTAGGGGGCGAGGTACTTGAACGGGGCGGGGTCCGCCGCGCCGGCCAGCACCACGACGGTGTACTCCAGGGCGCCGTAGCGCTCGAGGGTGGCGACGGTCTGGGCGACCGAGGACTCCTTCTGCCCGATGGCGACGTAGATGCACTTCACCCCCAGGCCCTTCTGGTTGAGGATGGTGTCGATGGCGACGGTCGTCTTGCCCGTCTTGCGGTCGCCGATGATGAGCTCCCGCTGGCCCCGCCCGATCGGGGTCATGGCGTCGATGACCTTGATCCCCGTCTGCAACGGCTCCTTGACCGGCTGGCGGTCGATGACGCCG
>DATKRB010000003.1:0-17121 GCA_035532415.1 Acidimicrobiales bacterium | reverse complement strand
GGCGACGGCACCTCCGAGTCGACCTTGTCGGTCGAGACTTCGAACAGGGGCTCGTCACGGGCGACGGGCTCCCCGATCGCCTTCATCCATCGGGTGATCGTCCCTTCGGTGACGGTCTCCCCCAACTGCGGCATGGTGACGTCAGGCAACGTGCAGACCCCTTCCGGTGAGTGCCAGTACCGTCTCCCCGAAGGTCTCCGACAGGGAGGGGTGCGGTTGGATGAACTGCGCTACTTCGCTCGGGGTGGCCTCCCAGTTGACGGCCAGGTAACCGGCGCCGAGCTGCTCGGTGACCCACGGCCCGGCCATGTGGACCCCGAGGATGCGCCCGGCCGAGCCGTCCGGCAGGCGCTCGGCCACGACCTTCACGAGCCCCTCGGTGTCCCCGATGATCCGCGCCCGGCTGTTCCCGCCGAAGGGGTCCTTCTTGGTGACGACCTGCAGACCCCGCTCGAGGGCCTGGGCCTCGGTCAGTCCGGCGAACGCCACCTCGGGATGGCAGTAGATGGCCCAAGGCACCCGGTCGTACTCCACCGGGATCACCGGCTCGCCGAGGATGCCACGGATGACCACGATCGCCTCTGCGAACCCCACGTGTGCCAGCTGCGGGCTCCCGGCCACCACGTCGCCGACCGCCCACACGCCCTCGGCGTGCGTCTGCTGGTAGCGGTTCGCCACCACGAAGCCACGATCGTCGAGCACCACGCCCGTGCCCTCCGCCAGCAGACCTTCGGTCCGGGGACGGCGGCCCACCGACACCACGATCGCCTCGACTTCCGCTTCCTCTCCGCCTCCGTAGCGAACGACAGTACCGGACCCGTCGGCTTTGGCCGAGTGACCGTGCACCTCCACCCCGGTGACCACCTCGATCCCACGCTTGCGGAACGAGCGCAGCACGACATTGGCGACATCCTGGTCGCATCCGGCGAGGATGGTGGGCAGGAACTCCAGAACGGTGACCGAAGAACCCAGGTCGCCGAGCAGCGACGCGAACTCGCACCCGATGGCGCCCCCGCCCACCACGGCGACGCTCGCCGGCAGGCGCTCGAGATCGAGGAACTCGTCCGAGGTCAGGACGAGCTTCCCGTCGACCTCGAGGCCGGGCAGGGTCCGGGGCGCCGAGCCGGAGGCGAGCACGATGTGGCGACCGACGATCTCGGTGCCCGCGTCCGCACCGTCGACCACGCGGACCCGGTGCCCCGGGAGGAGCATCCCCGTGCCGGAGAGAACCGTGACCTTCCGTCCCCTCAAGAGCCCCGACAGGCCCCTGAACAGCTGGTCCACGACGGCTTGCTTGCGGGCCTGGCTGACCGCGAAATCGATCACCGGTGGCGTACCGCCCGCAACGATCCCGAAATCGCCCGCCGACACCACCGTGCGGTGCACCGACGCGGTCTCGAGGAACTCCTTCGCCGGGACGCAGCCGCGGTGCAGGCAGGTCCCGCCGACCTTGTCCCTTTCGACGATGGCGATCGACAGCCCCGCCAGTGCACCGTGGAGGGCGGCGGCGTAGCCCCCCGGGCCCCCGCCGACGACGACGACGTCGTACTGGGTCTCCTCCGTCGTCATCAACCTGCCTCCTCGATCTCGTGTGGCGTCGCCCCCCTGCGTAGTCGTGCGGCGACGGACCAGGCAAGCCCCGCTTGCAGACCCGAGCCGATCCGAGCCTACCGAGGGCCGCGGTCTGGCGCTGCCGTTTGCGCCGACCTTTTACGAGCGAAGGCCCTCGGCGGCCCGGCGGACCCTGACCGAGGCCCGATGGGCGCGGACCCTGACGCCCTGGGACACCGCCGCGACACCGCGGAGGGGTCGGTACGCATCGGAGGCCCCGGTCAGCGCCGCGTCCTCGCCGTCGGTCAGATCGATCTCGGCCGCCTGAGCGTTCGACTCCGCCTGGGCGGCGGACGAGGCCCCCGGGATGACCACGACGTTGGGCCGTCGCACCAACCAGGCCAGCGCCACCTGCGCGCTGGTGACACCATGGCCCGCGGCCACTTCGCGCAGGGTCCCGAGCAACGGCGCGGCACGGCGCAGGTTCTCCGGCAAGAAGGCCGCGGTCGATGCGCGCAGGCCGCGGGGTGGGTGGTCCTCGTCGTAGCGCCCGGACAGCAACCCCTGCCCCAGCGGGCTGTAGGCGATGACGATCCGGTCGTGCTCCTGCGCCCACGGGAGCAGGTCGCGTTCGGGCCCCCGCTCGATCAGGCTGTAGCGGACCTGGTTCGTGACGACCGGGCCGAGGAGGGCGCGCTCGGCCGCCGTCCAGCGGTCGAGCGAGAAATTGCTGACCCCGACGTGGCGCACGAGCCCGTCGCGCTGCAGCCCGGCCAGCGCGGCCATCGTGGCCCGGATCGGCACCGCGGGGTTGGGCCCGTGCAGCTGGTAGAGATCGAGCACGTCGACGCCCAGGCGTCCGAGGCTCCCCCGGGCCCGCCAGGCCACCAACGGCCCGAACGGGGCCAACGGGAGGAGCTTGGTGGCGACGAAGGCAGCGGCCCGGCGATCGGCGATCGCCTGGCCCACGATCCGCTCGGAGCGCCCGAACCCGTAAATCTCGGCCGTGTCGATCAGGTTGACCCCGAGGTCGAGCGAACGGTCGACGATCTCCGGGGCGGTCCCCGAGGCGTAGGCCTTGCCGTAGCCCCACTCCCCCGAACCGAATTGCCATGCGCCCAGTCCGACGACCGAGAGCCGGACCCCGGCGGCTTCGACGTACCTCACGATTGCCTCGTTCCACTCGGAGCCGGGCCGCTCTGCCGGGTCCTCTCCGGATCGTACCCGTGGCCCGTGCGGAGGGGATGCTCAGGGTCCCCTCGTCCCCGATCCCGAAGCCGCCGCGGCGGTGGCCAGCTCGTCGACCACGTCGTTCCACCGGTCGCCCGAATGGCCCTTCACCCACCGGAACGTCACCGCCACCTCGGGAGCCAGGGCGAGCTCCAGCAACGGCTCCCAAAGGTCCCGGTTGGCGACCGGCTTGCCCTGGCTGTTCCGCCAGCCCCGGCGGCGCCAAGCCCTCCACCAGCCCTGGCGGAAGCAGTTGACGACGTACGTGGAGTCGCTCACCACCTCGATCGACGCGGCCGGTCCACCGGGGCCGGCGGTGAGCGTCCGCAGCGACTCGAGCGCAGCGGTGATCTCCATCCGCTGGTTGGTGGTCCGGGGGTCCGCTCCGCTGGCGAAGGGGCCTTCGGGCACCGCCCATGCCCAGCCGCCGGGCCCCGGATTGCCCAGGCACGAGCCGTCCGTGTAGACGACGGTGAGGTCGGAGGGCCGGATCACGGCGCCATGTGTACTACGCCGCGCGACGGGTCGAGTGCACCTGGGGATCGTCGGGCCGGGGAGCGCCGCCGCCCGAGCCGGGGTGGGCCGTCGCCCCCGATAGCATTGCCGGGCGTGCTGTTCGACGGAATCTCCCACCAAATGCCCGACATCGATCCCGACGAGACGTCGGAGTGGCTCGACTCCTTCGACGAGGTGGTCGGGGTTCACGGCCGGCCCCGTGCCCGCTTCCTGCTGATGAAGCTCCTCGAGCGGGCCCGCACGCTGCAGGTCGACTTCCCCGCGACCGTCTCGAGTCCCTACGTGAACACCATCCCGGCGGACGAGGAGCCCTGGTTCCCGGGGGACGAGCAGCTCGAGCGCCGCATCCGCGCCTACATCCGCTGGAACGCCGCCGCCATGGTGACCCGGGCCAACGCCCGGACGGACGGGATCGGCGGCCACCTGTCCACCTACGCGAGCTCGGCCGCGCTGTACGAGGTCGGGTTCAACCACTTCTTCCGGGGCAAGTCCGACGGGGGTTCCGGCGACCAGGTCTTCATTCAGGGTCACGCCTCCCCCGGCGTGTACGCACGGGCCTATATCGAAGGCAGGATCTCCGAGGAACAGCTCAACAACTTCCGCCACGAGGTCGGGGGCAACGGCCTCCCCAGCTACCCCCATCCTCGTTCCCTGCCGGGCTTCTGGGAGTTCCCGACCGTCTCGATGGGGCTCGGGCCGATCAACGCCATCTACCAGGCGCACATCAACCGTTACCTCGAGCAGCGCCAGCTGGTCGACACGAGCGCCGGTCGCGTCTGGTGCTTCGTCGGCGACGGGGAGATGGACGAGCCCGAGTCCACCGGCGCCCTGGGTGTCGCCGGGCGTGAACATCTCAGCAACCTGATCTTCGTCGTGAACTGCAACCTGCAACGGCTCGACGGACCCGTCCGGGGCAACGGCAAGATCATCCAGGAGCTCGAGGCGGCGTTCCGCGGCGCGGGATGGAACGTCATAAAGGTGATCTGGGGTTCGCGCTGGGACGAGCTGCTGGCCCGCGACGTCGACGGCGTCCTGCTCGACAAGATGAACACCACGGTGGACGGCGAGTTTCAGAAGTACGCCACCGAGAGCGGCGCCTACATCCGCGAGCACTTCTTCGGGCCGGACCCCAGGCTGCGCAAGATGGTCGAGCACCTGAGCGACGACGAGCTCCGGACCCTGCCACGCGGAGGCCACGACTACCGCAAGCTCTACGCCGCCTACAAGCTGGCGACCGAGCAGCGGGGGGCGCCGACGGCGATCCTGGCCAAGACGATCAAGGGCTGGACACTCGGGCCCGAGATCGAGGCCCGCAACGCCACCCACCAGATCAAGAAGATGACCAAGGCCCAGTTGCGGGCCCTGCGAGACCGGCTCTCCCTGGCCGACGAGATCCCCGACTCCGCGCTCGAGGCGGACCTCCCGCCGTTCTACCGGCCACCGGAGGACTCCGAGGCACACCGGTACCTGATGGCCCGCCGCCAGCTGTTGGCCGGTCCCGTCCCGTCCCGGATCGTCCGTCCCGCCCGCCCGTCGCTCCCCGACCCCGAGGTGTTCGCCGATCTGCTGAGCGGGTCGGGGAACCAGGCAGCGTCGACCACCATGGCCTTCGCCCGCCTGCTCCGCAACCTGGTGCGCGATCCCGTGCTGGGTCCCCTGGTGGCCCCCATCGTGCCCGACGAGGCCCGGACCTTCGGGCTGGAGTCGATCATCGCCGAGGCGAAGATCTACGCTCCCGAGGGCCAGCGCTACGTGTCGGTGGACGCCCACCTGCCGCTCAACTACGCGGAGAGCAGCTCCGGACAGCTGCTGCAGGAGGGCATCACCGAGGCCGGAGCCCTCGCCGCGTTCATCGCCCTGTCGACCTCGTACGCCACGTGGGGCCGGCCGATGCTGCCGGTGTTCCTCTTCTACTCGATGTTCGGCTTTCAGCGGGTGGGCGATCTCGCCTGGGCCCTCGGCGACATGCGGGGCCGGGGGATCCTGGCGGGCTGCACCGCCGGGCGGACCACCCTGCAGGGCGAGGGGCTCCAGCACAACGACGGCCAGTCACCGCTGCTGGCCTCCGCCAACCCGGCGGCGATGGTGTACGACGCCTCGTTCGCCTACGAGGTGGCCGTCGTGACGGAGGATGCCATCCGCCGGATCGTCGGGCCCGATCCCGAGGACCGCTTCTGGTACCTCACCCTCTACAACGAGAACTACCGGATGCCGGCCATGCCGACGGGTATCGAGGGCGACGTGGTCCGCAAGGGGATCGTCGACGGCCTGTACCGCTTCGCCGGACCGCCCGACGGGGCCGGTCCCCGCAACGCCACGATCTGCTTCTCCGGGCCGATGTGGCAGATGGCCATGGAGGCTCGGGAGCTGCTGGCCGAGGAGTGGGGGGTGGCGGTCGACACCTGGTCGGCGACGTCGTGGACGTCGCTGCGCGCCGACGCCATGTCGGTCGAGCGGGCCAACCGCCTGCACCCGACCGAGCGGCCCCGGGTCCCGCTGGTGACGAAGGCGCTCTCCTCGGGGTCGGGCCCGGTCGTGGCGGTCACCGACTACATGCGCGCCGTGCCAGACCAGGTGGCCAGATGGATCGGCCGCCCGTTCACCTCCCTCGGCACCGACGGGTTCGGCCGCTCCGATGCTCGCAGCGCGCTGCGCCGTCACTTCGAAGTGGACACCGGGCACGTGGTGGTGGCCGTCCTGGCCGGCCTCGCCGCCGGCGGCGAGGCCGATCCGTCCGAGGTGGCCAAGGCCATCCGGCAGTTCGGCATCGACCCTGACATGGACGAGCCCTTCGGTCCCTGAGGAACCGCCGTTCCCCGCAGCTCCCGCCGTTCCCCGCAGCTCCCGCCGTTCCCTACGGCACCCGCCGTTCCCTACGGCACCCGCCGTCGTGCGATGATCTCCCGATGGCGGCGAGAAAGCTCCACCTCAGCGGCGACCGCGGCGCGGACGCGCTCCTGTCGAAGGATCCTCTGGCGCTGTTGATCGGCATGGTCCTCGATCAGCAGATTCCGCTCGAGCGCGCGTTCGCCGCCCCTGCCGAGCTGGCCCGTCGCCTCGGTGGTGCCTACGACGCCACCTCGCTCGCCGCCATGGACCCCGACGAGCTGGGGGCGGTCTTCGCCGCCAGGCCGGCCCTCCACCGGTTCCCGGGATCGATGGCCGCACGGGTGCAGGCCCTCTGCGTGGTCGTCGTCGACCAGTACGGTGGCGACGCCTCACGGGTGTGGCGCGACGCACCCGACGGCAAGGCGCTGTTGGTCGCCGTGAAGGCGCTGCCCGGGTTCGGGGAGCAGAAGGCGCGCATCTTCGTCGCGCTGCTCGGCAAACAGCTCGGTGTCCGGCCCAAGGGCTGGGAGCAGGCCTCCTCCCCCTTCGGTGACCCCGGGTCCTTCCGCTCGATTGCCGACATCGTCGACCCCGAGAGCCTGGCCGGCGTCCGGGCGTTCAAGCAGCAGATGAAGGCGGCTGCCAAGGTCGGGACCCCCGCGTCGAAGAAGTGACCGGTGCGCTCGCCGAGCGGCGGCTGTACCTGTGCACCCCGGACCGCCCCGATCTGGGGGAGTTCATCGCCGCCTGCGTCGAGGGCGGCGTCGACGTGGTGCAGCTTCGCGAGAAGCACCTTGACGCCCGTCCGCTCCTCGCCCGCGCCCGGGTCGCCCGCGAGATCTGCGCCGGCCTGGGGGTCCCCTTCATCCTCAACGACCGGCCCGACCTCGCGCTCGAGATCGGCGCAGACGGCGTTCACGTGGGCCAGGACGACGCACCGCCGGCCCTGGCGAGGCGGATCCTCGGGCCCGGGGCGATCGTCGGGCTGTCGACCCACTCTCCCGAGGACCTGCAAGGAGCGCTCGGCGAGCCCGTCGACTACCTCTCGGCCGGCCCCGTGGTTCCCACCCCGACCAAGCCCGGCCGGCCGGGAACCGGTCCCGGGTACCTGTCGATGGCCACGGCCAGTTCCCCACTGCCGGTCTTCGTCACCGGCGGGGTGACGCCCGACTCGGTGCCCCCGCTCGCCGCCCTGGGGGCGCGCCACTTCGTCGTCGTCCGGTGGTTGACCGAGGCGGCCGATCCCGAGGGCGCCGCCAGGGTGCTCCGGGCGGCGGTGGACCGAGCCGTCAACGGGCCCTGACCGCCTCGCGGCGGAGACCCCGCACGGTTCGGGCGCCTTGGGTCGCCGGCGCCGGCGCCGGCGGGTGCCAGCGCACCGCTGTGGGTCAGCGCACCGCTGTGGGTCAGATACCGATGCGTTGAGCCAGCAGCTCCCGATGGTAGGTCGGGTCGCCCAGGAGGAGCTCGGACGACTTCGCCCGTTTGAAGTACAGGTGCGCGGGGTGCTCCCACGTGAAGCCGATCCCTCCGTGGATCTGGATGTTCTCCGCAGCGGAGTGGAAGTACGCCTCCGAGCAGTAGGACTTGGCCAAGCTCGCCACGACCGGGAGCTCGTCGTTGTCCTCGGCGGCGGCCCAGGCGGCGTAGTAGGCAGCCGACTTGGCCGATTCGACCTCGAGCAGCATGTCGGCGCACTTGTGCTTGATGGCCTGAAAGCTCCCGATCGGCCGGCCGAACTGGATCCGGGTCTTCGCGTACTCCACCGACATGTCGAGGACGTGCTGGGCCCCGCCCACCTGCTCTGCGGCCAGGGCCACGGCAGCCAGGTCGAGGGTCTTGGTCAGCCCCGGCTCGGCGCCGCCATCGGTGCCGATCAGCCACGCGGGCGTGCCGGAGAACTCGAGCCGGGCCTGCTTGCGCGTCTGGTCCATGGTCGTCAGCGACGTCTTGGTCAGGCCCGGGGCGTCGCCCTTCACCCCGAACAGGCTCACCCCGTTGCCCGTCCTGGCGGCCACCAGCACGAGGTTGGCAAGGTGCCCGTCGATCACGTAGGACTTGTGGCCGTTGAGCTTCCACCCGCCGTCCACCTCGGTGGCCTGCAGCTCGATGCCGCCGAAGTCCCAACGGCCGTTGTCCTCGGTGATCGCCAGTGTCCCGATCGTCTCTCCCGATGCCAGGCCGGGAAGGAGGAACTTCTTCGCCGCCTCGTCGCCCGAGGTGAGCACCGCGTTGGCCGCCAGGGCCACGGTGGAGAAGTACGGTGCACAGAGCAGGGCGGCGCCCATCTCCTCGAGCACGACGATCAGCTCGACGTACGAGAACCCCGAGCCCCCGAACTCCTCGGGGATGATCAGGGACTGCAGCCCCAGCTGATCGGCCATCTGGCTCCACACGGCGGGGTCGTAGCCGTCCTCGGTGTCCATCAGGCGGCGCACCTCGGTCTCGGGCGACTTCTCCGAGAGGAAGCGTCGGACGCTTCGCCGCAGCTCTTCCTGCTCGTCACTGAATGCGAAGTTCACGGAGGACTCCCCCTCTGCTCGCCCGGTGGGCACGGCCGCCGCCCCTTGTGGCTGCCCGACCGCGCTTGTTCCCGCATGGTTCTACTCCATCGGCGACCGCTCTGACCAACGGGCCCGGTCCACGGCCACCCGGGGTCGGGGGACCGGATCGTCGGGGGCCGGGGGCGTCGGGGGCCCGGGCCGGCCGACCGGCCGGAACCATCGGTCGGGCGGGGCGGGGGACGGGACCCGGTCGGCCCGACCATGTGCGAGGCTTGGGACATGCCCGAGCTCATCCGAATCTGGGACGACGCAGCGTGCGAGGTCCACCGGATGGTCGTAGGACCCGTCGACAACAACGTGTACGTCCTCAGGTGCCGGCGCTCCGGTGACGCCATGCTCGTCGATGCCGCGAACGAGCACGAGGCGCTGCTGGAGGTCTGCCGGGCTCTCGGCGTCCGTCAGGTCGTCGAGACCCACGGTCACTGGGACCACATTCAAGCGGTGCCGGCCGTTCGGGAGGCGGGCATCTCGGTGTCGGTCACCGCGGCCGACGCCGACATGCTGCCCTCCTACGATCTGTTGCTCGAGGACGAGACGGTGCTCACGGTCGGCCACCTCCGGGTCCGCACCGTCGCCACACCCGGGCACACGCCCGGCTCGATGTGCTTCGCCGTGGAGGGGACACCCCTCCTCCTCACCGGGGACACGCTCTTCCCGGGCGGCCCGGGCAACACCTCATTGGCGGGCGGCAACTTCCCGACCATCATCCGCTCCATAGAGGACCGGCTGTTCTCGCGGTACGACGCGGGCACCGTGTTGCTCCCCGGGCACGGCGCCTCCACCACCATCGGCTCGGAGTCCCCCCATCTCGGGGAGTGGATCGACCGGGGGTGGTGAGCCGCCCGAACGCCGGTCCCGGGTACCCGAACGCCGGTCCCGGGTGCCCGAACGCCGGTCCCGGGTGCTCAGACGGCGGTCACGGGGTGACGGGGTGTCCGGATCAGCTCGATACCCTTGGGTAGGCCGTCGATCCGCACGGTCCCGTCCCGCACCTCGACGTCGACCCGAGCCCCTGCCAGCGGGATGCCCTCCACCCGCAGGGAGCCGAACTGCTCGGGCACCATGGGCGCCAACCACGTCTTCCCGTACGGCACCCACGGATCGAACCGCAGGAGCGTGCGCAGGCAGAGCAGGGGGGAGGCTGCCGCCCAGGCCTGGGGCGAGCAGGAGGTCGGGTAGCCGGCGGGCACCGCCAGCTCGTCACGGCCGAGGCCGGCGAAGAGCTCGGGCAGGCGGCCCCCCTGAGCGGTCCCGGCGTCGATGAGGGACATGACGAGACGCTGGGCCCCCTCCTCGAACCCGTAGCGGGCGAGGCCCGCCGCGGCGATGGCCGTGTCGTGGGGCCACACGGAACCGCAGTGGTAGCTGACCGGGTTGTAGCCGCCCATGGTGGTAGCCAGCGTCCTGATCCCCCAACCGGTGAACATCTCGGGTCCGAGGAGCCGTTTGGCCACCGCGTGGGCCTTGTCCTCGTCGACGATCCCCGTCCAGAGGCAGTGGCCCATGTTGGAGGTGAGCGAGTCGATGGGCCGTTTGTCGGCGTCGAGCCCCACCGCGAACCACTCGCGGTCGTCGAGCCAGAAGTCGCGGTTGAAGGCCCGCTTGAGCGCTCTCGCCTTGGCCTGATAGGAGTCGTAGGTCGCCCGGTCGCCCGTCTCGAAGGCGAAGTGGGCCCGGGCCAGGTAGGCCCCGTACACGTAGGCCTGCACCTCGCAGAGGGCGATAGGGGCCTGCGCCACCTGGCCGTCGGCGTAGCGGATCCCGTCCCAGCTGTCCTTCCAACCCTGGTTGGCCAGGCCCCTCGACGTGGCCCGGTGGTACTCGACGTAGCCGTCGCCGTCGGCGTCGCCGAAATCGCGGATCCAGGCCAAGGCCCGGTCGGCATTGGGCAGGAGCTCGTCCACCTGCTCGCGCCCCAGCCCCCATCGGCGGAGCTCGCCCAGGAGCATGACGAACAGTGGCGTGGCGTCGGCAGTCCCGTAGTAGATGCTCCCCCCGCCGAGCGAGAGGGACGCCGCCTCGCCGAACCGCATCTCGTGGAGGATGCGGCCGGGCTGCTCGTCGTGGAGCGGATCGACGTCCTCCCCCTGAAACCGGGCGAGCGTCTGCAGCACACCGAGGGCCAGATCCGGGTCGACCAGCAGCGCGCTCCAGGCGGTGAGTAGGGAATCGCGCCCGAAGACCGTCATGAACCACGGTGCCCCCGCGGCGACGACCACCCGGTCGGGGAAGTCGGGATCGAAGATCCGCAGGGCCCCGAGGTCCTCCGCGCTCCGGGCCATCACCGTGCGCAGCCCGTCGTGGTCGGTATCGACGTGGGGCACGCGCTGACGCCACCGGGCGAGCCGCTCCGACGGGGTCGCCCGCTCGACGGGCTGGCCGCATCGGTACCGGGGATGCACCGGCGCCGACTCGATCACCGGCGTGACCTCCACGCAACCCGACCAGTGCCCGGCTGCCGGCACCACCACCTCGACGGTCACGAGGTCCTCGCTCAGCTTGAACACACCCCGAGGGTTCCGCCCGGGTTCGGCGTCGCCGCCGTCCTCGGTGGTGAAGCGGAGCCGGACTCCCCGGTTGGTTCCGCCACGGCGGTAGCCGATCGCCAGCGTGTTGCCCTCGACCGATCGCCAGGTCTCCCCATCCGGGTCGGCGGCCCTCCCTTCCTTCACCGCGAACAGGTCGGCGAAGTCGGCGTCGACGAACCCTTCGACGAGGCACACCGCCGGCTCGCTGGCGTAGTTGTGGATGGTGACGTCCTCCCGCATCCCCTGCCCCACGTAGCGGGACCGGAACACGAGCAGGCTCGAGTCCGCCGCCCCGGTGGCCGGCACGCCCCGGGCGACGAAGGTGGCGGCGAACGGATCCGGGCTGGTCGCCGCCAGGGGCTCGAGGCGCTGCCCGTCGATGAGCAGCTCGAAGCGCGAGATGACCCGGGTGTCGCGCACGAAGAGGCCCTGAGCCGAGCCGGGGATGATGTCGCCGGACCGGCTGCTGATGGCGAAGGTGGACTCGTCGACCAGGGTGACGACCCCCCCGACGGTGTCGAGCGTCGCCGGTTTTCCCGCGAATGTCCAGGGATCCGCCACGGGACGAGCGTATCGGCCCCGGCCGACTTTCAGGACCACCCCCGACGAGACCGGCCCGGCCCGGACCGGGCCGGTCCGGGCCGGTCGGCCAAATCCGACCAAAGCAGTAGACTTTCTGTGTGAGCCCGGAACCGATCGACGTGGAGACCGTTCGCAAGGACTTCCCGCTCCTCGCCCGGACCGTCCACGACCGCCCGATCGTCTACCTCGACTCCGCGGCGACCTCGCTCACCCCGCACTCGGTGATCGCCGCCACCGAGCGCTACTACGAGACCACGCACGCCAACGTCCACCGCGGCGTGTACGCGACCGCCGAGGAGGCCACCCGCCTTTACGAGGGGGCGCGGACCAAGGTGGGCCGCTTCATCGGGGCGCCCCACCCCGGCCGCGAGATCGTCTTCACCAAGAACACCACGGAGTCGCTCAACCTGCTCGCCCACAGCTGGGGCCGAACCAATCTGGGCCCGGGCGACGTGGTGGTCCTCACCGAGATGGAGCACCACGCCAACATCGTCCCGTGGCTCATGCTGGCCGAGGAGCGCCAGATCGAGCTGCGCTACCTTCCGGTGGACGGCGCGGGAAGGCTCGACCTCTCCGACCTCGACCGCATGGTGGACGGAGCGGCGCTGGTCAGCGTGTCGGCGATGTCCAACGTGCTGGGCACCATCAACCCGCTGACCACGATCGCAGAGGCCGCGCACCGGGCCGGGGCCCTGGTGATCGCCGACGGGGCCCAGTCGGTGCCCCACCTGCAGGTCGACGTGGCCGCGCTCGGGATCGACTTCCTCGCGTTCTCCGCGCACAAGATGCTGGGGCCGACCGGGATCGGCGTCCTGTGGGGCCGGGCAGAGCTGCTCGAGGAGATGCCTCCCTTCCTCGGGGGCGGGGGGATGATCCTCGACGTGCGCACGGACCGCTACCTCGCCGCCGAACCCCCGCAGCGCTTCGAGGCGGGGACACCACCGATCGCCGAAGCCGTCGGGCTGTCCGCGGCGGTGGACTACCTGTCCGCCGTCGGGATGGACCGGGTCCGGGCCCACGAGATCGAGCTGACCCGCTACGCGTTCGACGCGCTGCAGGCGCGTCTCGGGTCGAGGTGCAAGGTCTTCGGACCTCCTGGGGGAGAGGACCGGGGGGGCGTGCTGTCGCTCGCCGTCGGCGAGATCCACGCGCACGATCTCGCGCAGGTGCTCGACCAGTTCGGCGTGTGCGTGAGACCGGGTCACCACTGCGCCAAGCCGCTCATGCGCAAGCTCGGAGTGGCGGCGACGGCGCGGGCGTCGTTTGCCCTGTACAACGACTCGAGCGACGTCGACGTCCTGATCGAAGGGCTCCTCGAGGCCGGTAGGTTGTTCGGGTGACCGCCGACGCACCGGGGGACGCGTGATGCCCGACCTCGAGGAGCTCTACCGGGAGATCATCCTCGACCACTACCGGTCCCCGCGCAATCGGGGGGAGCTGGAGTCGCCACCTGCGCACCGGGTGGAGGGGTTCAATCCGCTCTGCGGCGACGAGGTGGTGGTGACCATGGTGGTGGAGGGCGACGCGCTCTCGGACATCAAGATCGGCGGCACCGGGTGCTCCATCAGCCAGTCCTCGGCGTCGCTCATGTCCGCCGCGGTGAAGGGACGGCCGCTCTCGGAGGTCCGGCACCTCATCGCCACCTTCAAAGGGATGATGTCCATCCACGAGTCGGCGCTCGGCGACGGCGACGGCGACGGCGCATCTGCTCCACGCGCGAACGGGCTGTCGCCCGGACCCGAGACCGTGAGCGGCGAGCCCGAGCCGATCGACCCTGCGGAGCTGGGCGAGCTGGCGGCCCTTCAGGGCGTGGTGAAGTTCCCGGTCCGCATAAAGTGCGCCACCCTGAGCTGGAACGCGCTGGCGAAGGGGCTCGGAGAGCTCGAGGCGTCAGCGGGCTGAGCCCGCCAGGACTCCGGACGGCCGCCGGAAGTGACGTCGGGCCGAGCAGGCGAATTCTCCCGCTTGCGGTCCTCCTACTTCGGCGTGCAAGGGGTCGGATCGAACGACGGGGTTGCCGCCGAGGCCGGCGCTGTAGTGGTCGGCGCGGCGGGCGACGTGGGGGTCGAGCTCTGGACCACGGTCGTCGGCGCGACGGTGGTCGTCGTCACGTCAGGGGGCGGTGTGCGCACCAGGTTCGTGTCAGGCGGCGGGCTCGTAGGGGTGGTGAGCTGACTGCCGAAGACCGAGACCAGGAGCTGCTGCGCCGCCGGCTGGTCGACGAACAGGACGTCGCCCCACGGTGACACGTAGCCGTCGGAGATCGTCGCGAGCGTCTGCGTACCCAGGCCGTTGGCGTTGATGCCGTGAAAGTCCTCCGCAAGCCCGATCAGGTCGTTGAGGGTCAGCCGGTCGTCGATGCTGATCCCCTGGGGGATGGAGCCGATCAGCGCGTTGAGGGTGAGGGGGTTGTACTTCGTCTTGGCCTGGTCGACGAGGGCCCGGAGGAAGGCGTCCTGGCGGTCGATCCGGCCGAAGTCGCTCGTGGGGTCGTAATGCCAGTAGCCGTTGGCGAAGTAGTAGTAGTGCCGGCTGCGGGCCACGGCCAGCGCCTGGGTGCCGTTCAGGAGCTGGCACCCCGCGGTCGGGATGTCGAGACCCGAATACGCGTCCTTGGCGGGATACGGGAAGTTCATGTAGATGCCCCCGATGGCGTTCACCGCACCTTCGAAGCCCCCGAAGTCCACCTGCATCACATGGTTGATCGGGATGCCGAAATTCGCCTCAACGGTCTTCACGAGCGAGTTCACCCCGTCGTTGAACGACGAGTTGATCCGGTTGAAGGTGCCGAACTGGGACGATTCGGCGCCGACCATCGAGACCAGGGTGTCCCTCGGGATCGACACGATCGAGATCCGGTGGGTCGACGGGTCGACGTGCCAGATCATGAGGACGTCGCTCCGCTGCCCACCGACCTGTGAGACGCTGCCCGCCTGTGCCGCGGCCGCTCCGCTGAGGCCCACCCGCGTGTCGGAACCCACCACCAGCATGTTGAACGGCTGACCGGAGATCTGCGCGGCCTCGGAGGCGACGTGGAGCTTCTGAATCTGGTCGTAGCGGTACCGCGCGTAGCCGTAGGCGCCGGCGACGGCCAGCAGCGCGAGGACCACCACCCCCGACAGGACGGTGACGACCTTGCGCCGGGTGCTCCACCTCGGCCTGCCGCTCCGGCGGAAGCCGCGCGGCCGGTGCCCGGCGCGGGGCCGATCGATCTGCTGCCCGAGGGAGCGCAGGCCCTGCTCGTTGGCCACCGCAGGGACGCCACCGCCACCGATCTGCTCCCCGAGGGACTGCAGGCCCTGCTCGTTCCCGACCCCCCGGGGCGCGGCCCCGCCGTCTCCCATCTGCTCCCCGAGGGAACGCAGCCCTTCCTCGTTCCGGGCCGAAGCTCGCCGGCGGCGGGAAGGGCGGCGCTCGTCGCCGGGCGGGCGACCGCTGGCCATGGGCAACGGTACCAACGGTGAAAGTGCCGACGGGGTCATCCACCACCATAAAGCCAGGTCGGAGCCGAATTTTCTTATCGAAGGCTTACGGCTCCCCTTTCGGAGGGCTGCAGCCCGCGGGACGAGAAGACCGGATCGAAGCCCTCCCGGGGATGGCGAGCGGACGAGGTGGGCGCCGGCGCCGCGGTAGTGAAATGGGAGCAGTTCGGTTGCGAGATCGTTAGAGATGAATGCCGGGGGTCAATTCATGCATGTACAGGAGGGACTTTTGGCCTGCCTGTCGTATGCTTTCGAGCAGGTCACACGCCTGCCTTGAGCCGGTTTCTCTGAGGTAATGGAGGGACTGTTCTTGTAGTCATTTGAGTCAAACCAGCAGTTCTTCAGGCCAATAGGAGCGGACGGTAATCATCGGTATCGACGTCGTCCGGTCATCGTGCCCGGGCCCGGTCGAGCTGTCGGCCACCGAGGACCGGATACGAGACCATGTCGAGACCACCTCACGACCACGAGCACGGGGAAGCCCCCCACCGGCGCGGGGGCGACGAGGGCTTCAGCCTGCTCGAGGTCGTGATCGCCATCTTCCTCCTCCTGCTGGTACTGGTACCGGTCTCCTACATCCTCACGAACACCATCACCCAGTCCGCCAACGCCCGCGAGAAGACCACGGCGCTGGGCATCGCCGAGCAATGGGTGGAGACCCTCAACAACCAGGGGCCACCGGCGAACGCACAGGGCCTGCCCAACGTCGGCAACGCGATCGCGGAGGGGACCCAGACGGCGTCCAACGTGCCCTACACGGTCAGCGCCGTCTTCAACTGGGCCACGGTGAACGGCGTGCTCGACCTGTGCACCTCCGGGACGGTCCCTCAGGTCCTCGGCCTGCAGGTCACCGTGACGTGGGGACCGTCCAACAGCGTCACCGACACCACGCTCGTCAACTACCCACCGGCCAGCGTGCCCACCAACGGGTTCATCGCGGTGCAGCTCTACGGAGATCCCTCGGGCGTGGGCAACCCGGAACCGGCGGACGCCACCGGCCTCTCCTGGGGAGGGCCGAGTGGCCGGGTGACCAAGGTGCCGGTGACGGCGACCGTGGCCGGCACCACCTACACCACCCACCCCGACACCAACGGCTGCGCCTTCATGGAGGTGCCCCCGAGCCCGTCGGGGACCCCGTACGCGGTGCAGGTGGGACCCGAGACCCTCACGACGGCCTTCGCCGTCGCGGGCGGCCTGGCGAACGACATCACGGGCACCGCCACGGTCACGACCGACAACGTCGCCGTCCTCGGCCCGTTCCTGTACGACGAGGGGGCGTCCGTGAACGTCGGCTACCCGAACACCACCGCCACCGCCAACGGGGTGACGTGTCCCGACGCCGGGCAGATCCAGTGCCTGGTCACCGGCCAGAGCCCGAGCTCGCCCAGCGCGCCCGAGACCGGCGCCGATGCAACGATCAGCGTCCTGTCCGGCTCGACGTGGAGCCCCGCCACCCTGCCCAGCTCGGTCAGCCAGATCGAGGCGACGGCCTGCGGCAGCGGGGCCTGCATCGGTGTCGGCTTCGGTCCGGCCGGCGGCGGCGGTTACCAGGGAGCCGCCGTGGTCGATTCGACGACGGCCCCGGGGACGTGGTCGGTCAGCGCCCTGCCCGCGGGGGTGACCTCGCTGACGCAGATCACCTGCCCCATTGCCAACGTCTGTCTGGCCATCGGATCAGGGGCGTCCTCGGCCGTGCTCCTGACCGCCAGCATCGCCGGTGCCACCGTCACCTGGTCCTCCGACACCCTGCCCGCGGGGGTGACCTCGCTGACGCAGATCACCTGCTCGGGGACGACCGCCTGCGTGGCCATCGGGAGCAGCTCGACCGGCGCGGTGGTC
>DATKRB010000002.1:0-18439 GCA_035532415.1 Acidimicrobiales bacterium | reverse complement strand
TGGCCAACCTCAGGATTTCCCATTCCCTGTGCTGGGACCGGCCCATTGCGACTGCGAGAAGTGGCGGTCACCTGGGCGTATTCGACGGCGTATCTCTGAGGACCCACATCGCCTTCCAGGGTCGGAAGAGAGGAGAGAACGGTGAGTTCTGATGCGGAGCACCCGTTGTTGCTTGTTGACGATGGAGGGGGGCGATTGCAGGCTGGGATGAAACCGGATCTCATGACGGTTCCGGAGGCTGCCAGAAGGCTGGGGATCCATCCCGACACTGCGTACCGATTGGCCCGGACAGGGCAACTCCCAGGTGCCCTCCAGGTCGGCACCCGTTGGCGAGTAAGCGTCCCTCGCCTCGAACGGGCACTGCATGGGGACCCCGGCTCGCCAACGGGCGACACGCTTGCCTGAAGGAGTCACGCCCCGAGTGCCCTACCGAGTACTCCTGCCGCCTCTCGGTCCCGTTCGGGTAGCGCGTGGGCGTACCGGTCGAGGGTCATCGTCGCGCGGGCGTGGCCGTGTCGCTCAGCGACCGTCCGGACGTCCACTCCTGCGGCGATAAGGGTCGTGACGCTGAAGTGGCGGAGGTCGTGGAAGCGGAACCGCCACTGATCCATCCCCACCTGTTCCCGGCCTGACGCCGCGGCGTCCTTCCGAGCCAAGGACTCCGTCTTCCGACAGAGCGCGGCGAAACGGCTGGTGAGCGTATTCGGGCTCGTCGGTCGGGCACCGTTGGCGTTGGGAGAGAGGACGTAGGCATCGTCGATCAGTGGTGACTCGGCCTGGCCGGCCAGCGCCTCTGCTGCTGTTCGGTGCCGACGTAGCACCTCTACTCCAAATCTGTCGAGCGCCACTCGTCGGGCAGCGTGCGTCTTGGTCGGACCCTCGTGCACGTTCCCCTCGACGATCGAGATGGAGCGCTCGATCTGCACCGACCCCCCCTCGAGGTCCACGTCGGACCACCGGAGCGCGACGAGCTCACCCCGGCGGGCACCTGTCAGGGCAGCCAGGGCGATCGCCGTTGCCAACACGGGATCCGTTGCTTCGGCACTTTGGATGAGCTTGGTCAGCTGATCGGGCGTCGGGACACGAATGGCGGTGGGCCGTGCGATCGGAGGCCGTGAGCGGCGGGCCGGGGAGATGGCGATCCATCCCCAGCGCTCGGCGGTGTTGAGCGCGGCCGACAGGACGGCATGAAGCCGGCGGACCGAGGACCCCGACAAGCCGTCGGCCAGCCACCGGGTGTACCAGGCGTCGAGGTCAGCGGGACCGAGCTTGTCGAGCCGGATGTGGCCGAGGGCCGGTCGGATCTTCTTCTCGATGGACCGCGACGCCTCGTGGAGCGTGGTCGGTCGCCGCGTCGAGCTGATGTACGTCAGCCACTCGTCGAGGAGCTGACCGACCGTGATCCTCGTGTGGTCGACCTTGCCCGATTCGACGTCGGTGACCATTCGGGCGAGCTCCTTGGCGGCATCACGTTCCCCTCCGTGGAACGTCGCGGACCTCTGCAGGGGGCGCCCGGACGCGGGATCGACCCCCACGAACACCCGGAGCTGCCAGTGTCCGCTGCCGGCGGGACGTTCACGCATGGTGCCTGGTCGCCGAGCCATGAAAGAATGGTAGCAGTGGCCTTTAGGACAAAGCTAGGACAAATCGCCCTAGCTGAGTACAAAAGCCCACGTGGAGAGGTGCGAGAGCGGCCGAATCGGACTCACTGCTAATGAGTTGACTGGGGGAACCCGGTCCGAGGGTTCAAATCCCTCCCTCTCCGCTGGCGCGCCGGATCGAGCGAGTGGCGCGCCGAACCAGTAGGACCTGATGGGTAGCGCTCCTCGGGGCGTGCCCCGCGGGCGAGCCCCATGTGGGGCAGGGAGAGGTGGATGGCGAACGGCCGGTACTGGCTACAGACCTTGGGCTGTCCGAAGAACCAGGTGGACTCGGACAAGCTGGCCGGCAAGCTGGCCGGCGAGGGGTTCGCGCCCGCGACCGGGCCAGAGGACGCCGACCTGGTCGTCGTCAACACATGCGCGTTCATCGAGTCGGCCCGCAAGGAGTCGGTGGAGGCGGTGCTCGAGATGGCCGGGGCGCGGCGGCCCGGGGCTCGCCTGGTGGTCACCGGGTGCATGGCCGAGCGGTACGGCGACGAGCTGGCCCAGGCCCTGCCCGAAGTAGACCTCGTGGCCGGGTTCGGCGTGCCGCTGAGCCTCACGCCCCCGCCGGTGGCGGTAGGTGTTCCCCTCACGTTGGGGCGTCGCAGGGGCACGGCCCGGTCCGGCTCCGGGCCCGGGGGGTCGGCGGAACCGGTCGTGGCGGGAGACGGGGGGCCCGGCGCGGACCTCCCGACCGGGTCGTTCGACCTGCTCGAGCTGCCCCGGCCGGCCACCGGTGCGCCGTGGGCCTACGTGAAGGTCGCCGAGGGTTGCGACCGGAGCTGCGGGTTCTGCGCCATCCCCTCGTTCCGGGGCCCCCAGCGCTCGCGGTCGTTTGAGGCGGTCATGGCCGAGGTGGCCTCGCTGGCGGCGGCGGCGGCGGCGGCGGCGCCCGCGGGCGGCGGCGGCGCCCGCGAGATCGTCCTGGTCGCCCAGGACCTCGTCTCCTACGGCCGGGACCGCCGCCGGGGCGGTGACCGCGCCGCGTTCGCCACGCCGGGCACCGGGTCCGGGGCGAGCGGGCGGCCGCCGGAGGCACCGATCGTCTCGTTGGTCCGCGCCGTCTCGGCAGTGGTGCCCCGCACCCGCCTCCTGTACCTCTACCCGTCGGGGCTCACCGACGAGCTGATAGAGGCGATCCTGGCGACGGGGGTGCCGTACTTCGACCTCTCGCTCCAGCACGTGTCGAGGCCGCTCCTGGCCCGGATGCGTCGGTGGGGCAACGGGGAGCGGTTCCTGGGCCGGATCAACGAGATCAGGGCGGCCGACGAGCTCGCCACCCTTCGGTCCTCGTTCATCCTCGGCTACCCGGGCGAGACCGAGGAGGACCACGACCAGCTGCTCGAGTTCCTGCGCGCCGCCGAGCTCGACTGGGCCGGCTTCTTCCCGTTCTCTCCCGAGGAGGCGACGCCGGCGGTGACCCTGGGCGACCGGGTCCCGCCCGAGCTGGCGATGGAGCGTCTACGTGAGTGCAGCGAGCTGCAGGACGCGATCACCGCCCGCCGCCGCGACCGGCTGGTGGGCGAGCGACGGCAGGTGCTGGTGGACGCCCCCGGCGTCGGTCGCACCGTGCACGAGGCCCCCGAGATCGACGGCGTCGTCCACCTGCCCGCCTCCCTGGCCCCGGGCACCCTGGTGGAGGTGACGGTGACGGCGTCGCTGGGCACCGACCTGGTGGCCGAGCCGGCCGGCGTCCCGGGAGCGCCACGGTGAGCGAGACCGCCGAGCACACCTTCGGCCCCTCGGCCCTCGCCACCCCGGCCAACGCCCTGACGGTGTCGCGGCTGCTGGCGACCCCGATCTTCGTCCTCCTGATCGTGCAGCAGGGCGCGACCTGGACAACGTCGGCGGTCGGCGCGCTGGTGGCGTTCAGCGACGGTCTCGACGGTTGGGTCGCCCGCCGCCAGGGGGCCACCCGTTCGGGGGCCTTCCTCGACCCGCTCGCCGACAAGTTCGTGGTGCTCGGGGCCTTCTTCGCCCTGGCGGCGGAGCACCGGTTGCCGTGGCTGCCCGTCGGGCTGATCACCCTTCGCGAGGTCGGCATGAGCGCCTACCGGTCCCATGCGGGCCGCCGGGGGGTCTCCGTTCCGGCCAGCAGATGGGCCAAGGTGAAGACCCTGGTGCAGGACCTGGCCATAGCGTGCTGCGTCCTGCCGCCGCTGGCTCATCAGCACGGGCTGCAGGTCACCATGGTGTGGGCGGCGGCGGGCCTGACCCTGCTGAGCGGAGCCCAGTACCTCGTCGCCGGCAGGGCGGCGCTGCGGGAGGTCGCCCGGTGAGAGTGGAGATCGTGGCCGTCGGGACCGAGCTGCTCCTCGGGCAGATCGCCGACACCAATTCGGCCTGGCTCGGAGAGCAACTGGCGGCGCACGGGGTGGCCTCCCACTTCCACCAGGCCGTCGGCGACAACCGCGACAGGATCGTCCGCGCCTTCCGGACCGCTCTCGACCGGAGTGACGCGGTGATCGTCTGTGGCGGGCTGGGACCGACCCAGGACGACATCACCCGGGAGGCCATCGCCGAGGTGATGGGGGTCGGTCTCGTCCGGGACCAGCGGATCGTCGACCGGATCGCCTCCTTCTTCGCCCAGCGGGGCCGCACGATGTCGGACAACAACGCGCGCCAGGGTGACGTCCCGGCCGGTGCGACGGTCATAGAGCAGGTGGCCGGCACCGCACCGGGACTGATCTGCCCGGTCGGGGAGCAGGTCCTGTACGCGGTGCCGGGCGTGCCGCACGAGATGGCCGAGATGTTCACCCGCGGGATCCTTCCCGACCTGCGGCGACGGATGGCGGCCGCCGGCGAGGAGGGCGTGATCGTCAGCCGGGTGCTGCGCACCTGGGGCGCCAGCGAATCGGGGCTGGCCGAGGCGTTGCAGGGACGGGTCGACGTGCTCGACGAGCGGCTCGCCTCGGCATCCTCCGAGTCCCTGACCGTCGCCTTCCTCGCCAGCGGGATCGAGGGGATAAAGGTGCGCCTCACCGCCCGGGCCCGGACCGCCGAGCAGGCCCGGCTGCTGCTCGACGCCGAGGAGGAGGCGGCGCGGGCGGTGATCGCCGAGCGATTGGGCGACATCGTCTTCGGCACCGACGACCAGAACATGGAACGCGCCGTGGCGGCGCTGCTGATCCGGCGGGGCCTCTCCCTGGGGGTGGCCGAGTCGCTGACCGGAGGGCTCATCGCGTCACGGTTGGTGGACGTACCGGGCGCCAGTGCCTGGTTCCGGGGCGGGGTCGTCGCGTATGCCACCGAGGTCAAGCACGCCGTGCTGGGCGTGGCCGACGGTCCGGTCGTGTCCGAGCCGACCGCTCGCCAGATGGCGGAGGCGGCGCGCCGGGTGCTGGGCGCCGATGTCGGCCTGGCGACGACCGGGGTGGCCGGGCCGGAGGAACAGGACGGCCAGCGTCCGGGCACGGTGTTCGTCGGCCTGGCGCTGCCGGGGGTGCCCACGGAGGTCCGTGCGCTCCAATTGCCCGGCGACCGCCCGCAGGTGCGGGGCTACGCGGTCATCAGTGCGCTGGACCTGCTGCGTCGAGCCCTGTCGACCGGCACCGCCGCATCGGCGGGATCCCGAACGGCCGGAGGCCGGTAGCTGTTCGACGAGGTGGTGGTCGTCGACTGGAGCGCGAGCTCTGCCCCCGCACAGGGGCGCGACAGCATCTGGGCCGCCCGTTGGCGAGCCCGTGGGAGGGGTCCCGACCGTCTGAGCACCGTCAATCCGGCGACCCGGGCCGGTGCCTTCGACCACGTGTCGTCGCTGTTGACCCGGGCCGCCCGCTTCCGACGGACGGTGCTGGTGGCCGTCGACTTCTCGCTCGGCTACCCCGCCGGGTTCGCCGCGTGCACCGCCGGTCTGGCCCCTGGCGCCGCTGCGCCGGCCGGGGACACCGCCCGGGCGGCCGGGGACACCGCCCGGGCGGCCGGGTGGCGAAGTGGCGCCCAACCCTGGTGGCGGACGTGGTCCCTGCTGTCGGCGCTGGTGGAGGACGGGCCGGACAACGCGAACAACCGCTTCCCGGTGGCAGACGGCGTCAACCGTCGGACCGGGGTGCGATTGTTCTGGGGCCGTCCCCGCTCGCCGCGCTACGAGGACCTGGTCGCCCTACCTCCGACCGATCGGGTCCCCGCCGGGTTGGCGCCCAACCCGTGCTCCCCGTTGCGCATCACGGAGCGGCTGGCCGGCCGGGGTATCAAGTCGAACTTTCAGCTCTTCGGCGGGGTCACGGTGGGGAGCCAGGTGATGGTCGGGATCCCCTGGCTCCACCGCCTCCTCGGGGAATTCAGGGAGCTGGCGGCCGTCTGGCCGTTCGAGACGGGGTTCACGCCGGACCCGCTCGGCCACGACGCGGGCGGGTCGCCGACCGGGTCGAGCGGACCGCTCCGACGGCCTCGCTTCGTCTTCGCCGAGCTCTGGCCGTCGGTGTTCGACCCGGTACCCGGTGCAGGGGCCCCCTCCACCGTCCGTGACGAGGCACAGGTCATCGCCGCCGCCCAGGCGTGTGCGGGGCGCGATGCGGCCGGTTGGGCAACGTGGTTCGACCCCGCGGCGGCCGGCTCGCTGCCCGCCGGCCTGCGGGCGCAGGTGCTCGACGAGGAAGGGTGGATCCTGGGTATCGGCTGACCGGCCTTGTCGCCGACCCGCCGACCCGCCGACCCGACGCCCCGATCGCCCCGAGACGGGTGGGTCGGGACAAGACTGGCCGGATGCGCCTGTTCGCCGCCGTCTGGCCACCCGCCGGGGTCCTCCGGTGGCTCGACGGCCTGCCCCGGCCGGCCGTCCCGGGCCTGCGCTGGACGGGGATCGACCAATGGCACGTCACCCTCGTCTTTTACGGTGAGGTACCCGAGGAGGACCTCCCGCTGGTGGCCGCTGCGCTCGGCAGGGCCGCCCGCTCGATGCCCGAGGCGCCGGTGGCGGCCGTCGGCGACCGGACGCTCCTGCTGGGCCGGGACGTCCTCTACGCCCCGGTGTCGGGGCTCGACGTGCTCGTCGCGGGGGTCAGGGATGCAACCCGCCCATGGGTGGGGGACGACGCTCCCTTCACGGGTCACCTGACGCTGGCCCGTGCCAGCGGGGGCCGGGCGGTCCCCGGAACCCTCGTCGGCACGCCGCTGCCCGCTGCCGGGGCCGAAGGAGCGGCCGGGGCAGGAGGGTCGGCGAGCTCGTGGGTGGTGGACGAGGCGTGCCTGGTCGTCTCGAGCAGTACGCCGACCGGGTCGCGGTACCGGACCGCCGCCTCGGCGGGGATCGGGCCGGCGAGTGCCGGGTGATCGCCACGGGGCCCCAGGGCCGGCATCCCGGCACGAACATGCGTTCGCAAGTACAGTGCGGGGATCAGCGTGAACGCGGCCCCCCGCCCGGCGGCGGGCCTGGTGATACACCCGCTTCCTAGGGTCGGCGGGCAACGAGTGCAGACGGCGATCGAGAGATCAGGACACAAGGAGAGTCAGATGGCAGAGGAGCGCGAGAAGGCCCTCGACGTGGCGCTGGGCCAGATCGAGAAGCAGTTCGGCAAGGGCTCGATCATGCGGATGGGCGACAACGTCAGCATGGGGATCGAGTCGATCCCGACCGGCGCCTTGGCGCTCGATCTCGCGCTCGGCATCGGCGGGCTACCCCGTGGCCGGGTCGTGGAGATCTTCGGCCCCGAGTCCTCCGGAAAGTCCACGCTGGCGATGCACTGCGTCGCCGAGGCCCAGCGCAACGGCGGCATCTGCGCCTACATCGACGCCGAGCACGCCATGGACCCGGTTTACGCCAAGGCCATCGGCGTCAATATCGACGCCCTGCTGATCTCCCAGCCGGACACCGGTGAGCAGGCGCTCGAGATCGCCGACATGTTGATCCGGTCGGGCGCTCTGGACGTGCTGGTGATCGACTCGGTGGCGGCGCTCACCCCACGAGCCGAGATCGAGGGGGAGATGGGGGACAGCCACGTGGGGCTGCAGGCCCGCCTCATGTCCCAGGCGCTGCGCAAGCTGACGGGAACGCTCAACAAGTCCGACACCATCGCCATCTTCATCAACCAGCTGCGCGAGAAGATCGGCGTGATGTACGGCTCTCCCGAGACGACACCGGGAGGACGTGCCCTCAAGTTCTACTCGTCCGTCCGATTGGACATCCGCCGGATCGAGACCATCAAGGACGGGACGGACATGATCGGCAGCCGGACCCGGGTCAAGGTGGTCAAGAACAAGTGTGCCCCGCCCTTCAAGCAGGCCGAGTTCGACATCATGTACGGCACGGGCATCAGCCGCGAGGGCTCGTTGCTCGACGTGTCGGTGGACCTCGGGTTCGTGAAGAAGTCGGGCGCCTGGTTCACCTACGAGGGTGAGCAGCTCGGTCAGGGTCGCGAGAACGTCAAGACCTTCCTGAGCGAGAACCCTCAGTTGATGGCGGAGATCGACGACCGGGTCCGTCAGCACCTCGCTCCGGCCGTCACCGAGGACGACGTATCGAGCCTGACCGATCCGGACGACCTGCCCATCTCACTCGACTGAGATCGCCGGGCGCCACCGAGATCGCCGGGCGCCGCTGCAGAGCGACCGGGGAGGGCAGGCTACCGGTCGGTCTCAGTGGTGGGTGGTCTTGGTGGCGCGCAGGGCGGCGGCGGTGCTCTTGGTGGACGCCACCGATGCGGGCGTCGCGGTGACCCTTACCGTGTCGGGGACCAGTTCCACCCAGGTGGTCCCGGGCGCCAAGGTGATGGGCTGCCCCTGCGCGTTCACGAACTGGGTCGGCTGGCCCAGCGAGGAGCGGTGCCAGGTGCCGGTGATCTCCACGCCGTTGCGGAAGACCTCCGCCTGGCCGCTGGCGTTCTGGTAGAGGTTCGCCTGCACCTCCAGGCCTCCCTCGCTGTTCTCGAGCCAGGGGCCGTAGGTGACGTGGACGAACTGAACGACCACGTTGGTCGCGCTGTTCTGCACGCCGTTCGCCAGGAGGTCCCGGGCCATCCCGTAATAGCGTTTGAAGGTGCCGCTCTTGGCGTCGTACAGCCAGACCACGTTGGAGGTGCCGGAGAACGGGACGTACACCGCGCTGATCGGGTCCCCCGCCGGGACCCCGCTGGCGTAGGTGAAGAGCGGGGACGGCACCGTGGTGTCCTTGGACTTCAGGTTCCACATCGCGCTGGTGGACGCGTAGGTGTCGTAAGGGGCCTGGCGGCCGGGAGGGTGCTGGTTCACCGAGCCGTAAAACCCGAGGTCGACGTTCACGAGCGGTGAGTTGGCGATGTTGTCGAGCACCGGGATGATCCCCCCGACATGGGCCAGCAGCGGGGACCCGAGCTGGCCGAGGATGCCGATGTCGATGTTGCGGGCCGACCGGATCGGGCCGACGAGCGCCGCCTGCTGGCACTGGTACACGGCGACGAACCGGGTGATCCCGCCCTCGACCGGCTCCTCAAAGACGACGTCCGCCTTGTCGACCCCGCTCTGGGGGCGCGCGGCCGGGTAGTTGTCCACCTTCACCGCCAGTGCCGGCCGCCCCGGTACCGGTCCGCCCCCCGGTACCGGGGCGCCGGTCAGCGGGCAGATGGCGGGCGCCGCCGTCACGGTCGTGGTGGCAGGTGCCGCCGCCTTGCGGGGAGCCGGGGTGGAGGAGCAACCGGCCAGGATCAGCGCCGCCACCAATCCGGCCAGAGGGAACGACCAGCGCGCGAACCGTGCCCGGCACCGATGTCCGGTTCGTGGCGCCGGCGCGTCATCGCGTCGGCGGCCCGGGATCGGGCACGGTTGAGTCGTCGGGTCCATGGGCGGGCAACGGGCATCGTAGATGCCCCGGGACCACCGCCGGTGTCATTGCCCGGGGCGTACCCATCGCCTCGCCTTCACCCGCCCCGCCGTCCGACCCGTGCCGGGCCCGCGCCCGCGGCCGCCCGCCGGGGGGCCGCTCACAGTCCGTCGAGCAGCTCGACGATCGTTCGCATCACCCGGAGGGCGGCCGACAGCTCCTTCCGGGAGAGGTTCCCGAGGTGCTCCTCCCACAGTGCCTGCCAGCGAGCGCGCCGCTCGTCGACGATCGCCCGTCCCTTGTCGGTCAGCGAGACCATGCACATCCGCCGGTCCTCGGCCCCGCGCCGCCGTTCCACGATGCCGTTCGATTCGAGCTGGTCCAACATGGCCGTCACGCTGGCCGGGTTGAGATCGGCGCTCTTGGCCAGCTCTCCCGCGGTCACCTCGTCCGCCTTGCCCAGCACGACGAGGGCCCGCAACTGCGAGTTGGTGAGGTCGCGCTGCTGCTGCTGCTCCCGCCCCCGCAGGCGACGCTCCGCCCCGAAGAGCTCGCCCAACGTCAGGCGAACCTGCTCGAGGGCCGTCTGGTGAGCGGTCGTCTCTTCCGTGGTCGTCACGCCAGGATCTCCATGAGCAGGTCGTCGGGGGTGCCGGTCTCGGAACCGGCGGCACGGTTCCGGCGCTCGATCCGCCACAGCACGGCGGAGGGGATGAGCGATACCAGGGTCATGGCGATCACCCACCAGTATGTCTGGGCGAACGCGGCGGCGACCGCATCGGGCGAGACGTGGGCCGCCGCGTGACCGCCGACCGTCGCTCCGAGGTGGGACAGCTTGTTCTGCAGGACGACGGCGACCACGGCGGTGCCGAGAGAGCCCCCGACTCGTTGGATGACGTTCAGCTGGGGGCTGCCATCGTCGATCTGATCGTGCGAGAGGGCCGAGAACGCCGCGGTCATGGCGGGCATGAACGAAAATCCGACGCCCACTCCCCGCACGATCATCGCAATGTCGATGAGCACGAAGGACGTCGTCGTGTCGATGAAGAGGAAGGGGATGGTCGCCAGCACCATGATCACGCCGCCACACAGCGACGTCAGGCCTGCGCCCAACCGCCGCGTCGCCTGGGCGGAGCGGTTCATGCCGATGGCGGCACCGATGCCCTGGGGGATCAGGAGCAGGCCGGTGTGGATGGCGTCCTGTCCACGGGCCACCTGAAAGTACAGGGGGAGCAGGATCATCGCGCCGAACAGGGCGGCGCCCAGACAGAACGTGACCACGCTGGCGGCGCTGTAGGCGTGGATCCGGTACAGCCGGATATCGAGCAAGGGGTGCTTGATCCGCAGAGCCCGCAGCACGAAGGCAGCCACGAGAGCCGAACCGAGCAGGACGGGGACGACGACCGACATGGCGATGAAGCTCCCCGCGGTGGCGCTCTCCGACAACCCGAACGTGATGCCCACCGTTCCGGCCGCGGCGAGGAGGAGGCCCAGCCAATCGAGCGGGCCCGCGCTCCCTTCTATCGGTTGGTCCCGGGGGAGCAGGCGAAGCGCCACGAAGGCCGTCACGATCCCGATCGGCACGTTGATCATGAAGATGGCGTGCCAGCCCACCGACTGCAGGAGGAACCCGCCGAGCGTCGGGCCGAACACCGGCGCGAGGACCATCGGCACCCCGATGACGCTCATGACCTTCGGCAGGTTCTCCCGGCCGGCCGCCCTCACCAGGATGGTCAGGCCGGTGGGCACGAGCATCCCGCCGCCGACGCCCTGCAGGACCCGGAAGGCGATGAGCTCGGGAGCCGAGCTCGCCAGGCCGCACAGGGCGGAGCCGGCGGTGAAGAGCAGGAGGGCCGTCAGGTAGACGTGAAAGGCGCTGAAGCGCCGGACCGCCCACCCGGAGAGGGGGATCACGGCGGCGAGCGCCAGCAGGTACCCCGTGACCACCCATTGGACGTTGTTGAGCGGCGTGTTCAGGTCCCGCGACAGGCTGTCGAGAGCGACGTTCACGATCGTCGTGTCGAGGATGGACATGATCGAGCCGAGCACGATGACGGTGGCGATCCGCTTGACATGGGGCTCGACGACGCCGGCAGGCAGGTTGGCGCGTGCGTTCTTGGTCTGCATAAGGCCTATCTATTTAGGTAGCAAAAGATTTGGAAACAAACTAGATGTCGAACCTTCGGCTGTCAACCCGGGTCAGGTGGTGCCGGTGCTCTGGGCCGAGCCCGCGCCGGCGCCGCTGCCCTCGTAGGCGGCGGTCCAATTGCCGGTGGAGGGCTGGGTCGCCGACGCGGGTCCGTTCCCGAAGAGCCCGTACAGGTTCTCCATCGCCCGGAGGAGGTTGTCGGTGATCCCCGGGATCGCCTTGGGGACGATGTTCCACGGAAAGGCCGTGGTGTTCGACAGCTTGAACACGAACGACGCCATGCCCGAATCGAACACACCTCCCCCGCCGCTGGCCGTGTAGTAGGTGATGTCCGACCAGTTGTGCTGGCGCGCCACCGGCGAGTGGGCCAGCACGTCGACGTTGGTCGGTCCGGGGAAGTTGGGCACGTACCGGTCGTACTCCCCCTGCACCACGTTCGGCAGGACCTGCCCCTCCTGGAACCCGCATCCCTCAAAGAACCACGAGCCCGCATCGGTGACGACGAGTCCGTCGTTGGACCCGACCGACTGGTACATGCTGCCGATGAGGAGGCTCTCGGGCAGGTTGACGGGGCTCTGCTCCCAGTTGACGGTGGTCAGCGCCGGGTCCTGGGTGGCCATCGGGTCCTCGGTGGCGCTCTTGTAGCAGATCTGCTGGCGGTCCGGCCCGACCGGCGAGTCCTGAAACCGGATCTGGCGGTAACAGGCGTTCGCCCCCAGGAACGCGAGGTTGGTCCCCCGTGCGAGGGCCGCCTGCGCCCCGAAGCGCATCGGGGCCGACCAGTACTCGTCGTGACCGAGACTGAACAGGCACTGGTGGCGAGCGAGGAGCTCGGGGCGCTGATGGAGATCGACGTCGGTCCAGTAGGTGAGGTCCACGCCGAGGCTCTCGAGGTGGTAGAGCAGCGGGAACTCGTTGCCGAAGAAGTCGGCGGCACCCTGTGCCCAGGTCTGGGGGTAGGGGCGGTCGAAGGAGACGATCCGCGAACGGTTGGCGAAGTCGCTCCCCCCCGTGGGGGTCCGACCGTAGTAGAGGCTGTAGCCACCCCAGAGGTTGTACGCCTGCCAGGTGGAGACGCTGTTCTGGATGACGAACGCCGCCGTGCTCTCGTCGTCCCGCACGGTGAGGGGGACGTACTGCTGCTGCCCGGCGTCGCCGACGAGCTTCAGCAGGTAGTTGCCCGGGGGCCACGTCGAGTCCACCCGAAAGGTGAGGGTGGGGTCCCACTGGCACGACACGGTGTTCACGCCCGGGGCGAATGCCGCCGCCGGCTGCTGTTTGGCCGCGACGGTATCGCTGGTGAAGACCAGGCGCCCGCCGAGGCCCTGGTAGTACCCCATGCGGTAGGCCTGCATCTGAACGGAGCGAGCCGCCGTGTTGACGAAGAGGGTCACCTCGTCCCCGGCCTTGGCGCTCACCTGGCTGGCGTAGCCCTCGAGCGCGTGCGGCGTCTGGATCCCGGTGACCACCCAGCCGATGGTGCCCGTCCGCTGGTTCTCCTCCACCAGCCACCGGGCCGAGGGCACGGTCACGCCGCTCGCCAAGGTCACCTTCGTGACCCCCAGGTCCTTGGGGTGTGCCTTCGGGTGAGCCGTTGGGCGAGCCCGGAGCTTGGCGGGCCCTGACGGCCCGGCGCAGGCTGCGATCGCGAGGGCGGCGGCCACGCCCCCCATCCCCGCCGTCGCTCCGGTCAGGAACTGGCGCCGGCCGATCCTCGCCGGAGGTTCCGCGGCGGGGGTGGGCTCGGAGCGGGAGGCTTCGGACCGGTCGAGCACGCCGGCAACAGTACGGCAACATTCCGGAAATGCGCGTTCTACCCACCGCCCGCCGGCTGTTCCCCGGTAGCGTCGGGAGGGTGACGTGGGGACGCAACCTCCGGGGGCCGGCGCGACGGATGGCATCCGCCGCCGTCCACTGGGGCCAGGAGTGGGTCGCCGACGTCGGTTCGATCGGTCCCGCCGATGCCCGGGGGCGGCGTTTCGGGGCGTTCGGATGGGGGAGCTGCCTCGTCTTCCCGCAGGGCGCCATCTACAACGAGCGGTACATCGAGATCGGCGAGGGGACGATCGTGGGACCGCGCACCTGCCTGACGGCGGGCATGGCTCCGGGGCAGGAGATGGCCTCCAACCCGGTGGTGCGGATCGGGGACCGTTGCCTGATCGGCCGGGGAAGCCACGTGGTCGGTCACTGGAGCATCGACATCGGCGACGACATACAGACGGGCCCCTACGTGTACATCACCGACCAGAACCACTCCTACGTCGACCCGGACGAGCCCGTGGGCCGGCAATGGCCGGTGGAGGCGCCCGTCCGGATCGGCTCGGGCAGCTGGCTCGGGGCCAACGCCGTGGTGCTGCCCGGGGCCGACATCGGCCGGCACGTGGTGGTGGCTGCCGGCGCTGTGGTCCGAGGGACCGTTCCCGATCGGTGCGTGGTGGCCGGGGTCCCGGCCAGGATCGTGCGCCGGTGGGTCCCCGGCGAGGGTTGGACGTCGGCAAGCGGCGCGACGGCGATCAGCCCGGCGTAGTCCCCGAGCAGCGGTAACGGGCATCTGGGTAGCACTGGGCCGCCAGGGCTACTGAGCCCGGCAAGGTCGCCGGACGACCCGCGGTGCCACTAACGGTTTGGCCGACCCGTCCGGTACGATTTTCTCGGCGGTGCAGTGTGCGCCCGAGGTGTATCCGGAGCGAGCTCGGGGGTGTGTGATCAGCGACGTGGCAGCGGGACCCGATTGGTGGCGGGCGCCGGACGGGAAGTGGCATCCACCTGAAGATCGGGCACCTGAAGATCGAGCGGCCGATCCCGCTTCGGCCGCGGCCCCGCCGACAGCCCCTGCTGGCGCGCCCGTGGCTACGACAACGAGGGCCCCGAGGGCGGCCGCGACCCTGGTCCCGCCGATCATCCCGGATCTCCCGCCCACCGAGAGCCGGCGCGGGCGCAACGCCTGGTCCGCCGGCGGGATCCGGTCGCAGGAGGAGCTGTACGCCGGCCGGAGGACCCCGCCGGTTGGGCCGACCCGGAGGGCACTGAGGGCACCGGTGGACTCCCGGGCCGTCTTCGTCAGCCTGGCCAGCGCGGTGGTGCTGGTCGCCACCTTCCTCCCCTGGTACGACGTCACCCCGCCGGCCAGCCCGTCGGGGCGCGCGCTCTCGGCGCTCACGGGGCCGTTGACGATCCTCGATCACGGCTTCGGCGGCTGGCGGTTCGCCATCCCGGTCGTCGCCCTGGCTGCAGTGGTGATCGGCGTGGCCGACGCGTTGATCCGTGCCGGTCAACGCGGGGCGCTCCTGAGCTTCGTCGCGCTCCGGATGCTCGTGCTGGCCCAGCTCGGGCTGGTCATCGCCGCCATCGTCGCACGGACGCCCTACGGGCTCGGGACCGGCTCCGGGTTGACGTTCATCGTCACCGTGCGGTGGCCGGTCTGGGGGGCGCTCGCCGCCACAGTGGTGGCCGCCGGCGGATCGCTCGCGGCCTCCGGCAGACCCTGATCGGGGCCGGTGCGGGCGGGGCGCCGGGTCCAATACCGTAGGCCGGCATGAGCCGGTCCTCCTCCATCCTCCTCACCGTGGCCGGCCGGGACGCCCCCGGCGTCGCCGGCCGTCTCTTCGGCGCGCTCGAACCGCTCGCGCTCCCGGTCCTCGACGTCGAGCAGGTGCAGGTGCACGGTCGCCTGCTGCTCTGCGTCGAGATGGAGGGTGAGCCCGGTGACGTCGACCGGTTGAAGGCGGCGCTCGACCAGGACCCCTCGTGGGCCGAGGACGATCTCCGGCTCTCGGTGGTGACCTTGCCGTCCGCGGTCGTGAGACAGGACCCGGTGAGGCACCTGGTCACCGTGCTCGGGACCGACCTCGGATCAGGTGTCCTGGCCGGGGTCTTCGGCCGGTTGGGCGAAGCCGGCGTCAACGTCGACCGGATCGTGCGTCTGGCCGACTATCCCGTGACCAGCTACGAGCTGACCGTGTCGGGTGGCGATCCCGACCGGCTCCGCCGGGACCTCAGCGCCGAGGCGGCGCGACAAGGGGTGGAC
Source organism: Acidimicrobiales bacterium (assembly GCA_035532415.1). Classification (GTDB taxonomy): domain Bacteria; phylum Actinomycetota; class Acidimicrobiia; order Acidimicrobiales; family RAAP-2; genus DATKRB01. Next base: position 2,888 of record DATKRB010000002.1, on the reverse strand, counting down.
GTGGCCGTGCAGGCGGCGGGGCTGCATCGGCGGGCCAAGCATCTCATCGTGCTCGACGCCGACTCGACGTTGTTGCAGGGCGAGGTCATCGACCTTCTGGCGGCCCGAACCGGCCACGCAGAGCAGGTCGCTGCGGTGACCGCCGCGGCGATGGCCGGCGAGATCGACTTCGCCGACGCGCTCCGCGATCGGGTGGCCCTGCTCGCCGGGATCGAGGCGACCGTCCTCGACGACGTCCGGCGCGAACTGCGGCTGGCGCCGGGCGCCCGGACCCTGGTCCGGACCCTCAGGCGCCTGGGGTACGTCACCGCGGTGGTGAGCGGGGGCTTCGTGCAGGTGATCGAGGGCCTGGCGGCGACGCTGGGCATCGACCAAGTCGCCGCGAACACGCTCGAGATCGAGTCGGGACGGCTGACCGGTCGGCTGATCGGGCCCGTCATCGACCGCCCGGGGAAGGCCGAGGCGCTCGTCCGCTTCGCCGACCTGGCCGGTGTGCCACTGAGCCGGACCATCGCCGTCGGGGACGGCGCCAACGATCTCGACATGCTCGCGACAGCCGGGCTCGGGATCGCGTTCAACGCGAAGCCGGTCGTGCGGGAGGCGGCGGACACCTCGCTGAGCGTTCCGTACCTCGACGCCGTCCTTTTCATGCTGGGCATCTCGCGCGAGGAGATCGAGGCGGCGGACGAGGGTTGAGGCGAGGGTAGGACGGGATCCACACTGCGGGAGCGCCGTGCGGGGTTCCATACTTCGGAAATGCCAGTATCTGATGAGTCCCGGGAGGCGTTTCTCCGGTCGGTGGAGCTGTTCGACGGCCAGGTTCAGGCGACACCGGGATCGACGTGGTCCTCACCCTCTCCGTGCGAGGGTTGGACGGCGCAGGACGTTCTCGCCCACGTGACCGCCAACCTCCGCGCGCTGCGAGCGACGATCGGCGGAGGCGACTTCTTCGCGTCCTTCGGCCAGCCGGTCGAGGGCGACATCCTCGATGCGTGGCATCAGGAACGATCGGACGCGGCAGGATCGCTCGACGACGCGGCGGCACGCTCCATCGACACCGCGACCGTCGGCGGCAACTCGGTTCCGCTCGCCGTCATGGTGGACGGTCTGATGCGGGACCTGGTGATCCACACGTGGGACCTGGCCCGAGCCGTCGGCGGTGACGAGCGGCTGCCCGACGATCTCGTCGCCGTCGCCACCGAGGCGATGAAGATGGTCACCGACGAGGCGCGAGGTCCGGGACTGTACGGCTACGAGGTGGCCGCCCCGCCGGATGCCGATGCCCAGACGCGACTCCTCGCGTTGTCCGGACGCCGGGCCTGACGCCTGAGCTCCCCGGGCGGGATCCCGCCCGGGGAGGCGTCGGGCTACTGCCTGATCAGGCGATCACGCAGTGCGGCCCTGGTAGCCGGCCACTCGGAGGCGACGGAGAACATCGCGGAGTCGCGCAGCCGCCCCTCCTCGCCTGGTGCGTGCGATGGCGACCAGCTCCGAAGGACACCCTCGAAGTGAGCACCGAGGCGTTCGATCGCCCGACGTGACCGCTCGTTGCGAGCATCGGTCTTGAGGTCGACCCTGACCACGCCGAGCTTCTCGAAGGCGTGAGTGAGGAGGAGGAGCTTGGCCTCGGTGTTGATCCCGGTGCCCTGAGCCGAGGCACCGAGCCACGTGAAGCCGATCTCAATGGCGCAGAGCTGGTGAAGCCGTAGGTGCTCCGATCCTCCTCAGCCGCCACCGGCCCTTGTCACCTTGCACTCGGGCAGGTTGCCGGATCGTCACCGGGCCAGGTCCTTCGGGTCCTCCGGGCCGGAGCAGACCCACTGGCGAGTGTGCCGGTGGAAGATTGCCGTGTCACCGCGGTGGGCCGCCCGGGGCTCGAACCCGGCACCTTGGGATTAAAAGTCCATCAAAGCCCGTCTCATCGCTTGCCGGCGATCGCCGATTGTGGTGTTGACCTGCGAGGACTTTCTCATCGCTCGTCATCCATTTCGGGGACGGATCGGGATTTGTAGTCACGGAGTAGCCACGGAACCTGCTCTGCTGACCGGATCTGCGGCGTGAGGCACGGAGAAGGCGTGAGCCGAGCCCGATGTGGCTCGTCGTCGTCGTGGGTGCGGGCAACCTGCTCGTCGGTCCCGAAGCACCACGCCCCAATGCGGAGATAGGACGTTCGGGGCGCCGATGCCTGGTAGTGGATTCCTGCGCGTGCGATCGGGCACGCTCAGGCGGTTCTCCCACCCGAGGCGCTGCATCCGCTTGTCGTTGACCGGCCAGCCGCCCGGTAGGCCGCCGTGGCTGCCCGCCGCCCCCCACGCCCGCATCTGTTCCCTCGGTCCGCACGTTGAGGGCGAAGGCGTCGTCAGCGGACAGCGCGGAGATTCTCCGGCCATTTCCGAGCAGCGCTTGCATCAGGTCATCGGGTATTACAGAATGCAAGGGTCGGATATGGGAGTTCCTAAGGCCGACGCTGGCGGGGTGACGAAGTGGGGCGGAGCTTGATCGGTCGCGCGAACGGCGCACGGCGGTCCGATCCACTCTGAGATGGAGGACACGGAGATGGGTCGGCGCGGGGAGAAGTCGCGGCGCGGAACGGGAATCGCAGGTTGCGGCTTTCGGAGCGTGCTGGCAACAGTCGTTGTTGCTTCCCAGCTGGTGGTGCTGGTCGGATTGATGACCCTGGCCTCGTCGCTGTTCTTGCCTCGACGGCGTGCTGCTGCGGCCACGGCTCCGACGTTCAGCGCGATGGCGGTCGGTGCCAACACCGCGTACGTGCTCACCAGCGCGGGCAACGTCTACGCCTGGGGAGCCGGCGGCTCCGGCCAGCTCGGCAACGGCACCACGACCTCGGCCCAGTCCACCCCGGTCGAGGTAGTGGGGACCGGCGGTAC
>DATKRB010000001.1:0-103302 GCA_035532415.1 Acidimicrobiales bacterium | reverse complement strand
GCCGGCGGAGCTCGCGAACGTGGAACGGTTCCTCCGGTCGTCTTCGCTGATCGCGTCGTTCACTCCCTACACGTCGTGAGTTGAGGATGCCCACCGACCGCCGCGGGGAGACGCACGCCTTGGCGAGCATTCAGTAATCCGATGTCTCCCGGAAGTCCCGTTGAACGGAGAACTCCCTAGTCAACCCTTCGTCGCCGATCGTGGGAAGGTTGCTGGGGACCTCGCTCAGGGAGCAGGCCAGCCGCCCGATCTGACGACCTTGCCCTGGACGTGCCGCTTTTGAGGGATCACGCGGCAGACCCGTCCTACTCGGACCGATTTTTGCGTGTCGTCAGGCGTGCTCCACGTAAGCCATGAAGGGGTTGTTCGTGGGGATCGGATCCGCGGACATCACGTGTTCTTTCGACATGCCCCGGCGCACCTGGGCGACCTTTGGCTGGGGCGAATCGAGCGCCTCGGAAATCCGAACGTCGACCGGCCCAGAGTGCCGGGGATAGACGAGTTGGATCTGGAACAGATCTTTGTCAACCTGCCCCAACAGGAACACCACACCGGGCTGGCCAGCATTTGCTATGTGCCGGTGTGCTTCGCGCACCTCGTTGCTGTTCGTCGCCTTCTGGATGTAGATGATGATCGCGGTGTGTTGCCCGTATGAGTGATGACCGTTGAGTTTCGTGCGCAGGATGAAGGGCCCGAGGCTCTGGGGCTCATGCATCTTGTAGGTCGCGACCTCGACACCCAGCATCTCTTTGCTCTGGTACTTGCCCTGTTCGCCGAAGTACATGACTTCGACATCAGGCGCCTGGTGGACAGGCTCGACTAGCCGGACCCACGCCTGGACCTGCTTCTGCTTGCCGAGACTCATCGCCAGGAACGCACCCGCCCGGCCCTCGCCCAGGACCTTGTCCAGCTCCGAGGTCGACTTCACCGGGTGCGACGTGACGTAGGTGACCGCCTGATCTGCGAATTCCAGGATGCACCCCGGTGAGTACCAGAACTCGACGGTGCGGACATCCCTCGGGGGCGGCTCGTGCTCCATGGACTATTCCACGCTCCCGGGGTGCCCCTAGGCCGCCGGCATTCTGACGACCAAGCGTCCCCACTTCACGGGTCCGTACCGGCTTTCACCTGCATCCGTGGTGGTACGAGTCCACTGCACATCGTGCGGACCATCGAGGACTTCGAGCCCAATCGGGTGTGAGGCAAACGGATTGTGGAAGACAGTGAGCTTGGCCACCCTGGCGTCCTCAATGTATTCCCGGGTCCCCGCCATGTGCTTGTAGACCTCACTGGTGACTCGAACGATCGCGGCTTGTTCTCGCACCAATCGGCCATGGGGGATTCCCGGATGCCACTGTAGCCCCTCGCCAAGCCGAGCCGTCACGACCTGCTCGGGCCGAAACAATGTCGGGTTGAAACTCTCCAAGACGGCGACGGCGCTTACGCCGCGATTCCTTGACTTCTGGACGCGACCGCCCCCCATGAATACCGTCTTGCTGTCAGCCTCGGGGTCATCTAGTGGTACCTGCACGCCGATGTCGCCGAACATCGAGCCAGCGACGATTTCGGGCTGGAAGCGGATGTCCGCATTCGTTCGGGCAAGGACCAGGACACAAGGCACACCCGCCTCCCGCATTGCCTTCAACTGGTCGGCCTTACGTGCTTGGAACGCTCGACGCAGTGCCGGGTACGAGTCGACGGAACCGCCGCCGGCCGGAAGTGTCATCTCCGGTTCGTAGACTTCTGCTGCGAACGTCATGGAGGGGTGTTCCACCAGGAAGTCGGGTCGACGCCCTCCCACCAAGGGTTCCTGTTGGGACTGCAGTCGACGCTGGCGGAGGTATGCGGCGAAGAGGCGCTCGCCCGGGGTCGGTTCCACGTTGGCATTGTCCCACCGGCCTGTGATGGGCGATGACGCTAGGCAGCACCGGCCCCTGCCCCACCCCGCGGGACCGGGCGCATAACGACAGGCCGAGCCAGCTCATCCAAGAGCGCGTAGTCGATCTGGACCGAGCGGATAGGCCAAACGCCGTACCCGAATGACCGCCCAGAACAACGGTCGCCACTGTTAGCCCACACATGCGGATCGACACCTCGGGCCTGCTCGGGCGTCGGGCCCTCCCGAGGTTGACCGACGTTCAGTAAACCTGTGTCTCCTGGAACTGCCCCAGAACCGTGAATCCCCTGGTCGCCGATGGTGGGGAGACCGCTGGGGACCTTCGTGGGGAGACGGCGCCATCCTCCCCAGCCATGCACTCCGGGGGAGAGCCGTCGCTCATGAACCTCCGAGGTGACCTTCAGGGGATAGTCACACCCGAACGTCGGCCGCTACGCGGCCTCCGAGGCCCAACCTGCCGGAGGTGTACGAAAACTCCGGAATGGGTGTACGGATACGCCGGAATGCTCACGTGATCACGCACGACTGCCTCGCGAACTTCGTCATGGGTATCTGGGATGAAGTACTCGGCAAGTGCATGCAAGACAACTACGCATCCTTCGGCGTCGGCCGGAGTCGCAGCTCTGATTTCTGCCACGAACCCAGGATGCCAGATGAGGAGCGCGGGGGCTGCCCGTCGCCCTCCGTCCGGCGCGGCATCAGTTCGGCGGTCGGCGCCCCGTGTAGAGGGCGGTGACAAACGGGCGTTCGACGACACCACCAAAGTTCTCGGTCGCAATGGAGACCACTGCGTCGAGTAGCCGCTCTCGTTCGTCTTGGGGGCGCCGGCGTAGTGCGATCATCGACGCGTAGAGGGCTCGCACCTGGGCCGGGTCCATGCAGCTGGTCCAGGGGATCAGCTCGGCTCCTACGTCGACCAGCCGGGCCCGATGGGCCAGGTCGGATCGGCGGCCCGAGACATCAAGCTGGAAGATCGCTCGCCCTGGTTGGTCAACCGCACTCGTGGTCTGGCCCAGCAGGCCGCTCGTCGCCTCGTGGAACGGGTCCGGGCAATCGGGGTCGCCGAAGAGCGTCCACCACAGGGCGGCCCATCCACCGGGCCGCACCACGCGCCCAAGCTTCGCCATGCCCGCGTCCTGGTCTACCCAGTGGAACGACGTTGCGGCCACCGCGAGGTCAAAGCGGTCATCGGCGAGCGGGGCCTCCTCGAACGAGGTTCCGATGATCTCGACGGTCCCCATCATCGAATCCGCGAGATGAGAGGCGAACGCCGGGTCCGGCTCGACGGCGACCACCCGGGCGCCCACTGCCACCAGTCGGCGGGTCACGAGACCAGTCCCAGGCCCGATTTCGACCACGGCCGTGCCGGGCCCGAGACCGCACCGCTCCGTCAGCACCTCGTAGACCCGATCGGGGTACTCGGGGCGTCCGACCTCATAGCCTTTCGGGTCCTGCCCGTATACCGAGCGCGCCTCGGACCGTTGAATCTCCCCTACGGCGGCCTTGGGTATCCCTGCAGCCATGATGCCATGATGCGACGCGGCGGAACCTTCGTCAATCTTGATTTGCTCAACGTGCCGAGAGGTCCGCGCCGGGTTCCTCAGGACTCGGCGAACGGGGAATCGAAGGCCACCAGGTCGAGCACAGTACGCAATTATGCCCCCTGGGTTCGACATTGCGGACTGCGACACGACAACTCCGGGTCGCCAACGCGACGGATCGCTGCCTCGGGCCCCGTCGTGACCTCACGGGGTTGCGGACGCCCCATCGTGGCAGGTCTCCTCGTCGAGGCCGTAAGGCTCAGGCCGGGCTCGCTGTCGCTCGGCCTTGCCGCCCGCTCGGTTCCCCGCCCTCTGGGTGCATCGCAACCGCACTCATGGGAGGACCCCGACATGGCAACCAACACGAGAACCGCCGACGCCATCAAGCTGCTCACCGAAGGCGTCGAGCACCTTGGCACCACCGGAGCCTGGGAGCAGTACCTGCGAGCAGCCAGGACGTTCCACACCTACTCGTTCAACAACGTCCTCCTGCTGACCCTCCAGAATCCTCGTGCCACCCGGGTCGCGGGCTTCCACGCCTGGCGAAAGCTGGGTCGCTCCGTCTCGCGAGGCGAGAAGGCCTTGTGGGTGCTGGCCCCGATCACCCGGCGCCGCTCCGACGGCGCCGACGAGCAGGACGGCACTGACGCCGAGCGCACCACGAGTCCACGCCAACCCGTCGGGTTCCGGGCCGTCCCGGTCTGGGACGTCTCCCAGACCGAGGGTGAGCCGTTGCCCGAGCTCGCCACTCGCCTGCTCGGCGATGATCCGCTCGACGCCTACGCCGCGCTCACCTCGGTCGCCCAGTCCCTCGGCTACCGGGTCGAGGACGCGGACCTGCCCGGTGCGAGGAACGGGGACTGCACCTTCGACCTGCGCCGCATCCGGGTCCACGTCGATAACTCGCCAGCCCAGCGGACCAAGACCCTCGCCCATGAGATCGCCCACGCCATGCTCCACGAGGGCTGTAGCGACCGGGCTCGTGCGGAGCTCGAGGCGGAGTCCGTGGCGTTCGTCGTCTGCGCAGAGCTCGAGCTCGACAGCAGCGCCTACAGCTTCGGCTACGTCACCACTTGGGCCGGTGGCACCGACGAGGCCATCGCCGGGATCAAGGCGAGCGGCGCACGGATCCAGTCCACCGTCCACTCGATTCTCTCAAGCCTCGGCGGAGGTGCCGGTCCCGGTGCCGGTGCCGGTGCCACGGTTTCTCCCAACCCTGATCACGAGGCAGCGTGATCGGGGGGGCCTGGTCGCTCTTCCCTCCTCGAGCGGCTCGCCACCCGCGCCGCATCGCCGCCGGCGCCTGCCCGCGACGCCGGACACATCCGGTGAAGTTCCGTCCCTTTCGCACTCCCCGGCACCCTGAGGTGCGGACACGACTCCTCCCCCCCCCTGCGTGGTCCGCGTGAACTCCCGTCTCGAGTACAAGTCCGGGCAAGGGGTCTCGATCGGCCCGCGGTCAGGGTGCGGTCACTGCCGGGATGACCGGTTGGTCGTGGTCCTTCGAACGTGGGTGGCGGTGCTCGAGGTCAGAGCCTGCGCCCGGTCGCCTCGGCCGCAACGGCGCCTCGAAACCGGCGGCGGCGCTCGCTGCGCTCACCGACCTGCGGTCCCGTCCCCACTTTCTCGCCGACCCAACGGGTAGACCGTTGCCCCCTCGTCTCTTGCGTTCGCGTGGTCGTGCCCATCAGCACCACCCACGAAAGGAACCACGACATGAACACCATCACCATTGCAGGGAACCTGACCAGGGACCCCGAGATCCGCTACACCCGGGACGGCCAGGCCTCGGTCACCTTCGCCCTGGCGGTGAACCGCCGCTGGCAGAAGCCGGGGAACAGTGAGTGGGAGGAGTCCACCTCCTTCTTCGACGTGATCGCCTGGCGGGACCTGGCCGAGCACGTGGCCCTCAGTCTCGGGAAGGGCACCAGGGTCCTGGTCATGGGGCGCCTGGAGCAACGCTCCTGGGAAACCGAGGACGGCGAGCGGCGCTCGAAGGTCGAGCTGGTGGCCGAGGAGATCGGTCCGAGCCTGCGCTTCGCCACCGCCGAGGTCCAGCGTGCCGGGCACCGCAGTACGGAGACCGAGGGGGTCGAGACCGTCTGAGCCCGAGAGGGGCCGGGGAACTCCCCCGGCCCCTCTCTCGCGCTCGTCGGCGTCGGGGGCGAGCCGTCCGAGGTCGGCGGTGACGCTGCCGACAGGAGCGTCAGGGAAGCCGTGGGCGGCCGTCCACGGGAGAGTCCTGAACGAACCTGGCCAGGGAGGGTGGTGGGTGCCGGATCTCTCCATCGTGCCGCCACCCCTCCCCCGCTCAAGGGACGCTGCGGGACGCCACCACGGTCTCGACGGCGCTGCCGTCGGCGGCAAGCCGCCTCTACGACCGGGTTCCGTTCCTCGCTCGGCCTGCGGCCGTCCCTTGATCGGGGTGGGGTCCCCGGCTGGCTTTTCAGGTGACGACCGGCGGGAACGACCCGCCCAGACACAGGAGGAACCCGCCATGACCGACGTCGATCTCACCGATTGCCCGTTCGACACCGAGCCGTTCCCCGCCATGGACTTCGAGCCCAACGAGCTCGATCTTCTCGACCACGACCCGTGGGGGTTCTGGGCCGATGCTGCCGGCTGAGCCATCGGGGGCCGGGGTGACCCGGCCCCCGTGCCGCGGCCAGGGGTCGTCGGGACCTGGTTGGACCGAGTACCGGGCGGCCTCGTCATCGGCGTTTCCACAACGAACACGGGAGGGACGACCAGCCTGGTCAAAGAGGTGGACACCTGAGGGATGTGCGAACGGCGGCCCTCCCCAGCTGGCTCCCCAGCGAACTCCCCACGGCCGCACCTTGCCACGGGCGCCGTCCTTCGGACCTGCCGGTGGCTGTGGCTCTTGCCCGAGCCGCGGAAATGCCATGATCGCCTTCTGGCCTTCGGCCACCCGTCGCGCAGCGCGCGGACTCGCCGTCTAGCCGGGGGGACCCGCCAGCCAGGACGATCGCCTGCGGACCGGGTTGCGGTGGTCGCCGGTCATCAGGCTTGGGTCGCGCCAGCACGGGTAATCCATCAAGCGTACGCCGAACGTCATTCTCGGCCGCATCCCCGGCGTGCCAGGAAGGCGCCGGTGGGGGCCAGATGGGGCGCCAAACGGCCCCGCTGCGCGGTCCTGTGGATCCGGGCGAGCCGATCCCGGCGGCATCGATTCACCCCCACCGACCCGGCCACCCAGGCACGGTCATCGACCCCCAATCGGCCGACAATGCCTCTATCGCCATCGTCCCTTCGACGATGACAACGCAAAGTCCCGCCTCGCTGAGGCTCACCGATCCAGGCGAGACACATTGGCAGGTTCCGCAAGCGGAACCTGCGGGCAGCCGGCGAGGCGCCGGTCATTTCGAAAATGGTCGGACATTGCCGACTTCAACGGGAGGGTCCCCAGGTGAAGGCCACCTGACCCCGCCCCTGCCCGGGTCTCGTCTCATCCCACCCGTCGATGGACCCGAGTCTCGCCCCACCCCGGTCCCCTCAAGGGTGCGCTGCGGGGCGCCGGCACGCTCGGGGTCTCGGCTCGCGAGCTCGCCGCCCGAGCGGCCTCTGCGTCCTCGCTCGGTCCCCGCCCCTTGACCGAACCGGGGTCCCCGGAGCGCACCGGTGGTGCCGACGGGATGGCCCCGTTCGAGCATCAGGAGGTGCAAGCGAGATGTCCCCGATCAACACCGTCACGATCACCGGCACTCTGGCCGAGGAGCCCCTGGTCCGCTACTGGGTCGACGGGGTCGCCCGCACCACCCTTCGGCTTCGACATTTCCGGGTCCTCGAGCAGCACACCGATCGGACCGGGACCTTCGACCACTTCACCGTCCATTGCGCCGGAGCCCTGGCCGAGCACGTCGGGATCTGCTTCGAGGAGGGCGTGGCCGTCCACGTCACCGGCCACCTCGAGCAGCGTTCCTGGGTGAACGAGGAGGGCGGACAGTTCTCCACGGTCGAGATCGTGGCCACCGAGGTCAGCCCGTCGCTCCAGGGAGCCGTCGCCGAGATCCATCCCGCTCCCCATGACCGCTGAGCCCGTGGGGAGCTCGGTGGGGAGCCTCCTGGGGCGTCGGCTCGACGAGGATCGCCCCGTGCCAAGGGCGATTAGCCGGCCAGCTCCCGCGGCGCCGGCCCACCCACCGGCGGGTGCCCCATGACCAACTTCGTCGATCTCGACTCGCTCAGCCCGGCCACCCTTCGCCACCTGGCGTCGCTCAAGGATCGGGCCGAGCGCGAGCGCTATGACGACACCGACGCCATGGCCGAGGAGCTGGCCCAGATGCTGCTCGCCGGGACCCGTCCGACGATCGGGTGGTATCGGCGGCGGCGCTCGCGAAGGTAAGAAGTGACGCTCCGGGCTCCCTGGGGATCTCCCCACTTCCCCATGCAGCTCCTCACACGCTCTTCTTCGATCGGCCTATGCGGAGGGACTCCGCAGGAAACCGTATCTGCCCACCTGCCGAATGCGCGTCACGCTCGAGCGAAGGCGAGGAGCTCGGTGATGTTGCCGTCGTCGGCGCGCTTCAATACGCGGCGGTAGGTGGCCCGCAGCTCGTCGGTGTCTACGTTCAGCCGTGCTCCCCGACTGAACCGCTCGCGACCGAGGTTCGCAATCAGACGATCGGCAGTCAATCGACCGCTGCGGCCGTTGCCGTTCGGGGTCGATGCCCGGGTTCTGTCCTAGAACTTGTCCTACAACTAGAGTTGTGTGGCATCTTCCCCTGGCAACCCCCGGCTACATCGTTCCTGCTCACACCTGGTTTCGCCGTCTCGAACAGTCCAATCCGACGCCGAATTTCCCTTTAGCAGTGAGTCCGATTCGGCCGCTCTCGCACCTCTCCCACTGACTCGGACCAAGTTCTGACCAATAATCGATACATGGCCAGTCCTGTACGCCCTCGTCGCCCAAAGGGTACCGGATCAGTGAGAGAACGGGCGCCTGGTCGCTGGCAGATCAGGGCATTCGCCGGGAATGACCCACTGACCGGCAAGCCCCGGCTCGTAGAGAGGACCGTCGACGCCGCCAACAAGACTCAGGCCCAGGTCCAGCTCCGGGAGCTCCAGGCCAGTCAGGCCAGGGAGCAGCTCGGGGCGTCGGCCTCGGTCCGGACGGTGGTCAACGAGTGGATCCGGCACTCGGAGACCCGCGGCCGGTCCCCCCGGACGATCCACGAGGCCAGAGCCTCAGCCGAGAAGGTGATCTTCCCCGAGCTCGGCGACGTGCCGGTCTCCGAGCTCACCCCGCGCCACCTCGACGAGTGGTACCGCAAGCTCCGCGCCGGTGAGGGCCGGGCCCGGCCGCTCTCGGCCGCCAGCGTGCGCCGGCACCATGCCGTCCTGTCGGCCGCACTGGCCCAGGCGGTCCGATGGGACTGGCTCGACCGGAACCCGGCGGAGCGCGCCAGGCCGCCTGAGCTGCCCCAGCACTCCCTCGTCGTGCCGACCTTCGACGAGGTGCGAGCGCTGCTCGACGCGGCCCGGGTCGAGAACGAGCGGTGGGGCATGCTCGTCGCCCTGGCCCTCATGACCGGGGCCCGGCGAGGTGAGCTCTGCGCTCTCCGCTGGACCGATCTCGGCGGCGACGTGATCCGGTTCCGTCGCTCCCTGTACCGGGCCGGCGCCGATCGTGGCGAGAAGGGTACCAAGGGCGGCCGGGAACGGTGGGTCTCGATCGGACCGGTCGGCGCCGAGCTCCTCGAGGCGTGGCGCCAGCACGCGGCCGCCCGGGCCATCGAAGTCGGTGTCGAGCTGGCCGACGACGCCTTCGTGGTGTCGCCATGGCCGGACGGGAGCCGCCCGGTGAACCCCGACACCCTGAGCTCGGCCATCCACCGGATCTGCGGCGACCTGGGGATGCCCCACGTGCACCTACACTCGCTCAGGCACTTCGCCGCCGCCGAACTCATCGGTGCCGGCGTCGATCCCCGGAACGCCGCCGAGCTCCTGGGTCACGCAAACCCGAGCCTCACGCTGCAGGTCTACACCCACGGCTCGGTCGAGCGTCAGCGCCAGGCGGCCGGGGTGCTCGACCGGGCGCTGGCACGGCCGCCCCAGGACGGCTCGGCATGATCAGGGGTGTGGCCCGATCATCAGCACGGTGATCTCGTTCTGGCCCGGGCCGTAGGCCCACCACACTCGCCAGGCCGACGGATTGTGGTTCTCGACGTAGGACTCCCAGACCGGCTGACCGTGCAGCTTGTCGAACTGCTGGTAGCGGTGGGAGTTGAGGCCGGCGTGGCGAGGGTTCTGCCCCAGCTTGGCAAGGCACGACTCCACCCGCCGATGGTGCCTGCCTTCGAGGGCATCGAACGTCTGCTGCGCGTCTTCGGTCAGAAGGAGTGCGAACGCCATGTCTGTAGTTTAGCCCCTAGTAGGTAAATGGGCAACGGGGTATTGACACAGGACGGTACCCGCTTAGAATGGGACACATGGGAGATGTACTCGAAATCGATGTGGACTCACGAGGCCGTGTGTCCCTGGGCAAGCTCCGGGGGCACAACAAGCGCTACCAGGCCAGGGCGCTGGAGGACGGCGAGATCGTCCTCACGCCGGTCGTCTCGGTCTCCTCGCGGGAGATGGCCATGCTGCGCAACCCGACGATGAGCCGGCGGCTGCGCACCGCCATCCGCCAGGCCGAAGCCGGGAAGGTCACCCGGTACGAGCCCGGGCACTTCGTCGAGTCCTCCGATGACGACGAGCCCGAGGGAAACTGAGCCTCAGCCCGGGACGGACCACCTGACGCGCCTGAGTCCCCCCGGCTTGGCGGGCCGGGGGGACTCAGGAATGGGAATTCTTCCGCTCGAATCGGGTCAGCCCTCCTCGAGCTCCAGCCGGTCGTCGAGCAGGTGCACCACCTCGGCCAGATCGCCTTCGATGTCGAGGCCGAGGTGGTCGGCAACCTTCGACAGCACCCGTACGGCCGCCCGGTTGACCGCGAACTGCCCCCTGGATATCAGATACTGATTCGTTATCCTCGTCAAGTGTTGTGAAGCAGAATTCGATCATGGCCTTGATGGATCTGGTCAGTGCGACTCGATCGTGTCAGGACCGGGTGATCGCCCGTTCTCGACACCGTGCGGTAGTGCTGTCGATGAATGGCGTGCGGCCCCGGATCAGGGGGACGAATTCGATCAGGCGCCGCAGTTGATGTGCGCGACCACTTGCTGCGCTGGCGACGACGCTGCAGCCCTCGGTCCGCAGAAGCCCGAGCGTCCGAACGGGCTCGACGGGGTGCGCCCGACAGCAGCAGTCGGCGGGTGGTCCGACATCGAGCTCGACGGGGTCCTCACCTCGATTCCGGTGAGCGTCACCGGCCCACGGCCGGCCCGTGAGCCAGACCTTCGATCACCCGGACGCAGGCGTCCACCACCTCGGCTCTCTCGATCGGGGCTCCGATGACGCTGCAATAGAAGCGGAGCCGCTCGATCATGGCGAGGACGGCGATGCCGTCGGCGATCTGCGAGGCGCTCGTCGAACCCGAAGCCCGCCCACCGATGGCGGCGACGTGCTTTCCGAAGCTCCGCCACGAGCGGACGTGATGACGCAGTCCCTCGAGGCGAAGCGCCTCGTCCCCGGCCGCCGCCTCGTCCCAGACGGCGAACATGGTGTGCTCGGTGTCGAGGTGGTGAATGAAGTCCTCCACCCACTTCACGAGCACGGCCCGCTCGGCATCAACCGGGATCGTGGCGAAGTTGTGGACGATCCGCTGGTACCGCCGGGTACCTTCGAGCGCGAGCGTCAGCAGGAGATCACGCTTGGAGGGGAAGTAGGTGTAGACCGAGGCGCGGGAGACCTGGGCCAGCTCGGCCACGGCGACGATGCTCGCGCCGCGGTACCCGCGTTCGAGGAAGAGGGTGCGGGCTGCGCTGAGCACGGCGTCGCGGGTCCGCTCGCCACGCTTCCCGACCGTCGAAGGCTCCACGCGGACCACCGGTGCGATCGCGAACAGATCGCCCGATCGGGACGGTGCAGCTCTCGCCGTCCTCACGGCAGCGGCCCGCTCCCGTGTCTCCGACTGCTCTGCGGGAGCCAGCACCGGGTCCCGGGTCATCCCGCTGGCTTTCGTCGCATGCCGGTGGCCACCCCGAGCGCATCTTGGTCCATCTGTCGTACTCCCGACCAATGGTTGACATGTCCTGACAGTGCTGTCAAGATGCGCCCCGGTATCGACGGGGGAGCAATGGGCGCTGGGGGGTTGTCGTGCTGATATGCCCCGAGAGTGGCGGCGGCGGACCGGTGACCGCCACCCCGGCGGTGGCAGGCACCGTCGCGACGGCACCCCGGCGCAGCCCCCTGGGAGATCCGACCTTTCCCGAGTTCGCACCGACCGTCCCCGAGCTCCTCCGCTACGGAGCCGATCGTTACGGGGAGCAAAGGGCGGTCGTGACCGACGACGCCGCACTGACCTACCGGCAGCTCCATCACCGCTCTCGCCTTCTCGCCATCCGTCTCGTCGCCGCAGGAGTCGGGAAGGGGTCGCGGGTCGCGGTCCTTCTCCCCAATTCGGTGGAGTGGATCGTCATCTGGGCCGCCGTCACCCGTATCGGGGCGATCCTCGTCCCGTTGAGCACCACCATCAGACCCGGCGAGCTCACCGCCCAGCTGCGGCACGCCGACGTCCAACTGGTCGTCACCTCCGCCTCGTACGCCAGAGGCAACGGTGTCGAACTGCTCGAACGGGCGGCGCCGGACCTCGTCGGTCTCGGCGGCTCGGGCCCCCTCTACCTGCAGAGCCTCCCTCAGCTTCGGTACGTCCTCCTCCTGGGCCCCTCCACCAAGGCGTGGGCGACCGGAGACCTCGACCTCCTGGCCTCCGACGGGTCCTCGGGCTCCCCACCGGTCCTCTCGGCCGTCGCCGAGGGCATGGAACAGGACGTGACCGCGGCCGATCCCATGGCGATGGTCTCCACCTCTGGCTCGGAGGGTGAGCCAAAAGGTGTCGTCCATACCCACGGCGCCCTGATCCGGCACTCGTGCAATCTCGCCGCCGTCACCGGATTGACCGCAGACGACCGGATATGGACCCCCATGCCGCTGTCCTGGGTCGGTGGCTTGGTGTGGGCCCTTCTCCGGGTGCTGCAGGTCGGGGCGACGCTGATCACCCAGGCCGTCTTCGAACCCGGTCGCGCGTTGGCACTGCTCGAACGCGAGCGCGTGACCCAGATCGTCGCGTGGCCGAGGGCCGTGACCTCCCTGCAACGGCACGGCGCCTACTCGTCGACCGACTTGTCCTCACTGAGACGGGGCCAGCTCTACGACCGCCTGGCGCCCGGCGATCGGCCGGCTGACCCGGAGCTCATGATGACCGGGCTGGGGATGACCGAAACGGGCGGTCCCCACCTCATGTTCACGCCGGCCGAAGAGGCGAGCGGGGCCCCGGCGGAGCTCCGGGGGCGGTTCGTGGCCATCGGCCATCCGATGCCGGGCACCGAGCACCTCGTGGTGTACCCGGGGACGAGCACGCCCGCTCCCAACGGCGATACCGGGGAGCTGCTCGTCCGCGGCTACAACCTCATGCACGGCATCCACCGGCGCGAACGGGCCGATGTCTTCGAGGCCAACGGGTGGTACCGGACAGGCGACCTGGTCTTCGCCCACGGCGACTGGTTGGTCTTCGCCGGCCGTCGCGACGACGTCATAAAGAGCTCGGGGTCCAACGTCTCGCCGTTGGAGGTCGAGACCCGGCTGATCGCCTTCCCCGAGGTCGGCGCAGCGGTGGTGGTCGGTGTGGGGCATGCGGTGCGGGGCCAGGAGGTCGTCGCCATGGTGATCCCAGCCCCGGGCATGACCGAACGGCTCGACGGCTCGACGCTCCGAAGCCGGCTCAAGGGGTACCTGTCCCCGCACAAGGTGCCACGGGCCGTGTTCGTCGTCAGCGACCAGGACCTGCCGTTGCTGGCGAGCCAGAAGATCGACCGCTCTGCCGCGACGCTCCTCGCCGGGCGGCTCCTGGCCGAGCTCGACCGCGCCACGCGGCCGAACCGACAACTGCCGGATCCGAACGCAGTCGGCACCACGGCACACCAATGATCCAGACAGGCAGCGCGACACCAACCAGAAGGGAATATTCGTGAAGAAGCTACGGGCACGAGCGAGCCTGACCCTCGCCATGGCCGCCATGACGACCATGGGCGTCACGTTGGCCTCGGCCGGAGCCGCGGGAGCGGCCGGCAACAAGGCGAGCGCTCCGGGGATCACGGCGAACCAGGTCACGATCGGACTCGACACCTCGCTCACGGGACCGGCGGCGGCCAACTTCAACGGGGCGCAGCAGGGCGCGCAGGCGCGCATCGACCTGCAGAACGCCGAGGGCGGGGTGGACGGGCGCAAGATCAAGCTCGTCGTCGCCGACGACCAGTCGAGCCCCAGTGTGGCCCAGACGGCCGTGTCGTCGCTCATCCAGACGCAGAACGCCTTCGGCCTGCTGTTCGTCTCCGACCTGGTGTCCGCCGCCTACAAGCTGCCCCAACAGCAGGGCGTCCCGGTCGTGGGCGCGGCAATCGACGGTCCCGAATGGGGTGAGCAGCCGAATACGAACATGGTCTCCGTGGCAGGCGACCAGGGCACGGTGCTGCCCACGTACACGGACCTCGCCAAGGCTGCCCAGCTCGCGGGCGCGAAGAACATGGCCTCGCTCGCCATTGCCGACGAGCAGCCCTCCATCATCGGCGCCGAGGCTTACGTGAAGGCGGCGAGCTCGGTGGGGCTCAAGGTCGGCTACAAGAACTACAGCATCCCGATCGGCTCGGTGAACGCCACCACGGTCGTGCTCGGGATGAAGCAGGCCAACGTGGACGGCTTTCAGTCCTACATGCTGAACACGACGGACTTCGCCATCATGGAAGGGGCCAAGCAGGCCGGGCTCACGCTGAAGGCTCCCATGGACTTCACGTCGTACACCCAGGACCTGCTCGACAACCCGAGTGCCTTGCAGGCGGCCCAGGGGCTCATCGTCGCTGTGGCCCAGGTCCCGGTCGAGCAGCACACCACGGCGACCGAGCAGGAGCAGGCGGCGTTCAAGAAGTACGAGCACTTCAGCGGGGTCCCCAACCTCAACTGGACGTACGGGTGGCTGTCGGCCGACCTGTTCATCAAGGGCCTGCAGAGCGCCGGGAAGAACCCGACGAGGGCATCCTTCCTCAACGCGCTGCGCCACACGACCGGGTGGACCGCCAACGGGCTGCTGGGCAGGGCGCCAGACCTGAGCCTGAAGGACTTCGGGCACGCGCCGAAGACCGGTTGCTCCTACTTCGTCCGGTTGCACGGGTCGACCTACGTCACCATGAACAACGGGAAGCAGGTCTGCGGCAACCTCGTGGGCTGAACCGAGGTCGTCGCCCCTGGGCGGGCGTCGCACCGGCGGCGCGGCGCCCGCCCAGGGCACTCTCGTCAATGGGTGAGACCTCGAGACGTTCGAGCAGCAAGCGGGGAACGCCCTCGGGCGCGGCCACGAAGGTGGGCCGGGGTCACCCCACGACCTTCACGCCCCGCAGCGTCCCTTCACCACGATGGACTCCCCTCTGCTGGTGACGCCCAACCCGACCCTCTGGACCGCGGGGGCGGTGATCCTGACCGTGGCGCCGAAGTGGCCAAGGGTGATCGTGGCGACCGTGACGGAACTGCCGGTGAAGGCGAGCCGGAGACCGGGAGGCAACCCCTTGGGAGCGAGCCCTCTGGGGACGACGACGCGCACCGACGTCCGCACCTGAACCATCCGTCCCCGTCCGTCGATCCACAGGTCGGTGGGGCCCGTGGACTGACCTACCTGGTCCGGCCCGGAGTGCGCCCCGCAGGTCGACATCGACCGAACCCGGTACTCGGTCGTCCCTGCCCCGCGAAGAGCGACCGGCCCGAGATCGTCGATCCGCAGGTTCTGACTGGGACCCGAGACCAACCCGAGCGCCTCCCCGGCCGGCGTCACCTCCATGCCACCCAACGCGCTCGCGCCCTGCTCGGGGAGAGCGTCGAGCCTGACCCAGGGAAGGGCCGGGGCGCCGGGCGGGAGGCCGCCGGGGCTCGAGAGACGCAGGTACTGAACGCGGCCCAGCCTGATCTGCTCCTCCACCGTGGTGGACGTCGTCGGGCGCACGGTGGCCGCGGCGCTCCCCGAGAAACCGGTGTGCCGGTCGCGCGTCGTCACCTCCACCGCGTCGGCCCTGAAGTCCACCTCACCGGACCCGGTGGAGACCGACGCCAGAAACCGGTTCGAGCTGCGGGTCACCGTCGAGAAGCTGAGCTGTGCCGTTCCGGCGGCTCGGGTCGTGGCCAGGACCTGTCGGAGGAACGCCGGGGCCGCCACGGGTGGGGCGGGCTGCCCTGCCAGTCCGATCCCCACGCCGAGCCCGGCGCCGAGGAGGACCGATGCCAGAAGTGCCCAGGGCAGGAGCCGCCGCACGGACGAGATTCTCGCATGATCTCGATCCCACCTGCTCCTGCTCGCTCCTGTCGCCGGATCGAGTTCGTGTGGCGGTGGAGTGGCCCGAGCCAAAATATGCCATGCCCCGTGCGGCGATAACCCGATCCTCCTGGTCCGGGCTGCTCCTCCCCATCTTCGCACCCGACCACATCCCACCTCCTGGGCGCATCTGGACACCGCGGCAGTGGCGCCGGATCAGGATGGGCGCGCTCCCGGCTGCCACCAACCGGCGATGGTTCGCCTACGTGGAGTCCGATCGTCTCTACCTTCACCGGGCAGCGACCGGGAACGGGATATACGAGGCACAGTTCTGCCGATGCTCCTCCGGGTGGCAGGTAGTCGACCTGGCCGTCAACTCGAGCCCCTACGAGTACCGCCGCGGGACCGACGAGTACGAGGCACTGCATCTCGAGGCGATCATCGAGACGTTCCTGCTGCGCCGGAACGATCCGGCGAGGTGGCGGCAGCTCACGGCCATGCGGGCGCGGTCCTCGCCGTCCTCGGACGATCCCTGAACCTCGTCCCTGCGAGCGGGCCGACGGCCGCGGCACCTCAGTCTCCGGAAGGTTCCTGGTCTCTCGACAGCAGCGAGAGGTACGACTCTTCTTCCTGGGCGAAGTGGAGGCTGAGCACGGTGTAGGTGCCCAGGAGCAGCCGCCGTAACTCGGGCAGGTCTGCGTCGCCGATCCCATCGGGCTCCGCGTCCTCGATCAAGCGGTCGAGGAGGCGGGCCAGGTGGACGATCTCGGCGTGCTCGCGGCTCATCGGCCCGGTGGGGTCCTCCCCGCCGATGAGCTTGGCGACGACCGGGTACAACGACGTCTCGTCGCTGACCTCGTGGGGGAGGACCCGCTCGGTCAGGAGCCTCTGGACCGACCGTGCGCTGCTCAGCCGCTCGGCCGGCGACCGGCCGTCGAGCTGCTCGGCGATGGACCGGATCTGGCGAACGGGGCCGATGAGCGTCGTGTGCTCGTCGGTCAGCCGATCGGCAAGCGACACGTCCGCGGCATCGGGCGTGGGGGCACGCCGGCCGCCGAGCGCTCGGAGGGCGTAAAGGATCACGGCGACATCGATGGCCTCCTGCACCAGGGCCCCGCCGATCGGCGCGAGCAGCCCCGCGGCGGCGACCGCCATGGCCACCGCGGACAGCCCCATACCCGTGACCGCGCTCTGCAACGCGATCCGACGTGACCTGCGGGCGATCACGAGGCCTTCGGCCAGTCGTTCGAGCCGGTCCGAGAGGATGACCACGTCACCGGCCTCGGACGCGGCCGTCGAGCCCCGGGCGCCCATCACGACGCCGACATCGGCGGCGGCGAGGGCGGGCGCGTCGTTGATGCCGTCGCCGACCATGACGGTGTGTCCCCGGGAGCGCTCCAACTCCACTCCGATCACCTTTTCGGCCGGGCTCCGTTCGGCCAGGACTTCGTCCACCCCGACCGCGGCTCCCACGGTCTCGGCCACGTCGACGTGGTCGCCGGTGACCATCACGATCCGCTCGATACCCGACCGCCGGAGGGAGCGGAGCGTCCGTGCCGAGTCGGGACGGACGGGATCCTCCAACACGAGGACACCCGCCATCTCACCGTCGATGGCCACGAACACGTTGGCCAAGCCCTCGTAGGACGTCCGGCGGCGCACCCGTCTGGCCCAGTCGGGCATCGGGGCCTCGGTCACCCAGGATCCCCGGCCCACCGCGATCTCGTGGTCGTCGACGGTGCCGCGGATCCCTCGACCGGGCTCTTCGAACACCTCGGTCGGGAGGCTGATCGCCAGGGACCTGTCCCGGGCGTACTGAACGATCGCCCCGGCCAGCACGTGGGGCGACATCTGGTCGATCGACGCTGCTCGCCCGAGGACGAGATCGGGGTCCCGACCCGGGGCCACCTCGAGATCCTGGACGACGGGGCGCCCCGAGGTGAGGGTACCCGTCTTGTCGAGCAGCACGATCGTGCCCTGTGCCAAACGCTCCAAGGCCCCCCCGCCCTTCACGATGACGCCACGCCGCGCCGCCCGGGAGATCCCCGAGATCACCGCAACCGGCGCGGCCAGAATGAGGGGACACGGGGTGGCGACCACCAGCACGGCGACCGCCCGCTCGAACGAGCCCGAGGCGAGCCACGCCGCTCCTGCGATGGCCAGCGCGACGGGCAGGAAGACGACCGCGATCCGGTCCGCCAGACGGATCAGGGGCGCCCTCGACCGTCGAGCCTCCTCCACCGTGTGGACGATCCCCGCGTAGGTGCTCGTCTCGGAAGTGCTGATCGCCCGCATGGCGATCGGGCCGCCGGCATTGACCGCGCCACTCCGCACGTCGGCACCCTCGGAGCGTTCGACCGGGGTGCTCTCGCCTGTGAGGGCCGACTCGTCCAGCACCGCCGACGGACCGGTCACCCTGCCGTCGACGGGAACCACCTCACCGGGCTTCACGACGACCAGGTCACCGGGTTGCACGTCCTCGATCGGCACCGTGCGAACCTCTTCCCCCACCTGCAGGTGTGCGGTGGTCGGCGTGCGGGTGAGCAGGGCTGTGAGCTCCTCTGCCGCACGGTGCTCCGCAGCCGCTTCGAGGGCCCTTCCCCCCGACACCATGACCGCCAGGACCGCTGCGGCCAGGTACTCGGAAATGGCCAGCGTCCCCGCCAACGCGAGAAGGGCGAGCAGGTCGACGCCGGGCCTGCGATGGACAAGGCTCGCTACGGCCTGGGCCGTGAGGGGGACGAAGGCGACGGCGGTGGCCAGCACCCAGACCAGGTGGGCGGACCGAGGGCTCCCGGAGAGGTTGAGGACCATACCGGCGAGCAGGAGGGCCAGCGTGGACCCCAACCACAGCGCGGACGCGTTGCGGCAGAGCCCCCGCCACGCCCGACCGATCACCGGCCGCGAGTGATCGCCGCGGCGGCGGGCAGCACGACGCGAAGAGCCCATAGGTCCATGTTGTCGGGCGAATTCGCCGGTCACCAGGGGCAGAAGGCCCAAGAACCATCCGGCAGCTCCGGCCCGGACCCTGCCGGCTCCCTCGGGGTCAGCCGCCGGCGATGCCCACGATGGGCTGGTTGAGCGGCTTGCCGCCCATCGAGCCGTAAAACGCGGCGTCGCCGAAGGCGAACAGCCCGCCGTCGGAGGCGACCTCCCAGTAGCCCCCGCCGTCGGGGGTGGCCGCGATGCCCACGATGGGCTGGTTCAGGGGGGACCCGCCCATCGAGCCGTAAAACGCGGCGTCGCCGAAGGCGAACAGCCCGCCGTCGGAGGCGACCTCCCAGTAGCCGTGGGAGCGGGGACAGTTGGGATCGAGCAGGGAGCGGGCCGCCGTCGGACCGGTCACCGTGACAAGTCCCCCCACCAGGCAGAGTGTGTCCATGCGGAGACTCCGCACCCCTCCGTTCTCGTAGCCGACCGCCGGCGGGGTGAATGCCGCGTAGGCCAACCAGGCGGTACCTGCGGCATCCTGAAAGACGGACGCTCCGCCGGGCCCCGCCACGTCCGGGGTGGAGGAGAGGATCGGCTTCCCCTGGGGCTGCCGGCACGGTCCGAGCGGACCGTTGCAGATGGCGTAGCCCGTCGCATAGGAGGAACTGTCGAAGTTCCCGCCGGAGAAGAGCAGGTCGTAGTGGCCCGCCTCCACCAGCATGAACGGGTTCTCGATCGTCGACTCCCATCCTTGGCCGGCCGAGAGCAAGGCCACCGGGGAACCGGTGAGCGTCGCACCGGTCGGGGTGGGGACCATCTTGGAGACCCACAGGGTGGCCGGGGGCGCGGCAGGATCGCCGTTGGACTTCCAGGCGAGGTAGAGGTTCCCCGCCGCATCGGTGAAGGCGTCGGGGTCGATCGATCCGCCGAGGGACGGCTGGCAGACGATCGGCGCCGGATTGTCGTCGGCGTAGGGGCCGGCCGGTGTGGCACTGGTCGCGACCCCGATGCACCGGGCGCCGAGGCTGGGATCGTACGCGGCGTAAAAGAGATCGAAGGTCGAGCCGACCTCGAGAACCGACGGTGCCCACACGGTGATGAGGGGACTGACCGTGGCCCACGGGCCGGGCGTGGGAAGCGCATCGGTGGTGCCCGCGAAGCTCTGGGGCCACAGGGCGAGATCCGTCGTCGACATCTCGGTGATGTTGTCGGGTCCCGACCCGGTGGTGAACGAGTAGTAGACGTTCCCGACCTTCATGATCGACGGGTCGGCCGCGTCGATCGGCGAGACCGGGTTCGTGAAGGTTCCCGACGGCGTGGCGGCGACCGAGGCGGGCGCCATCACGGCGACGACAGGCGTCCCGACGATCCCCAGGAGCGCCGCGAGACCGACGGCGCGCGCGGACCACCCGGACGACCGGGGTGCGTGCCGGCGTGAACGACGCAACGAGAAACGCCATGATGCTGGCGGCGCGTGCCGAAGTCGATCTCCCGCCATCTTCAGCTCCCTCCGCCATCCCCGCCTCGAAGTCCGCGTCCGCACCCTCGATAGGCACACGCACGGGGCACCCGTTCGGTTTCAGGCAAGACGCGAGACCGGTCGACCCACTCTACTCTCTTTTCCGACCTATGGGAGGAGGTGGTGGGTCGGTCGACCGACCCGCCGCCAAAGTGGGGCGGGCTCGGCCGCAGGGTCGGGGCGGGGCGGCGGCGGCGCCCCGGGGCAGGATGGCGCCCCGGTCACGGGCCGTGACCCGGGCGCAGGGGTCAGCCGGCAGCGATGGCGACGACGGGACTGGCGAGCGGTTGCCGGGCCATCGAGCCGAGGAACGGGGCCCCGCCGAAGGAGAAGACCCCTCCGTCTCCCCCGACCGTCCAGTAACCGCCCCCGGGGCTCCCGGCGATGCCGACCATCGGGGCATTGATCGGCTTTCCCGCCATCGATCCCGCGAACGTCGCATCGCCGAAGGCGAAGACGCCCCCGTCCGAGAAGGCCAACCAGTACCCCCTCCCGTCCGGAGTGGCTGCCATGCCGGTCGGTTCCCCGGCGGTCGCCAGGCCCGTGGTGTCACCCATGAACCCCGCGTCCCCGAACGCCGACACCTTGCCCGCACCGCTCAGGGGAAGTTGGAGGACCCAATATCCCCGGCCGGAGGGCGTCGCGACGACCGAAACGCCGGTAGGGACGAATTCCCTGGCAACGCCGCTGTACGTGTCGGCCGGCTGCCCGTAGAAGCCGGCGTCACCGTAGGTGAAGATCTGCAAGGTACTGCCGTCGAGGATCCAATAGCCGCCGCCGTCCGGTGTGCTCGCCAGGGAGAGGCACGTGCCGTTCGGCCGGGTGCGGTCGGTGGTGTTCGGCGGGCAGCGGGTGGGGTCCGACGCCGTGGATCCGAAGAATGGGGTACCAAAGGCGAAGACGCCGCCGTCAGCCCCCAGCAGGTCGTATCCCGCCGGCGCCGGGAGAGCGAAGACCGGGGAGGCGGCCGCCCCCAGGACGAGGGCGGCCAGAACGCCCGCTGTGCAGCCCAAGCGAACGAGTCTCGTCATGAGTCCCATCCTCCACCTTCCGGCCGGACGTTGCCCGGCCGGCTCGTGGCCGGGCTCGGGTCTCCAGAGAGATCACCAGCGATGCGAAGGTGTTCTGAAGCCGGTCAGCATTGTCGCGGAGGGCGGATCATGTGGCGACGTGGCGCCGGGCGACGTGGCGCCGGGCGACGTGGCGCCGATTGGCTACGCTCGTCGTGCCGGCGCGGACCGGCGATGGCCGGACCGAATGTCCGGACGGGCGGAGAGGCGATGGCCGATCTCGGAATCGCGGTCGAGGTGGAGGGGCGGGTGCTCACGCTCACCAACCTCGACAAGGTGCTGTTCCCCGCGACCGGGACGACGAAGCGGGAGCTCTGCCGCTACTACACCCAGATCGCCCCGACCATGCTCCCCCACCTCAAGGACCGACCGGTCACCTTCCGCCGGGCCCCGGACGGGACCGGGGGGAAGGCCTTCTTTCAGAAGCACCGCCCGCCCGGATCGCCCGCCTGGGTCCCCACCATCGACGTCGATCCGTCGGGCCCGGCGGGGCGCTCGCGCCGGGGCGGACCCGACGCCACGCGGGGAAATGGGGCCGAGCGGATCCCCTTCGCCGCCGTCGACAGCCTTCCCGCCCTGTTGTGGGCGGCCAATCTGGCCGCGATCGAGCTCCATGTGCCGATGTGGCGGGTCGACCGGAGAATGGTCCCGAAGCCCCCCGACCTGATGGTCTTCGATCTCGACCCGGGCCCTCGGGCGACCATGCTCGACTGCTGCGAGGTGGCGTTGCTGGTGAGAGACGAGCTCGGTGGCGACGGGCTCACCGTGTTACCCAAGACGAGCGGCTCCAAGGGCCTGCAGCTTTACGTGGCGATCGGAGATCGCCCGGCGATCGACTCCCTCCACTACGCGCGCGAGCTCGCCCGCCATCTCGAGCGCCTCCACCCGGCGACCGTGGTCTCCAACATGCGGCGGGACCTCCGGACGGGCAAGGTGCTCATCGACTGGAGCCAGAACCACCCCGCCAAAACGACCGTCGCTCCCTACTCGTTGCGGGTGCGGCCCGAACCATCGGTCTCCACGCCGGTCGTCTGGGACGAGGTCGCCGCCGCCCTCCGGAGTGGCGATACGGGCCTGCTGTCCTTCACGCCCGACGACGTGCTCGATCGCGTCCGCGCGCAAGGGGACCTCTTCCAACCGCTGGCCGGGTAACGCTCCGCCGGGTGGGGCGGCACGACGGAAGCTCAGCCGGTCGAGCCCGGGTCGTCAGCGGCCGCCACGACCAGCAGCTCGCGATCGCGTTCGTAGGTGAGGAGACGGGCGGCATCCTCCACATCGACCCAGCGCATCTCGTCGACCTCGTCGCTCGGCCGGAAGGTCCCGGTCAGCGGTTCCATCAACCAGTAGGCGACCACCTTGGGGCGGTCCTTGCGATCTCGGTACTCGATGTGGCCGACGAAGCGCCCGAGCCCGCATCGGTAACCGGTCTCCTCCCAGACCTCGCGCAGGGCGGCATCTTCGAAGGTCTCTCCCGGATCCAGCTTGCCCTTCGGAAAGGACCAGTCCGCGCGCCCGGGACGGTGCACCACGGCGACCTCTTTGGGGCCATTGGGCGGGTATCGGACAATGAGGCCTCCGGCGGCCCGGACCGTGTCGACGATGTGACCCGCCTCGAGCGTCGCAGAGCGTCCGCCTTCCATGCGCGCCACATTACCGGTGGCCGGCCGAAGATCGGCGATACGGGCCTCGCGGTCGCCGGGCATGCGCCCGTGCGGATCCCCGGTCGCCCGCACGCGACGGTCCCGGCCGGATCCTCGGCGGAGCCGACCCAGCATCCTGGGCGGCGGTAGCCTGCACGGATGGCCAGGAGCCCGTCGGCGGCCGTCGCACATGGCCGCGATGCCGTCGAGTGGCGGTTCGATGCCCTCGATCTCCGCCCGGTCGAGCGTTGGCTGGCCCAGCTGCCCCTGCGGGGGGGCGGGGCGGGCGGGCTCCCGGCACTGACCGCTCTGGCCCGCCCCCCGATGCGGCTCCACGACCGCTATCTCGACACCGAGGACTCGAGGATCCGACGGGCCGATCTGGTGCTGCGGATCCGCCGCCGCGGCAGGCAGGACGAAGCCACGCTGCGCGCTTTCAGCCGCCCGGACCCGGCTCGACCCTCGAGGCGACCCGACATCACCCAATTGCTGGCCGAGGCGGGAACGGACGGGTTCGGCATCACCGGGCCGGTCGGCTCCCGGGTTCACGCGGTGATCGGTCGCCGGCCGCTCCGCCAGGTGCTCGAGGTCCGCACGCGCCGTCGCTCGTTCTCCTTGCGGGCCGAAGGCGAGCACGTCGCCGAGTTGACGCTCGACGACACGATCATCGCCATCGGCGACGGGGGTCGGCCGGTACCGCTGCGGCGCGTGCGGATCCGCATCCCGACGACCCGCCTCGACGCCTACGGGGAGATCGTGGGAGAGCTCCGCACCTCCTGCGGCCTGCGGAACGCCCTCCTCACCAAGTTCGATACCGGCCTCCTCGCCCTCGGGGTCCCAGCCCCCGGCCCGCCCGACCTCGGTCCCACGACGGTCACCCCCGGTTCGACGCTCGGAGACCTCTCCTTCGCGGTGATCCGGCGCCAGCTGATCACCCTCGCCTCGCGCGAGCCCGGGACCCGACTCGGGGAGGACCCCGAAGAGCTCCACGACATGCGGGTGGCGACGCGTCGGCTGCGTGCTGCACTCGAGCTGTTCGCCGGCGTGCTGCCCGCACGGGCCCAGGTCCTGCGATCCGAGCTGAGCTGGCTCGCCGGCATCCTCGGCTCGGTGCGAGATCTCGACGTCCAGCTGGGGCGCATGGCCGAGATGGAACGCTGGGCGGAGCCGTGGGCGGAGACGCTTCACGGGTCGGCGTCGGTGTCCGCGTCCCCGCTCGAGAGCCTTCGGCAGCTGCTCGAGCGTGACCGTGCCGGCTGCCGCGGAGAGCTGCTCGACGCCCTCGACTCCGCCCGTTGGGAGCGGCTCTGGTCCGGGTTGGCCGCCATGGCCCGGCAAGGCCCGGCAAGGCGATCGCTCGCCGCCCGGACCCCCGCGACGGTCGCGGTGCCCAGCCTCGTCACCGCGAGCCACCGCTCGGTGATGCGGGCGGCGGGTCGGGCGGGCCGCAGCGGACTGGCCGAGGACTTCCACCGGCTCCGGATCCGCTGCAAGCGGTTGCGCTACATGCTCGAGTTCACCTCGGAGCTCTACGCGAACCGGTCCGCTCCATTCGCCCGGCGCCTGGCCGGGCTCCAGGACAAGCTCGGGCTGATGCAGGACGCCGAGGTTGCGACCCTGGGGCTGATGGCGGCCGCGACCGGGCCGGGTGAGCATCTACCGCCGGCCGCGGTGTTCGCCATGGGTGGCGTGGCGGAGCGCTATCGCTCCGAGGCCGCCGACCTCCTCTCGGGCATGGCCGCCCGCCTGAGGATCTTGAGACGGCGCGAGTGGGCCGAGCTGGCGAAGCTCATGGAATCACGCCGGCTCGAGGCCCTCGCCGCCATGCCCGCCGCCCGGGCCCCCCGGCGGCCGTTGCCCCCGCCCGCCGGATCGAGCCTGACCGAGATCGCCCGCCGGCCACCCCTTCCGGTGCCCGGCCCGGGCGGCGGTCCGGGCGCCGGGGAGGACACCGGAGTGGGTGCGGTAGAGACTGCCGGGGTCGAGGACGGCATGACCGGCGCCGATGCGACGGGCGGCCCGAAGATCGGTCCACCCGGTGACGGCGCCGCCGGGGCCGGGCCGGAGAACCCCCTGCTGGTCCCCTGCCGGTCCAACGGGCATCCGGCTCGCGACGACCCGATCGGAGGGGATGTCCCCGAGGCCGCAGGCCACATCGGCAGCTCCGCCTGATCCTCGGGCGCACCGGACCCTCCGGGCCGACGTCGACGGCTTACAGTTCCCCTCCGTGATCGGTCCCGTTCCCGCTGCCCTGACCGGCTCGTTGGGTACGGGGCGCGATCTGCTCCTCCTCGCTGCCGGCTTCGGCGCCGGCGTGGTGAACGGGGTGGCCGGTGGAGGCACCCTCGTCTCCTTTCCCACCCTGCTCGCGATGGGCTATCCGGCGCTGACGGCCAACGTGACCAATACCGTGGGGATCTGGCCGGGCTATATCGGCGGCGTGACCGGCTTCCGGTCCGAGATCGGCGACCAGCGCTCGCATCTCGTGGAGATGGCGCCACTGAGCTTGCTCGGCGCGGTCGTCGGTTCGGTCCTGCTGCTCACCACCCCACCAAGCGACTTCGCCAGGCTGGTCCCCTGGCTGGTGCTCGGAGCCTCGGCCCTGTTCGCGCTGCAGCCGGTCCTGGCCCGCCTGCTCAGCCGGCACGAGCAGGCCCGGACCCGGCGTGCCCTGCTGGTGGGAGGGCTGTTCCTCACCGCGGTATACGGCGGTTACTTCGGTGCCGGCCTCGGCGTCATGCTGCTGGCCGTGCTGGGGATGACGCTTCCCGACACCCTGGCCCGGACGAGCGGCCTGCGCATGGCGCTCTCGGTCCTCGTGAACGGGGTCGCGGCGCTGGTGTTCATCGTCCACGGGTCGATCGTGTGGCAAGCGGCCGCCATGCTGGCGATCGGCAGCCTGTTCGGGGGCTGGGCCGGGGCGCTGCTTGCGCGCCGGCTACCGGCAACGTGGCTGCGGGTCCTCATCGTGGCGATCGGGGTGGCCACCGGAGTGAAGTTGCTGGTCCCCTGACGAGGAGCGGGGAGGGTGGCAGTACCGCCGGGGTGCACGAAACCCGACCAAGGAGGTAAGGTTTCAGCGACGGCAGACTCGTCGAGCGAGAGGAGCGGCGTGACCAGGCGTAGTCGACACATCTTCAGCTTCCCGAACCCGGTCGACGAGCTCGCTGCCCGGACGGTCGCCGGCGGCGTGGTCCTGATGGTCCTGCTGGCCTTCGCCCTGGGTTCTCCCTGGGTCCTCGTCCCTATCGTCTACGGCTTCTGGGCCCGGGTCGCGGCGGGTCCGACCCTCAGCCCGCTCGGGCAGCTGGCCACCAGGGTGGTGGTGCCGGCCCTGCCGCTCCAGCCCCGGCTCACGCCCGGTCCGCCGAAGCGGTTCGCCCAAGCCATGGGGATGGTCCTCAGCACCGCGGCGATGCTCGTCTGGGTGACCGCCGGCTGGGGCGCGGCCCGGTGGGTCCTCCTCCCTCTCGGTGTGGCGGCATCGGCGGAAGCGGGCTTCGGTTTCTGCCTCGGCTGCAAGGTCTTCGGGCTCCTGATCCGGGCGGGGGTCGTACCCGCTGCCGTGTGCGAGGACTGCGGGGACCTCGGGCGCCGCCATCCCGAATTGGCGCACCGGGCCGCCTGACCCGTACCCCGTCCTCCTCACTCGAGCGGGGAGGACCAGGCGCGATCCTCCCCGGCGCATCACCTCGGGATCCCCTGCGGTGAAGCCGCACGCGACGTGCACGCTGCTGACCGACCCCAGCGGCCCGGTGTCGTCACCCGTCCCGGACGGGCCGGAGGACTTGCCCACGTCGGCGTTCAGGTCGATCGCCGTCATGCCGGCACGGCCACGTGGTTCCCGTCGCGGAAGACGACCTCGCGATGTCGGACCGCCGGCACCCGGCGGCCGGGCAGGACGGTTCCGGTGACGTTGAGCGGATCGGCCGCAGCGACGACGATCTCCGCGCTGCGTCCCGGTTCTCGCCGGACCCGCCACAGGAGGTCGGCGGCCTCGGGCATCGCGTACTGCTCACCGGACAGGCCAGCGACGAAACGACCGCCGAGAGCCAGGCCGCGCGCCTCGAACCGGCGCAGCGCCCGGACGACGTCGCGCCACGGCACCCGGAACGACTCACGGGCCCAGAGCTCCCACGAGACCACGCCCCAGCGGGCCAGGAGCTGCCCGGCCACCGCCTCGGCCAGCTCCTCGGCTCCACCAGCGCCCGGGTCCCCGCCGGAGCCGACGCCTCGACCATCGCCATCGGCGGCATCCCCCGGCGGCTCGGGCAGAAGCGACCAACGACCTTCCCCGACCCCGGTCCCCGCTGCCGCCCGACGTCCCGCCAGGCCGACCCGGCCGACCCGGCCGACCCGGCCGACGGCCCGGCGCTGCGGGGAGCGGGCTCGGCGTCGGGCCCCGAGCAGGGACCGGACCGCCGAGAAGGCGTCGGCGGTGACGATCCCTCGTGAGACCAGGTCCCAGAGGCCCTCGTCCACCTCCGTCGACAGCCGACCCGAGACGCCGGCCAGATCGGACCGGAAGGAGGCGCCGCGGCTGCGCAACGCCCCGAGCACGTCGGCGGCCGCGCCAGCCTCCGGGGAGGTCGGGCCGTCGCCGGTGCGCACGGCGTCGAGCAGCCAGGGGAGGTCGTCGCGCACCACCAGAGCCAACGGTGTCGCCGGCGACGGGGTCGTCGACCCGCGTCTCGACGCAACCTCGGCGTCCCGCTCGGGACGCGGCGTCAGCCGCCCCCAGGCCACCTCCCCCGCAAGGCAGAGCTCGTCGAGCCAGCGCGGCTCGTAGCCGCTCACCCTGGCCGGGAGGACCTTCGCCTCCCAATCTCCTGCGGGGAGCTCGATCCCTTGCAATTGCTCGACGACCGCCAGCACCCCCGGCCGGCCGTCGAGCTTCGACCCGTCCGACACGTGTTGCCACTCGGCCAGGAACCGGACCAGATCGGCGATGCTCGCCGGCTCGACCCGCTGGCGCCGGGAGGCTCTGCTCGCGGCGTGCAACCGGACCAGCAGGTGGCGGGCGCACCAGCGGCCGTCCGGGAGCTCGATAGCCACGCCCGACGCTTCCAACCGGGCCAGGGCCGTGCGCGCCCGGGCGGGCCCGACCGGTGCACCGAGGGGGGCACCCCCGGGCAACGGTCCCTCGGTGATCAGCTCGGCGACGGTGACCGGACCTGCCAGGGCGAGGTGACCGCCGACGCACTCCGCCGCCGCGAGGTCGTCGTCGGCGATCCCCTCGGCCACTGATCGGCGCTCGGTCGGCACCCAACAGCCGTCGACGGCCCCGGCCCGGCCGTCCGCCGCCAGATCCTCGAACCACCGGGTCCATGCCTGCACCGGCCGGCAGCGGACCAGCGAGAGCAGGAGATCGTGCAGCTCGTCCGGACCGCGCGGCCGCGGGCACGCGTGGTCGAGCACCTCGGCGATCGACGCCGGATCGAGCGGTCCGAGCTCCCCTGCGGGCACGGGCAGGGAACCGCCCCCCAGCCCGCGGCGGAGAGGGACCGCTCTCGTCCGCCGTTCCTCGAGCGGCGCGCCGTCGAGGAAGGTGTAGGGCCGGCCGGTGAGGATCCCGTGGGCGAGCGGTGAGGGCTCCGCCGACTCCACCAGACGGACGAGGGTCCGCCCGGACTCGAGGCGGCGCAGCAGGTCCACCAGGCCGGCCGCATCGAGCGCCTCGGTGAGACAGTCGTCGACGGTCTGGCGGACAAGGACCTGGTCGGGGACGACCAAGGGCCCGCCCGGCGCGTTGTCCTGGCAGGCGGCCAACGCCGGCCATGCCGCCGCCAGCACGTCTTCGGCTTCCATCCGCTGCAGATGGATCGGCCGTCGTCGACCGTTTCGCGAGCGGGGGACGACGAGAGCGCGGTTGCAGTTCCAACGCCACCGTGCCGCCAACATGGGGTGCTGCAGCACCGCCTGGGTCAGCACCTCGACAGCGGTCGCGCTCGAGAGCATCTTCGGGACCTGGGCGAGGGGGAAGCTGTGCTGGGTAGGCAACGACAGCGAGACCGTGTCGTCATCGGCCGCGGCCTGCAGCTCGAAATCGAACGAGACGCAGAATCGTTTGCGCAGGGCGAGGCCGAGGGCCCGGTTGACCCGCCCGCCGTACGGCGAGTGCAGCACCAGCTGGGCTCCCTCGGACTCGTCGAAGAACCGCTCGATGACGATCTGCTCCTGGGTGGGCAGGACACCGAGGGACGCGAGACCGGCGGCCAGGTAGGTCACCACCTGGTCCGCCACCTCGGCGGACACCCCGGCGTGGCGCCGGACGGCCGCCCGGGCGCCGGCCGGGTCGCCGGACAGCAGCGGCCGCTCCACCACGGCCCGCAGGGTGCTCACCTCTTCGGACAGCTCCGCCGTCCGCGACGGGGCCTCCCCGAGCCAGAACGGCACCGTCGGAGCCGTGTCCCCTGCATCGGAGACCCGGACGGTACCGACCTCCACCTGGCGGACCCTCCACGAGTGGGTGCCGAGCAGGAAGACGTCCCCGATGTTGGCCTCCACGGCGAAGTCCTCGTGGACCGAGCCCACCGTCACGCCCTCGGGATCGAGCACGACACGGTAGTCACCGGTCTCGGGGATGGCCCCCCCACCGGTCAGCGCGGCGAGCCGGGCACCGCGTCTGGCCCGGAGCCGGCCGTTGACCGCGTCGCGGTGCAGGTGCGCGCCGCGCCGGCCGCGCCCCGTGGCGATCCCCCACGAGGTGAGCTCGACCACCTCGTCGAAGGACTCCCGCGAGAGGCCCGAGTAGGGGGCCGCCCGGCGGACGAGGTCGAAGAGCGCGTCCTCCCCGCACTCCCCCTCCGCGGCCACCTCCGCCACGACCTGTTGCGCCAGGATGTCGAGCGGGGCCTCGGGCGGGTGGAGCGCGTCGAGCCTGCCGGACCGGACCGCGGCGAGCAGCGCCGTGCACTCCACCAGCTCGTCACGGGTCAGCGGATAGAGACGGCCGGCAGGTGTGCCCGACAGGCTGTGGTTGGCCCTCCCCACCCGCTGGAGAAAGGTGCCGATGGCCCGTGGGGAACCGATCTGGCACACCAGCTCCACCGGGCCGACGTCGATGCCCAGCTCGAGCGAGGCCGTCGCCACCAACGCCCTCAGCTCGCCGGCGCGGAGCTTGGCCTCCACCGACCGCCGCCGCTCGAACGACAGGCTCCCGTGATGCGCGGCCACCCGCGCATCGCCCTCCGCCGGCCACCCTTCCACCCCGCCGTCGGGGTCCCCGCCGGCCCCAAGGCGCTCGGCCAGCTGGTGCGCGACCCGCTCGGCGAGCTTGCGGGTGTTGACGAACACCAGGGTCGTGCGGTGCCGCCGCACGTGCGCGGCGATCCGGTCGAGCACGTCGGAGAACTGCCCGTGGGGGGCGACGGCCTCGAGATCCGCCGACGGCAGCTCGATCGCCACGTCGAGGTCGCGCCGGTGCCCGCAGTCGACGATCGCCGGTGCGCGCCTGTCCGGTCCGGCTCCCGAGAGCAGCCTCCCCACCACCTCGAGCGGGCGCTGCGTCGCCGACAGCCCGATCCGCTGAAGACGCCCCCCGTCGGCGGCCACCAGCTCGGAGAGGCGCTCGAGGCTGAGCGCGAGGTGCGCGCCGCGCTTGTCGCGGGCCAACGTGTGGACCTCGTCGACGATGACGGTCCGCACACCGCGCACCATCGCCCTCGTCGACGCGGCGGTCAGCAGCAGGAACAGCGACTCGGGTGTGGTGACCAGCAGGTCGGGCGGCGCCTTGGGCATTGCGGCTCGCTCCCTGGCCGGCGTGTCCCCCGTCCGTACCGCCACGGAGAGCTCCGGCACCGCCAGGCCGAGGCGCTCGGCCTCGGCGCGGATGCCGGCGAGTGGCAGCTGGAGGTTCTGGTGGATGTCGGCGGCCAGTGCCCGGAGCGGGGAGACGTAAAGGACCTCGGTCCGCCCGCTCCGGCCGGCGGATGCCTCCCCGGCCCGGTAGGCGGCGTCGATCGCCATGAGGAAACCCGTGAGCGTCTTGCCGGTTCCCGTCGGCGAAGCCACCAGCACGTCCTGGCCCGTGGCGATCAGGGGCCATGCGGCGACCTGGGGCGCCGTCGGACCACCGGGGAACTGCCGATCGAACCACGCCCGTACGGCCGGGTGGAGGGCGTCGAGCACGGCTCCGGTCGTCCGTTCGGCCCCCACGTGCCCGGGGAGTGCCTTCATCGGCCGCCCGGGGTGCTCCGCGAGACTGGTCACCCCCCTATTCCATCAGGTGGGTGTGCCTCCATCACCCGACGGCTCGCCACCCCCGCTGAACACCACCATCTCCACCCCGGGAGGCAACAGCTCGAGCCTCCGGGCGGCGTCCTGCGTCGGAAGGCGGCGGGCAGTGCGGCCCGGCGAGCCGACCGCGACCACGTCCACGACCTCGCCGGATCGGTCACGAGGATCGGTCGACCTCCCGACCCGGCCGGCCCCCCGGGCGTCGACCGTCGGCGCCGGTGGGGTCGGCGCCTTCCCCGCTCTCGCTCATCCGCCGCCGCCACGCCTCCCGGCCCGGCCGGTCCCGCCGCACCGCCCAGGTGACGGTCACCACGGCGAGCACCGCGATGGCGACGACGAACACGCCGAACACGATCCCGAAGGCGACCTCCGAGGCCGGAGCGGAGAAAGGCGGTAGGGACATCCGCGACAGAGGCTACGGGATAGCGGCGCAGCACAGTGCTCCCGTGGCCACCGGGGTGGGGCCGTCCCGGGCGCCCCGTGATACACCCGCCCGGCAGGCTGCAGACGTGGCCCCGTGCACCGCGACCGTCCAATCCCCTCCGGTGCCCTGTCGCGCTACGGGGCCGACCGGGCGGGGCGCGCCGGGCGGGGCGGGCGTGCCCGGCGTGCCCGGCGTGCCCGAAGGTGCTCCGCGGATGCTCGCGCTCCTGCGCGGTGACCACCGCAGGCGGCCCGTCGTCGACCCCGGACTCGCGGGCGGCCTCCGCGAGTGGCTGGAGGACGGTGTGTCCGAACCGTGCTCGCGCCTCGCCGGCGCGTCGGCCCTCGTCATCTCCGGTCGGGCGCTGACCGGGGCGCTCGCAGGTGCCGGCACGCCGGTCACCGTCGACCCGGGCGCGCCGCGGACCGTGAACCTTCCCATCGCCCGGGGAGTGCTCGTCGGGAACCTCTTTCGACAGCTCGTCGCCACGGGCCGGATCGAGGACCCCATGGGGGACGCCATGGGAGCCCTCATGGTCGATCCCGCCCGGGCCGACGTCGTGGCCTTCGTCGGCAAGCTCGCCGCTGGCGAGCGTGGCGCCTTGCGGGCCGAGGTCGCCCGCCACGCCCTCGCCCTTCGGGAGCAGTGGACCATGCTCCCGGCCCGCTGGCTCCCGCGAACCCAGGACCGGATCACGATCCCGCTGGCCGGGGGCAGGATCGTCTTGGCCGGGTCGGTCGACCTGCTGATCGGCGCGCCCTCCGAGGGTCGTGCCTCGGTCTGTCTGGTGGAGATCACGTCAGGTACCCCACGGGCCGAGCACCGCGACGAGCTGCATTTCGCCGCCCTCCTCGAGACCCTCCGCAGCGGCGCACCGCCGTTCCGGGTCGTCTCGCACTACACCCCCTCAGGGGAGACCCGGGCGGAGGACCTCACCGAGGAGCACCTGACGCTCGCCGTCCGGCGCACCATCGCCGGGCTCGCTGCCCTCTGCGCTTCGCGGGACCGGGAGCAGGTCCGGTGATGGCCGTCACCCCCTCGCTCGTCGTCCTCCCGCGGGCCGCCACGCTCACCGACACGCTGCTGGCACCGGCGGAGGGGGTGATATCCGAGCTCGACCGGACATCCGTGCGCGACCGGTTGCGGCAGGATCTCGCAGGGTCCGCTCCCGGACCGGTCGGGGGACGGCTCCGGGTCGACGGCTATCTCGTCCGCTCCACCGGTCACGGACCCTCCCGGCCGCCGACCCCCGGTCCGTTCGAGTGGTCGGCCCGGGGGGCGAGGAGGACCCTCGGCCTCGCGGCAGTGCGGTTGTGCCTGGCGGACCACCAGGCCCCCGCCTCCGCGGTGCTCGCCGTCATGCGCTCCACGCTGCATGGGGCCTCGGACGGCCTCGACCGATCCGGCTCGCTCGGCCGATGGCTGTCGACCCTCTCCCCCGGCGCCCGTAAGGCGGTGCTCGTGGAGGCGGTCACGTGGGTGACGTCCCTGTACGGTTCGCTCGTCTGGCAACGGGTCGGACCCCACGCGGAGATCGGCGGGTCGGACCGCTGGTGGGACTGCCCGTCCGCCCCGAGGATCGGGATCCGCGGTCGGGCGGAGGTGCGGGTACCCCTTCCGGCGCCCGGCCACCCGGGCGGAGCCGCCCTGGTCCCGGGGCCCGGGCTCGCGCTCTTCTCGGTGATGACCGGCTGGCCTGGTCCGACCAGTCGGGCGGAGCTCGGGGTCACCGCGCTGGCCCATGCGCTGGTGCCAGGGTCCCCGGTGCCGGTTCGGATCGTCGGGTGGTGGCCGCAGACCGGTCGGGCCCTCGCCCTCTCCGTCGATCGGATCCTGCTCGAGCTGGCCGCGGAGACCGTGCTCCGGGTGGTCGGGACCGCCCTCGAGCCTCGGCGCCGCCGCCCGGCCGCCTGACCGTCCGGGCGGGGTCATCGGTGCCGGCGGCCGGACCCGATGGTGCCCGGCCGCTGGGCCGTCACGGGGCGGGCGTCACGACCAGTAGGGTCCACTAAGCCCATGAAGACCCGTGACGACATCCGGAACGTCGCCATCGTGGCCCACGTCGACCACGGCAAGACCACCTTGGTGGACGCCATGCTCTGGCAGACGGGGGCGTTCAGGGTGAACGAGGAGGTGGCCGATCGCGTCCTCGACTCGGGCGATCTCGAGCGCGAGAAGGGCATCACGATCCTCGCCAAGAACACGGCCGTCCGCTACGGCGGGGTGAAGCTCAACATCGTCGACACCCCGGGGCACGCCGATTTCGGCGGGGAGGTGGAGCGCGGCCTGACCATGGTGGACGGCGTCCTGTTGTTGGTGGACGCTTCCGAGGGCCCGCTTCCCCAGACGCGGTTCGTCCTGCGCAAGGCCCTCGAAGCCAGGTTGCCGGTGGTCCTGGTGGTGAACAAGGTCGACCGGCCCGACGCCCGCATCGACGAGGTCGTCCACGAGGTCGAGGAGCTCTTCCTCGACCTCGACGCCGACGAGGAGCAGATCGACTTCCCCATCCTCTACGCCAATGCCAGAGCGGGGTGGGCCTCCGAGGAGCGCGGGGTGGAGGGCAAGGACCTGGCACCGCTCTTCGACGCGATCATCCGGCATGTCCCGGCTCCGGAGTTCGACCCGGACGCGCCCCTGCAGGCCCTGGTCTGCAACCTCGACGCGTCGCCCTACGTGGGGCGCCTGGCCATCTGCCGGGTCTACCACGGCACGCTGCGCAAAGGGACCACGGTCAGCTGGTGCCGGCTCGACGGGTCGATCACCAAGACGAAGGTGACCGAGCTGTACGTCACCGAGGCGCTCGACCGGGCACCGGCCGAGGAGGCGGGACCCGGCGAGATCGCCGCGGTGGCCGGGATGCCCGAGATCACCATCGGCGAGACCCTCGCCGATGGTGACGATCCGCGCCCGTTGCCGGCGATCACCGTCGACGAGCCGAGCCTCACCATGACGATCGGCATCAACACCGCTCCGCTCGCCGGCAGCGAGGGGACCAAGCTCACGGCCCGGCTGCTGAAGAGCCGGCTCGACGCCGAGCTGGTCGGCAACGTGTCGCTCCGGGTCGGCCCTTCCGAGCGTCCCGACGTCTGGGAGGTGCAGGGCCGCGGGGAGCTCCAACTGGCCGTGCTGGTGGAGACCATGCGGCGTGAAGGTTTCGAGCTCACGGTGGGAAAGCCTCAGGTGGTCACGCGTGAGATCGACGGCAAGGTGCACGAGCCGGTGGAGCGGGTCGCGGTGGACGTCCCGGACGACTACCTCGGCGTGGTCACCCAGCTGCTGGCGCTGCGCAAAGGGACCATGGTGGAGATGGTCAACCACGGCACCGGCTGGGTCCGGCTCGACTATCGGGTCCCGGCCCGAGGCCTGGTCGGCTTCCGCACCGAATTCCTCACGGAGACGCGGGGGACCGGGGTGCTGCACCACGTCTTCGACGGCTGGGAGCCGTGGCACGGCGAGCTCAGGACGCGCCGGAACGGGTCGATGGTGGCCGACCGCCGCGGGGTGACCACCACCTACGCGCTGATGAACCTGCAGGATCGCGGCACCCTGCTCGTCGGGCCCGGCGTCGACGTGTACGAGGGGATGGTGGTGGGCGAGAACGCCCGGATCGACGAGATGGACGTGAACCCGACCAAGGAGAAGAAGCTCACGAACGTCCGCTCGTCCACTGCCGACGAGCTCGAGCGTCTGACGCCTCCGCTGAACCTCTCGCTCGAGCAGGCGTTGGAGTTCATCGCCGACGACGAATGCGTAGAGGTCACACCGAAGCAGGTCCGGCTGCGCAAGGTCGTGCTCGACGGCTCGATCCGGGGCCGGCTCCGAAGCCGGGCCCGCTCGGCCCGCGAGGGGGCTTCCTGAGCCGGGTGGGCTCGGCCCGGTCTCCCCGTCGGCCGCCGCCGGGCGGGCTTGGCTAGCCGACCGCCAACAGCTCCTTCATGCGGGCGGTCAGGCCCGCCGGGGTCAGGGGTTTCGCCAGCAGGGCATCGGCCCCACAGCGCTCGAGCTGGGCGACCATCTCGGCCGAGGTGTACGTGCTCATGATGGCGATTCCGAGGCCGGGGTGGGCTCCGCGAGCCGCTGACGCGAGCTCGAGCCCGGACATCCCCGGAAGCTGGGCGTCGGTCAGCATGGCGTCCCACGCCCCCTGGGTCAGCACCGGGATCGCCTCCTCGCCGCTCCCCACATGGGTGGTGGTGAAGCCGGCTCGGCGGAGCACCCTGGTCGCGAAGGTCCCCATCGAATCGTCGCCGACGATCAGCAGCCGTCTGACGGATCGTTGGGTTGGCGCCAGCATCACGGGTCCTTGCGTCCTTCGCTGGTCGACCAGCTCGTGGGGACACGATGCCAGGCCCGAGGGGCCGCCCCGGTTTGCCGGAGGTTGCCGTCCGGTAGGAATCCCCGGCCCGATCAGCCCCGGACAGGTCGGTAGCGGTAGCCGAACCCCCGCACCGTCTCCACCGGGCTGTCGTGGAGGTCGGTCCACCCCAGCTTCCGGCGCAAGCTGAGGATCGTGAACTTCACCCGGCCCGGGCCGGTCCGGGTCGGGTCGTGCCACGCCTGCTCGAGCAGCTGCCCGTGCGAGAGCACCTGCCCGGGGTGACGGACCAGGGCGGCGAGGAGGCGGAACTCCGATGGCGTGAGCAGGACCGGCTGCCCTGCGGCCTCCACCGTATGGCGCGCCAGGTCGACCCGGATCGCCCCGTCCTCGAAGACCGACGGCTCGGACCTGGTGACGGGTGAGCGCCGCAGCAACGCGGCCACCCGGGCCACCAGCTCCTCGTTGCTGAAGGGTTTCGTCAGGTAGTCGTCGGCGCCGCCCAGGAGGCCCCGGACCTTGTCGGTCTCGAGCCCCCGGGCGGTGAGCAGGATGACCGGGATCTCGCTGTGGTCACGGATCCGCTCCAGCACGGCCCAGCCGTCGAGCTTCGGGAGGCCGACGTCGAGGATCACCAGGTCCGGATGGTCCTCGCGCAGGCTCCGGAGCCCGTCGGGACCATCCGCCGCCCACAACAGCTCGTAGCCGGCCCGTTGCAGCAGGATCTGCAACGAGCGCCAGATGTCGACGTCGTCCTCCACCACCAGGACGCGAGCGGTCACGAGCTGCTCTCCGCCAGCGGGGACGGTGGGAGCGAGGGCCGGGCGGCCCCCCGCAGCTCGACGGTCACGGTCGTGCCCCTTCCCTCGACGCTCCTGACGTCGATGCTGCCCTGGTGCAGCTCGGTGATGCGCAGGGCGATGAGCAGCCCGAGACCGGACCCCGACGCCGACGCCTGGCGGGCATTGGAGGCCCGGTAGAACCGCTGAAAGAGCTCGTGCTGCTCGTCCATCGGTATGCCGATGCCCGTGTCGCTCACCACCAACCGCCACCCGTCAGGCGTGCGCGACACCTCGGTCCGGACCTGCCCTTTGGTCGGCGTGAACTTCACCGCGTTGGCCAGCAGATTGTCGATCAGCTGACCGAGGCGGTCGACGTCGCCGACCAGCGGTGGACCGGAGGCGGACTCGCTCACCAAGGTCACCCCCTTCTCGTTGGCCGCGGGGCGGATCGACGACACGGCGATATCGACCAGGGACGGAAAGTCCACCCATTCGTTGCTGACCTGCAGGCTGTTGGACTCGAGCCGGTCGAGCAGGAGGAGATCGTCCACCAGCCGGAGCAGTCGGTCGGTGTTCCGGGTGATGATGTCGAGGAATTCGGCCTGGTCCGCCACGCCGTCGGTGCCCAGGCCGTCGCGGAGCAGGTGGGTGAAGCTCACGATGGAGGTGAGCGGCGTCCGGAGCTCGTGGGACACCGAGGCCACCAGGTCGGACTTGAGCGAGTCGAGCTCGGTCAACCGGGCGTTCTGCTCCTTCTCCATCCTGAGCAGGTACTCGCGTTCGGCGGCGACGGCGATCTCGTCGGTGAGGTCGCGGTAGAGCCACAGATGCCCGCGGTAGGCCCCGTCGTCGAGGATGGGGACGAACGAGCGGGACAGGGTGCGGCCGTTGGTGAGCTCGACCCGCTCCTCCATCACCACCCGACGTTCGACCACGATCTCACTGATCCGTTCGAGCGCGTGCAGGTCACGGTGGAGCCGCTGCAGGTGGGCGCTCAACATGCCACCGCTCATGCGGATCAGCCGTTCTGGCTCGCCGCCGAGCCCGAACATCTGGCTGGCCGCCCGGTTGGCGAAAATGAGCTCGTCGTGCTCGTCCGCCATCATGACGCCGACGAACAGGTTGGATACCAGCGAGGTCAGGCGGCTGGCCATCGAGCTGAGAGCCTCGGCCGCCTCGTGCGACTCCGTCACGTCCCGTGAGTGGAGCACGATGCCCCCGAGAGCCGGATCGTCCACCAGGTTGACCCCGCGGGTCTCGAGCCACAGCCACCGCCCGTCGGCACCCCGGACCCGGAACTCGAAGCGCTCGCCGAAGGACTGATCGGTCC
This sequence comes from Acidimicrobiales bacterium, assembly GCA_035532415.1. Classification (GTDB taxonomy): domain Bacteria; phylum Actinomycetota; class Acidimicrobiia; order Acidimicrobiales; family RAAP-2; genus DATKRB01. The sequence goes on along the minus strand of DATKRB010000001.1, from coordinate 65,200 downwards.
GGCGGGCCAGCTCGCCGATGGCGCGCCGGACCGAGGGCCGGTCATCGGGGTGCACCGCCGACATCGGGTCCCCTTCGCCGGTGAGGCCGTCCCCGGAGAGACCGTCGGGAAGCCCGTCGGGAAGCCCGAGCAGGTTGCTGCCGCTCGTCCTGGCGGCACGCCACGAACCGTCAGGGTTGAGGACGGTCACCGCGTCGGCCGAGTTGTCGAAGATGCCGAGCAGCCGGCGCCGGCTCTGCTCGAGCCCGCCCCCCGCGACCGCGTCCCCGGGAGGCTGGTGCCCCCCCTCATGGGCCACCAGCAGCCAGCCGGAGGCCTCGTCGCCATCCGCCAGAGGGGCCATCTCGAGGCGAACCGGCCCGCACCTTCCGTCCCGCCCAGCGACGCGGGACTCGAACCTTCGGGTCGTGGCGGAGCCAGGCCCGGGACTCCCGAGGTCGATCCCGGCGACCTCGGGTCCGAGGATCTCCTCCCATCGCGTGCCGAGCACCTCGTCGCGGGAACGGCGTACGAGCGCGCACCAGCGCTCGCTCGCGGAGCGGAAGATCCCCCGCTCGTCCACCACCGCCGTCGCGACGAGCCTCTGCAGCGCTCGAGTCTCCTCGGAGCCGGGCCAGCCGGATCGTCCGTCTTCGCCTGTGGCGACTTCGTCGATCATGTCGGTTCGCCATCCCTGCTGTCGTTTTCCGGCAGGTTAGCGCCGCGCATCCGCCGGATCGGGGACTGGCCGGCGCGGGGATCCGAGCACGGACCCGCCGGGGGACCAGGGCCGGAGCTCCACCGGCAGGAGGATCCCCGGGCGACGGTGGGTGCCGCCCGTCGCGTACCCTTGGGCCCCGGGCCGGCCCGGGGCCGGCCCGGCATCCGGAGGGATGGCAGAGCGGACGAATGCGCGGCTCTTGAAAAGCCGTGGGACGCAAGTCTCCGTGGGTTCGAATCCCACTCCCTCCGCGACCACGCCCTCCGCGACGAGGGGGTGGCGTCGCCCGTCGAGGTCACTCATCCGGCAGCTTCCGACCAGGAGGCGCCCTCCTCCCCGCCCTCCACCCGGGCGCGGCTGTTACCGTGAGGTCTGCCGAAGAGAGCAGGGGCAAGGGGGCTCGCCGTGGGCGTCGTGATCGTCGACACCGAGCGGTCCGTCCGGTCGGCGCTGTCCTCGGGGAACGATCCCGGTGGCCCGCCAGCTCCGGCGATGGCGATCGATCGGGTAGAGGGACGAGAAGTCGTCGGCCGCGCCTGACGGCCCCGGGCTCGCTCCGCTACGGCACGGCCGAGGCCCGGTGGGTCCTCGCCGCGGCCGTGCTCGGTTCGGGCGTCGTCTTCCTCGACGGCACCGTGGTGAACGTCGCCCTGCCGGCGATCGGCCGCGACTTCCATGCCCCGATCTCGACCCTGCAGTGGACGATCGACGCCTACCTGGTCACCCTTTCGGCGCTGATCCTGCTCGGCGGGAGCCTCGGGGACCGCTACGGCCGGCGGTCCGTCTTCGTCGCCGGCCTGGGCGGGTTCGTCGCCGCGTCGTTGCTGTGCGCGATAGCGCCCACCTCCGGGCTCCTCGTGGCGGCGCGAACGGTGCAGGGGGTGGGCGGTGCGCTGCTCGTCCCGGGCAGCCTCTCGATCATCTCGACCACCTTCCATCCCGATGACCGGGGGCGGGCCATCGGGATGTGGTCGGGCCTGGCCGGTGTGGTCAGCGCCATCGGCCCGTTCGTGGGCGGCTGGCTCATCGACACGGCCACGTGGCGCCTCATCTTCCTCATCAACGTGCCACTGGCCGCGCTGGCGGGGTGGATCGCTCTCCGCCACGTGCCAGACACCCGCTCCCACGAACCCGGCCCCCCGGACTGGCTCGGTGCGGCGCTGGTCAGCCTCGGCCTGGCCGGTCTCGCCTACGCCCTCATCGAGCGGCACGCCGGCGTCGTTGCGGGCGGCATCGGCGTCGCGGCGCTGGTGGCGTTCGTCCTGCGCGAACGGAGGGCCGCCCACCCGATGTTGCCGCTCCGCCTCTTCCGCTCACGGCAGTTCACGGGCGCCAACCTCACGACCTTCGCCGTGTACGGGGCCCTCGGCGGCGCCCTGTTCCTGGTGGTGCTCCGCCTGCAGGTGTCGTTGGGCTACTCGGCCCTGGCCACCGGCGCCTCCCTGGTCCCGTTCACCCTCCTCATGCTCCTGCTCTCACCGGCGGCCGGCCAGCTCGCCCAGCGGATCGGCCCCCGCATCCCGATGACGGCCGGCCCGCTGGTCGCATCGGTCGGGCTCGTCCTCTTCGCCCGGATCGGTCCGGGCAGCACCTTCCTCGGGACCGTGCTGCCTGCGGTGACGGTGTTCGGCCTCGGGATGACCATGACCGTCGCGCCGTTGACCGCCACGGTGCTCGCCGCCGTGAACGACGAGCGCGCGGGGACGGCGTCGGGGGTCAACAACGCGCTCGCCCGTCTCTCCGGCCTGATCGCCGTGGCACTCCTGCCGGCGGTCGCTGGCATCGGGGGCGCCTCCCTGGCGGTCGGGCTCCGGCACGGCTACGCCACGGCCATGTGGATCTCCGCCGGCATGTGCGCGGCGGGGGCCGCCGCCTCGTTCCTCCTCGTGCGGGACAAGGTGCCCGTCCGGCGCGGCGTGCGGCCGGACATCCTCCTCCCCTGCAACGATCCCCTGGTCAGCCGGTAGCTCGACCCTGCCCGCTCAATCGATCTGCTCGCGCAGGGAATCGATCCAGCGATCGGCGGCCCGCCAGGCGCGGTTGGCCTGGCGCCGGCGGACCGCCCCGTGCGCACCGGCAGCCGGGTACGAGCCCAGGAACTTCACCCCGGCCAGCTCCGCGTGCAGGTCCCGCAGGCAGTCGGCGATCACCTCGTCGGCCAGGTGGCCCGCCAGGTCGATGACGAAGCAGTAGTCCCCGAGGCCGCGCTTGGTCGGCCGGGACTCCACCTTGGTGAGGTTGATGTTGCGGGCGGCGAACTGACCGAGGATCCCGTGCAGGCTGCCCGGGCGGTCCGCCCGCTGGAAGCACACGATGCTCGTCCGATCGTGCCCGGTGGGGGCGGGCACGCCCCCCCTCGCCAACGACACGAACCGGGTCTGGTTGTCCGGATGGTCCTCGACGTCCTCGGCCAGGATCTCGAGCCCGTACAGCTTGGCCGCCAACCGGGGGGCGATCGCCGCCACGCCGGGCTCGGGGCGCTCCCCGAGGATCCGGGCCGCGTCGGCGGTGGAGTTGGCCGCCACCTGCTCGGCGCCCCTGAAGTGCTCGGCGAGGAACGCTCGGCACTGCGCCAGGGCGACGGGGATCGACAGGACGCGCCGGACCTCGCCGACGGAGGTGCCGGGAGGGGCCATCAGGTGGAGGTGGATGTCGGCGACGACCTCGCGCTGAATGAGCAGGTCGTGGTCGAACACCAGGCCGTCGAGGGTGGCGCTCACGGTCCCCTCTATCGCGTTCTCGATCGGGACGAACCCCAGGTCGACCCCGCCCCTGGCCACGATGTCGAGGACGTCGCCGATCATGTTCATCGGCTCGAGCGCGGCCGAGGCGTAGTCCGGCTGGCTCAGGAGGGCCTCCTCGGTGAACGTCCCCGCAGGGCCGAGGTAAGCGACCGAGGTCGCAGGAGGGGTCACTCCCGGGCAGGATAGTGAACAACATGGACGAACCCGCGCTCCGACAGCTGCTGGCCGACGTCGCCGACGGGACCTGCCCGCCCGACGACGCGGTGGCCCGGCTCCGCCGCCTTCCTTTCGCCGACCTGGGCTTCTCCCGCGTCGATCACCACCGGAACCTCCGCCAGGGACTGCCCGAGGCGATCTACGGTCCGGGCAAGACCCCCGAGCAGTGCGCCGCCATCGTGGTGGAGCTGCTGAGCGAGCCGAGCGGCCCGGTGCTCCTCACCCGGGCGCACGCCGCGCAGGTGGGGGCGGCAACCGGCGCGGCGGCCTCGGCCGGGCACCACGGGAACGTCGTCCGGTGCGGCACGCACCACACGGTGGTCTGGCGACCGGCACCGCGCCGGTCGGCGCGGGTCCTCGTGGTCACCGCCGGCACCGCGGACCTCCCGGTCGCCGACGAGTGCCGGGCGGTCCTCTGCGGTCTCGGGCTCGACCCCGAGGTCCTCGCCGACTGCGGGGTCGCCGGCGTGCACCGCCTGCTCGCCTCGGCCGACGAGCTCGCCCTTGCCGACGCGGTGATCGTCGTCGCCGGCATGGAGGGGGCGCTGGCCAGCCTGGTGGGAGGCATCACCGGGGCGCCCGTGGTGGCTGTGCCGACCAGCACCGGCTACGGCGCGGGGTTCGAGGGGGTGACCGCCCTTCTGGCCATGCTCACCTCCTGCGCGGCGGGGATCACCGTCGTCGGCATCGACAACGGGTTCGGTGCGGCCTGCGCGGTGGCCCGGCTCCTCCCATGAGCGGCGAGGTTTCGATGCCGCGTGGGCGGACCGCCACCGTCGCCTGGTTCCACTGCTTCGCCGGGATCGCCGGCGACATGGCCCTGGGCAGCCTGATCGACGCGGGGGCCGACGTCGACGAGCTGCGATCGCTCCTGAGCAGGATCCCCCTGCCCGGGTGGGACCTGGCCGTCGAGCACCCCCTGCGGGGCGGCATCACCTGCACCGCGGCGATCGTGTCGACCACCGGTGACCGGACGGCGCGCACCTACGGGGACATCGTCTCTCTGATAGAGAGCGCCCGCCTACCCGAGCGGGTCGCCGATCGGTCGCTGCGGACCTTCCGGCTGCTCGCCGACGTCGAGGGCCGCCTGCACGGCCGGCGCCCCGAGGACGTGCACTTCCACGAGGTCGGCGGACACGACGCGGTGATCGACGTGGTCGGCACCGCCGCCGCCCTCGAGCTGCTGGGCGTCGACCGGGTGACCGCCTCGGAGGTCGCGACGGGCACCGGGACGGTGATGACGGCACACGGAGTGCTTCCCAACCCGTCTCCCGCGGCGGTCCGGCTCCTGCACGGCATCCCCGCCTACGGGAGGGACACACGGGTGGAGCTCACGACCCCCACCGGCGCCGCCCTCCTCGCCGCCCTGTCGACGTCGTTCGGGCCGATGCCGGCGATGCGGGTGACGGCCTCGGGCTTCGGGGCGGGCCGGGGCGAGCTGGACGAGCTGCCCAACTGCACCCAGGTGGTGCTCGGGAGCGTGGCCGCCGACCCGGGTGGCACCGACGGCGCCGACCGCGCTCGGGGACAACCGGTCCTCCTGCTCGAGGCCAACCTCGACGACGTCACCGGGGAGCAACTGGCCCACGCGATCGGGGCGGTGCTCGATGCGGGCGCCCACGATGCGTGGCTCACGCCGGTCCTCATGAAGAAGGGCCGGCCCGGTCACACCATGCACGTCCTCGGCGATCCGGCCCTGGCCGAGCGATTGCGCGCCGTGCTCCGGTCGACGACGGGCACGTTCGGCGTCCGAGCCGTCCGGGCGGAGCGGTGGCCGTTCGCCCGGTCGATGGCGGGCGTGCAGGTCGACGGGGAGCAGATCGGGATGAAAGTGGGGCGGGACCGGGCGAAGCCCGAGTTCGACGACGTGGCCCGCGCCGCCGATCGAGCCGGTGTCCCACCCCGCGAGATGGGTTCGCGGGCGGAGGAGGCCTGGCGGAACCGTCAGCCTCCCGGGTGAGGTAGTGGCCTGGCGGAACCGTCAGCCTCCCAGATGGCTCGCCAGGAACTGCTCGCTCATCACGAACGCCTCGGTGGGCACCTCGCCGTGCCCGCCCATGCTGGCGAGCAGCCGCTTGTCGGAGGTGCCGAGGAGGTCGAACAGCTCGGCGGCCGACTCCCGGGAGAACAGCTCGTCGTTCCACTGGGTCAGGAACAGCACCGGGCACCGGACCCGGGGCGCGTCGGCGGCGATCCGCTCGCGCGACGGGCCGGTCAGTCCCATGAGGCCGAGGACGGCCGCGGTGATCCGCTCCTCCGCCGCCACCAGAGGCAGGCCCAGGATGGTCCCCATCGAGAGCCCCCACCACCCGACCGGTCCCTTGCCCACTCCCTCGACGGCCTGCAGTGCGTCGAGGGTGTGGGTCCAGTCGGCCACCATGCCGTCGGTCATGGTGGGATCCCCCGACCAGACCTGCGAGAACTCCAAGAAGGGGAGACCCGGCACCGCATCGCCGTCGCTTCGACGGTCACCGTGCACTGGCCCGTCGATGGCCGCGGCGGCGAAGCCCCGGTCCCGGACCAGACGGCGGGCCAGGGCGAGGACGTAACCCTCGCGCTTGTTCCCCGAGGCGCCGTGCCCGATCAGGACCAGCGGCCGCGATCCGCCCGCGCCGGGCGGGGTCCACAGGATCCCCGGAACCGACCGGCCGGCCGGGTGGAGCTCGAACCACCTCTCCTCCACACCGTCCGCGACGGTCACCCGGCCCCAGTGCACGCTCCGAGCGTAGCGACGGCACCGATGTGACAAGGTGCGAGCCGGGGAACGAGAGAGGGAGGACGATGGGCAGCCCGATGTTCTCGTACGACGCGCATCTGACCGATCTCGTCTTCGACTACTGCCGGGACCGCCTGGCGCTCGACCCGGTGTCGTTGGACTTCGGGGGCGCCACCGGCACGGCCCTCGACGCCGCACTGGCGGGCCTGCTCGGCGAGGAGGGGCACGATCCCGAGCAGCTGCTGGAGCTGTTCGCCCAGTCCCTGGCCACCGCGGTCATCTCGTGCGACAGCCCGCGCTTCCTCTCCTTCATCCCGGCGGCGCCCACCAAGGCCGCGCTGCTGTTCGACATGATCGTCTCCTGCTCCTCCCTGAACGGCACCTCGTGGTTGGAGGCGGCCGGCGCGGTCGCGGCCGAGAACCAGGCCCTGCACCTGCTCGCCGGTCTGGCCGGGTTCCCCGAGCACGCAGGGGGGTGCTTCGTCTCGGGGGGATCGATGGGCAACCTGTCGGCGCTGGTGGTGGCCCGGGACGCCCGCGGGCTCCGCGGAGGGGGCACCCGGCCGGGCAGGGTGCGCATCGCCGTGAGCGACGAGACCCACTCCTCGGTGGGGAAGGCCCTGCACATCATCGGCGTGGAGCCGTTGACGGTGCGCACCGACGATCACCGGATGACGGGGCCCGGCCTCCGGGCCGCCCTGGCCGCCGACCCCGACCCCGAGGACGTGGTGGCCGTGGTGGCGACGGCGGGGACCACCAACGCCGGGATCATCGACGACCTGGCCGGCATCGCCGCAGTGGCCGCCGAGCGATCCTTGTGGCTGCATGTCGACGCGGCCTACGGGGGCGCCGGCCTGCTCGCACCGTCCGTCCGTCACCGGTTCGAGGGGATCGAGCGCGCCGACTCGTTCATCGTCGACCCCCACAAGTGGCTCTTCGCCCCCTTCGACTGCGCTGCTCTCCTCTACCGGGATCCCCGGCTGGCCAAGGCGGTGCACACCCAGGACGCCTCCTACCTCGATGTCATCCACCCCCCGGGCGTGGAGGTCTTCAACCCGAGCGACTACGCGTTCCACCTCACCAGGCGCGCCAGGGGGCTCCCTCTCTGGTTCTCCCTCGCTCTGCACGGGACGGCCGCCTACCGGAGCGCGGTGGAAGCCGTGCTCGAGACGGCCCGGCGGAGCGCCGAGCTGATCACCGAGCTGCCCCACCTCGAGCTGGTGCGCGAGCCGGAGCTCTCCATCGTCCTGTTCCGCCGCACCGGCTGGGGGCGGGCCGAGTACGACGCGTGGTCCGCCCGCCTGCTGGCGGACCAGACCGGGTTCGTCACACCGACCACGTGGGAGGGTGCTCCGGTCGGGCGCCTCGCCTTCCTCCACCCGGACACGACCGTCGACATGGTGCGGGAGATCCTGGCCACCACCGCCTGACCGGCCGGCGGTCCCGCCGGGCGCCGGGCGCCGGGGGCCGGGCGCCGGGGATCGGTGGGGCCGGGCGTCAGGTCGGGCGGTCGCTCAGAAGGGGGTTCCCGGGATGCCGGGTCGGCCGACCCCCGAGGGCTCGGCGGCGCCAGGCCATCCCCGACAGCGCTTCGAGCACGATCCGGTTCGCCAGGAACGCCGTGACCTCGGCGTGGTCATAGGGGGGCGAGACCTCCACCACGTCGAGGCCGACGACCGGGACCTCCATCGTGGTCCGTCGCACGGCGTCGAGCAGCTCCCGGCTGCTCAGGCCGCCCGGCTCGGGGGTTCCGGTCCCCGGCGCCATCCCGGGATCGACCACGTCGACGTCCACCGAGAGGAAGACGGCGTCGCAACCGTCGGTGGCGATGCCGAAGGCCTCGGTCAGGCACGCATCGAGACCTCGACCGGCGATCTCGGACATCTCGTAGCTCCGCATCCCCTGCCGGGACATCCAGCCGAGGGTCTCGGGCTCCGGCCAGTACCCGCGGAGCCCGATCTGCACGAACCGGTCGCCCCGCACCGCCCCCGACTCGATCAGACGGCGCATCGGGGTCCCGTGCCCCCACAGGGAACCGAATTGGGTGTCGGCGGTATCGGCGTGCGCGTCGAAATGGACGACGGACACCTTCCCCCAGCCGACGTGACGGGCGACGCCGGTGACGTCGGGCAGCGCGACGGTGTGGTCGCCACCGAGCACGACGGGCACCGCTCCCGACCGGGCCACCGACGCGACCGCCTGCTCGAGCCGCTCCAGCGAACGCTCCATCTCCCCCGAGGGCATCTCGACGTCCCCTGCGTCCACCACCCCGAGCTCGATGAGGGGGTCGACGCCCAGCGCCAGATGCGGCCGGCTCCCGTCGTGGGGGAGATAGTCGGTCGAGCGGATGGCCTGGGGACCGAACCGGCAGCCCGGCCGGTGTGACGTCCCCCCGTCAAAGGGTGCCCCGATGATGACGGCCGCCGCGCCGGCGTAGCTGGCCGGGTCGGCCAGATCGGCCGGCGGGACCCCCACGAAGGTGGCGCCCGGGCCGTACATGTTGCCCGCGTTCACCGGTCGCTCCGGGTCACCGGTCGCTCCCCCTCACTCGGCGGCCTCGGCCACCGCCTCCGAGAGCGAGGGATGGACCAGCATGCTGTCGACCAGATCGGAGACCTTCAGCCCGGCCGTCACGGCGACGGCCAGCACCGAAATGAGCTCCGCGGCGTTCTGCCCCACGATCGAGCCGCCCAGCACCACCCCGGTGGCCGGGTCCGAGACGATCTTCACGAACCCCCGCGGATCGTTGTTGATGAGGGCCTTGGCGCTGGCCGCGAACGGTACCTTGGTCACCCGCACCTTGCGTCCCTCGGCGAACGCGTCCGCCTCGGCGAGCCCCACGTCGGCGATCTCGGGCTCGGTGAAGATGGCCGAGGCCGCCTTGTCGTAGTTGAGGTGGCGGTGGGCCACGCTGTGGCCGCCGATGACGTGCTCGGCGACCTTCCGGCCCTGCATGGCCGCCACCGAGGACAACGGGAGCTTGCCCGACAGGTCCCCGGCCGCGTAGATGTGCGGGACGGAGGTCTGGCAATGATGGTTGACCGGGACGTAACCGCCCTCGTCGACCTGCACGCCGGCCGAATCGAGGCCCAGGTCCTCGACGTTGGGGATCGACCCGATGGCGAGCAGTGCGTGCGAGCCCGCGACCGAACGGCCGTCGTCGCACGCCACTACCACGCCCTCGGGGGTCCGCTCGATGCCGACGGCCCTCGCTCCCTTCAGGAGGCGCACGCCCCGGCGGAGGAAGTCGGCCTCGAGCACGGCGGCAACCTCGGGGTCCTTGCGGGGAAGCACCTGCTCGCGGCTGACGATGAGCGTGACCTCGCAGCCGAGCGACGAGAACATGTGGACGAACTCCACCCCGGTGACCCCGGAACCGATCACCACCAGATGCCCAGGCAGCTCCTTGGGAGGGTAGGCATCGCGGGTCGAGAGGACCCGGTCGGCGTCGAGGACCGCCCACCCGGGAAGGCGGGGACGGCTGCCCGTGCTCAGGAGGACGGCGTCGGCGTCGAACGTGCGGACCCCGTCGGCCGTGTCGGCCACGACGGTGTTCGGGCCCGTCAATCTGCCGCTCCCCCGGACCAGGTCGACGCTCTGGCTCTGCAGGATCTGCACGATCGAGCCCTCGAGCCGCCGGCCGATGCCGGTGATCCGCTCGCGCAGGGCTTCGAGGTCGAGTGAGCCGGCGACGTCGTTGAGCCCCATCCCCGACGCTCGGCCGAGGAAGGACATCGCGCCGCCGGTCCCGATCATGGCCTTGGACGGGATGCAGTCCCACAGGTTGGCCGCGCCGCCGATCACGTCGCGCTCGACGAGCACCACCTCGACGCCCAGGCGGGCCGCCTCGGTGGCGGCCTGGTAGCCGGCGGGACCACCGCCGATGATCACGAAGCGCATCATCGGCGCATCAGGACGGCCCAGACCAGCGGTAGACGTTGGTCTGGCGTGTCTCGAACCCGAGGCGCTGGTAGAGACGGTTGGCGTCCTCGCGGCTGGGCCGCGAGGTGAGGTCCACCGTGCGGGCCCCGCTCGACCCCGCCCGCTCGAGCGCGGCCTCCACCAGGGCCGCGCCCACCCCCAGGCCCCGCGTGCCGCCGTCGACCACCACGTCCTCTATCCACGCCCGCATGCCGGTGGGCACCCGGAAGAGGGCGAGGGTCAACGACCCGACGACCCTCCCGCCCTCGTCTCGCGCGGCGAAGAGAACCGTGGCCGGTGAGTCGACGATGGCCTGCAGGTCGGCGGCGGCGGGGGGCGGGGCAGAGGCGGAGAGCTGCGGGAGCAGGTCGGTCATCGCGCCCAACAGCTCGGGGTCGACCACCCGCACCTCTTCCACGGCGATGCCGCTCGGGGTCGGCACGGCTCAGGTTCCCGGGCCGTCGGCGGCCCTCCACATGGGCTGCCGGACCCGGTCGTAGAGCACCTCACGGCGCTCACCCCGGAGGGCGGCGAAGACGTGGTCGCCCCAGCGCTCCACGCCGATGAGCGGCGAGGGGAGCGTCTCGGGAGTGAACCAGCCCACGTCGCGGGTCTCCAACGGGTGCGGCTCGAGCTGGCCCCCGATCGCCCGGCAGTGGAAGACCAGGGAGAACAGCGCGGTGCGGGTGAACCCGAGGCGCAGGCCGTCGAGCACGGCGATCAGCCGGACCGGCTCCACCACGATGCCCGTCTCCTCCTCCACCTCCTTCACCACGACCTCGGCGGCCGAATAGCCGACGTCGCACCATCCCGTCGGGTAGAGCCAGGCACCGGAGTCGGCGCGCTGGATGAGCAGCAGCTCGCCCTTGTCGTTGCCGACCGCGGCGCCGACCGCGACCTTGGGCGTGACGTAACCGGGGACGCCCTTGCCGACATTGCTCAGCCATTCCTGAACGAGCCCCTCGGCGTCCTCGACCCCCTCGGTGCCCTCGTCGGCCACGACCCGGATGTCGGCGGCGACGCGCAGGATCTCCTCGAAGCGCTCACGCTCGTAGAGGCTCTCGGTGAAGCCCAGCCCCGTCCGAGCGATCGATGACAGGCTCTCGCTCCAGCGCAGGAGCGTCCGGGTCGGCACAGGAGGATCCACAGGACCGACGCTAGCGCCACGGGGGCGGTTGCGGGTCCGGGGCAGCTTCCACCCGTTCGCGGCGGCGATGGACCAGAATGTGCCGTGTCCGTCAAAAGTGACTGCCGCCACTACGTGATGCAGACCACCTCGGGCGGGGACCGGATCGAACGGTGCAAGGTCGGGGCCAACGACCCGCTCCCCTTCACGTGCCCCGACGGCTGCCTCTTTTACGAGCCCCGCCGGGTCTCCTCGGCCGGATGGCAGGTCCCCACGGACAAGGACCGTCGGGGGGACCCGGGCTGAATGCCGGTGACGCTGCGCCGGGCTCGGGGGACGCCGACCGGCTCCCGGCGCTGGCCGCACCACCGTTCCACCTGAGGGGGTTCGGGGACCAGGACCTCCCGATGGTCGCCGAGGCGTCCTCCGACCCGCTGATTCCTCTCGTCTCCACCGTGCCGGGGACCCTCGGCGAGCGAGAGGCCCGGCAGTTCGTGAAGGACCAGCAGCACCGGCTCCGGGACGGGTTCGGGTATTCGTTCGTGATCGCCGAGGACCGGGACGACCGGGGAGTCGGGTCGATCGGCTTGTGGCTGCGGGACCTCGACCTCGGCCGGGCGTCCGTCGGCTACTGGGTCGTCGGGTCCGCCCGCCGCCGGGGGGCCGCCTCGGCGGCGCTGAGGGCCCTCAGCCGCTGGGCCCTCCTCGACCTGGGCGTCCCCCGGCTCGAGCTCGTCGCCGAGCCGTGGAACGCCCCCTCCACCAGGACCGCCGAGCGGGCGGGGTTCGTGCTCGAGGGCCTGCTGCGGAGCTGGCACGTGGTCGGGGACGAGCGGCGGGACGTGTACCTCTACTCGCTGCTCCGCACCGACCTCTGAAAGCACCGACCTCTGAGAGCACCGACCTCTGAGAGCACCGACCTCCCGGTCAGCCCTCGAGCACGTCTCCCAGGAGGTCGACGGTGACCCCCTCCTCGCGCAGCCAGGCAAGCGCCTCGTCGATCGAGCCGGGCTCCCCCACCACCTCGCAGAGCATCCACCCGCTGTCCGGCCTGACCTCGGCTCGGCGGATGTTCGGCACGACGTCAAAGTCGCGCACCAGCCTGGCGATGACGGGGGCCCGGACCAGCGACTCGGGGAAGGTGAGCTTCAACCGGACCCGGGTCACCCCGACCGACCGTCCTCCGCCGCCGGACCGGTTCCGGCGAGCGCCCGGTTGAGGCTGCCCGAACGGAAACCCTCGAGGTCGAGGGTCACGAACCGGTAGCCGGCACTGCGCACGGCCGACACCACCTCGTGCCGTCGCCCCAGCACCTCGGGCAGCTCGGCGGCGTCCACCTCCAAGCGCGCGACGTCCCCGTGGTGGCGGACCCGGAGCTGCCCGAACCCCAGTGCCCGGACCGCCGATTCGGCCCTGGCCACCGAACGGAGCGTCCCGATCTCCACCGGCGTCCCGTAGGGGAGCCTCGAGGCCAGGCAGGCGGCGGCCGGCTTGTCCCAGGTCCGCAATCCGAGCCGCCGGGACCATTCGCGTACCTGGTCCTTGGTGAACCGGGCCGTGACGAGGGGGAACCGGGCACCCTGCTGGGCGGCGGCCTGCTGCCCCGGCCGATGGTCGCCGAGGTCGTCGACGTTGACGCCGAGGACGACGGTCGCCCCCTCGTCCACGGCGAGGGGCAGGAGCGCCGACATCAGGGCCGACTTGCAGCGGGCGCAGCGGTCGGGCCCGTTGGCGACGTACCCGGGGTCCGACATCTCGTCGGTCGGCACACCGACCCAGCGCAGGCCCCACTCCCGAGCGAGCAGCCGGCAATCGTCCTCTTCCTCGGGGGCGAGGGACGGGGAGACGGCCGTGGCACAGAGCACGCGATCGGGGCCCAGCGTGTCGTGGGCCACCTTGGCCAGAAAGGCGGAATCGGCGCCGCCGCTGAAGGCGACGACGACCCGGCCGAGCCGGACCAGCTCCTCCCGGAGGCGGGCCAGCGCATCGGGTCCGGCGGTCTCGGCGACCTCGGCGGTCTCGGCGGTCTCGGCGACCCCGCGGGCGTCGGGGGCCTCGGCAGTCAACCCGTCACCGTCCCGCTGCCCCGAGCACCCGGTCGAGGACCTCGCCCAGCTCGCCGACGAGGCCCGTGTAGAAAGGACCGAACTCGGCGAAACGGGCCGAGGCCTCGTCGAAGCGCATCTGGTAGACGCACTCCTTCAGGTCGTCGGGCCGCGCCGCGAACAGCGTCACCCCCCACTCCCAGTCATCGAGCCCGGTGGAGCCGGTGATGAGCTGGAGCACCCGGCCCGCAAAGGTCCGACCCACCTTGCCGTGCCCGAACATGAGCGCCTTGCGCTCGTCGAAGTCCAACGAGTACCAGTTGTGATCGGGGGCCCGCCGCTTGGACATCGGGTAGAAGCAGAACGCGGGCTTCCCCGCCGGGGGCAGCGCCGGGTACAGCCGGGCGTTCTTCAGGTCCTCGGGGACTCCGGCCGCGTACTCCGAGACCTCCGTGAGCGACACGTAGGAGCCCACGGGATCGAGCCCGGCCCGCCGCACCGAGGTCTGCAGGTCCCGCAGCTGCCAGAGGTCCGGGCCGAGGGCCATCAGCCCGATCTCGGCCTTGTGCCCGAGCAACGCCACCGCGACCACCTGGGCGCCTCGCTGGCGCGCCTCGTCCTCGGCGGCCAGGACCGCCTCTCGGTCGACCTCGGGACCGAGCCGGCAGAACAGGTGGAGGACCCCCAGTCCCACGGCCGGGCCAACCGGTTCGGGCTCGTGAGTATCCGGGTCCACTCCCCTCAGTGTAGGGAACCAGCCGGGTCGCCCGGGAACGAGCGGGCCGGACGCGACCGAGGGGCACCCGTCAAGGTGCCCCTCGGCGCTCACGAACAGGCCGGACCCGGATGGCGGGACGGGCCCGCCGGTCGCGTTGCCCACCTGGGTCGCGTTACCTCTTTAGTAGTCCTCCATGCCTCCGCCCGCCATGGCCGGTGCGCCGTCCTCGGGCTTGTCGACGATGACCGCCTCGGTGGTGAGGAACAGCGCAGCGATCGACGCCGCGTTCTGCAGGGCCGAGCGGGTCACCTTGGCAGCGTCGATGACGCCGGCCTCGAACAGGTCGCCGTACTCACCGGTCGCCGCGTTCAGACCCTCGGCACCCTTGAGGTTCCGCACCCTCTCGACGATCACCCCTCCCTCCAGACCGGCGTTCACGGCGATCTGCTTCAGGGGCTCCTCGACGGCGCGAGCGACGATGCGAGCGCCGGTCGCCTCGTCACCATCGAGCTTCTGCGAGCGCTCGAGGATGTCCTTCTGGGCCCGGAGGAGGGCGACGCCGCCGCCGGGAACGACGCCTTCCTCGATGGCCGCCTTGGTGGTGGACACCGCGTCCTCGATCCGGTGCTTCTTCTCCTTCAGCTCGACCTCGGTGGCTGCGCCGACCTTGATCACGGCGACACCGCCGGAGAGCTTGGCCAACCGCTCCTGGAGCTTCTCGCGGTCGTAGTCGGAATCGGTGTTCTCGATCTCGGCCTTTATCTGGTTGATCCGGCCCTTTATCTCGTCGTCCGAGCCGGCACCCTCCACGATGGTGGTCTCGTCCTTGGTCACCACGACCTTGCGAGCGGTACCGAGCAGGTCGAGAGTGATGTTCTCGAGCTTGAGGCCCACCTCCTCGGTGATCACCTGGCCGGCGGTGAGGATCGCTATGTCCTGCAGCATGGCCTTGCGGCGCTCGCCGAAGCCCGGTGCCTTCACCGCGACGCTCTTGAAGGTGCCGCGGATCTTGTTGACCACCAGGGTCGCCAGTGCCTCGCCCTCCACGTCCTCGGCGACGATGACCAGCGGCTTGGCGCTCTGCATCACCTTCTCGAGTACCGGGAGGAGGTCCCGGACGGCGGAGATCTTCGAGCCGACCAGCAGCACGTAGGCGTCCTCGAGCACGGCCTCCATGCGCTCGGGGTCGGTCACGAAGTACGGGGAGATGTACCCCTTGTCGAAGCGCATGCCCTCCACGAGGTCCATCTCCATGCCGAAGGTCTGCGACTCCTCGACGGTGATGACGCCGTCCTTGCCGACCTTGTCGATGGCCTCGGAGATCATCTCGCCGATCTCGGGGTCGGCGGCCGAGATGGAGGCGACCTGGGCGATCTGGCTCTTGGACTCGGTCTCCCTGGCGATGGCGTGGATGGACCGCACCGCCTCCTCCACGGCAGCCTCGATGCCCTTCTTCAACGACATCGGGTTGGCGCCGGCAGCCACGTTGCGCAGCCCCTCCCGCACCATCGCCCAGGCCAGAACGGTGGCGGTGGTCGTCCCGTCACCGGCCACGTCGTCGGTCTTCTTCGCCACCTCCTTCACGAGCTCGGCGCCGATCCTCTCGAACGGGTCCTCGAGCTCGATCTCCTTGGCGATCGAGACGCCGTCGTTGGTGATGGTCGGGGCACCCCACTTCTTGTCGAGCACGACGTTGCGGCCCTTCGGGCCGAGGGTGACCCGGACCGCATCTGCCAGCTTGTTCATGCCGACCTCGAGCGCCCGCCGGGCCTCTTCGTCGAAGGAGATCAATTTGGGCATGTGATGGAACCTCCGTTGGTCAACCGGTCCGGCCGGACCGGCCACACCTGCAGTCGCATCCTACAGGGTGATTAGCACTCTCGTAGGTCGAGTGCCAATAGCAAACCACGTCCCCGGGGGTGCGCGCAAGAGCGTGCCGGGCTCCGATGCCACGGGCCGGGCAGGACCGGCTCCCCCGGCACGGCTTCAGCCCCCGGCGACAGCCGGGACGATCGAGAGGGTCTGTCCCTCTTCGACCGGTGTGGACAGGCCCTGGAGGAAGCGGACGTCCTCGTCGGCCAGGAAGACGTTGACGAACCGGCGCAGCCCTCCGCCGTCGTCGAAGAGCCGCCCCGCGAAACCGGGGTGGACGGTGTCGAGGGCCTTCAGGACCTCCCCGACGGTCGAGCCCTCCACCGCGACCTCACCGGACCCGCCGGTGAGCGAACGCAACTGGGTGGGGATCCGGACGGACACACTCATGAGGCACGCTCCCGGCGGACGCTGGGTTGGTCGACGATCTCGTGGGAGAGCGACGAATCGAAGGAGGTCAGGGTGGGATCGATCGTAACCGTGGGCCCGAACCTCGGGGAGAGCGCCTCCACCGTCTTGAGGCCATGGCCCGTGACGAGGGCCACCACCCGCTCGTCGGGGCGGACCTCGCCCGACGCTGCCAGCTTGGCCAGGGTGGCGATCGTCACCCCCCCTGCGGTCTCGGCGAAGATCCCCTCGGTCCGGGCCAGCAGCCCGATCCCCTCGATCACCTCGTCGTCGGTGACCGCGGCGCAGGAGCCGCCGGACTCGCGGATCGCCCGGAGGGCGTACCACCCGTCGGCCGGGTTCCCGATCGAGAGCGACTTGGCGATGGTGGACGGCTTGACCGGGCGGATGTCGTCGGAGCCCTCGGCGAAGGCCGTGGCCACCGGGGAGCACCCCGCAGCCTGAGCCCCCGACACCCGCACCGGCGCCGGTCCGTCGAGCAGGCCCACCTCCACGAGCTCCGCGAAGCCCTTGGCCACCTTGGTGAGCTGGCTCCCCGAGGCGATGGGCACGATCACGTGGTCCGGCGCCTGCCAACCCAGCTGCTCGGCCACCTCGAACGCCAGCGTCTTGGAGCCCTCGGCGTAGTAGGACCGCACGTTCACGTTCACGAACGCCCAGCTGGGATGCTCGCTCGTGAGCTCGGCACACAGGCGGTTCACCTCGTCATAGGTGCCGCGGACCGCGACCACG
Source organism: Acidimicrobiales bacterium (assembly GCA_035532415.1). Classification (GTDB taxonomy): domain Bacteria; phylum Actinomycetota; class Acidimicrobiia; order Acidimicrobiales; family RAAP-2; genus DATKRB01. Next base: position 48,002 of record DATKRB010000001.1, on the reverse strand, counting down.
GTCCCCCCGTACACCGCGGTCATGGTGATCTTGGCCGCCTCCAGATCGCTCGGGATGAGCACGACCGAAGCCATGCCTGCACGCGCCGCGTGCGCCGCCACCGAATTGGCCAGGTTGCCGGTGGAGGCGCAGGCCGCCACCTTGAACCCGAGCTGCCGGGCCTTGGTCAGCGCCACCGAGACCACCCGGTCCTTGAACGAGCCGGTCGGGTTGGCCGTGTCGTCCTTTATCCAGAGCTCACCCAGTCCGAGCTCCGCGGCGAGGCGGTCCGCCCTGATGAGCGGCGTGAACCCGGCACCCAGGTCGACGGGGGCGGCATCGTCGACCGGCAGCAGGTCGCGATAACGCCAGATGCTGCGCGGCCCGGCGGCGATCCGCTCGCGGCTGACCACCGCGGCGATGCGCTCGTAGTCGTAGGCGACCTCGAGCGGCCCGAAGCAGTAGTCGCACACGTGCAGGGCTTCTACCGGAAATTGGCGACCGCACTCTCGACAGCGCAGCCCGATCACGGTGTCCACGAAAGGTCCTCCTCATCGGTCGGGCATTGGCACCTGGTGGGTCCCCACCCCGACCCGGAGCGCAGGGTGCGCTCCTGTCGTGGGGTCACTGGTTGCCGCGGCGTCGACGGGCCCGTCCCTCAGCCGCTCTGGATGATGCTCCCATGGTGGTCGAAGGAACGGGGCGCCGTCAATGCGGCCCTGTCGGGGGCCTCGGGTCGGGCACTCCGGCCCACCGGCACGGGCACTCCGGTGACGGTGCTCCGGCGGTGCTCTACCGCGGCGGTCACCGGGTAAGGGATGATCTGGGGATGGCATCGGAGCTGCGGACATTGGAGGGTACGGCGTTCAGCTCGGAGCAGCTGGTGCAGACCAAGGCCGGACGGACGGTCTCGGTCCTCATCCCTTCGCGGGACGAGGAGCGGACGGTGGCCGCCGTCGTCCGCGCCGTGCGGGGTCCCCACGTCCTCGACGCCGGCGGGACCGGCCTGGTCGACGAGGTGGTCGTCGTGGACGACGGGTCCTCCGACGCCACGGCGGGCGCGGCCCGCTCGGCCGGCGCCCGGGTGGTCCGGCTGGCACCGGGCGGGGGCAAGGGACAGGCGATGCGGGCGGGACTCGACGCCTCCTTCGGCGACGTCGTCGTCTTCCTCGACGCCGACGTCGAGAACACCTCCCCGAACTTCGTCAGCGGGCTCGTCGGCCCCCTGCTGCTCCATGACGACATCACCTTGGTGAAGGGCTTCTACCGGCGGCCTCTTCACGGTGCGCCTTCGGGAGGCGGCCGGGTGACCGAGCTGGTGGCCCGGCCCCTCATCGAGCTCTGCTTCCCCGAGCTCGCCGCGGTGCGCCAGCCCCTGGCCGGGGAGACGGCGGCACACCGCTGGGTGCTCGAGAAGGTGGGGTTCGCCGACGGGTACGGCGTCGAGCTCGGCCTCCTCCTCGACGTGGCGCGGCGCTTCGGCGTCGGCTCGCTGGCCCAGGTGGACCTGGGGACCCGCGTCCACCGGAACCGGCCGCTGGACCAGCTGCGGCCCCAGGCGGTCGACGTCCTCCGGGCGGCCCTCGAGCGGATGGACCCGGGCACGCCCTCCTGAACCGGCGGCCGGCCGATCGCCGCGGCGGCACCGGGACGCTAACGTCCATCACGTGGACGGCGTGATCGTCGCCTCCAACCGGGGGCCACTGTCGTTCCGCCTCGGCGAGAACGGGCGACCCGAGGCCGCCGGCTCGGGGGGCGGGCTCGCCGGGACCCTCCATCCACTGCTCGCCGGGAGCGGGGCGACCTGGGTCGCCGCCTCGATGAGCGAGGCCGACCGTTTGGCCGCCGACCAGGGCCTGATGACCGAGGACGGGTTGCGGATCGTCCTGGTGACCCCGGACCCCGATCTCTACCGCATGGCCTACGACGTGGTCTCCAACTCGACCCTGTGGTTCTGCCACCACCACCTCTTCGACCTCCCCCGCCGTCCCCGCTTCGACCGGCACTGGCAAGAGGCCTGGCTGGCCTATCGGGCCTTCAACCGCCTGTTCGCCGACTCCATCGCCCGCAACGCCCCCGAGGGAGCGGTGGTGCTCGTGCAGGACTACCACCTGGCCCTTGCCGGGGCCATGCTCGCCAAAGCGCGTCCGGACCTGCGAACGGTGCACTTCAGCCATACCCCGTTCGGCGACCCCAACTTCCTTCGGACCCTGCCCGGGGCGGCGGCGGGCGAGCTCCTGGGCGGCATGGCCGGTTTCGGTGCCTGCGGGTTCCACACCGCGCGGTGGGAGGCGGCGTTCCGGGCCTGTTTCGCCGACGACGGTCTGGCGGCGGTGACCGGCGTGCCGGCGCCCCCGACCTTCCACTCCCCCTTGGGACCTGACCCCACGGCGATGGCCGACGAGGCCCGCACCGGCGCCTGCGTCGCGGCGGGCGAGGCCCTCGACGCGCGCGTCGGCGACCGCAAGCTCATCGTCCGGGTCGACCGGATCGAGCTGTCGAAGAACATCCTGCGCGGATGCTGGGCCTTCGAGGAGCTGCTCGAGACCCGGGCCGAATGGCGCGACCGGGTCGTGCTGCTGGCCTTGGCCTACCCCTCGCGAGAGGGTCTGGCCGAGTATCTGGCCTATCGGAGCGAGGTGGAGCACACGGTCGCCCGGATCAACGACACCTGGGGGACCAGCACGTGGACCCCGATCGTGCTCGACGTGGCAGACGCCCGGGAGCGCTCCGTGGCCGCGCTCCAGCGCTACGACGTCCTGCTGGTCAACCCGATCCGGGACGGGCTCAACCTGGTCGCCAAGGAGGGACCGCTGGTGAACGAGCGGAACGGCGTCCTCGTGATCTCCCGCGAGGCGGGCGCCTGGGAGGAGCTGCATCCTGCGGCGATCGGGATCAACCCATTCGACATCACCGGCACGGCGGCCGCCCTCGAGCTGGCGCTCACGATGGGCCCCGGGCAGCGGGCGCGCCGCGCGGCCGACCTGCGGGAGCTGGTGCTGGCCCGAACGGCCGCCGACTGGCTCACCGACCTCGTGGCGGCGAGCCCGGGCCGGACGGCCGCGGAGGAGGGCCCGGCGAGGTAGAGCGGGGCGGCGGAGCGGCGGTCCGGGCTCATCGGCCACCGGGGCCGGCGATCAGCGCGAGCAGGCCCAACGCCTCCTCCGGGCCACGCACCACCACGTCGGCCGCGGCCACGACCTCCGGCGGGCTCTCGTCGTCGACCACGGCCACCCGGGCCACGGCCACGCCAAGAGCGGCCAGGCGGTCCAGCGCGGCGAAGGCGGGCAGGTCGCCGAGATCGTCGCCGAAGCAGGCAACCGCCCGGTGACCCGGTCCCAACCGGTCGACCACCGCCCCCTTGTCCGTCGGCCCGGGCGGGCGGAGCTCGAGCGCCATCCTCCCCGGCTGTCCCACCAGGCCCGTGCCGGCGATCAACCGCCCGGCGAAGGACCTGGCCCATGCCTCGGCCCCGGGGTTCCCCCGCCAGTGGATGGTCATGGCGAGCCCCTTCTCCTCGATCATCACGCCGGGCGGAGCGGCACGACGGGCTTCGCCGCTCACCTCGGCGAGGACCGGTCGCCACCGCCGGGCGTCCTCGTCCACCCGCACGGCGCCGTCGGCCCCGAGCTCCTCCATCCCGTACAGGCCGGCCAGGTGCACCCCGGGGGGGGCGCCGAGCACGTCCACGAGATAGGCGACCGGCCTGCCCGATACCACGGCGACCAGCCCGAGGCGGGCGGCCAGCCGGGCGAGCAGCTCCGGCACGCCCGGGAGGGGCCGTGCCGAGGCGGGGTCCGCGACGATCGGCGCGAGCGTGCCGTCGAAATCGAGGAAGAGCGCTGCGGCGCCGGGCTCCTCCATCAGCGGACGGAGCGGTCCGGGAAGAGCCGCCACCCCCGGGGTCAGCCGGTCCGTGCCGCAGTGGTCGTCGTGACGGACGACTGTGCGGCCAGGTCCGGACCGACGACGAGCACGATGCCGACCCCGCCGGTTCCCGCCACGGGCACCGACGCCGTAAGCGGCTGCACGTTCGCCGAGCTCAATCCCAGTGAGGAGGCGATGGCGGAGGCGGACGCCTGTTGCCCGGAGGCGTAATAGACGGAGGACGCGCTGACCGTCGACGACGCGTTGACCGGCGCCTGGGTGGCCCAACCCTGGCCCGAGAGGAGCTGCGTGTACCGCCCCGCAGCGCCCGCCACCGACGTTCCGTTCGCCACGAGCACCTTCACGCTCGACCGGGGCACGGTGGTGGTGGTCGTCGCGGCAACCCGCTTCGTCCCGGCCCGGTGCGTGGTCGTGGTGGATCTCGGGGCCGTGATGGTGGTGCTCGCAGCGGATCCGGCGGTGCCGGCCCCGCTCGTGGTGGTACCTGCCGCGGTCGTGGTGGTGACCGAGGTGGCCACGGTGGACGTGCCCGCCAGCACTGGCGGGCGGGCGGCCACCCCGATCAGGATGATCCCGAGAACCAGGGCCGCCGCCAGCAGCATGAGCGCACGGGCAACGACCACCCGGTCCCCGCTCGACCTTCCCCCCCGGCCCGGGTCCGGAGGCGGCGGCGGCGGGGTGGTCACGCGTTCAGCCTGCCAACCCACCAGGGTCGTTGCAAGCATCCCCGGTCGCCAGGGTCGTTGCAAGCATCCCCGGCGCGTTCCCCGGCGCGTTCCCCGGCGCGTTCCCGGAGGTCGGGGTCCGGGTCCGGGTCGCGGCAGCGGCAGCGGTCGCGGCCGCACACGCCGAACCTCGGAGAGGACGGCCGGTAGCCTGGGGACCCGCCGGTGTGGCGCAGCTGGAAGCGCAGGCGATTTGTAATCGTCAGGTCGTGGGTTCGAGTCCCACCACCGGCTCTCGTTTTGCAAGGCGTTGAACAGGGATCATGGCCTTCGAGCACAACCCCCCTCACGCCGCCCCGCTCCGCAGGCGGTCGATCCTGTGCCGAACACCTCAGCCCGAGGCGGTCGTGCCCACGGCCGACACCCCGACGACCGGCGCGGTCAGCTGTTGGCTGCTCGGAGTACCGAGGAACACCGCGTCGCCGTAGGCGAAGACCCCGCCGTCCCGTGCCACCAGCCAGTAGCCCTTCCCGTCGGGGGTGGCCGTCATGCCGACCACCGGCTGGTTGAGCTTGAGGCTGCCGGCCGAGCCCCAGTAGGTGGCGTCGCCGTAGGCGAAGACCCCGCCGTCGGACGCGACCAGCCAGTAGCCACCCTGGTCCTGCGTCGGACTGATCCCCACGACCGGCTTGTTCAGCTTCAGGCTCGCGGCGGAGCCGTAGGAGCCTGCGCTGCCGATGTTGGCGACCCCGCCGTTGGACGAGGCCAGCCAGTAACCGCTGCCGGGCACCGGGGTGTGGTAGACGGCGGTCCCGCCGGTCGGCACGCTGATGGTATTGGGTGTGGTCGTCACGCCGGGGACGCCGCTGACCCAGATCCCGTAAAACTGGTTGCTGATGGTGTTGCCCGTCACCGTCGTCCCGGTGATGACCGGGGCGATGGCCGGGGGAAGGAGGTCGACCCCGATGATCACGCCGGCGGTGGCGGGCGGCCCGTTCGTCAGGCCCCAGTTGTTGCCGCCGGGCAGCGTGTTGCCTGTGATCGTGATGCCCGAGACGACGTCATGAGGGGCGTGGGCGTGCACGATGATCCCGCCCTCGAACGATCCCGACACGGTGTTCCCCGAGACCGTGACGTTGCTGGTCGTCGCACCGGCTGACGCGGTGGCGACGACGATCCCGGCCACGTCGGGCCCGACCGCGGTGAAGACCCCCGGGCTGCCGGTGATCGTGTTCCCCGAGATCGTCCCGCCGCTGATCGATCCTCCGGTGTTGTGGGTGGAGTACACGATGCCGCACCCTGCACCGTTGTTGGAGATGACGTTGTTGCTGACAGTGACGTTCGAGGAGGCGACCGGCGAACCGGGCCCGGGGTTCGGCACACCGGGATCGATCGGTCCGTTGTCATTCACGAAGATCCCACCGGCGCCGTTGCCGGTGACCGTGTTGCCGTTCACGAGCGAGTTGGTGACCCCGGCCAACGCGATGGCCCCATTGCCGGGAAGAGGGCTCGCGGTGAGACCGTTTCCCTTCACCGTGGAGTTCCTGATGGTGACCGCGGTGGTCTGCTCCACATAAATGCCTTCGTCACTGGCACCGCTCACCGTGGCACCGTCGATGGTCACCGGGGTCACCCCCGGAGCCACGTAAATGCCGATGTTGCAACCGGTCGCGTCAACGGTCCCGCTGATCGTCGCACCCGGGGCGGGGGAGATCGCCGCGGTGAACCCCGTTGTTCCGGCGGGCGAGCAGCCGACTGCGCCCGCCACCCCCGCTCCGAACGGCCCCGAGAGCGTCAGAACCCCGGCGCCACCGAGCCCCAGCATGCCTAGCGTCACGGCACTGACAATTCGACCGAGCCTTCTCACGGGAGACCCCCTTCGATCGGCATTGCGCGATCCGCAGATACAGCCATGCTCTCGCGGGTTCACGAGCCACGCAAGAGGTTTGCCCCGGGGTCCGGGCTCGAGCCCCCGCCGGCCCCCGGTGTGTAGTTTCGCGGGGAGCTCCGGATGGAGCGCCGATCGGCACCGCCGCCGGTGGGGCCGACGTGGGCCGGTTCGAGGGACGCTGATCGTCGCCTTCACCACCAACGTGATCAATCCGCTCGTCGCCCGGGCACAGGGTGGGAGCTCGGTGGGGTTGGGGTGACAACTGGGCGCCGCCGGCAACAAGGCGACGTTCCTCGACCTCGGTGCGCTCATCTCGGCGGTGATCTACTTCGTCATCTTCATGGCGGTGATCTACTTCGTCATCGTCCTTCCCTACAAGGCGATCTCGGCTCGACGCGGCGTGGTCGTGTTCGGCGACCCGGCCCCGGCGAAGACCTGCCCCGCCTGCCTGTCCGACGATCTCCCGGTCGGCGCCAGCAAGTGCAAGTACTGCGGGTCGGACCAACCGCCGGCGAGCGGGTCGGGCAGCCTGTAGCCCCGTTCGCGCCCGGCGCCCAAGCAGGACGGCAGGAGGCGGCCCTAGGCTCGCCCGCCGCTCGCCCCGGCCCGCTGGCGCGCCACCTCAAAGCAGGCGACAGCACCGGCGGCGGCCACGTTGAGCGACGAGATGGAACCCTGTTGGGGTATCGACACCAGATCGTCACAGCGCCGTCGGGCCAGTTGGGGCAGCCCCCGCTCCTCGCTGCCCACGACCAGGGCAACTGGGGATCCTCCGAGATCGAGCTCGTAAAGGGACCGGCGCGCCTCGCCCGCCAAGCCGACCGTCCGGACGCCGAACCCGGCGATCTGGCCGAGAGCGGCGGGAATCCCTCCGACCAGGGAGAATGCGAGATGCTCGATGGCTCCCGCCGCGACCTTGGCCACCGTGGGCGAAAGGTTGGCCGACCGGTGGCGGGGCAGGACCACCCCGGTCACCCCGGCGCACTCGGCGCTTCGGAGGAGGGCTCCGAGGTTGTGGGGGTCCGTGACACCGGCCACCACCAACAGGAACGGCGGTGCTCCCGGGCCGGCCGCCTCGCAGAGATCACCGAGCGGTGTCTCCTCGATCGGGCGGGCGACCGCCACCACCCCTTGAGGAGCCTCGGTTCCCGCGGCGGCGGCCAGCCGCCCGCGGGAGACCGTCTCGACGGGGACCTTCCGGCGTGCCGCCAACGCCTCTATCTCGTCGAGTTGAGCCGAGGACTCGAGCCCGTCCGCCAACCAGAGCCGCTCCACCCGGCGGCGCCCCGCGGCAAGGAGCTCGATCACCGCTCGCCGGCCCTCCACCCGGTCACCCCCGAGCCCGACCCTGGCGCCGGGACCCCGGTCGGCGGAGCCCGCCCGGTCTCGCGCCCGGGACGGTTTGCCGGGGGCGCCCTGACGGCGGTCGAACCGGTCGGACGAGCCCGAACCGGACGAGCCCGAACGGGACGAACGGGACGAACGGGACCCGCCCGACCGGGACGAACGGGACCCGCCCCGTCCGGCCGGCGGCTTGGGCCGGCCGCGACCTGGTGGCGTCATGAGGGCGGCGCCCCGGCCGGGGAGGAGCCTGCCGGGCCGCTGCCACGCCCTTCGTCGGGCCCGTCCGGGGGGAGCCTGCCGGGCCCGTCCACCACAGGACCGAGCTCCCTCAGGAGGACGACGGCCAGGCAGGCAACGCCCTCGGTCCGCCCGATGGACCCCAGTCCCTCGGCCCGGGTCGCCTTCACCGACACCGGCGCGCCCAGGGCTGTGGTGAGGCGTTCGACCATGCGGGCGGTGTGAGGGGCCAGCCGGGGGGCCTCGGCGACGATCGTGCAATCGGCGTTCACCGGGCGATACCCCGCCTCCGCCGCCCGGGCCGTCACCTCGGTCAGCAGCTCGATGCTGTCGGCTCCCGCCCAGGCCGGGTCGGTGTCGGGGAAGTGCCGGCCCAGGTCGCCCAGGCCCGCGGCCCCGAGAACGGCGTCGGCGATGGCGTGGGCGACCGGATCGGCATCGCTGTGCCCCACCAGTCCCCGGCACCCGGGGATGGGCACGCCGCCGAGGACCAGCATCCTCTCGGGGTCCTCGGTGAACGCATGCACGTCGAATCCCTGTCCGATACGCACCGCTCACGTCCTCAACAAATGCTCGAGATACGACAGGTCCTCGGGATCGGTGACCTTGAGGTTTCTGGGATCCCCCGGTACCACCTGCACCGTAGCGCCCGTCGCCTCCACCAGCGCCGCGTCGTCGGTCGCCTCGCCGCCACCGGCGTGCGCTCGACGGAGCACTTCCGCGATGAACGCCTGCGGCGTCTGAACGCTGACCAGCTCCTCACGGCCCAGGGTCTCGACCACCACGTCGGGCGCACCGCTCCACCCGGCGGGTCGACCAACCCGCTTGAGGGTGTCGGTGACCGGGACGGCGCAGATCGCCCCGCTCACCCCGGGTCCGTCGAGGGCCTTCACCACCTCCACGAACAGCCGGGGCGGTGCGAGGGGGCGCGCGGCGTCGTGAACCACGACCACCCGGGCGTCGGCCGGCACGGCACCCAGCCCGTTGCGGACGGAGGCAGACCGTGACCGGCCTCCCGCCACGACGATGTCCGCGCCGAACGAATCGTCGGTCATCCCCTCGGGAAGCACGAGCACCACATGGCCCAACGCCTCGCGGCAGGCGACCACGGACCACTCCACCACCGGCCTCCCGCCGAGCAGGGCGAATTGCTTGGCGCCCCCGAAGCGGGTCCCGGCGCCCCCGGCGACCACCACCCCCCAGACGTGCTGCATCGAGCCAGGGGTCAGGGCAACGCGTCGTTGAGGCGCTGCTCCGCAGCCTCCTCGTCGACACCGAGAGCGAAGGTCAGCTCGGACACCAGGATCTGGCGGGCCCGGCTCAGCATGCGCTTCTCGCCAGCCGAGAGCCCCTTGTCCTTGTCCCTGATCGAGAGGTTCCGCACCACTTCGGCGACCTGGTAGATATCGCCGGAACGGAGCTTCTCCGAGTGGTTCTTGTACCGCCTCGACCAGTTGGTCGGCATCCGCGCCTCCTTCTTGCGAAGGACGGCGAACACCTCCTCGACCTCCTCGTCGTTGATGACCTCACGGAGGCCCACACCTTCGGTGTTGTCCGCCGGGACCATCAGGGTGAGATCGCCGTACGCCAGCTTTAGGACCAGGTACTCGCGCTTCTCCCCGAACGCCACCTTGGTCTCGCGCCGCTCGATCACCGCGGCACCGTGATGCGGATAGACGACTTTGTCTCCAACCTTGAACACCGGGCTCCCTCGATCTGCGCGTGGCGCCAGCAACCGCTCCTGAGCCGGCCTCGTCATTGGGGCCGCTGGCGGGAATGCACGTTCGCGCGATTCCTGGCCGAACGGCGTCTTTCTATTCTACCCGACCGGACCGCACCGCCCGCAGGCGTTCAGTCATAGCGCTCGAGGATGCTGGCTTCGACGATCCGGGCCAAACCGTCCTTCACCGCCCGGGCCTTGGCCCCGCCGACCCCGCCCACCTTCTCGAGGTCACCGAGCGACGCCTGCAGGATGCCGGGCAGATCCGTGAAGCGTTCGACGATCCGGTCGATGATCACGTCGGAGATCCTCGGCAGGCGGTGGAGCAGCCGGTACCCACGCGGCTCCACCTCGACGTCGAGCCCGCCGAGGGCTCCGCCGAGCCCCAGGGTACCCGCGACCATCACCGGATCGGCGAGCTCGTCGGCGGTCAGGCGGTGGAACGCTCCGGCGGCCCGGTCGATCAGGCGCTCGCGCTCCTCGCGCGAAGGGACCTTCCCCTCCCCCGGGCCGTCGGCGGTCTCGCGGGCGACCACGTAGTCGCCCAACACGAGCCGGAGCGCCTTCTCGGCCCCGGCAGCGAGCTCCTGGAGCTGGAGGTGGATCAACCGCCCGTCCTCGCCGAGCTCCACCAGGTAACCCTCGATCTCGCCGGCGATCCGCACGATCATCTCCCCCGGCTGGACGACGGCGACCACGTCGCGGACCGAGACGGTGTCCTCCACCTCGAGCGTGGACAGCGCGGCGATCGCCAGGTCGAAGCGGTTCTTGAAACGCTGGAGGGTCGAGAGCGCCTGGCCGGCGCGGTCCACCAGCCGGTGGGTCCGCTGCACGATGTGCCTACGGTCGTTGCGGTAGACCGAGATCGTCGACATCGACCCCGACACGGTGATCACGGGGACGTCGAGCGACCGGGCGACGCGTTCGGCCGTGCGGTGGCGGGTCCCGGTCTCGCTGGTGGGGATCGACGCCCTGGGCACGAGATGGACGTTGGCCCGGGCGATCCTCGACGCGTCGGAAGCCAGGATTATCGCGCCGTCCATTTTTGCCAGCTCGGAGAGGCGCTGTGGGCTGAACTCGGCGTCGAGCAGGAACCCGCCGGTGCAGATCGACAGGACTCCCGCGTCGTCACCGACCACTACCAGGGCGCCGCGCTTCGCCTGCAGGACGCGGTCGAGACCGTCCCGGAACGGCGTGCCGGGAGCGACCAGGGCCAGGATCTCCGTCAGGGGGTGGCTGCCGCGCTCGACCACGTGCGAATGGTACCTGGGGGGAGGGCCCGCAACCCCCCCGGCACCCCTGCCGGACCGATCACCGGGCCGCCCACCGCCGGAACGGAACGGCCGCGGTGCATCCGATGGACGGCCTCGATCGCCTCGATGACGGTGCCCACCCGCACGACCGTCATCGGCCAGGATCCCTCGGGCGTCGACCAAGGGACCAGCGCCCGGCTGAACCCGAGGCGGGCCGATTCGGCCAGGCGCCGGTCGATGTGGGGGACCTGGCGAAGCTCCCCGGCCAGGCCCACCTCACCCAGCGCCACCAGATCGGGCGGGAGGGCCGATCCGGTGACCGCCGACGTCACCGCCAGCGCCAGCGGGAGATCGGCGGCGGGCTCGGTGGCGCAGATCCCCCCGGTGGCGGACACGAAGATCTCCGCGCCGCCGAGGTGGAGACCCACCCGGCACCGCAGGACGGCCAGCAGGAGTGCCAGGCGGTGGGCATCCACCCCCTGGGCGCTCTGGCGGACCGGTGCGTCCGGCGAGCCCGATCCGGAGGCCAGGGCCTGCAGCTCCACCAGGATCGCCCGGCGCCCCTGCAACAGGGGGGTCACGACGCTTCCGGGCACCTCGGTCAGGCGATCGCCGAGGAGCAGGGCGCCTGGATCGGCGACGTCCTGCAACCCCGTCTCGCCCATCTCGAAGAGCCCGACCTCGCCGGTGGGCCCGAAGCGGTGCTTGACGGCCCGAAGCACCCGGAGCGAGTGGTGGCGATCGCCCTCGAAGCCCAGGACCGTGTCCACCAGATGCTCGAGCATGCGGGGACCGGCGGGGTCACCCGCCTTCGTCACGTGCCCCACCAGGACCAGCGCCGTCCCCGACTCCCGGGCCGACCGCGTCAGACGCTCGACGCACGACCGTACCTGGGCGAGGGTGCCGGGGGCGCCGCCGATGGCGGCGTCGGCGATCGTCTGGACGGAGTCGACCACCACCAGCTGCGGCCCGACGGACGCCACCGCCCGCGCCGCCTCCTCGACGTCCGCCGTCGCCGACACGTACAGGCCGTCGGAGAGGGGCCCCAGGCGTTGGGCGCGGGCGCGGACCTGCGGTGCCGACTCCTCGGCCGAGACCAGCAGGCACCTCCCGCCCCGCTCGCTCCAGGCGGCCAGGACCTGCAGCAGCAACGTCGACTTGCCGATCCCCGGCTCGCCGAACAGCAGCGTGATCGAACCGGCGGTCAAACCCCCCGCCAGGACCCGGTCGAACTCGGGCACGCCGCTCGGCCGGGGCGCGCAGCCGCCCGGGTCGACGGCCGAGAGGACCACGGGCTCGCTCCTCGGGTCGCCCGGGGGGCGCGGGGACGCGCGCCGCGGGGCAACCTCCTCCACCAAGGAATTCCATTCGCCGCAGGACGAGCAACGGCCTCCCCAGCGGGGGCTCACCGAGCCGCATCCGAGACAGCGGTACTCAACGGTCGTACGGGCCACCTCGGCACCATACGGCCCGGGTGTGTCAGTCGGTCGTCGAACCGCTCCCGGCCAGCTCCATCGGGGGCGGTTGCACACCCTCGACGGCTCGGAAGGTCAGATGCGGACCGTCGCCGCCGTCGATCGCCACGTCGTCGACGTCCACCACGATCGTCTCGCCGACCCGGAACTCCTTCCACAGGATCCGCTCGGAGAGCGGGTCCTCCACCAGCTGCTGAATGGCCCGCCGAAGTGGCCGGGCCCCGAGCTGCGGGTCGTAGCCGCGCTCGGCCAGCAACGTGCGGGCGGCGGGGGTGAGCTCGAGCCCGAGCCCCTGCAGGGCCAGCTGGTCGGCCGTCCGGGCGATCATGAGGTCGACGATGGCGATGACCTCCTCGCGCGTCAGCTCGTGGAAGACGATCACCTCGTCGATGCGGTTGAGGAATTCCGGCCGGAAGTGTGCCTTCAGCGCCTCGTTCACCTTGGCCTTCATCCGCTCGTAGGTGACCGCCTCGGACGTCTTGGCGAAGCCCAGGGAGGACTTGCGGAGGTCCGCGGTACCGAGGTTGGACGTCATGATGAGGACGGTGTTCTTGAAGTCCACCGAACGCCCCTGGGCGTCGGTGAGCCGTCCGTCCTCGAGGATCTGCAGGAGTGTGTTGAAGACGTCGGGGTGGGCTTTCTCCACCTCGTCGAACAGCACGACGGAGAACGGCTTGCGCCGCACCGCCTCGGTCAACTGCCCGCCCTCTTCGTACCCGACGTAGCCGGGGGGCGAGCCCACCAGCCTGCTGACGGTGTGCTTCTCCATGTACTCGCTCATGTCGAGCTGAATGAGCGCGTCCTCGTCGTCGAAGAGGAACTCGGCCAGGGCCTTCGCCAGCTCGGTCTTGCCGACCCCGGTCGGGCCCAGAAAGATGAAGGAGCCGCTCGGGCGCTTGGGGTCCTTCAACCCGGCCCGGGTGCGACGGATCGCCCGCGAGAGGGCGGCGAGCGCCTCCTCCTGCCCGATCACCCGCTTGTGGAGCTCGTCCTCCATGCGAAGGAGCTTGGCCGTCTCCTCCTCGGTCAGGCGGTAGACGGGGATCCCCGTCCAGTTCGCCAGCACCTCGGCGATGACCTCCTCGTCGACGACGTCGAAGAGGTCGACCCCCTCCGCCCGCCATTCTGCTTCCTGGGCGTCCTTGCGGTCGAGCCGCTCCTTCTCCTGGTCGGCCAGCTTCTTCGCCTGCTCGAAGGCGCCCCGCTCGATAGCGGACTCCTTGTCGGCCCGGAGCCGGGTGATCTCCTCGTCGAGCTTCTTGTAGCTCGGCGGCGTCGCCATGCGCCGGATCCTCAGGCGGCTCCCAGCCTCGTCGATCAGGTCGATGGCCTTGTCCGGCAGGAACCGGTCGGCGAGGTAGCGGTCGGCGAGGTTCGCCGCGGCCACCAGTGCCTGGTCGGTGATGGTCACGGCGTGGTGCGACTCGTAACGGTCGCGCAGCCCCTTCAGGATGTCGATCGTGAGGGCGACGCTCGGCTGGTCCACCTTGACCGGCTGGAACCGACGCTCGAGCGCGGCGTCCTTCTCGAGATGCTTGCGGTACTCGTCGAGCGTGGTGGCACCCACGGTCTGCAGCTCGCCCCGGGCCAGCATCGGCTTCAGGATGGAGGCGGCATCGATCGCCCCTTCGGCCGCGCCCGCACCGACCAGCGTGTGCAGCTCGTCGATGAACAGGATGATGTCGCCCCGGGTGCGGATCTCCTTCAGAACCTTCTTGAGCCGCTCCTCGAAGTCGCCGCGGTAGCGGCTCCCGGCGACCAGTGCGCCGAGGTCGAGCGTGTAGAGCTGCTTGCCGAGCAGCGTCTCGGGGACGTCGTTGGCGACGATCCGCTGGGCCAGGCCCTCGACGATGGCCGTCTTTCCCACACCGGGCTCGCCGATCAGCACCGGGTTGTTCTTGGTGCGGCGCGAGAGCACCTGCATGACCCGCTCGATCTCCTTCGCCCGGCCCACCACCGGGTCGAGCTTGCCCTCGCGGGCGTGCTGGGTCAGGTTGCGGCCGAACTGGTCGAGCACCGGCGAGCCGGTCGGCGTCTCGGACCCCGTGCTCCCGGTCCCTGCTCCGACCGGATCCTTCCCCTGGTAGCCCGACATGAGCTGAATGACCTGCTGACGCACCCGGCTCAGATCGGCACCGAGGCTGACCAGCACCTGGGCGGCCACACCCTCGCCCTCTCGAACCAGGCCCAGGAGCATGTGCTCGGTCCCGATGTAGCTGTGGCCGAGCTGGAGCGCCTCGCGCAAGGACAGCTCGAGCACCTTTTTGGCCCGGGGGGTGAACGGCGGCGACCCGCTCGGGGCGCTCCCCGCCATCCCGATCGTCTCCTCGACCTTCTCCCGCACGGCCTCGAGCGAGATGCCCATCGACTCGAGCGCCTTGGCCGCGACGCCCTCGCCCTCGTGGATCAGGCCCAGCAGGATGTGCTCGGTCCCGATGAAGCTGTGGTTGAGCAGGCGCGCTTCCTCCTGCGCCAGCACAAGAACTCGTCGGGCTCGATCGGTGAAGCGTTCGAACACGTGACCGCCTCCATTTCTTCCTTCGTCATGAGTGTACAAGCCGGACCCGTGATGGGCGCCGCAGCACGCCGGCCGGTCCTCGGACCTCGGGGCACCCGCCACGCCACGACGATCTGCTGTCGCTCCCTGCGGGTGTCGCCTATCGTTACCTCCCAGTGAACGCTACCGAGGCCCTCGATCTTCCCCGCGTGGACGAGGACCTGCAGCGGCTCGAGGCCCTGCTCAAGAGCTCGGTCACCACCGGGGACGGCTTTCTCGACGAGGTGACGACGCACCTGATCGGGGCCGGCGGCAAGCGCCTCCGTCCCCTGTTGGCCCTGGCCTCGGCGACCGGCGGACGCAGGTCGGCGGGTGAGGACGACCTGCTCGGGGGGGTGTCGGTGGAGCTGGTCCACCTGGCCTCGCTCTACCACGACGACGTCATCGACGAGGCCACCGCCCGGCGAAACGTCCAGAGCGTGAACAGCCGGTTCGGCAATCTGGTGGCCATCGTCGCCGGTGACTTCCTGCTGGCCAGGTCGGCGGCGATCGCCGCCGACCTGGGCACCGAGGTGGCCCGGTTGCTGGCGACCACCCTCGGCCTGCTCTGCCAGGGGCAGGTGACCGAGGTCCGCTCCGCGTTCCAGACGAGCCGGACCGTGAACGACTACCTCGCGGCGATCCGGGGGAAGACCGCCGCCCTGATGGCCGCGTCGTGCCGGATCGGTGCGCTGATCGGGGGCTCGCCGCCGCACGAGGTGGAGGCCCTCTCGGAATTCGGGCGGTGCTTCGGCATGGTCTTTCAGCTGCGCGACGACGTGCAGGACGTGGTCGCCACCGACGACGAGCTGGGCAAGCCGGGTGGCCAGGACCTGGCCGAAGGCATCTACACGCTCCCGGTCCTGATCGCGCTCGAGGACCCGGACGCGGGGCCCGAGCTCCGCCAGCTGCTCGGCCAGCCCTTGGCCCAGCCCGAACGGGACAAGGCCCGGGCCATCGTGTCGGCATCGCCGGGCGTCCGCGGGACGCTCGAGGTCGGACGGCGTTACTCGGCCGAGGCCAAGGCGGCCACCGCCGGGATCGGTTCTCCCGAGCTCGCCGCCGGCCTGGCCCGGGTGGCCGACTCCTTCCTCGACGACCTGTCCTGACTCCCGCCGGACGAGTGCACCGGGGGCCCAGGCCCGGTGCTCAGCCGGGCAGGTCCCGGGTGTTGCGCTCGTAAACGATCCGCAGCCCGTGGAGCGTGAGCCACGGCTCGACGTGCTGGACCGAGCGCGCGTGGGGGGCGATCAGCTCGGACAGCCCGCCCGTGGCCACCACCGCCGAGGGGCCCAGCTCTTCCATGAAACGCCCGCAGAGCCCGTCCACCTGGGCGGCGAAGCCGTAGAGGACCCCCGACTCGAGCGACTCGGCGGTCGAGCGCCCGATGACGCGGCGCGGCTCCACCAGCTCCACGCGGCGCAGGGCGGCCGCGTGCTCGAAGAGCGCCTCCATGCTGATGGCGACCCCGGGGGCGATGGCGCCGCCCAGGTACTCGCCCTTGGCCGACACCGCGTCGAAGGTGGTCGCGGTCCCCAGGTCCACCACCACGCACGGGCCGCCGAAGAGGTCGTAGGCGCCCACGGCGTTGGCCACCCGGTCCGCGCCGACCTCCTTGGGGTTGTCGTACAGGATGGGCATGCCGCTCCTGACCCCGGGGCCGAGCACCACGCACTGCACGGAGCCGAACCAGCGGGCGGCCATCTGGCGGAGCTGGCCGGTGGCCCGCGGGACGGAGGAGCTGACGGCGATCCCGGTGACCGAGCTGCCGATGTCGAGACCTTCGAGGTCGAGGAGCTGGGTCAACAGGACCGCGTGCTCGTCCGGTGTGCGCGCGGGAACCGTCGAGAGGCGCCAGTGGTGGGTCAGGCCGCGGCGCGGCTGGGTGTCGTCGCCGGCCACACCGATCCCGAAACCCACCACCGCGTCCTCGGCCTCGAGCGCCGCTTCGTCGCTCTCGCCCAGCGAGTAGAGGCCGATGACCGTCTCGGTGTTCCCCACGTCCATGGCCAGCAACACGGTCAGCCCTCCCTCCCCCGGTCGGGAAGAACGAGATCGAGGCCGAGATCGAGAGCCGGCGCCGAGTGGGTCAGCGCGCCCACCGAGACGAGGTCGATCCCGGTCGCCGCATAGGCGGGGGCCGTCTCGATCGTCACGCCGCCCGACACCTCCACCAGCACGGCACCGCCGGGTGCCGTCGAGCGCGCCAGCTCGACGCATCGGGCGACCTCTTCAGGGGCCATGTTGTCGAGGAGCACGGCCCCCGCCCCGGCCTCGCACGCCTCGCGAACCTGCTCGGGACGGTCGCACTCTACCTCCACCATCCGCCCCGGCCAGGTGGCACGCGCCCGTCCGACCGCTTCGGTGATGGACATCCCGCCGAGATGGTTGTCCTTCACCAGCACGGCGTCGGACAGGTTGGCCCGGTGGTTGTGACCTCCACCCGCCCGGACGGCCGCCTTCTCGAGCGACCTGAGGCCCGGCGTGGTCTTGCGGGTGTCGAGGACCCGCACCCGTGGGTCGACCGCCTGCACGGCCGTCACGAAGCGGCGCGTGAACGACGCTATCCCCGAGAGGTGGCAGAGGAAATTCAGGGCCGTCCGCTCGGCCGTCAGGACCTGGCGGAGGGATCCGGACACGGTCGCCACCACGTCCCCTGGTGCCACCGTCGTCCCGTCGGGGAGGTGCCACACGACGCGGATCCCCGGATCGAGCTGCCCGAACGCCTCCACCGCGCACGCCCGTCCGGCCACCACGCCGTGCGCCCTGGTCACGACGACCAGCGTGGCAGTCCGCTCCGCCGGCACCAGTGAGGCCGTCAGGTCGCCGAGGGGGAGCAGGTCCTCCGCCAGTGCGCGCGCCACCGCCTCCATCACGGCGGCACGGGGAGGGTCGACCGCTCCGGGCACCTCGGCTCGCACCCGCGGCCCGCCGGTCACCGGTCGTCCGAGGGGACGCCGCCGCTGCCGTTCCGGTTGTGCACCAACCGGCATCGCCACCGCTCGTCGGTGCCGGGGAACTCCACCCGTACGTGTGCCCCCCGGCTCTCGTGGCGCCCGGTGGCCGATCGGAGCAGCGCCCTGCCCACGGTCAGGAGATTGACGAGCTCGCCGGCACTGCCCCAGTCCGCCGCCGGGGCGCGGGTCGGGTCCCCTCCTCGCCCCTCCTCCAGCTCGCCGAGGACCTCGTCGATCGTGCCGGCCGCCGAGCTCAGCGACGATGCCGAGCGGACCACCCCCGCCCCCGCCGTCATCGCCGCCTGCAGGCGCTCGCGGAGCTTCGCCACGCCGGGGCCGGCGTCACCCCACACGCCACCGCCGGGGCCCGACCACACGGCACCACCGGGGCCCGACCACACGGCACCACCGGTGCCCGACCACACGCCACCGCCGGGGCCCGACCACACGGCACCGAGCGACCCGGTGCCGGGCGCCTCGTCGGGGACGGGTCGCCCGGGTATGACGCCGGCCTCGGCTCCGGAGGGCCCCGCGCCGAGCACCGAGCGCATCGCCCCGGTCGGCGACGGCCCGTCGTGCCCGCCTTCGATCCTCTCGGCCAGCCGGGCGCCGTACACCATGCCCTCGAGCAGCGAGTTGGAGGCCAGCCGATTGGCCCCGTGCACCCCGGTGCACGCCGCCTCGCCGGCGGCCCAGAGCCCGGGCAGTGCGGTGGCGCTCCACAGATCGGTCACCAGGCCGCCCGAAAGGTGATGGGCGGCCGGGGCGATGGGCAGCCAGTCGACGGCGGGGTCGAGGCCGATGGAGGTCAGGGAGGCGGCGATGTTCGGGAAACGCTGGCTGAAGCGCTCGAGGCCGGTGGCGTCGAGCCACAGGTTCGCAACGTGCTGCTCCGCCATCCGGGCCGCCATGGCCCGGCTGACCACGTCGCGCGAGGCCAGCTCGTCGACGAACCTCTCGCCCTTCGCGTCGCGCAGGATCGCCCCGTGGCCCCGGAGCGCCTCGGAGAGCAGCGGTCGGGGCATGGCCGGATGATGGAGCGCGGTCGGGTGGAACTGAACGAACTCCACGTCGGCCACCGCGACGCCGGCCCGCAGCGCCATCGCCACGCCGTCCCCCGTCGCCTCGGAAGGGTTCGTGGTCACCGAGAACAGCTGCCCGACCCCACCGGTGGCAACCACCACATGGTCGGCACGCACCTCCACCAAAGGACCCGCCGGTGGTGCCGCGACGACGCCGACGCACCGCCCGCGCTCGACCAGCAGATCGAGGGCGAACCAGCGTTCGAGCACCGCGCCGGCCGCTCGCCTGGTCGCCTCCACCAGGGCCCGCTCCACCTCGGCGCCGGTCGCCGCACCCCCCGCGTGCACCACCCGGGCGCGGCTGTGGCCGCCCTCGCGGGCGAGCGCCAGCACGCCGGATTCCTCGCGGTCGAACTCCACACCGAGGGCGATCAGCTCGTGGACCCGGTCGGGCCCCTCGTCCACCAGCACCCGGACGGCGTCCTCGTCGCAGAGCCCGGCACCGGCGGCCAGGGTGTCGGCCAGGTGGAGGTCGGTTGAGTCCTCGTCCCCGCCGAGCACGGCCGCCACCCCGCCCTGGGCCCACCGGGTCGCGGACTGCGAGAGCTCCCCCTTCGTCAGGACGCCGACCGACAGGGGACGCCCGCGTCGCGAGCCGCCGGCCATCCGGACCGCAGCCGAGAGCCCGGCCACCCCGCTCCCCAGCACGAGCACGTCGAAGGGGCCCGGCGGCCCGATCGCCCCCTGCCCCGCCGGACCGGAGCGGGTCACGCGGGTCCGGCGTCGGACGACGCGGCTCCCGGCCGGGCCGCGTCCTCCCCGATCGGCCGATTGGCCGCGTCCACGTGCACCACGCGGGGAAGGTAGTCGGCGAGCTCGTCCTCCGAATAGTCCGCGTAGGTGATGAGGATGACCCGGTCCCCGGGCGAGACGAGCCGGGCGGCCGCCCCGTTGAGGCAGATCTCCCCTTCGGCCCCCTTGATGGCGTAGGTCTCCAACCGGGCCCCGTTGTCGATGTCGAGCACTGCCACCTGCTCGTGAGGGAGGACGTCGGCGAGCGCCATCAGGCGGGCGTCGATGCTCACGGAGCCCACGTAGTTCAGGTTGGCCGCCGTCACCGTCGCCCGGTGGATCTTCGACTTCATCATCCGGCGCCGCATCAGCTCATCGGGTCCCGACCGCAGGCGATGGCACCGTGGTGCCCGGGCCTGGCACGACCGGGGCCTCCACCCGTCGGGTCCGGGTGCTCGCTCCGCAGGTCCCGGCGGGAAAGGCCCGGTCACGGCCTTCGGCGGGAACAGCGGCCTCGCAATTGTCGATCAGCCGGACCGCCCCCACCTGCGCCGCGATGAGCAACCGCAGGGCCCGACCCGGCTGAATGACCGGCGGCACCGTCAGGTCGTCGGCGTCGACCACCGTCGCGTAGTCGAGCGACACCTGCGCCTCCTCGCCGACCAGCGCCGTCATCAGCGCCGAGACCTCGCCGGGTCGGCGCTCGCCGCCGGCCACCGCTTCACGGGCCGACCCGAGGGCCCGGGACAGCACGGCGGCGGCGGACCGCTCGGAGGGCGACAGGCGCCCGTTCCGGCTCGACAGGGCGAGACCGCCCGGCTCGCGCACGATGGGGCACCCGACCACCTCCACCGGGAAGGAGAGGTCGGCCACCATCTGGCGGACCACGGCCAGCTGCTGAAAGTCCTTCTCCCCGAAGTAAGCCCTGCAGCATCCGACCATCGCGAACAGCTTGGCGACCACCGTCGCCACGCCGTCGAAGTGCCCCGGGCGCGACTCGCCCTCCCACGGACGCCCGAGCGGGCCCACCCGGACGGTGTTCGCCGGCGGCTCGGGCCAAGCCGGGTACATCTCGCGCACGGTCGGCACGAACACGACCGCGGCACCGGCGTCCTCGCACACGGCCAGGTCTGCCGCCAGCGTCCGGGGATAGCGCTCGATGTCGTCGGGATCGCCGAACTGCAGCGGGTTGACGAAGATGGTGACGACGACGCAGGAGCATTCGGCTGCCGCCCGCTCGATGAGCGACCGGTGCCCGGCGTGGAGCGCTCCCATGGTGGGAACCAGGCCCACCGCACGGCCGGCGGCACGGTGCGGGGACAGGGCGCCGGCGAGGGCGGCCGAGGACCTCGCGACCCGCATCCCGGTCAATCCCGGCCCTGGCCGGCGAGCGCCCGGCGGGCACCGCCCGCGCTCCCCGCGCGGACGGCGCCGGCGGGCGCCTCCGCGGGCACGGGGTCCGGCTGGGCCGTGTCCGGGGCCGGCCCGGTGCCCGGGGCCGGGACCGGGTCGGTGGCCAGCCGCACCGAAAGGTTGACGCCTGCGTTGTAGCCGGCGCGCTCGGCGGGGTCGAGCGCATCGCGATGGCGGGCGAGGGTCGCCCAGTCGGCGCGGGCGGCCGGTCCCGTCAGGGCCCCCCTCGGCCCGAGACGGGCCACGTCGTCGACGGCGGCGCGCGTCAAGCCGATGAAGGTGTCGAGATCGAGGCCGACCGAGCCGGCCACCCGCTCCACTTGGCCCAGCAGGGCCACGACGTGGTTGGCGGCGATGCACGCCGCAGCGTGGTACCGGGCACGGTCGACGTCGTCCACCTCGACGGCCCGGCCTCCGAGGGACTCGGCCATCGCACGGGCCACCGGGTCGCCGGCGACCGCGAACGTGACCCCTCCGACCAGCCGGGCCGCGCCGACCTGGGCATTGGGCAGCGGCACCAGCGGGTGCAGGGCGGCCCGGCGGAGGTGCGGCGCCAGCACGCCGAGGCCGAGGGAGCCCGACAGGTGCATGACCACGGTGCCAGGGTGCGGAAGCACCGCCGCGGCCACGCCTGCGATCTCGTCGTCCGGGGTGGCGATCACCAGGACGTCCGTCCCCGTCGCAGCGTCGGCCGGATCGTCGTCCGGGCCGAGCAATCCGTCCACCTGCCAGCCCTTGGCCGCCAGAGCGGCCGACAGCGAGCACCCGGCACGACCGGGGCCGATGATTCGTACGGTTGACACCGGACCTCCTCGGTGTTCCGGCCCCGTCGGGGTGCCGGTCACCTCCAGTGATCGGAGCTGCTTACACCCGAAGTGTACCCAGGCGGACCACGCCCCCACCAGCGGCGGCGAGCCGCTCGTCGGGCACCAGGTCGGGAGCCAGGTCGGCGAGGGGCGCCACGACGAAGCGGCGCTCCCACATCCTCGGATGGGGAACCACCAGATCGTCCTCGGCGACCGTCTCGTCACCCACGAGCAGCAGGTCGGCGTCGAGGGTCCGGGGGCCGAAGCGGACGGTCCGGACGCGGCGGGCGTCGAGCTCGAGCTCCCGGCAGCGCTCGAGCAGGCGGCGGGCGGAGTCGGCGGTCCACAGCTCGACCACCAGGTTGAGGAACTCCCCCTGGCCCGGAGGACCGCCCACGGGCTCGGTCTCGTACAGGGGCGAGACCCCGACGACGTCCCCGGCGGAACGCAGGGCCAGGACCGCCCGGCGGAGCTGCTCGTGCCGGTCCCCGAGGTTCGACCCGAGGCCGACGAAGGCGCGCCGCCGGGTCGGGGCACCCGGCGTCATGCCGGAGCGGCCTGCCCGGACGCCGGGTCGCGACGGCGCACGACGTGCACGCCGACGGTGGACACGTCCGAGGGGACGGGGGGCCGGAGCTTGCGTACCGTCACCTCCACCGCCTCCGTCCGCACGTCCGCGGCGAGCAACGCCTCGGCCACCGCACCGGCGAGTGCCTCGAGCAGCCGGAAGGACCCGGTGGCGACCAGATCACGGGCCCGCTCGATCAGGGCGCCGTAGTCCACCGTGTCGGCGAGCCGGTCGGAACCCGCCGCCGTCCCGAGATCCAGCCAGACGTCGATGTCGATCTCGAAGGGCTGGGATCGGGCCTGCTCCTCGGGCAGGACCCCGTGGGTCCCGAGCACGCGCAGCTTCCTGATCTCGATCCGGTCGGCCGTCGCCCCGGTCGGCGGCCGCATCAGGCGGTCTTCGGGGGCGGCAGTGACTCAACGGCGACCACCAGTTCGCGGCCCACGGGCCCCATCCGGTGGCCCACCAGGTGCTCCACCAGAGCGACCGCCTGGGGCCCCGAGGCGACCCGGCCCGACCAGACGAGGTAGCCGGCGACGACGCCCATCACCCGGTCCCCCAGCTCGTCCTGGTGCACGAGGAGCTTCGTCCCCTCGGCGATCGTCTCGTCGAGGTCCCGGTAGCACGCGGTCAGCGCCAGACGGGGGTCCGCCCCCGGCGGCAGCGGATGGTGGGCGCAGGCCAGCCCCTCGTCGTCGTAGGCCGCCAGGTTGTGGGGCGAGGGCAGGAGCGAGACCACCCTGGTGAACCCCTGCACCCGCAACCAGATGATCTCCTCCTGGCGCCGGACCCGCCGGTGGTTGGGCGCGAAACCCCCTGGTCGCTCGCTGACCGCCAGGCGGTCCCTGATCACCCACGTGAAATTCCTGGGCGGGATCCCCGCCGCCCACTTGCCCTTCATGCCGCCGCCCCGTTCGACGCTGCGGCCAGCACGGCGGCCTGCACGGTCGCGCCGACGTCGTGCACCCGGACCATCGTGGCCCCGCGCACCATCGACCACACCGCAGTCGCCAACGACCCCTCGAGCCGGTCCTCGGGCCCGAGCGGGGGCGCCGACGACGGGCCGAACGTGCCGAGGAAGCTCTTCCGGCTCGTCCCGACGAGGGTGCCGAAACCCTCGGCCGCGGCCGCCTCGCTCAGCTCGCCGACCCGTGCCAGCAGGGCCAGGTTGTGCTCGCGGGTCTTGCCGAAACCGATGCCCGGGTCGACCCAGATCTCGGCGACCCCGGCGGCCGCGGCGGTCCGCGCCCGGTCGAGCACGAACCCGTGCACCTCTGCGACGACGTCGTCGTAATACGGGCGGTGCTGCATGTCGCGGGGGCTCCCCCGCATGTGCATGGCGACCCAGCCGGCCCCCCCGGCTGCCGCCACCTCCCAGAGCGTGCCCGAGATGTCGTTCACCAGGGTGGCACCGGCGGCGATCGCCGCCACCGCGACCGCTGGCTTGACGGTGTCGACCGAGACCCGCACCTCGCCGGCCAACGCCTCGATGATCGGGACCACCCGCCGCAGCTCCTCGGCCTCGTCGACCGGGGACGCCCCGGGACGGCTCGACTCCCCGCCGACGTCCACGACGTCCGCACCCTCGGCGGCCATCTCCCGGCCCCGGGCGATGGCCGACTCCAACCGCAGGAACCGGCCGCCGTCGTAAAAGGAGTCGGGGGTCACGTTGAGGACGCCCATCACGAGTGGTCGCCCTGAGCACCGACTCCACATTTCGCCAGCGTACGCGACCGGGAGCGGGCACCGTTCGGGTTCGACGCGCGGCAAGCGTCAGCGCCCGTGGATGAATTGCATGGCCTCGGCCCGGGTGGCCACGTCGGAGCGGAAGAGCCCGTGCACGGACGAGGTGACGGTCAGGGTCCCCGACTTCTTCACGCCGCGCATCGACATGCACAGGTGCTCCGCCTCCACCACCACCAGGACACCCCGCGGCTTGAGCACCGATTGGACGGCGTCGGCGATCTGAGTGGTCATGCGTTCCTGTACCTGCAACTGGCGGGCATAGCCGTCCACCAGGCGGGCCAACTTGGACAGCCCGGTGATGCGGCCGTCGTCGTTCGGGATGTAGGCGACGTGGGCCCGGCCGATGAAAGGCACCAGGTGGTGCTCGCACAAGGAGGCGAACGGGATGTCGCGGACCATCACCATCTCGTCGTGCTCGGCCGCGAAGGTGACGGTCAGATGACGTCGGGGATCGTCGGCCAGGCCGGAGAACAGCTCCTCGTACATCGCCGCCACCCGCCTCGGGGTGTCCACGAGCCCGTCGCGCCCGGGATCCTCGCCGATGGCGGAGAGCAGCTCGGTCACCAATGCGGAGATCCGCTCCTTATCGACCGCCACGGTCATCCTCCTGCTGGTTGATCGCCCTCACCCCGGTCGCCGCCACCTGCTCAATGCCCGTCCCCGGGATGCCCCGGAAAGACATGCACACCGGCCAGGTTGCGGTACCTCTCCCCGACGTCGAGCCCGTAGCCGACCACGAAGGCCGACGGGATCTTGAAGCCGACGTAGCGCAGGTCGAGATCGACGCGCTGCTCGCCCTCCTTCACCAGCAGCGCGCAGACCTCCACACCGGCGGGACGGCGGGCCTGCAGGTATTTGCGGAGGTAATTGAGCGTCAGGCCGCTGTCGATGATGTCCTCGATCACGAGGACCTGGCGGCCGGTCAGCTCCGCGTCGAGATCCTTCACGATCCGGACGACTCCCGAGGTACGGGTGGCGCTCCCGTACGACGACACCGCCATGAAGTCCATGTCCACCGGGAGCTCGATGGCCCGGCACAGATCGCTCATGAACATCATGGCGCCCTTGAGCACCCCGACCAGGAGTGGCGGGTCGTCCGCGTAGTCGTTCGTGATCTGGGCGCCCAGCTCGGCCACCCGCGCCGAAAGGGCCTCGGCCCCCACCAGAAGGGGTCCCACGTCGCGCGTCGCCCAGTCCGGTGCCAACCGGGCGGCCTCCTCCGTCGTCACCGGCGAGACCTTATCGGACCACCCCTGTTCCACCGTCAGGGGCGGACCGGGCCGACCCTGTTCCACCGTCAGGCGCCCCTTGGACCGGCGCACGGTCCGGCCCCCGGACAACTCGGTCGCGCGGGGGCCGTTCCCGGCCACCTCCAACACCCTGTTCACCTCGGCGAACGACGGCGGATGGTAATCGACCAGCGAGATCGCGGGACTCGGGCCCGACCTGCTCTCGCGCAACCACCGCCGCACGGCACGCCGGGCCAACGGCACGGGGACCGAGGCGAGACCGCGGGCGTCCTCGGGGTCCGGCACCGCCTCCGCGGCCAGCCGGTCGAGGAGGTCGGCCTCGTCGCGGACGACGTCGGCGTGGCGGGCGAGGACCGGAACCGGGTCGCGCCGGACCACCGCGGCGCAGAGCGGAAGGAGCTCGTGGCGGATCCGGTTCCGGGTGAAGCGGGGATCGTCGTTGGTCGGGTCCACGACCCAGGCCAGCCCGACGGCCTCGCACACCGCCCGCGTCTCGGAACGCCGCAGCGCCAGCAGGGGGTGCCGGCTCCCCGGGCGCATCCCGGCCGCCCCGTCGAGGCCGGCTCCCCGGAGAAGGTTGGCGAGGACGGTCTCCGCCTGATCGTCCATGGTGTGCCCCGTCGCCGCGTCGGGCGGCAGTGCGCTCCATCGGGCCGCACGGGCTCGGGACTCGAGGTTGGGGCCCTCCGGGACGATCACCCGATCGGAGCGGAAGACGGCGCCCAACCGGCGGGCCGCTCCGGACACCACGTCGGCCTCGGCGGCCGAGCCCGGCCTCAGGCCGTGGTCGACGTGGACCGCCGTCACCGGACGGCCGGTGGCCGTCGCCAGCACGAGAAGGGCGAGGGAGTCCGGGCCCCCCGACACCGCGCAGGTCAACATGCCCTCGCCCGGTGCGAACGTGCAGCAGGGCAGCAGCTCGGTGACGGGAGCCGGCCATCGCGGGCCCGGCCCGGCCGGCATCACCCCGCCAGGGCGGGCGCCGGGCCGACCCGGGCGATCCAATCGCCCGGGCTCCGGATCTCCGCCAGGGACGGCAGGGACCCCGGGCCGCTCCACACCCGGTTGAACAGGGCCGAACCGCCCGCCGACTCCACCGCGGCGACGAAGCGCTCCCCCTCCGCGTACTGCCGGAGCTTCGCCTCCAACCCGAGCAGGCGCTGGAGCAGCTTGGCCGGGCCCTTCACCTGTTGACGACGCTCGCGCAGCACCTGGCTGAACCGCTCCGCCCCGGGTACCGCTCCCGCACCGGCACGGTCCATGGTCACGTCACCGTGACCCTCGAGCAGGCTCATCAACGCCTGGACCCGCTGCAGCGCCTCGAGCTGTTCCGGGGTGGCCACCAAGCCGATCAGACCGACGTCGTCGAGCGGGCTCAGGCCGGACCGGACGCCGTCCGCGGTCCGTCGGATGGCCTCGAGAATCCGCCGCGGGTCGGCGGCGACCGCCTCGAGCGCCTGGTCCACCAGCCCGACGAAGTGGTCGCGCAACCAGGGCACCCCGGTGAACTGGCACCGATGGGTGACCTCGTGCAAGGCCAGCCAGAGCCGGAATTCCCGGGCCTCGAAGCCGTAGCGCTGCTCCATCTCGACGACGTTCGGACCGACGTAGTACACGATGTCCTGGTCGTCGGCCGCCTCCTCGGTCAACAGGAGGTCGTACTGACCGAGCACCCGGGTCGACATGAACCCGAGCACCAGCCCGAGCTGCGCTCCGGCGACGGAGCGGCCGGCCATCGACAACGGGCGGGGGAACCAGTCCGGAACGCCCTCCGGGCGGGCGTGCAGGCGGCGCTCCGAGAGCTTGTCGAGCGCCGGAGCCAGCAGCCGCTGCATCGACGCCACGTTCACCGCGACCCAGTCGCCGCGGTCGGCGACCCGGGCGCGAGCGGGGCCCGAGGGCGGGTGCAGCCCGGTGGCCTCGGCGACGAGCACCTCGGCCTGCGCGGTCAGCTCGTCGAAGTCGCTCCGGAGCTCAGCGGCCCCGTACCCGGTGGGGAGCGGCTTCCTGCGGGCCGCCCAACGGGCCACCCGCTCGGCGACCACCCAGTCCACCGGGCTCTCGGTGCCGGCAGGCCGCTGCTCTCCGGGCGGCGGGAGCGGGGGCGGGACGGGGACACCGGTGCGGGTCAACGGGTCACGCCGAATCGGGATGACGCCGCTCCTCGTCCTGAATGGCGTCGGCGACGCGGCGGACGAGGGCGTCGGGAACCCGGTCGCGGCAGCGGTTGGCGATGACCTGGCGAAGCTCGGCCTCAAAGCCGGCCGCCCCCGCGCACGGCTCACAGAGATCGAGATGCAGGGCGATCTCCCGCCGACGATCGTCGGTCAGCTCGCCGTCGAGGTAGTGGTACAGCTGATGGACCGCCTCGTCACAGTCGACTCCGTGCGGGTCGCCGGCACATCGGGAGGCCTCCACGTCGTCTACGCTCCCTGACACGCCGCAACCTCCTTCATGAAGCGGTGTGAGCCGATGCGGACACCATCAGGCCTCGCGACTCCGCGTAGTGGTGCAACGCCTTCTGCAAGGCCCTTCTTCCCCGGTGGATCCTGCTCATCACCGTGCCGATGGGGACGTCGGTGATCTCGGCGATCTCCTTGTAGGAGAAACCCTCCACGTCGGCCAGCATCACCGCCATGCGGAAGGCCTCGGGCAGGGACTCGATGGCCGCCTTCACCTCGTCGTCGGTGAAGCTGTCGAGCGCCACGTCCTCGGCGCTCCGGCCGAGGTCCCCCCCGCTGTCCGGGGTCAGGCGGCGGTACAGGTAGAGGTCCTCGACGTCCTCGACGTCGGCGATCTCCGGCCGCCGCTTGCTGGCCCGGTACGTGTTGATGTACGTGTTGGTGAGGATCCGGTACAGCCAGGCTTTGAGGTTCGTCCCCTCGGAGAACCCCCCGAACCCCCGGTACGCCTTGAGGTAGGTCTCCTGCACCAGGTCCTCGGCGTCGGAGGGGTTCCGCGTCATCCGGAGGGCCGCGCTGTACAGCGCCGGCATGTACTCCATGGCGAGATCGGCGAACTGGGCCTGGTTGGCCATGAGAGCACCCTACCCACCCGACGCCCCCCCGCGGACCCCGGGGGGGCGGTCGAGTCCCGCTCCGGGGGGCGCCGCCGGGGGGGCGCCGTGACCCACCCTCCCCGGGGGGGACGCCGCGAGCGGCCCGGACCCGACTATCCATGGGGCCGTGCGACGATCCCCCCTCCTCCCCGCCCTTGCCGCCCTCGTCGCACTCGGCTCCGCCGCCGGATGCGGCGGGAGCCCGACGTCGAGCGCGACCGGACCGGCCGGGGGCGCCGCCACGACTGCGATCTCCCGGCAGTACAGCGCCCCGGGCACGGCGGCTCCGAGCCGCCATCCGGTCACCGGGACCTACGTCTCGGGCCCGCTCCGCGCCCCGGGGGGCCCGTTCCTGCGCGACCGGTTCGGCCGAGCCGTCATCCTCCACGGCGTCAACGCGGTGGAGAAGAACCCCCCGTACGAGCTCACGGTCACCCCCGGCCTCTCGTGGAGCTTCACGGGGGCCGACGCAAAGGCGATCGCCTCCCTCGGGTTCGACGTCGTGCGCCTGGGCATCCTGTGGCAAGGGCTCGAACCCGGCACCGGGGGGCCCGACAATCCCGCCATCTGCGCGCCGGGCCCGCCGTCGGATCCCCACCTGTACGACGCGGCGACGGTCCGCTCGTACCTCACCCAGGTCGGTCGCGTCGTCGACCTGCTCGGTCGCTACCACATCTACACCCTCCTCGACATGCATCAGGACGTCTACAACCAGGTGTTCAGGGGCGAGGGTGCACCCGCGTGGGCGGTGTGCAGCGACGGGCTGCCCCTGACGGCGCTCGGCGGGCGCTGGTCGACCAACTACCGCAACCCGGCGCTCGACGCGGCCGTCGCCCATTTCTGGTCCAACAACGTCGTCGGCGACCTGCAGGGCCAGTACGACCGCGTCTGGGGCGCGGTGGCGCGCTACTTCTCCACCAACCCGTGGATCGTGGGCTACGACCCGTACAACGAGCCGTTCGAACGCGAGACCACCCTCGACGGCTCCCAGGTGTTCGCCACCCTGCTCCAATGCTTTTACGGGGGCAGGGCGCATCCGGGCCGGCTCGACAACACCGACGCGCCGCTCGCGTGCCCGGCCGGCGATCCGGCCCGGGGCGTCATCCCGACCATCGAGGCGGCGGACCCCCACCACCTCGTCTTCGTCGAGCCCGACATCTACTCGAGCCGGGGCAGGCCGAACCTCCTCGGACCCATGCCCTACCCCAGGCTCGTCCTCAACTTTCACGCCTATTGCGGGGCCCGCAGCCCGGTCACCGGCGACCCGACCAACGTCGACGCCTGCTCCGACCAGATCTCCACCGCGATGCTCCGCCGGACGGGCGAGCGATCGGCGATGGCCACCTCGTACCAGCCCGGCGGGCCCCCGTTGTTCCTCAGCGAGTTCGGCGCCACCAGCTCGAGCGCGCTGCTCAGGCAGGTCACCCACAGCGCGGAGCTCTTCGGGCTCGGTTGGACCTATTGGACGTGGAAGTCCTACTCGGATCCGACGGGCAGCGCGGACGAGGCCCTGGCGAGCCCCACCGGGCAGCTGGCCCCGACCGCCGCCGTGCTCGGCCGCCCCTACGCGCAGGCGGTCGCCGGAACGCCGGTGTCCTCGTCCTTCGACACCACCTCGGGGGTCTTTCAGCTGGTGTACGTCCCCTCGCGTTCACCTGCGCCGACCGTCGTGTTCGTCCCGGTGGTGCAGTACCCCGGCGGGTACTGCACCACCGTGGCGGGCGGCCGGATCCTCTCGGTGCCCCGCGCGGCCCGGCTGCTGCTGGCCGCCGACACCGGCGCCCGGGAGGTGGACGTCACCGTGACCCCGGGTCGGTGCCACGCCGGCCGCTGAAGCCCGGCATCGCGCGCCGGTCGAGCCCGAGGTGCCGGACGAGGTCGGCACCGGACCGGCCGCGGCCCGGTCCGCCGGTGTTGTCGGGGTGCCGTCGATATCGTTGCCCGCACATGATCACGCCCGACCCGGTCAGCAGGCACGACGGAGCCGGCGGCGGGGCGGGGCCGCGGCGCGGGGCCGGAACGCGGGGCGGGGCGGGGCTGTCCACCCGTCACGGCGTCAGGGTGCTCACCTGGCCGGCACTGGCTCCGTATGCCGAGATCGCCGTCACGACCTCGGAGGGCGGGATCTCCGAGGGGCCCTACGCCTCCCTCAACCTGGGACTCCACGTCGGTGACGACCCCGCTGCGGTTGTCGAGAACCGGCGGCGGGCGGCACGGGCCGTCGGGGCCGGGCTCGACGACCTCGTGCTGGCGAACCAGGTGCACGGCGCACAGGTGGTCACGGTCGGGAGCGAGCACCGGGGGAAGGGGGCACGGGAGGCGGCCGACACCGTCGCCGAAGCGGACGGGCTGGTCACCCGCGACCCCGGCCCGGTCCTGGTGATCCTGGTCGCCGATTGCCTGCCGATGGTGCTCTGCGATCCGGTGGCCGGGGTCCTGGCCGTGGTCCACGCCGGCTGGCGGGGCACCATGGCCGCCGTCGGGCCCGCGGCGGTGGCCGCGATGGTCGGCCTCGGCGCCGAACCCGGGCGAGTGCTGGCCGGGATCGGGCCGGCGATCTCGCCCGACCGCTACCAGGTGGGCCCCGAGGTGGCCGAGGCGGCGCACGCCACCTTTGGCGACGCCGCCGGTGCGCTCCTCCGCCCCGACGCCGAGGGCCGGTGGCTGCTCGACCTGCCCGCTGCCAATCGCCACCTCCTGGCACTGGCGGGGGTTCCGGCCGAGCAGGTCCACCTCGCCGGAGCCCACACCGGTCCACCAGGCCCGTTCTTCAGCGACCGCTCGCTCAGGCCCTGCGGCCGGTTCGGGCTCCTGGCGCGGCTCCGGTGGTGAGGGCCCGGGACGTCCGGGGACATCTGACCGCCGCCCGGCGCCGCCCACCTAGCATGGTCGCCATCGTCTCCGCCCAACTTCCTCCGGTGAGGACGGCGTGACCCGGACACGGGAGAGCGCCGAGCCGTTCCGCTACGACAGCTACCGGCTCGAGCCAGAGCACGCCCGGCTGGTCTGCCGGTACGCCCTCGGCGCGCGCCGGTTCGAGGAGCGGATCTCCTTCGACCCGGGAGGCGACTGGGCCTCGCCGGCGGTCGAGGCCGCCGCCCGGCTCGTGCACCTGCTCGCGGGCGTCTCCTACTTCAAGACGGCGGCCCCGGCGGAGATCGACCTGGGCGAGCTGCCCACCACGCCCGGCGAGCGGGACTTCCTCCGCTCCTTCTACCTCAACGGCCTGGCCGAATTCGCCTACCGCAACGACGTCGACCTGTCGGGAGTACGCGTGGACGGCCCGGACCGGGCGCCGCAGGACCCTGTCTCCTACGACGCCCGGATCGGAAGCCCGCTGATCCCTTTCGGGGGCGGCATCGACTCCATCGTGACCGCCGAGCAGACCCGGGCCGGCTTCCCCGCCGCGGCACTCTTCGTGGTGAGCGGGCGGGGGGGGCGTTTCGACGCCATCGAACGCCCGGCCGCGCTGACCGGGCTGCCCGTCCTCCGTGCGGAGCGGGCCATCGACGCCCAGTTGCTCGGCCCGTCCGGCCGCGAGTTCCTGAACGGCCACGTCCCGGTGACGGGCATCCTCTCGGCGATCGCCGTGATGGCGGCCGTCCTCGCCGGGCGCGACACGATCGTGATGTCCAACGAGTGGTCCGCCTCGTCGGGCAACCTGACCTCGGCCGGGCTGTCGGTCAACCACCAATACTCCAAGAGCCTCGAGTTCGAGACGGGGTTCCGGGAGGTTCTGGCCGGGACCTTCGGAGGGACGCCGCGGTACTTCTCGTTGCTCCGCCCGTTCAGCGAGCTCTGGGTGGCCCGCAGGTTCGCCGAGCTGCCCCGGTACCACCGGGTGTTCCGCAGCTGCAACCGGGCCTTTCAGCTCGATCGGTCGCGGCGCCTCGATCGCTGGTGCGGGGTCTGCGACAAGTGTTGCTTCATCGACCTCATCCTGTCGCCCTTCCTCGACGCCGGGGTGCTGCGGGACGTCTTCGACGGGCGCGAGCCGATCGACCAGCCGGTGCTCGCCGAGCGATTCCGGGCGTTGCTGGGTACTTCCCCCGCGGCCAAGCCGTTCGAGTGCGTCGGCGACGTCGGGGAGTGCCGGACCGCGCTGCTGCTCGCCGCGGACCGTCCGGACCGCTCGACCTCGGTGCAGGTCCGCACTCTGGCCGCCGAGGTCCGCGAGGCGGGCGGCGCCCCCGAGGGGATCGACCACCTCCGACCGATGGGTGAGCACTGCGTGCCTGATGAGTACTCGGCCGAAGATCAGCTGGTCTGACCTGCGGAGCAGCACCGTCGGGGTGTGGGGCCTCGGGGTGGAAGGGCGGGCGAACCTCCGCCGGCTCGAGGCCATGGGTGCCACTGCGGTCCTGGTCGACGACCGCCCCCAGGCGACCGAAGAAGGGTCCCGGCCGGTCATGGCGACGGGAGCCGGGGGGCTACAGGCCCTCGCCCGGTGCGACGCGGTGGTGAAATCGCCGGGCATCAGCCGCTATCGCGACGAGGTCCGACACCTCCAAGGGAGCGGGATCCCCGTCGTCGGAGGGCTCGGCCTGTGGTTGGAGGAGGCGGACCCCGGCCGGGTCGCCTGCATCACGGGAACGAAGGGCAAGAGCACCACCACCTCCATCGCCGGGCACCTGCTCCGCCGGCTCGGTTACGACTGCCTGGTCGGAGGCAACATCGGGGTCCCCCCCTGGGATCCGGAGGTGGGAGACCGCCACGACTTCTGGGTGGTGGAGACGTCGAGCTTTCAGGCCACCGACCTCGCGTCCTCTCCCCGGACCGTGGCCGTCACGTCGCTGCACCCCGATCACCTCGACTGGCACGGTGACCAGTCGAGGTACTTCACCGACAAGCTCTCCGCCTGCACGCAACCGGGCGCGGACCTCACGATCGCCGACGGGCACGACCGCCTCCTGCGCGCCAACTCGGACCGCCTCGGCCGCAGGATCCGATGGATCACCGACGAGGACCCGGCCGCAGAGCCGTGGACCCGCACGCTGGACCTGGCCGGCGCCCACAACCGGCGCAACGCCCTCATCGCCCGTCAGGTGCTGGTGGCCCTCGGTATCCCCGAGGCGGCCGACGCCGAGGCCCTCGCCCATGCGGCCGAGGGCTACCGGAGCCTCGATAGCCGGCTCCGGCACATCGGCACCAGAGGTGGGGTGGACTTCGTGGACGACAGCCTCTCCACCAACGTGCTCTCGTCGGTCGCCGCGCTCGAGGCGTTCCCGGCCCGGCGGGTGGCGCTGATGGTCGGTGGGCACGATCGGGGCATCGACTACACGGAGCTGGCCGAAGCGGTGGCGGGGCGGGACCGGCCCACCTTGGTCGTGACCATGCCCGACAGCGGACCGCGCATCGGGGCTGCCGTGTCGGCCCGGGGAGGATCGTCCGCCCTGGTGCTGAACCGGACCGACCTGGCAAGGGCCACGCGCGACGCGTGGGAGTGGGCCCGGCCCGGCGGCGTCGTCCTGCTCTCCCCGGCCTCACCGAGCTTCGGGCCTTTTCGCGACTACCGGGACCGGGCAGCCGCCTTCGCCGCGGCCATGCGCTCGTGCCCGGCGGCGAGGCGCGGCTGAGCCCCGGTGGGGCGGTCTCGGCTGAGCCCCGGTGGGGCGGTCTCAGTCGGGGAGCAGCGCGTGGGGGTTGAGGACCGAGTCCGGGTCGAGCGCACGCTTGATCGCCCTGAACGTCTCGATCTCCCCCTCACTTCGGTTGAGCCGGAGCCATCTCCGCTTGGCCACCCCGATCCCGTGCTCGGCGCTGATGCTGCCGCCCAGTTCGGCGGTCAGGCGCAGCACCGCGTCGTCCACCAGGTCGTCCTCGGGGTCGACGCCGGTCACGTTCACGTGCACATTGCCGTCCGCCGCGTGCCCGAAGAGCCATACCCGCGCTCGTGGATCGACCTTCCCGACGGCCCCCCTGACCCGGTCGACGAATTCCCCGAGGACCTCGCCCGGCAGGGTCACATCGAGCTTGTGGGGTGTACCGAGCGTGTTGATCGCCTCGGTGTGCGCCTCGCGGTACCGCCAGAGGTTGGCCGCCCGGACCGAATCCTCCGCCACGGCGACGTCGGCGACCTGCGCGATCGACCCGATGGCCCCGGCAAGGTCGGCCATGGGGTCCACCAGGCCGGCCGCCTCGAGCAGCAGGTACGCGCGATGGGGCCGATCGAAAGGGCGCGGCACCCCGGTCGTCTCGCAGACGAGGGCCAGGCCGTCGTCGAAGAACAGCTCGGCGGCCGTGAGCGACGGCAACCCCCGCCGGAGGGGACCGACGGCCTCCATCGCGGGATGCATCCGGTCGAACGCGAGGAGCGCCACCACGCGTCGATCGGCCCGGGGGACCAGATCGAGCGTGGCCGCGGTCACCACCCCGAGGGTCCCTTCGCTCCCGCACAGCAGGCTGGGAAGGTGATAGCCGGTGTTGTCCTTGCGGAGACCCCCGAGATGCGAGATGACGGCGCCGGTCCCGAGGACGGCTTCCACTCCCACCATCTGGCGGCGGGTGTCCCCGTAGCGGATGACCCGGAGACCCCCGGCGTTGGTGGCGATCGTCCCCCCGATGGTCGCACTCCCCCGGCTGGCCAGGTCGACGGCGTAGGACCATCCGGCGGACCGGGCGGCGGCGGCCACCTCCGCCACCGTGACGCCGGCCCCGGCGGTGATCTGGCCGGCCACCCCGTCCACCCTGGTGATGGCGCTCAGGCGTCGCAGGCTCAGCACCACCTCGCCCCGCATGGGAACGCCGCCGCCGACCAGACCCGTGTTCCCGCCCTGGGGGACGAGCTCCACCCCGAGCTCGCGGCACAGCGCCACGACCGCTGCCACCTCCTCGGTCGACCCGGGTCGCACGACCGCGGTGGTCGTCCCCCTGAACCGGCCCGTCCAGTCGGTGACGAAGCCCGGCAACAGCTCGGGATCGTCGAGCACGTCGCTCGGCCCGACCACCTCGCGCAGCCGGGCCACGAGGCTCACCGGGTCACCCCCACGACCGTCGGTGATCCCAGCCCTCAGCGCAGCAGGAGCCGGTCGGTCGCGGGATCGACATCGACGACGACCGTCGATCCCTCGGGGTACCGACCCTCCAGGAGCGCCAGAGCCAGCGGGTCCTCCACCTCGTGCTGGATCACCCGGCGCAAGGGCCGGGCACCGAAGCTCGGGTCGTAGCCGGCCCGCGCCAGCCACGCCTCGGCCGGACCGCTCACCGTCAACGACAGCCGCCTGGCCGCCATGCGGGAACGCAGCCGTCCCAGCTGGATCCCCACGATGACCTCCAGGTCGGCCTCGGTGAGCGGTCGGAACCGAACGATCTCGTCGATCCGGTTCACGAACTCCGGCTTGAAGTAGTCGTTCGGGTCGCCCGGCAGGTTGGAGGTCATGATGAGCACGGCGTTGGTGAAGTCCACCGTCCGACCCTGGCCGTCGGTCAGGCGACCGTCCTCGAGCACCTGCAGCAGGATGTTGAAGACGTCCGGGTGCGCCTTCTCTATCTCGTCGAGCAGCACCACGGCATAGGGTCGTCGCCGTACCGCCTCGGTGAGCTGGCCACCCTCCTCGTAGCCCACATACCCCGGGGGGGCGCCCACCAGGCGGGAAACGGTGTGCTTCTCCATGTACTCGCTCATGTCGATGCGGACCATGGCCCGATCGTCGTCGAAGAGGAACTCGGCGAGCGTCCGGGCCAGCTCTGTCTTGCCGACGCCCGTGGGTCCGAGGAAGAGGAACGAGCCGATGGGCCGGCTCGGGTCCGACAACCCGGCGCGGCTGCGTCGGATGGCGTTGGCCACCGCGGAGACCGCCTCGTCCTGGCCGACCACCCGGGCGTGGAGGGACTGCTCCATCCGGACCAGCTTCTCGACCTCGCCCTCGAGCAGCCGGGTCACCGGGACCCCGGTCCAACGGCTGACCACCTCGGCCACGTCCTCCGCGTCGACCTCCTCCTTCAGGAAGCGTTGGGTCGACTGGAGCTTGGCGAGCCCGGCGGTCGCCTCGTCGATCCGCCGGCCGAGCTCGGGCAGCTCCCCGTACCGGATGGCCGACGCCCCGGTCAGGTCACCGTCCCGCTCGAGCCGGTCGGCCTCGCCCTTGCGCTCCTCCTGCCGACCCTTCAACTCCCGGATCGTGGCGATGGCCGACTTCTCCGCCTGCCAGTGGGCCGTCATGGCGTCCGACTGCTCGGTGAGCTCGGCCAGCTCCTGCTCGAGCTTGTCCAGCCGCTCGACCGAGGCCTCGTCGGACTCCTTCTGCAGCGCCATCCGCTCGATCTCGAGCTGGCGGATCCGCCGCGTCACCACATCGATCTCGGTGGGAAGGGAGTCGATCTCGATCCGCAGGCGGCTGGCCGCCTCGTCCATCAGATCGATCGCCTTGTCCGGGAGGAACCGCCCGGTGATGTAGCGGTCGGACAGGATCGCGGCGGCCACCAGGGCGGCATCCTGAATGCGCACCCCGTGGTGGACCTCGTAGCGGTCCTTCAACCCGCGCAGGATGGCCACCGTGTCCTCCACCGACGGGGGCCCGACGAACACCTGCTGGAACCGACGCTCGAGCGCCGCGTCCTTTTCGATGTAGCGGCGGTACTCGTCGAGCGTGGTGGCACCGATCAGCCGGAGCTCGCCCCGGGCCAGCAGGGGCTTGACCATGTTGCCGGCGTCCATCGCCCCCTCGGCCCCACCGGCACCGACGAGGGTGTGAAGCTCGTCGATGAAGGTGACCACCTGACCCTCGGCATCGGTGATCTCCTTCAACACGGCCTTCATCCGCTCCTCGAACTCTCCCCGGTACTTCGCCCCGGCCACCATCGAACCGAGGTCGAGCGCGATCACCCGGCGGCCCCTGAGGCCTTCGGGCACGTCGCCGTCGGTGATCCGGCTGGCCAGGCCCTCGACGATCGCCGTCTTGCCGACGCCGGGCTCCCCGATGAGCACCGGGTTGTTCTTCGTCCGGCGGGAGAGCACCTGAATGACGCGCCTGATCTCCTCGTCGCGCCCGATGACCGGGTCGAGCTTCCCCTGGCGGGCCAGCTGGGTCAGATCGCGGCCATAGCGCTCGAGCGCCTGGTAGGTCTGCTCCGGGGTGGCGGACGTCACCCGGTGGCTCCCCCTGATCTCGCGGAGGGCGGTCAGGAGCTGATCGCGTGAGGCCCCGATGCGGTCGGCCATGGCCAGCAGCAGGTGCTCCACCGACACGAAATCGTCCCCCATGTCGCCACGGAGACCATCGGCCGACTCGAGCAGGTCGCGGGCGCCACGCGAGAGCGTGGGCTCGGAGCCGCCGACGGCGCGTGCCAGCCGCGACAGCTCGTCCTGCGTCCGGCGGGCGACCTCGGGCAGCTCCACGCCGACCCGGGCCAACAACGGGCCGGCGATGCCCTCGGGCTGGGCGAGCACCGCGGCGAGCAGGTGGGCCGGTACCACCTCCGCGTGGTTCGCCGCCGCGGCCTGCTGGGTCGCGGCGGCGAAGACCTCGCGGGTCTTGACCGTCCATCGCTCCGGATCGATGGCCATCGTGCCTACCTCCCTTGCGATCGGGCGTTCAGCCCACGGAACAGAACGGGTGCCTGGCTCAGGGGAACCAGGTCGCGCCGGTATTGACGGTGCGTGCGCTCGATCTGCTCGCTGGCGTCGGCTCGCGCCCGGTCCAGCTCGAGCCTCAGGCGTGCCACCTCTGCCTCGAGCTCGAGCACCCGGCGCACCCCCTCGAGGTTGAGACCCTCGGTCGTCAACTTCTGGATGCGCCGCAGCTTGGCCAGGTCGAGGTCGGAGAACCGCCGGCTGCCCCCGCTCGTGCGGGTCGGGTCGAGCAGGCCCTTGCGCTCGTAGATCCGCAGGGTCTGCGGGTGCACACCGGCCAGCTCCGCGGCCACCGAGATCACGTACACCGCCCGCGCGCTGCGGACCCGCTCGCTCTCCGGACCGTCGTCGGCCTGCGACCTGTTCATCGCCATCGGATCACACTCCGAGGTACGCCCGCGGCGCGGCGTCGGCCACCTCGGCGAGCGACTCGACGGCGGCCCGTTGCTCGTCGCTCAGCTCTGTGGGCACGACGACCTCCACCTTCACCAACAGATCACCCGGCTTGGAACCGTTCTTGCCCGCTCCCGCCGACACGCCCCGGCCCCGGACCCGCAAGGTGGTGCCCGGTGCCGTCCCGGCAGGGATCCGCATCGTCACCGGGTCGTCGAGGGTCGGCACGGTGATCGTGGTCCCCAAGGCAGCCTCGGGGAAGGTGATCGGGACGGTCAGGGTCAGGTTCCGTCCCCGCCGACCGAACAGCGCGTGCTTGTCCACTCTGACGACCACGTACAGGTCCCCGGCCGGCGCCATCCCCTGGCCCGGCTCTCCCCGGCCCTTGACCCGGATCCGCTGCCCGTCCTCCACCCCGGGAGGCATCCGGACCTTCACCCTCCGGTTGCGCCGCTCCGTTCCGGTCCCCCCACAGGTCGGGCAGGGCGTGTCCACGACGGTGCCCCGCCCGTTGCAGCGAGGACAGATGGTGCTGAGGGAGAAGAGGCCCTGATTGTCGTCGAGCGTCCCCCGGCCGTTGCAACGAGGGCAGGTGTGGACGTCGGTCCCGGGGGCCGCCCCGGTGCCGTGGCAGGAGTGACAGCGGAACTCCTGGGGGATGTTGACCGACGTCGTGACCCCCCGGACGGCGTCCTGAAACGACAGGTGCAGCTCGGCCTCGACGTCCGCGCCCCTCTGCGGCCCGCGCTCGCGGCGTCGACCGGCCCGGCCGCCGCCGCCGAAGAGACCCCCCAACAGGTCCCCGAGATCCCCCATGTCCTCTACCCGGAACCCGCCGCCCCCGGGTCCTCCGCCGGGGATCCCGAAGCCGCCCGCCACCGGGCCGAGCCTCCGGACCTCGTCGTACTCCTTGCGCTGCTTGTCATCTCCGAGCACGTCGTAGGCGGCGGCGATCTCCTTGAAACGCTCCTCGGAACCGGGGTTCGCGTCGGGGTGGTACTGCTTGGCCAGTTTCCGGTAGGCGCGGGTGATCTCCTTGTCGGTCGCCGACGACGGCACCCCGAGGACCTTGTAGAAGTCCTTCTCGAACCATTCCCGTTGCGGAGGCATCTCACCCCCGGACGCGGACCATGGCGGGACGGAGCACGTGACCTCGCCACCGGTACCCGGACCGCATCACTTCGTCGACGAGCGTGTCGGGCTCGTCGGCGTCACCCGCGGGGGCGTGCGCCACCGCGTCGTGCACCGCCGGGTCGAAGGCCACGTCGGTCTCGTCCACCCGTTGCAGTCCCTCCTTCGCCAGCACGTCGATGAGCTGCGCCCGCGCCTGGCCGAGGGCCTCCACCGCCTGCGACGCCGCGTCCTCCTCGGCGCCGGTGCCGAGATGGGCGGCCGCGAGGTCGAGCGTGTCGAGAACCGGCAGGAGCTTTCCCACCAGGTCCGATGCGGCACGGTCGGCCTGTTCCTCCTGCTGGCGCACCACGCGCTTGCGGAAATTGTCGAAATCCGCCTTGAGCCGCTGGAGCGCTCCGAGGTACTCGTCCCTTTCGGCAGCCAGCGCCGCCGGATCGGAGAGCAGCACCTCGGTGACGGCCACCTCGTCCGTCCCGAGAACCTCGTCCGCCTCGTCAGCGGTCTCGTCAGCGGTCTCGTCAGCGGTCCGGGCCGGGGGTCCGCCGGTGCTCTCCCCGGTGGGCGCCGCCTCCTGCCCGGCGTGCGGGTCGCGAGGCGGGGCCTGGCTCGCATCCTGCGCCCGAGAGCCGTTCTGGGCAACGCGGTCAGCGTCGTTCGGGCCGGCCGGGCGGTCGGACGAACCGGGCGGGCCGCCGAGGGGACCACGCCCCCCGGTCGGCCGGTCGGGACGATCGGTCATCGCTCGTCGACGATCTCGGCGTCGACCACCTCGTCGTCACCGGCCTCGTCCGCCGGCGGCGAGCCGTCCCCGGCCGTTGCACCCGAGGTCGCCGACTGCGAGGCCTGCTCGTAGAGCCGCTGCGAGAAGCCCTGGCTCGCCGTCATCAGGGACTCGGTCGCGGTCTTGATGGCCTCGATGTCGGTCCCCGAAAGCGACTCCTTCACCTTCTGCAGAGCGGAGGACACGTCTTCCTTCTCCGTGCCCTCGAACTTCTCGCCCTGCTCGCGGAGCAGCTTCTCCGTCTGGTAGACGAGCGTGTCGGCGGTGTTGCGGACCTCGGCCTCCTCGCGCCGCCGGCGGTCGTCCTCGGCGTGCGACTCGGCATCCCGGACCATCCGCTCGATGTCGTCCTTGGCCAGCGACGACTGCCCGGTGATGGTCATCGACTGCGTCTTGCCGGTCGCCTTGTCCTCGGCACCGACGTGCACGATGCCGTTGGCGTCGATGTCGAAGGTCACCTCGATCTGGGGCACCCCGCGCGGCGCCGGCGGAAGGTCCACCAGCTGGAACTTGCCGAGCGTCTTGTTGTAGGAAGCCATCTCCCGCTCACCCTGCAACACGTGGATCTCGACCGAGGGTTGGTTGTCCTCCGCGGTCGTGAACACCTCGGACCGCTTGGTCGGGATGGTCGTGTTCCGCTCGATGAGCCGGTGCATGACCCCGCCCTTCGTCTCGATCCCCAGACTGAGCGGCGTCACGTCGAGGAGGAGGACGTCCTTCACCTCGCCCTTCAGGACACCCGCCTGTACGGCCGCGCCGATGGCGACCACCTCGTCGGGATTGACCCCCTTGTGGGGCTCCTTGCCCGTGAGGGACTGCACGAGATCCTGAATGGCCGGGATCCGGGTCGACCCGCCGACCATCACGACGTGGTCGATGTCGGAGGTCTTGAGGTTCGCGTCCTTTATTGCGGCTTCGAACGGGCCCTTGCAGGCGGCGACCAGCTCGGAGGTGAGCTCGTTGAACTTGGACCGTGTCAGTTTGACGTCGAGGTGCTTGGGGCCCTCGGACGTCGCTGTGATGAAGGGCAGGTTGATCTGGGTCTCCTGAACCGAGGAGAGCTCGATCTTCGCCTTCTCCGCGCCCTCCTTCAGGCGCTGCATGGCCATCTTGTCGTTGGACAGGTCGACGCCCTCGGTGTCCTTGAACGTCTTCACCAGCCAGTCCATGACCTTCTCGTCCCAGTCGTCACCACCCAGCTTGGTGTTGCCCGACGTGGA
The DNA here is from genome assembly GCA_035532415.1 of Acidimicrobiales bacterium. Taxonomy (GTDB): domain Bacteria; phylum Actinomycetota; class Acidimicrobiia; order Acidimicrobiales; family RAAP-2; genus DATKRB01. Next base: position 6,303 of record DATKRB010000001.1, on the reverse strand, counting down.
CTTCACCTCAAAGACGCCCTCGCCGATCTCGAGCACCGACACGTCGAACGTCCCTCCACCGAGGTCGAAGACGAGGACGGTCCGGTCCTGGTCCTCCTTGTCGAGCCCGTAGGCCAGCGCGGCCGCGGTCGGCTCGTTGATGATCCGCAGGACCTCGAGGCCGGCGATCTGGCCGGCCTCCTTGGTCGCCGTCCGCTGCGCGTCGTCGAAGTACGCCGGGACGGTGATCACCGCCTGGTTCACCGTGTCGCCCAGGTAAGCCTCGGCGTCCCGCTTGAGCTTGCCGAGGATCCGGGCCGAGATCTCCTGCGCCGTGTAGGCCTTCCCGTCGATGTCGATCGACCACGAGGAGCCCATGTGGCGCTTCACCGATCGGATCGTCCGCTCGGGGTTCGTGATGGCCTGGCGCTTGGCCACCTCGCCCACGAGCACCTCCCCGGCCTTGGAGAACCCGACGACCGACGGCGTGGTCCGACCTCCCTCCGCGTTGGGGATCACCGTGGGCTCTCCGGCCTCGAGAACGCTGACGACCGAATTGGTGGTTCCGAGATCGATTCCTACCGCCTTGGGCATGGTTTCGTCCTTCCTGACTGTCTCCTGCCTGGCGTTTCGTCGCCCGGCGCTGCTTGTGCTTCATGATACAACAAAGTTGAGTGCCATAGTATTAAGTTTCTGATCAATTCGGCTCACGGCCGAGCGCCCCTGCCTCGAGGAGCCCGTCCGGGGCCGGCGCTACGCTCTGAAAGTGCCTGATCTCGTGCTCCTCCGCCACGGTCAGTCCGTCTACAACGCCCTCAACCTCTTCACCGGTTGGGAGGACGTCGACCTGAGCCCCCAAGGAGAGGAGGAAGCCCGGGCGGCGGGGCGGCTGCTGGCCGCCGTGGACGACCTCGATCTGCGGATCCTGCACACATCGGTGCAGACCAGGGCGATCAGGACGGCCGAGCTGGCTCTCGGGGTGGTCGGCAGGAGCTGGCTGCCGGTCCGGCGCCATTGGAGGCTCAACGAGCGGCACTACGGGGACCTGCAGGGTCGCAACAAGAAGGAGACGGCCGAGATCCACGGAGCCGAGCAGGTGAAGCTCTGGCGAAGGAGCTATGTCGTTCCCCCTCCGCCGCTCCCCGCGGGCGACCGGCGAAGTGCCTCGGACGACCCCCGGTACCGGGACGTGCCGGCCGACGCGCTCCCCGCCACCGAATGCCTGGCCGACGTGGTGCGGCGCGTCGTCCCCTACTGGGAGGACGCCATCGTTCCGGACCTGCTCTCGGCCGGCGGGCGGGGCGGGGCGGTCCTGGTCACTGCCCACGGCAACAGCCTGCGGGCTCTCCGCAAGCACCTCGACGGCATCTCCGACGACGACATCGTCGATCTCGAGATCCCCACGGGCATCCCGTACCGGTACCGGCTCGGCAACGACCTGCGCGTGCTGGGCGCCGGCTACCTCGGAGACGCCGAGGCGGCCCGGGCCGCCGCCGAGGCGGTCTCCCGCCAGGCCGGCTGACCAGATTCCTCCGGCGGGGCGGGGCGACCTGGCGTGGGCGACCGGCGGACAGCCCGGAGGGGCCGGGCCTTTATCGACCCGACCCCTCCGTCCCGGGGTAGGGGGACCCCGGCTGCTGCACCGCCCGCCTACAGGGCGTCGGTGCCCCGCTCGCCGGTCCGGACCCGGACCACGGTCTCCACCGGGACGACCCAGACCTTGCCGTCTCCGATCTTGCCCGTCGCGGCCGACCCGACGATCGCGTCGACCACCTCGTCGACCTGGGCATCGTCGACCACGACCTCGATGCGGATCTTCGGCACGAAGTCGACCTCGTACTCGGCACCCCGGTAGACCTCGGTGTGCCCCCGTTGCCTCCCGAACCCTTGGGCCTCGGTCAGGGTCATGCCCTGCACCCCGACGTTCTTGAGGACCTCCTTCACATCGTCCAGTTTGAACGGCTTGAGGACGGCCACCACGAGCTTCACGCCTGCGCTCCCTTCGATCGTTGCTGCTGCACGCACTTCGCCTTCATCCGGCGGACGACGCCGCCGAGGGGTGATGCCATCATTCCACCCCCCGGTCGGCCGCCGACATGGCCGAGACCCGCTCGGCGAAGGTCTCCTGCGGGTAGACCTCCTCGTCGTGAATGGCCACGTCGCCGATCTCGAGCACGTCGTCCTTCTCCCGCAGGCCACGGCAGATCCACTTCGTGATGTAGGCGAGGATGGTCGTGGCGATCGCAGTGAACACGATGATCCAGACGGCCGCCAGGAACTGCTCCCACTCCTGGTGCCAGCCTCCACCGTAGAAGAGACCGTCCACCACGAACGAGGGTGTCTTGCCGACCCCGATGTACTGCACCATCCCCGGGTCGGCGAGGAACCCGACCAGCAGGCCTCCCGTCAGACCGGCGAAGCCGTGGGTGTAGATGACACCCAGAGCGTCGTCCACCTGGCTGAAGGGCCTGACCTTCGAGAGGAAGTTCCAGGCGATCCACACGACGGTGGAGCAGATCAACCCCACCAGGATGGCGCCGTAGCCGTCCACCCAACCTGCGCTGGGCGTGATGCCGACCAGGCCGCAGATCATGCCGTTGATGGCACCGAGGAAGGTGGGCTTGCGCTCCTTGGTGAAGAACATGTCCATCAGCATCCACGTGGTCAGACCGGCCGCGGTGGCGATGTTGGTGTTGAGGACGGCGGAGGCCGCGTCCACCCCGGCGTAAAACGGGTCACCACCGTTGAAGCCGTTCCAACCGAGCCACAGGATGCCGGCCCCGACCGCCACCAGCATCAGGTTGTTGGGCACCGCGTGCAGCCGGTCACGGGTGAGCCGCTTCCCGACGATCGCCGCCAGCGTGAAGCCGGTGACGCCTGCCGCCAGGTGGATGACGTACCCACCCGAGTAGTCGACCGCGCCCTTCATGGCGAAGAACCCGCCGCCCCACAGCAGCTTGGCGTTGACCGCGTACACGAAGGTGATCCACAAGGGGACGAACACGAGCCAGGCCCGGAACTTCATCCTCCCGAGAATGCTCCCGAGGAACAGGAGCGGCGTGATGGCGGCGAAGACCACCTGAAAGTACGCCAGGGTGGCGTTCGGGAAGTGGAACGGCACGTCGGTCTGTGCGAGCGACGTCGCCTGGTTCTGTTCACCGAAGTGCGTGAGGATCGGCCAGGGTCTGCCGATGAGGTTGTTGAAGAACCCGGTTCCCTTGGCCCCGAACACGGAGAACTGTTCGCTCGAGAACCCCATGTTGTACGCCCAGAGGACCCAGACCAGCAGCACAAGGCTGAAGCCCGCGAATGCCATGAGCATGGTGTTCACCACCCACTTGCGCTGGACAAGGCCGCCATACAGCACGGCGATGCCGGGCAGGCTCATCAGGCCGACCAGGGTGGCGGACACCAGCTGCCAGGTGTTGTCACCCGAATTCAGCCAATGTGGATATGGGATAAAGCTTGCCGCTGCCAGCACGCTCCGAGCTCCTCTCAAGGTGTTCGTTCGCAAATGGCCTGACCACTCGACGCCGACCGCTTCACGCGGGCTGCGACCGACCGGAGACCACCGGGCACCCGTTGCCGCCGCCAGTATGGAGGGGGGGGATTTCCTCGCTGCTACGCGCGTGTTACCAACACGTGAACTCGCCCGGACCGGCAGCTACGGTTGACTCGATGACCAGGGACCGGATCTGACGATGGAGCTGGCCGAAGCGATCGCGTTCGCCCGGGCACGATCCGAAGGCGTGCTGACCACCCTTCGGCGGGACGGGCGACCGCAGCTCTCCAACATCGTCTACCGGCTCGACGGGGACGACATCCGCATCTCGGTCACGGACCAGCGGGCGAAGACCCGGAACCTCCGTCGGGACCCCCGGGGCTCGCTGTACGTGCCCGGGGACAGCTTCTGGGCCTATGTGGTCCTCGACGGCACGGTGGAGCTCAGCGACGTGGCGCGGGACCCCCACGACGCCGTCGTCGACGAACTGGTGACCCTGTACCGCGACGTCCGCGGTGAGGAGCACCCCGACTGGGACGAGTACCGCCGGGCAATGGTCGCGGACGGCCGGGTGGTCGCCCGTCTGCACCCGACGCACGCCTACGGGATGATCGGGCGGTAGCCCGGAGGCGGTAGCCGGGGGGCGGCGGAGATCGGTCAGGGAGTCGTCGAAGGAGGGACGGCGCCGGTGGGGTCCGCGGCCCCTGCGGCGGCCGGAGCCAACATCGACTCCTCCACCAATTGGGAGAGGTCGAGAACCCGGACCTCCTCCTCCTTGGCGTTCGCCCGGACGGCGTCGTCGAGCATGATCATGCAGTACGGGCACGCGGTCGACACGACGTCGGCCCCGGTGCCGAGCGCTTCGGCGGTTCGCTCCATGTTCACGCGCCGGCCGATGCTCTCCTCCATCCACATCCGAGCGCCCCCGGCCCCGCAGCAGAACCCTCGCTCCCGGCACCGCCCCATCTCCACCTGCTCGGCCCCGGGGATGGCGTCGATCACCGATCTCGGCTCGTCGAACACCCGGTTGTGGCGTCCCAGGTAGCAGGGGTCGTGGTAGGTCACCTTTCCCCGGTACCCGGCGCCGGGCACCAGCTTGCCCGCAGCCACGAGGTGCTCGAGCAGCTGGGCGTGGTGGACGACCTCGTAATTGCCCCCCAGGGCCGGGTACTCGTTCTTTATGGTGTTGAAGCAGTGCGGGCAGCTGGCGATGATCTTGCGTGCTCCGACACCGTCGAGCGTGGCCACGTTGGCCCGGCCCTGCTCCTGGTAGAGGTACTCGTTGCCCAGCCGCCGGGCCGGGTCGCCGGTGCACGACTCCTTCGGCCCCAAGATGGCGAAGGTCACCCCGGCGCGGTGAAGGATCCGGGCCGTCGCCTGCACGCCCTTGCGGGCACGCTCGTCGAGCGCTCCGGCGCAACCCACCCAGTACAGGTACTCGACGTCGTCGGGGATGGAGTCGGTCACGACGGGGATCTCAAAGTCGAGAGCACCGGTCCATTCGGTCCGCTTGGACTGCCCGAGCCCCCACGGATCGCCCTGGTTCTCGATGTTGCGGAGCATGAGGCCGGCCTCGGAGGGGAACCGGGACTCCATGAGCACCTCGTAGCGGCGCATGTCGACGATGGCGTCGACGTGCTCGATGTCCACCGGGCACTGCTCCACGCAGGAGCCGCACGTCGTGCAAGCCCACAGCACGTCAGGCTCGATGGTGAAGGGCACCAGGGTCTGCACCTCGGTCTCTCCCGCCCCGGTCTCGGGCTCGCCCCCGTGCTTCGCCAGCAGGCGCCCCGAAGAGGCGAACATGTTGTCGCGCAGGCCCATGACGAGGAGCTTGGGCGAAAGGGGCTTGTCGGTGTTCCACGCCGGGCAGACCGACTGGCACCGACCGCACTCGGTACAGGTCGCGAAATCGAGCATCTGCTTCCACGTGAACTGCTCGACCAGCCCGACACCGAACACCGTGTCCTCGGTGACGCTCTCCATGTCCATGTCCGGGGTCTTGTCGAGCCCGCCGAGCGCCCTGGGGCGGCGCGAGAAGGCGACGTTGATCGGGGCGATGAAGATGTGCAGGTGCTTGGAGTAGGACACGAAGACCAGAAAGCCCATGATCACCGTGATGTTCAGGATGAGGAACACCGTCTCGAGCACGCTGTTGACGCCCGTTCCGAGGGGATGCAGCGCCCGGCCGATACCGTTGGAGGCGAACGCCCACCAGCCGAAGGGGAAGTCACCGGTGTTGGTCTGCGCGGCGCGGTACCCGAGCAGGGTGATGATCACGAGGGCGATCATGCCCAGCACCAGCCAGGCCGCACCCGTGTGCGATCCGTAAAAGCGTGAGCTGCGTTGCTTGCGGGACGGGGCGTTCACGAGGCGGATGATCGAGAACACCACCAGGGCGACGAGAACCGCCACGGCGAAGAAGTCCTCCACGAAACCGATCACCGCGGTGTGCCCGAAGCCGGGCCACGCGAAGGTCTTGGAGAAGAGGTCGCCGTAGGCCTCGACGATGGTGAGCAACAGGATGGTGAAGCCCCACATGGTGAAGAAGTGGGCCGTGCCGGGGATGGTCCACTGCAGCAGCTTGCGCTGGCCGGCCACCTCGGTGATCTCGGCCTCGGCACGCGGGAGGAAGCTCCCCCTGGTCCGGCCGGGGGCAGGGCGCCCGGCCCGGATCAGGCGGGACAGCCAGTGGAACCGGCGGCCTGCGATGACGAGAGCAGCGGCCGTGACGGCCATTCCGATGGCGATCCTGACGGGCACGCAACCTCCTCGAGCTTGTGGCCAGGGGACAATTCGGCGATGTCGAGGGGCCCCGCCCC